>DAIQBG010000029.1:0-36666 GCA_036781265.1 Anaerolineales bacterium | reverse complement strand
CGGGTTCGTGCCCGCTAGACAATCCCGCAGCCCTCGACTACACTTGCGTCATTCTTTTCTGGAGGCAGTCCATGGATTTACACAACACAAACGATGCCGTCACGCGCCGTATCAGAGCCATGACTGATCGCATTTCTGGTCTTAAAGAGAACGATCTTTATTTTTATAACCAGGCTGTGGAGGAAATGCTGGGGGACTCCAAAGTACGTGTGCGAGGGCGTGTCATGGGTATGTACGCCTCCTACAGTTATCTCGGGTTGGTGGGACATCCGCGGATCAACGAGGCTGCCAAGCGAGCCATCGACAGATTTGGGACAGGAACGAACGGCGTGCGCACACTGGCGGGTAGCCTGACCATCCATGACGAGCTCGAAGAGACTATCGCCGGCTTCAAGCATACCGAGGCAGCCATCACCTATACCTCGGGCTACGCTACAAACCTGACGGTCATCTCCACCTTGATGGGACGCGGCGATTACATTTTTTCCGACAAGTTGAATCATGCCTCCATCGTGGATGGTTGCCTGATGTCAGGCGCGGAGTTCAGGCGCTTTCGCCACAACGACATGGTCCATCTGGAAGGTCTGTTGCGGAACGCGCCCTCCGACGTGGCCAAGCTCGTCATCGCCGACTCGGTCTTCAGCATGGATGGCGATATCATCGATCTTCCGAAAATGCTGGAACTGTGCAAGCAGTACAATGCCTGGCTGATGATCGACGAGGCGCATTCGGTCGGTGTGCTCGGTGAGAAAGGGACTGGCATCGAAGAGTACTATGGTCTCGGCGATGTGATCGATATAAAAATGGGTACGTTAAGCAAAACTATACCCTCTGTGGGCGGCTACGTCGCGGCGAATAAGGAGATCATTACCTATTTGCGCCATGCCAGCCGGGCTTATATCTTCTCTGCGGCGCTCCCGCCTGCGCAGGCGGCGGCGGCAAACGAAGCATTCAAGGTCATTCTGGACGAGCCCTGGCGGGTCGAGCGCCTCAATCAGAATACGAAACAATTCATCGGTGGTCTGAAAGGCATGGGTTTCGACACCATGCTGACCGAGACGGCGATCGTCCCGGTGCTGTGTGGGAATGATGAAACCGCTTTCGCGATGACACGCGAGGCCCAGTACAACGACGTGTTTGTACTGCCGGTCGTTTCACCCGCCGTTCCAGAAGGACTAGCCCGCCTGCGGGCCACGGTTACCGCGGCGCACGACCCCAGCGAGATCGAGCGAGCCATGGATGTCATCGGGGAAGCCGGGAAAAAGCTGGGCGTGATCAAGTAACAAATCCTGCTCGGTATTGCCTGTCGAAGGACAGGCAATTTTTTCGCACAACGGGGTAGGCAGGCTAGGTGCGGACATTTAATACATTTTTCTAATGAATCTTATGTACAATGCCTAAATGATTGGAAGGAGTTGAACTATGAGATGGCAATGGAAGTTAGGAACGTTTGCTGGGATCGATGTGTTCATCCACGCCACCTTTTTGCTTTTGATCGGTTGGATTGGTTACAGTCACTGGCTCCAGTTCGGGACCATTGCAAAGGTCATCGAAGGCATTCTTTTCATCCTGGCCCTCTTTCTGAGCGTGGTTCTGCATGAGTACGGGCATGCCCTGACTGCGCGCAAATATGGCATTAAGACTCGTGACATCACACTTTACCCGATCGGCGGTGTTGCACGCCTGGAGCGTATGCCCGATAAACCGATCGAAGAGCTCTGGGTGGCTTTAATGGGGCCTGCGGTCAATGTGGTGATCGCGGCAGTCATCTTCTTATATCTCTACCTCACCGGAGGGTTGGCGGATATGACCAACCTGAGCGTGGTCTCCGGCTCGTTTCTTATGCGCCTGATGGTCGTCAATATCACGCTTGTGATCTTTAATCTCTTGCCGGCGTTTCCCATGGACGGCGGGAGGGTATTACGGGCACTGCTCGCCATGCGTATGGATTATGTGCGGGCAACCCAGGTGGCGGCGAGCATCGGGCAAGGGATGGCTTTCCTCTTCGGCCTGGCGGGTTTGTTCGGCAACCCCTTCCTGCTCTTCATTGCCTTTTTCGTGTGGATTGGCGCCTCACAGGAAGCCAGCATGGTGACGATGAGGAATTCCCTCAGCGGCATTCCTGTGACCCGCGCGATGCTCACTGACTTTAAGACGCTCTCGCCGCGCGATACCCTGGCTCAGGTTGTGGGGTTGCTCCTGGCCGGCTCACAACACGATTTCCCGGTGGTGGACGCGAATGGAACAGTGGTCGGCGTCCTGGAGCGGGATACCTTCATCAAGGCGCTTTCGGAAAGAGGTCAGAGCGTGCCTGTCGTCGAAGTCATGCGCAGCAATGTGCCCAGCGTCGACTCGCATGAGATGGTCGAGGCTGTGCTCATACGCATGCAGGAATCCGGCGCAAAGACACTGCCCGTTGTGCACGGTGGGCGTTTCGTGGGACTTGTTAACTCCGAGAACATCACAGAATTTCTCATGATCCGCTCCGCCCTCAAGACAGCGACTGCCTCTGCCAATCCGATCCGGTAGTTAGAGTGCGCGCTCCAAGATTGCCATCAGCTCTTCTTCGTCCAGGACAATCGGGTTCCCCTTAAAGCTATTTGCCTGTTGTGTTTTCTGGACAGCCTGCCGCAAAGCGAAATCCCCCGGTTCCAGCCCGTACGCGGAGAGCCGGGGGATTTGTAATTCGTGTACCCGTTGGCTCACCCATGTGGCGCCATCGAGCGCAACTGCTCCCTTTTCACCGGTTAGGATCTGAGCGAGCTCAGTATAGCGCTTGAGCGCAGGATGATCCGGCTGGCGTGCATTCAACGCCTCGATATTCGCTTCCATAACCAGTGGCAAGAAACGCGCGCACAGGGCTCCGTGCGGGGCGTGCAGCATTCCTCCCAGCGGACCGGCAAACCCGTGGACGGCGCCCAGGGCTGCGTTCGCCAGGGCCAAGCCGCCGAGGAGACTTGCCAGAGCCATGTCTGCACGAGCTTCTTTGTCGGCGCCGTTTTCATAGACTCGACGAAGTGACCGCGCCGCATACCGGAGACCTTCCCGGCAGATGGCATCTGTCATCGGATTTGCCTTGACGGAGACAAATGGCTCGATCAGCTGTGTGAGCGCGTCCAGCCCTGAGGTGGCCGTGACCGGAGGCGGCAGTGTATAGGTCAACTCCGGGTCCACCAGAGCCAGGCGCGGCAGCATCAGCGGGCTGCGCAGACTGATTTTGACGCGATGCTCACTTGATTCGAGTACAGCATTGCGCGTCACCTCTGCGCCCGTGCCTGCAGTAGTGGGAATTGCAATATAGGGAAGGGGGGAATTGATGAGAGGTTTTCCCTGGCCGATTACTTCCAGATAATCGAAGATATCACCGGGATTGGTCACAAGTGCGGCAATCGCCTTCCCTGCATCGAGTGCGCTGCCGCCTCCGAGTCCGATGACCATGTCACAGCCGCGCGCGGCTTCCATTCCCTGGCGCACAATATCGACCGTGGGTTCCGCGTGGATTTCAAACTCTGCAAACGGGATCTGTGTTGCGACGAGAATCTCTCGCAGGCGCGGGATGGCATCGGCTGAGCGTCCCCTGACCAGGAGAATACGCTTGGAAGCCCTCTCAATATATCTCCCCAGTTCATTGAGTTTACCGGTGCCAAAAATGATCCGGTTGGCTGTGGCGAATTCAAAGGCTGGTAGGGGGCGATCCATGGCAGGCCAAAACCTCCAGGCTTCTGACAAATCCCTTCGACACTTCAATCTCCGGAAATATTGAGTCCGTCTACCAGCTGGCATCCTTAGGGAAGGTGCTGGTGTATTTGACGCTCTGGCGTGGTTCCGCCATCATTTCCATGACTGTGTTGCTCCAGCGCTTGTAATGCGCTGTATCCTTATGTGCGCCCGGAGCTCCCGGCGTTCGATAGATTTCGACCAAAACGAATCTGGTCGGGTCATCTATCTGCTGGATCACATCAAAGCGCGCGACTCCCGGTTCTTTCACGCTCTGATCGGCACTTTCAATCGTTGCCTGTTTGAACGCGTCGACAAACTCTGACTTGACATGGACATGAACATGGACGATGAGCATTTTCTGTCTCCTCCGGACATTATACGCTTCGATCGTAGAGCGATGAGCGCGAGTGCAACGCAGAAGAGACCAGGCCAACAGGCCTGGTCTCTTCTGCGTTCTTGGTTCTTGCAGTCATTATGCCAGTTTTACCAGCTGCGGCCTCGAACTTGGAACTCGCTTGATCTCACCGCGCGCCTCCATGTCCAGCTTGACGGTTGTCACATACCAGGTCACCGATCCATCGAAGTTTCCATTGATCTCTTTTTCCACAGCTCGCGATAAATTCATGAACGTGATTTCTTTATGGGAGCTCAATACACACAGGATGGCATTGCGAATGACATCATATTTTTCTTTGCTGATATTGACGCCCTGCTTCTTTTCGGGATGAAGCGTGCGAATCTTATCTCTCATATCAACCTCCTCTGGCTGGGGAGCTATTTTACTCCCAACCACGCACTTCTGTGGGATGAACTTTAATCGCGACGGAGTACTCGCGGCTGAATTCTTCGGGCGTTGATCCAAGAGCATGAATCCCATCTTTATATTTCCTCAGGTAGGCAGGGATCGCATGCGCAGGCGGAACAGAATTATCGACCACGGCTTCGCCCGTAAAGATCATGACGTGTTTGTCACCCTTTTCGTCCGTGTTGAAGTGCAGGGCCACGTGCGGCTGTTTTGCAATGTGTCTGACTTTGTGAGCCTTCGCCTGACTGAAGATCAAAAACGAACCATCCTGCCAGATAAACCACACCGGACGCGGCTGAGGCGTGAGGCTGGAATCAATCGTCGTCAGCCAGATTACGTATTGATTTTCAAGCTGGCGTTCCAGCGCGCGGCCGAATGGAGTTCCAAAATCGATCATGGGTTTGCCTTCGTCTTGATTCTCTCAGCAACCAGCTCGGCCACATCCTTGACCTGGATTGTGCTGCCTTCCGCTCTCGAAGCATCGCTCAGCATTGTCATACAGAACGGGCAGCCCACGGCGACGGCGCCGGCACCGGTCTCTCTCGCCTCTTTGAAGCGTGCTTCACTGACGCGCATCGTGCCGGGCTCCTCTTCCTTCCACATCTGCGCGCCGCCCGCGCCACAGCAGAAAGATTTGCGTCCACTGCGCGGCATTTCAATGATGGTCACGCCGGTTGCGTTTAGCGTCTCACGCGGGGCCTCCAGGATCCCGTTGTGCCGTCCCAGATAGCACGGATCGTGGAATGTCACTGTGTACTTCTCGCTGTCCACGGATAACTGGATCTTGCCTGCGCCAACCAGCTCGTTGATCAGGTGCGTGTGATGGATCACCGTATAGTTCCCGCCGAATGCCGGGTATTCGTTTTTGATGGTATGCAAACAGTGCGGGCAGGTTGTCACGATTCGTTTGGGATTCACTTCATTTAGGATTTCCACATTGGCAGACGCCAGTCCGAAGAAGATGTCTTCCCGGCCAGCGCGGCGGGCGGAATCCCCGTTGCATTGTTCGTTCTGTCCGAGCACAGCATAGTTTACGCCCGCAGCGTTCAGGATCCGGGCGAATGCCTGGGCAGTTTTCTGGGCGCGCGAGTCGGTAGCGGGGGCGCATCCCACCCACCACAGAATATCCGGCTCGGGATTCTGCTCGATGGTCGGCACGTCCAATCCCTGCGCCCATTTCATCCGCTCTGCCTGGGACACATTCCACGGGTTGGCATTGCGCTCCATGCCCCGGAAGGCAGTCTCGAGCTGCTTCGGGAACCGGTTCTCCATGAGCGTCAGGTTCCGGCGGATTTGCAGAATGTCGCGCATTGGCTCGTTGCCCACCGGACAGATATCCACGCATGCGCCGCAAGATGTACATGCCCAGACGGCTTCTTCGGAGATCAAGTTGAGCATTGGGACATCCATGCTTCCGTCATAGTTCAGATGATAGCGCTTATTGACTTCCAGCGCGGCGGGAGAGAGCACCTTCCCGGTCGCGTACGCCGGACAAGCCTCCTGGCAGCGGAAACACATAATGCAGGCATACGCATCCATGATCTGTTCCCAGCCCAGATCCTTCATTGTTGCCGCACCGAATTGCTCGATGGACTGATCGTCGAGGTTGATGTAATTCAGCTCGCCCATGGACCGTCGTTCGGGCTTCAGTGCGAAGTTAATGGGAGCCAGGAACAGGTGGATATGTTTTGAATACGGGAAGTACGGCAGAAAGGCAACGACTGCTCCGATAGATAACCAGAACGCCGCATGTTCCGCGATCACCAGTGTGTTCATATCCAGCCCGGACCATGCGCTGGCAGCCCGAGAAATAAATGGCTGCCAGGGATCCGTCTGGCCCCGGATTGCCAGGTGAAAAGACTCTCCGAGCATTCGCATCAGGTTGTGTGTAAAGAAAGTTGTGGTGACGAGCGCTGAATCGCGCGGGATACCGAGGCGCGCCTTGGGGTCGAGCAGTGTGCTTTGCCGGGTGGATAAGTGATGCGGTCGAAGGACATAACGGCGGAAGGCAAGCGACGCCATGCCGACGATGATCGCCACGCCAAAAAAGTCTGCCAGCAGCCGGTAGACGTCGCCAAAACGACCCAGGTTATGCAAGAGTCGAAAACCTGTGTAAGCGTAGATCACATCGGTGAGGTTGATTAAGAGGTATACGAGCAAGCCCCAGCCGATGAACGCGTGCAGGAGGCTGACGAGCGGGCGGGTGCGGAACACAGGCTGGAAAAATACCGACTTGACGATGACTTCTCCCAGTCGCTTCCCCACGAGGGACCAATCAGGTCGACCCTGTCCGCCGGAAATATGACGGATTATTCGCTGCACACCGCGGTACGTGAGGTACAGGGAAACGACGACCCCCAGCGCAAACAGGATTTTTTCAACAACTGTGAGCACAGTGCCTCCAGGAATCAATGAGCCTTTGCCGGTGAATGTGAAACAAGTGGCTGGCAATGAATTGAAATTGCTGAATTGATGTTTTGCGATTGAGTGGGAATTGTTTTACGACGTGCACTCGAAGTGACATCATGCCAATAGTTTAGCACAGAAAACCAGAGCGGACGTTATGCCTCGGCTGCTTTCAAGGCAGCCCAAAGTTTATGGGTTCTGACTGATGCTGTTCACATAATTGACCGCCCCCTGACAGGCCGGTTCCAGGCGTGGATAGACGTTCTCCCAGGTCAGCTCTTCACCGGCGCCGGATGTGGCATCCAGTGCACTCCCCAGGCAGCCGGGCCCTGCGTTGTAGTTGACAAGAGTAAACTTCCACAGGTCCTCATAGGATGCAGCATTGCCGGCGGCATTTCCGGTCACGTTTTCGACGAGCTGTCCCGCCTGCTCGCAGTTGGCAAGCATGGCATGGGCAAAAACACCGATGCTGAAATTCGCTCGTTCCAGATCGATCTGCAGGGGACAGGTTTCACAGGTGGCATTGACAGAGTCGATCAGTGCCAGTCTCAAATACTTTTGCTGCTCATCACTCAGACCCAGGTACCCCTGGCCGCACTCTGTGGAATCCATCACCAGCGGACAGAATTGGCGGAAGAAGGGTGGGTTCCAGAGCAGGGCCGTATCCGCACCTTTTTCCGTCAGTTGTCCCAGTCCAATATCGTTGAGGTTGCTGATGCCAGGCCAGAACTGGCTTTCGATCGCGAAGATGTTCTTGAGCAAGTGTGCGGGAACCCCGGTATCCAGGGCAACACTTAAGATCACACTATCGAACTGATTTTGCCAGGCTCGTACCGCATCACGGGCGGCCTCCAAACCGCACGTGGAAACGCCACCCTCGGGCGGAAGGCCGCCGAACGAACAGGCGCTCACATCGACAGCTCCGGCGCGGATCAACCGTTCGGCAAGATACGTGTACGGTACGTCTGTGCCGAGCTCCTCACTCTGAGGTGGTGTGCTGAGCCACTCCGGGGGGCCGCCCACCGGCGGCAGCGTCCCCCAGGCTTCCACGCAGCTCGCAACCGGTACTCCCGTCCACTGGCTGCTCAGCACGTCGGCATACCAGAAGAAACGATCGGGGTCGCCTGCATCCGTGACCGCCACTCGCACCAGGGCATTAAAAACTTCACTGGTATCCCCATAACTGGAATTTGCCCAGAATTGGATGTTATAGCCATCTTCATCGGTCACGGGCAGCTGCAGGCGGCAGATGGGATCGCAAAGGAAAGGCTGGCCCTCATATAAGCCTTCGATGCTTGTGATCTGGTAATCTGGTAAAGGCTCAATGCCCGTAAGCACCAGGATCGGCTCGGAGGCGCAAATACTGGTATAGGCAGTGTACACTGGATCGCAGTTTTCAAGTGTCACCTGCACGGTCGGCGGAGGCAGGATGGTGGAAATTTCTTTCTGCGCCGGCTTGGTATCCACGAGATGGAAAAAGAGTCCCGTGCAGCGATTCACATCAATTGCTGTACATGGTTTCTGATTGACCCATTTTTCATAAAGATCTTCCCCACAATCCATATAGACTTCGCCCGGCGTGGGCAATCCCTCGTGGTCGATCGCGAGCTTACACTCGACATCGTCTTCCCCGTTATAGAACATATACCAGATATATTTGGTGTAATCGACAACCGTGACTGAAAATCGATCAGGTCCGGATGGGTCGGACGTTTGCGCGGCAGCGCGAGGCACAGACGCGATCACAGTTCCGGCAATCGCCAGAAGCAGGCTCAGCATGAAAAGCCGGGGCGCCCACTCGGTCCCGAAGACCTGATTGAATCCCATCAAGGAATGAGTCCGCTTCCATTATAGCGGACTCTCTTTCGTTACGGCTATTTTTTTCCGGCTTTTTTGGTTACAGGTTTCGCGGATTTATGGTTGCCTGAGGGGAAGGAGGGCTGGGGAGATGGGGCCACGGGCGTTGTGCGTACGGGAGGAGCAGGTTCGTCCAGCTCCTCCAGGGTAGTCATATCACGACTCAGGTTGCGCTGGCGCAGATAAATGCTTGCCACATACAGCCCCATGATTAGAAACGCAACGATGTATCCTGCGATCATGTAGCCTGACGTATCGGGGGTGGTCTCCTGAAAGAACATGTTCAATCTCCGTTTACATGCTAACTTTTAATTTTAGCTGTTCCACTTTATCCTGCAAGGCGCCCAGCCGAATCCGGTTCCAGAACAGGTCAATGAAAATGAGTGTGAAGGCGAACAGGGCAAAGAAGAAGGCTGTGCGCATATCCGCAGTCATGCTGAATCCACCATCTGCCTCCGGGTTGGTGCCGCCGATTACCACGGGATGGATCGTCCGGAACAGGCGGATGGCAAAGAAGGTGATCGGCGCACTGATGGCGCCTACCAGGGCATACACAGCGCCGAATCGGGCGCGCTTGTCCGGGTCGTCGATGCCCTGGCGCAGCATAAAGTATGCCACGTAGATCAGCTCTGTAATCGCCGCTGTTGTCAGGCGCGGGTCCCAGGTCCACCATGTATTCCAGGCAGGCCGCGCCCAGATCGAGCCCAGCACGATGGTAATCAGGAAGAATACGAGGCTCACTTCGATCGCTGCAACCTGCAGACGGTCCCATGTCAGATCTTTAGTGACCAGATAGACGATGCTGAAAACACCTGCCAGGATAAAGCCAAGCAGTGCTGTCCAGGCGGTGCCGATATGGAAATAGAATACTTTTTGTACTTCGCCCATCACACGCTCGGTTGGCGCAGTCAGCGCAGCGTAGGCGGCGATGATCAAAACAAGGAGTGAAACAATATCCAGAATTCTTAATGCTAAGGGTTTCGGTTGCATGGATGCTCCTGAAAACTATTTTCGTAGCCGGCGCTCTCTCGTAATCGAGCACGAGCGCCCGGCGAATCTATTCTTCCACTACCGTATCAAAGACCATGAATGCCACGGCAACAAAAATAACATCATACGCGATCAGAAGATTGAGCGGCAAAAGAATCTCGGACCATTCTGCGCCTGTGAGAAATCCATTGCTGGCTTTCACCGCTGCCAGCAGAACCGGTATGACAACCGGAAACAGGAGAATGGGGAGGAGGATATCGCGCGTGCGTGTTTGCACGGACATGGCAGAAAGCAGCGTGCCGACCCCGGCATATCCTATCGACCCCAGCAGGATCACGAGGATTAGCCCGGGCTGGAAGAGATTGACGCTATAGAGAACGCTATACACCGGCAGGACAATCATCTCCACGATCAGCATGAACACCAGGTTGCTGATCACTTTGCCAAAGTAGATGGCCGAGCGGTCCACCGGTGCAAGCAATAGTCCATCCAGACAACCCCGGTCTTTTTCAATCGCCATGGAACGGTTGAGACCCAGCGTCCCGGCGAACGCGAATGTCGACCAGAGCACGCCCGCCGTGACCGACTGCCGCGTCCGGACATCCAGCTCGAGGGCGAAGTTGAAGATCAGGATGATCAGCAGTGAAAAGACGAGCATCGCCGAGAAAAGCTCCCGTGAGCGGAATTCAGCTCGCAGGTCCTTCCAGACCACAGCAGCGACAGCTCCAATGAAACTGCTCTTGGGCAACGTCCGCTCCACAGGCACGGATGGGATCTCTGTAGCCTTATTGATCATCTTAGCCCGCCAGTGCCTGTTTGTAAAATGCCAGCAGATTCGTTTTCTTCAATTCCTTGCGCGAAGCAGAAGCAGTGATCACGCCGCGCGACAGGATGTCGAACCGTGTTGCCAGGTCTTCGGCACGCGCCAGATCATGTGAGGTCATAACAACAGTCCGACCCTGTACCGCGACATTTCTCAATACCTCGTCCAGCATGGAGGACGCGTCCTGGTCCAGGCCGGTGTACGGCTCATCGAAGAGCACCACGTCCGGGTCGTGGAGAATGGCGCGCCCGATGGCGAGTCTCTGTTGCATGCCGCGCGAGAATGTCCGGACGAGGTCACGCCGGCGGGTCTCGAGCCCGACCATTTCCAGCACTTCAGTTACCCTTACTTCAGACTCCGGGAGGTTGTACATGCGGGCATAGAAGCGAAGGTTTTCCTCCGCTGTCAGATCGCCATATAGCAGGGGCAGATGCGACACCACTCCAAGCCGGGCGCGAACCTGGGCAGCCTGGTTGGGTAGCTGGTATCCGGCAATCGTCACTTTGCCCAGAGATGGCCGCGACAGAGATGCAAGGATTCGCAGGAACGTGGTTTTTCCTGCCCCGTTGGGACCGAGCAGCGCGACGAATTCACCCGGTTGGACCTCAAAATCCAGGCCGCGCAGCACAGTCTTCAACCCGAATCGCTTGACGAGCTTCTTAACGGTGATCATGATCAATTTGCGCATCGGCGCCCATCTCAGATTGACTGCAAACATCTTTGCCAATCAGCATAGGGTGCCTCTACTGTTTTACACCTTTTCCTTCAAAATTTCCTTTAATTCCGCCCGCCGCTTCTGGTAGGCATCCTCTGAAATTTTACGGTCACGGTGCAGATCATCGAGCGCGATAATAGCATCGATGACCTCTTCTGAGGACTTGAACTCATCCGCTTCGGCTTCACCGGCTTCCTCCTCCGCCCGATTGCGATCGCGCAAATACATCCAGGCGCCAGCCAGGACCAGCGCAGCGCCCAACGCCCCTGCGCCGATCAAAAGGTTTTGATTGGTACCGGCTTGAGTAGGAGACGAGGCAGCGCCTGAATCGCTGGGTGTACCCGCTACGGTGATCGCGAGCTGCTCACCCGCATCCATGGGACCGAGTTCGTAGATCTGAAAGTTGAAATCCTGGATGGCTCTCACCCCCAGATCGGTCGAGCGCGCCGTTTCGATGGTAACTCCCTCGGGGACGAAGACCGTGACCAAAGAGGCAGGCAATACGAATTCCTGCCGGATCTCCAACTCTCTGGCTTTTGGCAAGGATGCGAACGCGATCATCCCATAGGAGCCTTCGCTCGGCGGGATGGCAAATCCATTGCCGGTATGCTGGAAGGTTTCACTGTCCTGCATCGGCTCATATCCGACCCCCGTGGCTCCCTCAGGCAGCTTCATGAACGGGATCTCCCCGCCTTCATTCAGCTCCACGAGGACGATCTCATCGCCCGGATTCCGAAGGGTATAAACTTCAAAGATTTGCACACTGTCTGTTCCATATTCCAGGAAAATGCGGGTTTCGTCGACAACGAGCTGCGATGTATCTTCCGTTTTGTTATACAAGTTGATAGGAGGCAGGCTTATCGCAGTGTCGCCCTCGTTCACGATGGCGAAGTCAGATCTTAAATCCACGCCATCATAGGTGATTTCCGCCACAAAGATGCGGTTGGCTGGAATCTCGATATTGCTGAACGTAAACGATCCGTCTGAATCCAGACTGGCTTCGCGGGTGAAGACCTCCTGGGCGCCCAGGCTAGGGTCGGCGCCATGATCATAGCCGCGCAGGGTAACCGTGAGATCCGGGGGCAGCTCCGCTCCCGTCCTATTTTCGACGATGCCGCTCACGACTCCGAAGCCGGTTTGCGCCACCTCGGTCGCTTCACTGACCGGGTCTGCTTGTTCGGTGCCGGCCGCTGTCCCCGCGAGCCGTGGAGTCGCCGTGGATTGAGGGGCAGAAACCACCGGGGCCGTATCGAAGGACAGCGACCGCAAATAGGCCGCGACAGCCCACACTTCCTCATCCGTCATATTCACGCCGAATGCCGGGATTTCATCGTCCCCCTGCCGGACGATGCGCGCCAGCTCGACCTCACTCAACTCTGACATGCGTGTCTGATCCCTGAAAAATTCAACAGGGCAAGTCGCGCAGTTGGACTCGAAGAGCTCCTTGCCCTGTTCGAACTCTGCTTCGGTTATGTGCAGCGTCATGGCATAGGCAACCACATCCCAGCGTTCCTGGTCGCTCAGACTTGCGAAGGGCGGCATGAAGCGCTCCATGTTTCCCTGAGTCACCACCGTATACCATTGAGCCAGGGAAGCCGGCCGCGCAATCTCCGGTAAGCCGAACGCCGGGACCGTGACACCCAATTGGATGCCCTGTTCCCCATCGCCCAGACCCGTATCGCCGTGACAGGCCGCGCACTTTTCGACAAAGATCATCGCGCCGTTCTGGGTGCTCGGCGCCTGTGCGGGGTAGAGCGGACCCAGAGGCGCGGCGGGCGTAGGCGGGACGTAATCCGGAGGCGGCGTAATATCCGCTGCCATGGTGAAGTTGCAGGCTGCCAGCAGGAATGCGAGCCAGGCAAGAGCAACGAAAACCGCAAAACGAAATTTCATCAAGTTCCTCAGATGGACAGCTTAGCCCATCGACTTCCCACAGGAAGGACAGAAACGATCGGTCACCAGGACAGGTTTGCCGCAGCGCGGGCAGAACCCGGCCGACTTATCCCGACGTCTCTTGCGGCGGCCGGAGATCATTGCTTCGAGGTCGTCATCGGAGACATTCACCTGCGCGACGGAGGCATCTGCACGGCGCGCGGCAATGGCTCTCTCCAATCGTGCCTCGGTATCCTGCGCCGAAGCAGCCTGGGGGGTGAGAGCATCGAGTTTCTTAAGGATCTCGGCGCCCTTTTGTAGCAAAGCCGAGCGCTGGAGGGGGTAATCCTCTTCCGGGATTTTTCCCAACTTGAAATCGAAGTCAAGCTCCTGCAAGGAGTTGATGACCCGGTCCCGTTCCGCCATCAAAGCAGACACCTCATGCTCCTCCTGTGTGACGCGGCGCGCCCGGCGTTCCATGAACGGAGCATACAGGTAGATACCCACCAGCGTAAGTACAGCCAGGGAGAAGAAAATAGCGGTCAGTTCCATCGTTAGTCTCTCTGCTCGAGCAGCGGGTCAATCTGGGCGCGGATCTGTTCGATCGAGGTGAAGGGACCTACCTGCACGTAACGCAGGACGCCGTCCCGGTCAACAAAATAGGTTTCCGGGACACCCTTGATCCGAAAGTATTGCGAAATGCGCGTGGCGAGGTCGGGCCCGTTGGCGTATGTGATGCCAAATTTCTTAAGATAGACGCGCGCCTCGGGTTCCGTATCCACATAATCCACACCGAGGAAGACTACCTCACCGCTCGGCTCATATTCCGTCCAGGCTTGCTGCAAGTCGGCAGCTTCCTGTTCACACGGTTTACACCAGGAAGCCCAGAAATTGATGACCACCACCCTGCCGCGCAGATCCTCGAGGTGGATCTCGCTTTGACCTTCCACTTCGTAACCGCTATACAACGGCAGCGAGAAATTGTCGATCACATGGCCGGGTTGGACGGTACCCTGTTGTGCACGCTGCAGTCCGAGAGCAACGATTGCTAACAAAGCCGCCAGGAAGACCCAGATGATGACCTGTGCCCAAATGGGCACACCGCGGCGTGGAGCAGGGATGGATGTTTCTGTCATGAATTCTCTATTTTATTCCCTTGTGAGAGGGTCGGGGTCTGGCTAATTTCTCTTCTTTAACTCTTCTTCGAGCCGGGCAACATAGGGATCCTGCATCGGCTCTACTTTTCTTTCCTCAGTACCTGATTCTGCGGGCACTGGTTTCATCCAGATCTGAAAGCCGCGAAAGAGCATGAACGCGCCCAGCAGAATAGCCACTGCCGGGACAAGATAAGTAACCAGTCGGTTCGGCGGCTCGGCGAGAACGCGTGCTCCATACTGGGTCACAAAATACTGCTGGATCTCCTGCTCGCTCTTGCCTTCTGCCAGCATGCTGCGGATCAGATCACGCCACTGCCGGCATGCTTCGGTGGGACACACGTCCAGGGGGGTGCTTTCACAGACCGGACAGTAGAGCTGCTTGGCAACGCGGTTCACCTCGTCGTCCGTAGGCGTCGTATCCTGAGCATAGGCAGAACCCGCCATCACGCCACCCGCAGTGAGGGTCATAAGCAGAACTAAAAAAGCAATACACGATTTTCGCATTATGTAATTTCTACCTGTGTGCCTGCCTGCGGTCTCAGTCCGCTGCGCTGGTTTGCTTTTGCGGGAGGCGCGCCCGGGCTTTGACCGGGACGCGTTCTCCTTCCTTCTCGGGCCAGGCGGCAATTACTACGCCCGCCAGGAAAAGGAAACTACCCAGCCAGAGCCAGTTCACAAGTGGATTAACAAATACCTTGAAGGTCGCGCCGCTGGCGCCAACAGGCTCCCAGTCCACCAGTAGGATGTACAGGTCATCTCTCAGCGTCGAGCGTTGACCGGGAATGGTCATGTTTTGCTGAGAGTCATAATAGTAGTCAATTCGCGGGGCAAGCTGGCCCAGATACTCTCCATCTTCATACACGTCCAGCACAGCACGGCGATAATTGACACCGCTGGGCAAGTCATCCCACTGAGCGATCTCCCGATAAGTCAGTTCATAATTTCCAAGGGAGATCGTCTGACCCTGCTGGAGCGTTCCCTGAGTTTCCTTCTGGAAGATCTCGATGCCCAGGATGCCGATCGCCATCAGCATCATGCTCAGATGAATAATATACCCGCCATAGCGACGGCGGTTGCGCCCGGTCAGGTTCCAGAAGGCCGTAAATACGTTCTCGCCCTGACTGCGCTGGCGTGCATACGCGCCGCGCCAGTATTCGTAAATAGTCACCAGGATAACAAGAGCGATGAGGAAGAAGCCGATTAAGGCACCGATCTTTTGTGTATAGGTCACAAAGAGCACTGCCGTAATGAGCAGCGCCACGACGATGGGTTTCCATATCGCCCGCCCTAGCGTCTTGACGGTGGAGTGTCCCCACGCCGAAAGCGGAGCCACACCCATCAAGAGCATCAAAGCTCCGAAGAGAGGCGAAGTAGCGCGCTCATAAAACGGGGGTCCTACCGTCACTTTTTGGCCAGTAAACAGTTCCGAGATCAACGGGAAGATCACGCCCCAGAAACAGACCACCAGGATGCTCATAAAGAGCAGGTTGTTGAACAGGAACAGGGCTTCGCGTGAGAGCACAGAGGTCATTTCTGTCTCAGACCGAAGGCTGCTCCAGCGCCAGATAAGCAGTGCTACCGAAGTAATCAGGGTAAAGCCGATGAAGGCAAAGAACAGCGGTCCGATCGCGCTCTGCGCAAAGGAATGCACAGAAGAGAGCACGCCTGAGCGCGTCAGGAAAGTACCGAAGATGACCAGGTCATAGGTCAGGATGATCAGCAGCATGTTCCAGTGTTTCAGCATGCCGCGCTTTTCCTGGATCATCACCGAGTGCAGGAAGGCGGTGCCTGTCAGCCAGGGCATGAATGCCGCGATCTCCACCGGATCCCAGCCCCAGTACCCCCCCCAGCCGAGCACATCATATGCCCAGCGTCCACCGAGCACGAGTCCAAAAGAGAGGAAGAGCCATGCCCAGAGAGTCCAGCGCCGGGTGACGCGGATCCAGCGGTCATCGGTGCGTCCCGTGATCAGCGCCGCCATGGCGAAGGCGTAGGGGATGACGAACGAGACGAAACCCAGATATAGCATCGGGGGATGGATGATCATACCTGGGTGGCGCAGGAGAGGGTTCAGACCACGACCGTCCGCCGGGGTGAAGAGCACGCCATCGGCCGGTCGGAAGGTATAGGGCTGGACCCCATCGAAGGTCTGGTAAAGCTTCGCAAACGGGTTCTCGAAGAAGACGTTCATCCCGATAAAGAACGCCATGGTAATGCCCGCAACGACGATCACCCACGGCAGGAACTCACGGTCCCGGTCCCATTTGCGGAGGGTCACCAGGGAGGTGAAGGCTGCCATCAGCCAGGACCAGAACAGCAGCGAGCCAGCCTGTCCACCCCACCAGGCGGTGATCTTGAGATACATAGGCATCGATCGACTGGTCACTTCGTAGACGAACTGCACCTCATAATGATTGTTGACCAGGAGATAAATGATGACCGCAGAAGCCAGGGTCAGGAGCGGCCAGGTTAGCAGCATGGCGCGGCGCGCGCTTTCCACCAGGGCGGGGATCTGTTTGCGCTCACCATAGAAGGCCGCAAAGACGCTATAAAGCGCCACAAAGAAAGTGATGAATAAGACACCAAAACCAAAATCAGCGATCATCAATGCTCCTCTAAAGAAAGACCCCAAAGGCCGGATAGACCTTTAGGGTCTTATCGCTTCCTATCCGGCCTGCTCCGGCACGGCTTCCTCGTAGCGAGTCGGACACTTGAGCAGCAATTCTTCCGCGTAGAAGACTCCATCGTCGCCGAGGTGACCGGTCACGATGGCTTGCGCCTCGTTGCGCAGCAAGTCAGGTTTTGGACCGACGTAGACTACCTTCATGCGGGAGCGCGAGGGGTCCATCACAGCCTGGTGCAGCACTTCGGCGAGACCGCCTTCAGATTCGATCGCCAGGTTATCGGCTGGAACATGCGCCACATCGAAGCTCAGGGTCAGGCTCTGGGGGTCATACTGGATCGAATCGCCGATCACCGCGCCGGAGACGCGCAGATTTTTGTCCACGACCTCCGCCCCCTTTGCGTTGAGCTCGTCGATGGTCAGGAAATATTCCGCGCTTGCCGCTGTGGACGTCCAGATCAGGAATACGACAGCCAGAAGAATGAGAATGCCGCCGATGACAAACTTGTTGATACGCACAAGAACCTCCGAGGCGAACGGTTACAAATGAATTGCAAAATTGATGCGTGTATATTTTACATGTAGAGATTAATGGGGACTGAGAAGGGGTCTGATGAATGTCACAAAATATAGCCGAATTTGTCCCTTTTGGTGGGATATTTACTGGAGGCATGGATTAACCTGTTGCCACTGTCCAGCCCCGTAAGGCCAGAAAGTGGCAACATGCGCCTATGATGAGCAGCGAGCTAGCCAAATGTGGCGATCAGCGCCACGGCGATAGAAAGGGCTAATGGAATGATCCCCAATATCAGGGCGAAGATGCTTGATATTAGGTTCTCTTCTCGTAATAGATCTATGGCACCCAGAATGCCGCCGACAGACACCAGGAACAGGCCGGCAAATATGAAAAACATCACCTCTTTGTGAGGGGGATCCATGATGTCCAGTCCACCCCCAGCCGCGAGAATAAAAAACCCAATCAACAGCGAGCCCCAATACAGGATAGAGCCCAGGACGGCAAGAACGACACCAAATCTGCCAAGCTTGGATTTGGCACGAGCAGACGGAAGCGCATCCTCTTGTCCGGTTAGGCGTGAGGTTCCATTTTCTTCTGTCACGTTGAGGCTTTCCCTATTGAGCCCACAGGAGCAGGCTAGAACCCTGCAAGAAAACAGACTGGAGGGTTCTAGCCGCTTATAGAAGACTAATCTTCTTCCTCTTCTTTCTGCCCTATGAATATGTTATCGATCTGTTTCATCAGTTCCGGTGTCAGCCTGGGGGCGATCTCACTTGCCTTCATGTTTTCGTGCACTTGCTCTACCCGGCTTGCCCCGGTGATGACTGTGCTCACATAGGGGTTTTTCAAACACCAGGCAAGCGCAAGCTGCGAAAGCGTGCAATCCAATTCCTTTGCAATTGCCTCAAGTGCCTGGACCTTGGCCAGTTTTTGCTTATCTGTGAGCTGGTCATGCAGCCAGTCATAGCCCTCGAGAGCGCCGCGGCTTCCGGGCGGAATGCCCTTGTTGTATTTACCTGTCAGCAAGCCTGAGGCGAGTGGGCTCCAGATCGTGGTGCCGTATCCATATTCTTTGTAGACACGTTCGTATTCCCGTGAAAATCGATGGCGCTCGAACAGATTGTAAACTGGCTGTTCCATGACCGGTTTGTGCAGATGATGACGCTCGGCAATTTCAATCGCGGACACAATATCTGCCGCCGACCACTCTGAGGTACCCCAGTACATGGCTTTTCCCCATTCAATGATATTGTGCATAGCCCAGACGGTCTCTTCAATCGGTGTAGTCCTGTCCGAGCGATGACAGAACAGCAGGTCGACATAATCGAGCTGCAGGCGCTCGAGCGAGCCATGGATGCCCTCGATCAATCGCTTACGATTCAATGTGTTTTTTTCGTTTACACCGTTGTGCAAACCCCAGTAGAGCTTAGTGGAAACCAGATAACTACCCCGCCTCCAACCCAACTGCTTGAGCGCCTCGCCCATGACTCTCTCTGATTCCCCGCCTGCATAGGACTCGGCATTGTCAAAAAAATTCACACCAGCCTCATAAGCGGCAGACATCATCTCTACGGCTGCCTGTACATCTGCCTGTGTGTGAAACGTTACCCACGAGCCGAACGATAGCTCGCTGACGCGAATCCCCGCCTTACCCAGATGTCGGTATTCCATGTTTCCTCCAGTTGATATTCGTGACAGTCGCTTTCAAAAATTTGAGAACAAGAAATTAGGCAACTGTCACGTGCAATTATAATCTTCCCATGCCCAGCGGTCCGCCTTCACCCTTCTACCTTGTACTTTCTACTCTTCTTTTTCTGCTCTCTGGATGCAGCTCGCAGGCAATCGAGACTACGCCTTCCCGCTCGACGCTGATCCCCTTCCTCACCACCACACCCAGCCCGAGCTCGCCAACCGGGACCATGGAGACTCCGGAGGGCGTGGTGGCGGCTGAGACGCCGCTCCCCACCCCGACGCCGTTTGCCTACACCATTCGGCAGGGCGACACGATCAGCAGCATTGCGCTGCGGTTCGGCGTATCCATGGACGAGTTGATTGCGGCAAATCCCGAAATCTCGCCCAATGCCATGTCGGTTGGACAGATGATCAACATACCCGGCAGTCCCCTGAACTCCTCCGGCGAGCCGACTCCTACTCCGGCGCCGTTCACCATTGAAGGGATCGAGTGCTACCCTACCGCCGATGGCGGCATGTGGTGCTTTGTGCTGATCCACAACGATTTCTCTGATCTCATGGAAAATGTCAGCGCGCAGATAACTCTGGTGAATGCAGCGGGGGCGAGCCTTGCCAGTCAAACTGCGCTGCTGCCGCTGAACATCCTACCTCCAGACATTTCACTGCCGCTGACGGTGTTCTTCCCTCCGGATGTGCCAGCCGATGCCAGACCGCAGGTTCAGGTGCTGACGGCGATCAGGCTGCTATCAGGAGATCGGCGTTATCTACCCGCCAGCACAAATAATACGCTGGTCCAGGTCAACGCGGATGGGCACAGCGCACGCGTCACCGGGCAGGTGTTATTGCCAACTGATTCGCCCGCTGCCTCCCAGGTTTGGGTGGCCGGGACCGCCTTCGACGAGAGCGGTCGCGTAGTTGGAATGCGCCGCTGGGAATGGGACGAAGGTTTATCCCCGGGCGGAAGCCTGCCGTTTGAATTTATATTGTCAAGCCTGGGTGGCAGAATCGAACGGGTCGAGTTCGCGGTGGAAGCCAGACCTTAGTTTGTCGTTCTCAAGACTGAACGACTATTCGTTCTTTCCCACCGGGCGATTCTCCCGGCGGACAATAAATCCAAGGATGACCACGCCAAGGAGAATGAGAAAGGCGCAACACAGCCCCAGGAGGGTCAAGGTCAGTGGGAGAGGCGGTCCGGTGGGTGCCGACGCCGAGCTCGGGATGGTTGTCTGCGTTACCTGCGCAGGTGGGAGATCGGCCGCCGGCGATATATCTATTGTAAGCGGCGAGGCGAGAGCCGTATGGGCAACCAGTAGGCACAAACTGAGAAAAAGGGCTGGAATGATTCTAGACATACGTCTCTCTTCGTCCTGGTTTCAAAAACCGACGCGAAGCCAACCAGGCTCCCCTAAGTGTAACATCCTCAAAGCCATCGTCTTACAATAACTTTTCAATCCCTGTGATGCGGTTTGCGCATCACTGTCTTTGCATGTATAATCTTTTGAAGTCTCCCTCATGGGAGATTTATTGAGGTATCTATGGCTTTGCGCGGTAATCTCCGGGATTTTACAATTACACAACTGCTCAATCTGGTCAATCTGGCGCAGAAGACGGGCACACTGGTTGTCGACGGTCCCAGCGAGCAGGCATACATCTCTTTCCGTGAAGGAAAGCTGGCGTATGCCCGTGTCGGACAGGATGATGGCAGTCTGGCTGCTGTCCTTCACAAAGCCAATAAGCTGACCGTGAACCAGTATCGTGCAATCGTCGAGCGGGCAGGAAGGATTTCCGATAAAGAACTGGGATTGATGCTGATCAATGCGGGGTATTTGACGCAGGAAGAAATCTTACTCAATTTACAAAGTTATTTTACAGACATTATCCGCCGTTTATTTACCTGGGTGGAGGGCTTTTTCCGTTTCGAAGGAGGTATGCTGCCGCCCGAGGATCGCATCAATGTGCGTCTCGACCTGGAAAATATCATTATCGAAGGCTCGCGACAGCTACGTGAGTGGGAGCAGCTCCAGGATGAAATCCCGAGCCTGGACATGGCTCTCAAGTTTACAGACCGCCCCCTGAAAAACGTCAACCTGAGCGTGGAGGAGTGGCGGGTGGTCTCCTATATCAACCCTCGCAACACGATGAAGCAGATCGCGCAGACCAACAAGATGAACGACCTCGAGGTGCGCCGTATCGTGTATGGACTCCTGCAGGCAGGATTGGTCGAAATGATTAGGCCCGAAGGCATGGTCATCCCCGTGAGCCCCAAGACGTTCCCCACCCAAAACAAAGAGGAACAAAAATCTCTGGTCAATCGACTGATCAGTCGCATTCGTTCACTGTAATAATTGAATCCTTGCCGCAGAAGGATACGCATTTATGCAAACAGTAAAAATGGTGGTCACCGGGCCGTTCAGCGCTGGCAAGACGGAATTCATCCAGTCGGTCAGCGAAATCGATGTCGTTTCCACCGAGCGCAAGATCTCCAGTGCCGCCGAGCGCTCCGTCAAGGAATCGACCACGGTTGCCATGGACTTCGGGCGTATTACGGTGGACGAGGACCTGGTCCTGTATTTATTTGGCACACCCGGACAAAAGCGCTTTGACTTCATGTGGGAGATCCTGTCCGAGGGCATGCTCGGTTTCATTGTGATGGTGGATAGCACACGCCCTGAGACCTTTCGCGAAGCACGTTCGATCCTGGAGACGTTCCGGGCCTACGCGCCCACGCCTTATGTTGTCGCGGCCAATAAGCAGGATCGCGAAGATGCCTGGGAGCTCGACGATATGCGTCATGCTTTGCGGCTGGATAACAAGGTGAAATTTTTGCCGTGTATTGCAACGGATAAAGCCACCGTCAAATCTGTCCTTCTCGAATTGCTATACAGCATTCTGGCGGAAATGGAGTCGGGAGAGTAGGGGACCCGGTAAGCAACCGTGTCATCGATCACCACGGATCAAGGCATTGTTCATTATGAAGTGTATGGGCGCGGCAAGCCTGTCATTCTTCTACACGGCTGGCTGGGCTCGTGGGGCCTCTGGCAGGAGACCATGGGCTTCCTTGGAAAGTACTACCGCACCTATGCTCTCGACTTCTGGGGCTTCGGCGAATCGGGGAAAAAGCGTGAGACCTACGCAGTGCAGGATTTCGTCAGCCTGGTCGATCAATTCATGGAGCAGCTGGGGATTTTTAATGCGCCGTTGGTCGGTCACAGCATGGGCGGTACGGTGAGCCTGTCTGTGGCGATCAAGTATCCGCAACGCGTGAATAAAGTGGTTGTTGTGGGCTCTCCTATGGTGGGCTCGTCGCTGGCGTTGCCGCTTAAGTGGGCGGGGTATCGTCCGATTGCGTTTCTACTCTTCAACATTATGGGACTTTTTCGGTTGAGTATGCGACTGGCCTCCCCTATTATCTGTCGCGACGAGCGCTTCGCTGATATGATGGACCGCGACCTTTCTCGTACTACTCTCGAATCATTCCTGCTTTCGATTGCCTCCCTGCGCCGGACGGATCTGCGCCCCATGCTCGGGCAGATCAAGATCCCAGTCATGGGCATGTATGGCGATCGCGACGTGATCGTCGATCCCGGGCAGTGGCGGCCCATGAAGCAGGGTATCCCACACGCGCACATCGAGCGTTTCCCGGCGGCCGGACATTTTCCCATGCTGGAGGAGCCTCAAAACTTTGGCGAGCGCCTGAAAGCTTTTCTGGATTTGAAGGAGCCGGCCCCCGCTCCACAGGCCTCTACATCCCTATCCCCAACCCCTTCGGTGACCCTATGATAAATACGAAACAATACTATTATCCCAATCGTATGGGACGGATCATTCTCCTGTCCATGGAGGAAGTGATGGGGCGTACAGGGGTCAATGCCGTTTTGCATCTTGCTTCACTTTCCTCACTGATCGAAAACTATCCGCCAGACAACACCAGTCTGGGCTTTCCCTTTTCTACCGTCAGTCACCTCACGGAAGTCCTCGAGCAGGCCTACGGTCCGCATGGCGGCCGCGGTCTTGCATTACGGATCGGCCGTGCCTGCTTCAGTTATGGTGTGCGCCAGTACGGGACACAAATGGGGTTGACCGAGATGGCGTTCCGCCTCCTGCCATTGCCGGCCAAGCTGCAAGCCGGGGCAAAGGCATTTGCCGAGCTCTTTAACAGGTTCACCGACCAGCAGGTGCGGGTGGAAGTGGAAGGCGGGCATATACTCTGGCACATCGATCGCTGTCCGCTTTGCTGGGAGCGTAGCGCTCCAGATCCCGTCTGTCACCTGGCGGTCGGTTTGCTCCAGGAAGCGCTCTACTGGGTGAGCGGCGGCAAAGTGTTCACGATCGAGGAACAGACCTGTATCGCCGCAGGTGACAGCACCTGTACCATTGCTGTCGATCAATCGCCGATTTTTTGATTCAATTCTCCTTCCAAACAGATCTGTAATCCACTCCGCGGCACGGCCGCCCGCTCTTTGTCCCTGTTTCGTCAGTTTTGTGGAATAATTGCCTTGACATGCTCAAGGTCATTCTTCATGCTCCCCAGTCAATTACACCTTTTAATGAGCCTGCCCGGGATTTGCGTATCCAGAATAATCCCCTGTGGCTGCATCAGAGAAATGTGCTTGCGCCCTACACAAGCAGGGAAGTCGAGTTAAGGCCGGGCCAGCGCTTTCCACAACAACGCGACGAAATGATTGTTTATCGGGACAATATCTTCTTCGACGCAGAATATATTAACTCATTTGTCGCTCTCGCCCGCAAGCGAAACCGTGCCTGCCGGGCAGCGTTCTCGTCGGACGATATTGCCTTTAAAGAGCATGCCCTGCCCCTTTCAACCTCCTATACCCCCGCTGGCGATCGTTTTCTTGCCGATTTGTGGTATTACCCCAACGGACCGGTTGCCGATGTTGAACCTCTAGTGATTAAGCTCGAAGCGCGCGAGCTTGGCTACTATCATGTCCCTACATACATGGCGGACCAGAGCGGTGACCTGACCTTTCAGGTTCCCTTGCGCAGCCTGATCGCCATCGATTCTTGGGTCCACATTTTTGTAGCCGATATTATCTTCGGGTTATTCTCACGCGGAGCCCGCTTCGAAAAACGTCTCAATGAAGAGCTTGGCTTCAAGCTGCGAATCCTGGCAAAGGCCTTGTATGAAGGCCGGCAGATCCTGGAATGCTCCGAGCTGGTGACGGTTGGCAGAAACTGCGTCATCGATCCACACGCCATCATTCACGGTCCGACAACGATCGGGGACAATGTGACGATCAACGCGGGTGCGGTTATCGAGAACTGTATCATTGGCAACAACGTCAACATCTCGCAGGATGTACAGCTGATGTTATCTGTGGTGGGCGATGGCGCCTTCTTGCCCTTTAAAGCGGCTCTGTTTATGACCACTGTGATGGAAAACAGCATGATTGCGCAAAACACCTGTCTCCAAATGTGCGTCATTGGGCGTAATACGTTTATCGGCGCTGGCTCTACGTTTACCGATTACAACCTGATCCCGACCCCAATCCGCGCCCTCGACGGGCGCGGCAGGCTGGATTACTCTAATCGTCCGGTGATCGGCAGCGCGGTCGGTCACAATTGCCGGCTGGGCTCGGGAATGATCGTCTATCCGGCGCGCACCATCGAGTCGGACGTGGTTCTGGCGGCTTCGAGAGAGCGCCGGGTCATCGATCGGGATGTGCGTTACGAAGACAGCGATCACCACCAGCTGAAAGGTGCCGGCTTGCACAGACGCCTGTATCCCCGCCCCGGCGAGACCCAGCTGGAATCGTGGTAGTACGTGGATACATTTGCCTTTATCATCCATCCCATCGACCCGAAGCGGGATGTGAGTCGCAAGTTCCCTTTCTTGGGGCGTGTGTTAAACGAAAGCCAGATCGATTTCTTTTCCACCTTTTTTCCACCGCTTTTTATTTCGGAAATTGAGGGGATTAAATCTGAAGCTACGGGCAAGGAAATCAAGGGCTGGTTTTACGCCTGCCCCTATACTCCCCGGCGGATGCTCCAGCTGCCGGAGCAGACGGTATATCGCAAGATCATCCAGGCCGGCCGCTTGGCGGAGGCGCGGGGCGCCAAAATTTTAGGGTTGGGAGCCTATACCTCCGTGGTCGGTGATGCCGGTGTTACAATCGCAAAGGCTCTGGATGTGCCCGTAACGACGGGCGATTCGTATACAGTGATTGTCGCCGTGGCTTCCCTTCGGGAGGCCGCGCGAGTGATGCATATCCCCATGGGCGGCGCGACGGCAGCAGTCGTCGGGGCAACCGGAACCATCGGGAGAGTCTGTGCGGAGCTGCTGGCAGACGATGTGGAACGTTTGTATCTGGTCGGTCGCAGACAGACAGCGCTTGAGGAGCTGCGCGACAGATTGCAGCCGGGCGCGCGAGCGGAGCTCATTGCCAGCACACGAATGGATGTCCTGGCGGACGCGCAGCTGATCTTGACCGTGACCAGTGCCATCCACGATGTCATTCGCCCCGAGCATTTGCTGCCCGGCAGCGTCATCTGCGATGTTGCCCGTCCCCGTGATGTTTCTGCAATGGTGGCAGCGGCGAGAGATGATATATTAGTGATTGACGGCGGCATGGTTGACGTGCCAGGCCCCGTTGATTTCCACTTTAATTTC
Source organism: Anaerolineales bacterium (assembly GCA_036781265.1). Classification (GTDB taxonomy): domain Bacteria; phylum Chloroflexota; class Anaerolineae; order Anaerolineales; family Villigracilaceae; genus Defluviilinea. The sequence goes on along the minus strand of DAIQBG010000029.1, from coordinate 10,861 downwards.
GGTTTTCCGCCCGGAAAGGCATATGCCTGCATGGCGGAGACAATCGCCCTGGCGCTCGAGGGTCGCTTCGAGGACTATACGCTGGGGAAAGACTTGACGAGAGAACGTGCGGAAGAAATCGGTCGCATCGCCACGAGACACGGATTTCGCTTAAGCGGGTTCCGTTCCTTCGAGCGAGAGGTGACACCTCAGCATATTGAAACCGTGCGCCGCAATGCGCAGAACGCTCGCAAATTGCATGTAGCGCACACATGATTGGAGGCTGCTTATGGGAAAAGCCCGCCTGTTAGTTGTAGAAGATGATATCGATATCGGGAACATGCTCAAGATCTATTTCAGCGGCATGGACTTTGACGTTGATGTTGCCATGCGCGGGTCAGACGCGCTGGAGAAGACAAAACAGGTGCTGCCGCATCTGATCGTCCTGGACATTATGTTGCCGGATATCGACGGCTATGAGGTCTGTCGTACGTTGCGCACCAATATGCGCACAAGCCACATTCCTGTCATCTTCCTGACTCAGAAAGATGAGCGTAGCGACAAGCTGCAGGGCCTCGAGCTCGGCGCGGACGATTACATCACCAAGCCTTTCGATATCGAGGAACTCAAGCTGCGCGTTCAGGGCGCGATCCGGCGCTCTGAGCGCGAAAGCCTGACCGACCCGCGCTCCGGGCTTCCTGCCGGGCGCCTCATCGAAGATCAGCTCCGCCGCATCATTCGTGAGCAGGGTTGGGCGCTGCTTGATGCAGGCATTACCCACTTTGAGCCATTTAAGAACGTTTATGGCTTTGTGGCTGGCGATGATGTCCTGCGTTTTACGGCTATGCTGATCGGTGAGGTGGTCGACGAGCTGGGCACTGCGTCCGACTTCATCGGCCATGCGGGAGGTGATAATTTCATCATCATCACCACGGAACAGAAAGCGGAAGCCCTCAAGAGCCGTCTGAAGGAGCGGTTTAACCAGGAAGTGCAGACTCACTATAACTTCATGGACCGCCAGCAGGGATTCGTTCAATCCCCTGGCTCCAATGGGACCATGGTGAAAGTGCCTTTCATGAATATGGCGGTGGGAGTCGTCTCAGCCAGCCAACATTCTATTGCCGATATCCGTGAGATTACCGAATTATCTGCTGAGGCACGCCGGCAGGACACCGCGGCCGGCGGATAAGGTGTTATCGGACGATGATCGCCGGGCTGGAGGTAAGCCTTGCATTTATACTCCTGGCGCTGGGATTGATCGTCCCTGTGCTGCTGGTCATCCTGTTGCGCCGGCTCCCGCGGAATGCATCGATTACCCCGGAAACGCACTCCACGGCTCGTTCCCCTGATTCTTCAAACCTAAACGAAGCGATCCTCACCATCCAGTTCGGTGGGCGTGTTGAATATATCAATGACCTGGCGCGGGAGTGGTTTGGTCTGCGCGAGGGTGAACCTGCCGATCTTGAGCGCCTGGTTCGCCGGGCTCGCCCGGGCGAGGAGCTTCTCAATCTCTGTGCCCAACAGGGCCAAAAGCGATTGTCGGTCGGCGGGCGTCTCGTCGATGCAACTTCCTACCAGGTGCCAAGTCCGTTCCCGGTGATGTTGATCACCATGCGCAGCGTCGAGCTGACAAACGGTATGAGCGACACACGGGGGGATTCTTCGACGCTCCATCTCATTTCTGAATTCGGCAAAAGTGTCTCGGCGAGCCTCGACTTGGATGAGACGATCTATGCTATTTTGCTGAATGTATCTCAGCTTGTCCCGGCGGATGTACTGGAGCTAAAGGTTTGGGAAGAAGCAAGCCAGTCCCTGGTTCCCTATACATTGGAAACGTCCGGGTCCTCGGAGGTCATCCGCGCTGATCATACGCAGTTCGGGGAACTGACGGGTGTCGTGCGTTCGCGCCAGAAGGCGCTTTTAGTTCCGGATACGCGAGTTCCGGATCTCACGTTACCGGAGATTAAGGGACGGTCGCCCGTTCAGTCCTATCTGGGACTGCCGCTACTTGCGGACGGACAGCTGGTCGGCGCGCTGGAGGTTGGCCATCTGTCGCCGGGTGTGCTCGGTCAGCAGGACCTTGATTTGCTGCAACTCGTGGCCGGCCAGGCGGCATACAGTCTCCGCAATGCGGTGTTGTTTGCAGCGGAGCGGAGTCGCGCTGCGGAGATGAGCAGCCTCGCAGGGCTCGCCCAGGTCTTTAGCGCTTCAAAGGAATACACCAATCTGATTGACCGTCTGGTGGAAACCATCGCTCCGCTGTTTGCCGTAGATATCTTTGGATTCCTGCTGTATGACGAGACGAAGCGGACACTGGAGGGACAAATCCCCTTCCAGGGTTTGCCGCAGCATATCGTCGAGATTTACCGTACCACTGTCCAGCCAGAAAGCGCTGCTGAGAAGCTCATCGCGGAGCGGACATTGATCATTACCCGCAATGCTGCCAGTGACCTGGCCTGGCGTGAGCTTGGCTTACAAGATCTTGCTCAGGCTGCCAGTCTACGGGAGTCTGTACTCGTGCCGCTCGTGTCTGGGGAACGCTTTGTCGGTTACCTGCAGCTCTCGAATCACAGCCAGTCTGCGGTTCCTTTCTCTGCCTCAGAGCTGCGGTTGATCAGGACGGTTGCGGATCAGGCGGCAGGGATTATCGAAAGCTCATTTATGGTCGAGAGGACGCGCCAGCGGGCATTGCGCTCCGACGCCTTGCGCCGCATTGCAAGTCTGGCAGCTTCCACTGCGACCCTGGACGAGGTCCTGCGGTTTTCAACCCAGGAGCTGGTCCGTCTCTTTCAGGCGGATTTGGTCGCCGTCTTCCTGCTTGACGAACAGGTGGGTGAACTGCGGTTGCATCGCGTTTCGGTCGCTGGTGCTCTGGACAATGCAGGGGAAGCTTTAGCCTACCTGCATGCCGATGAGCCGCAATACCGTCACACTGTCTCCGGCAGCCAGAAACCCATCCTCTCCGGGCGTCTCAGCTCGGATCGTCAAGTCCCTGCAATGTACCGCCCGCTGGTCAACGCGCTGCAAGTCGAATCCGTAATTGTCGTACCGCTCATTGTTCGGGATCGCAGCCTCGGTGAATTGATCTTAGGGAGCCGCCGGTCGGAGTTCTTCAACAATTATGACTTGCAGGTGATTCTGACCGCTGCCGGACAGCTGGGCTCTGCCGTCGAAGATGCTGCGCGCTCGACTCAGACCGATGAGAGCCTACGCCGTCGAGTGGAGCAGCTAACCTCTGTTGCCCGTGTCAGCCGTGAGCTGAACTCGATGGTCGATCTGAAATCGCTGCTGGAAGTTGTGCATGATGAGCTCCTGCGCACCACGCAGGCGGAGTGCGGCGCGATTCGCTTATTCGACATGAATGCTTCTAGCGTTCCACCACCGGTCAGCTTGGAACTGGGATGTACTCTTCCAGAAGCCTATTCTCCCATCGATCTGCGTGTGATCGAGAAGGGCGAGCCTGAACTGGTTCCCGATTATTCTCTGATCGATGAGCCTGCCGGCCATGAAGGTGTTTGTTCTGCCCTCGTGGTTCCCATTTTGAGCCAGGCGAGGACGGTGGGCCTTATCCACCTGCACTCCGGGCGGAGGGGCTTTTTCGACCAGGGTGCGCTGGAGGTCACCCAGACCATGGCAGCTCAGGCGGCGGTAGCGCTGGGCAATGTCCAACGCTATCAGGAACAGCGCCAGCGTACCGAAATTCTGCGCCGGCGTGCCGCAACTCTGACCAAGCTCACCGAAGTCAGCACCGTCTTGAACTTTGAGCAGCCCGTTGACCAGGTGCTGCGTAAGATTGCGGTCAGCATCCAGGAAAGCACGGCGTTTCAGGCAGTTCTGATCAGTGTCTATGAGCGTGAAACGGGTATGCTGCGTCGTGTCGCGGGTGTGGGATTCCCACCGGATACTCTGGCGGAGCTTATGTCACGCAAACAGCCGCTCGCAAGCATCCAGCAAATGCTCAAGCCGCAGTTCCGCATCAGCAATTCCTACTTCATCCCCGTGGATGAGGCGCCGATCATACCGGCTGATGTTCACATGGTGACCCTCGACCTCGATGACAAAACCGGGAAGTCCTCCAGCGCCTGGGATCCTGACGATTTCCTCATCATTCCTCTAGAAGACGAGCAGGGCCTACCTCTCGGCTTGATGAGCTTTGATGCGCCGCGCGATGGGTTGCGTCCCGATCGTGCGACCATCGAAGCGCTGGAGATCTTTGCTTCGCAAGCTGCGGTGGCGATTGCCAATCACGCGCGTTTCGTCCAGCTTCGCATGAAAGTTGAATCGCTCTCCTCAGGTCTCGAAAGACAGCAGCGTCTCATCAGCCTAACCCAGAATGATCTCCCGATTTTGCTGCGGAAGGATCTCGATCAGACCATTGCCATCCAGAACCTGGACCAGCGCGGACAGCGAGTCCGTGCTGGTCTTGCCATCACCGAGTCGGTAAGTCGCCAGCTCGACGCCTCCTCGGCGCTACAGGCGCTGGCGCGCGAGACACTCACTCAGCTGGGTATGTCTGTGGCAATGATCGCCGAAGTGACCAGTGAGGGACCGCGCCTGCTGCACGTACTTGGAAATGTGCCGCGCGCCACCAGCCCGGAGGCGTTGTTTGGACAGCGCAACCCGCTGCGGGCTTGCCTGCAGAGCGGGCAAGCCATCCTGATCTCGAACCTTGATGAGGACCTGGAATGGCGAGAGACGCCGCTTCTCTCAGCTCTGCGCGCCAAGTCTTTGATTTGTCTTCCGATACGAATCGAGAAGAAGGCGGTTGCTGCCATGCTGGCTGTCAGCCCGGAGCCTATGCCGCCATTCACGGACGAAGATTTGCAGGTCTATCACCAGATTGGGCGACAGACCTCGGTCATTTTGCAGAACATTTCGCTGCTGAACGAGACGCGCCGGCGCCTGCAGGAAGTGAACCTGCTGCTCGACTTCAGTCGCCAGCTTCGCGGACTGGATACGGAGCGAATTGTCCGCGCGCTGCTCGAGAGCGCCCGGCGGGCACTGTACGCAGCTCATGCAGGCGTTGTATTGATATGGGATGAGCATACCGGGCAGTTGATTCCACATGCAGTGTCCGGATATGCGGACAACGAGACGATGAAACGGATCGCTTACCATCCAGGCGAATCCCTGCCGGGCCAGGTTTTTGAGACTAAGCGGCCGCTACGCGTGGACGAAGTCCAATTTACACGCGACTATATCTTTACCACAGAGGGGCTGCTGCTCTATCGACAGGCGACCGGTGGACGGCTGCCTGTTTCAAGCCTGATGATCCCCATCCAATCCGGTGAACAAGCGGTGGGTGTGCTGGTGCTGGATAACTTTAACACGCCGGCTGCCTTTACGCCGGAAGATGAGACTTTGCTGCTTTCCTTGTCTCAACAGGTTGGTCTATCGCTGCAAAATGTCCGTCTCGTGCAGACCACCCAGGAGCGCGCCGCGCAGCTGGAGGCTCTGACGGATGCTGCAACGGCGCTTACTTCCAGCTTGCAACGCGATGAGCTGGTGGCTTTGCTGCTCGACCAGCTACAACCTGTCATCCAGTTTGACACGGCGACGCTCTGGCTCCGTGAAAGAGATCGGTTGATCGTGGCAGCTGCACGCGGCTTCCCTGATACAGAAAGCCGTCTTGGCTTGACGCTTGCCGTCGAAGATAGTGCGCTGTTCAAGGAGATGATCCGCACCGGCCAGGGAGTTCTGGTTGGCGATGTGCGCCTGGATCCTCGCTTCCCACCGCTCGAGGCACCGCGTCTCTCGTGGGTGGGGATGCCTCTCATCTCCAAAAACGAAGTGATCGGCGTACTGGCTCTCGAGAAGTGGCAATCCCACTTCTATAACCGTGAGCACATGCAGGTGGGTACCACGTTCGCCAGTCAGGCCGCTGTAGCGCTGGAGAATGCTCGCTTATTCGAAGAGAGTCTGAGTCGCGCAGCTGAACTGGACGAGCGCTCGCAGCGCCTGGCACTCGTCAACCGTTTCTCTTCGGCCCTGAGCGGCCTGCTGGATGAAGGCAAGATTCTTGAACTGACGGCCAGGGAATTGATGGATGCCCTCGACGCCCCGTCGGCTTCGGTAATCACTTTCGAACGTGGTTATGCGGTCTGGAAGTATGCCCTGCCCGGAGGCCGGACCCGGCTGCCCCAGCAATTACCCGATGCACCCATCTTTGAACGCTTGCGCGAGTCGCTGGGCGTATTTACCACAGACTCGGTCGAGTCCGAGCCGGACCTGACTCCCCTGGCAAGTTTTCTGGGAAAACAGGCCAAATCAGCCCTTGTGCTTCCCCTGGTAAGCGGCGCAAACCTGCGCTCACTTATTTTTATCTATCAGAACCAGCCTGTCCGCTTTAGCCTGAACGAGATCGAGCTGTCCCGCACGCTGACCAACCAGGCATCCATTGCCCTGGAAAACGCTCGGCTGTTCCAGTCCACGCTTTTCACGGCAGAACGCTTCTCCATTTTGAACCAGGCAAGTTATCAGGTCAGCACCAACCTGGACGCCGAGCAGATCTATGTTGCTGTCCATAAAGCTGCGAAGCGGCTGATGCCTGTCGAGTCCTTTGTGATCAGTCTGCTGGACGAGGAGACAAACGAGGTCGAAGGCGTATACCTCGTAGACGAGGAGCAGCGCGCTCCGGTGACCCGCATCCCGCGCGACCAGGGCCTGAGCGGCCGGGTGATCTCCACTGGACAGCCTCTTCTTCTGCACGGCGCGGAATCGGTGGAGAGCGTCGGCACTGTGATTTACGGCAAGGTAGATACGCCGTTATCGATCCTTGCCGTGCCTATGACCGTCAGCGGTCGAACCGTAGGCATGCTTTCGGCGCAAAGCTACCAGCCGAATGTTTATACCGAAGACGACTTGCAGATCCTGAGCACACTTGCTAACCAGGCAGCCGTGGCGATTCAAAACGGACGTCTGTTCAATGAAACGCAACGTCTCGCGCGCGAATTCGAGCAACGCGTGATCGAGCGCACTGCCCAGCTGCAGCGTGAACAGCAAAATACAGAGACCCTGTTGCGCATCCTGACGGAAGTTTCGGCAAGCCTGGACCTGGACCGGGCACTAAATCGTACCCTGGCGTTGCTGAACGATGCGATCGGCGCGGAACAGGGAACGATCATGCTGCTCAATGCCGAAGATAACTTGCTGCATTACCGCGCCGGCTACGGTTATCTGACAGATAAGGTCTCCGGCGAGGGCCGGGGGTTCCGGCTCAAAATCGGTGAAGGTCTGGCGGGCTGGGTGGTGGAACGTCGCGAACCGGCGCTCGTCAACGACCTGTTGACGGATCCTCGCTGGGTGCAGACGGGCGCGACATCTCACGAACACCGCAGCGCGCTCGTGATGCCCTTGCTGGTTGCCGAGGACGTCATCGGCGTACTGATGGTTTTCCACCGCCAGCCGGGTTATTTCAGCGGCGAACTCTTAAGTCTCGTCAAGGCGATTGCCGGACAGGTAGCGGTCGCCATCAATAATGCGCACCTCTATGAGCTAATCCGCGACCAGGCGGAGCGCCTGGGCAGCATGCTCCGCCGCGAGCAGGAAGATGCCAGCCGCTCCCAGGCGATCCTGGAAGCCGTAGCGGATGGGGTACTGGTCACGGGCGCCAACAACCGCATCTCATTCCTCAACCGGTCTGCGGCCCAGATCCTTGATCTTGAGCCGGGTCAGGTCATCGGCCAATCGCTGGACGTCTTTGGCGGGTTGTTCGGAAAATCCGCGGGCAGCTGGATGGAAACTATTCGCAATTGGTCTGATGGTGTGGCTAGCCATGAAACAGGCACATTTGCGGAACGATTGGACTTGGAAAACGGCAGGATCGTGCTGGTGCATCTGGCGCCCGTGGTGCTGCAAAGCGATTTCCTGGGCACGGTGTCCATCTTCCGCGACATTACGCATGAAGTCGAGGTGGACCGGCTGAAGTCTGAGTTTGTTGCCACGGTCAGCCACGAGCTCCGTACGCCGATGACCTCGATTCGCGGCTACGTGGATGTGCTCCTGATGGGCGCGGCGGGAGCTGTCAATGAGAATCAGGAGCATTTCCTGAACATTATCAAGAGCAATACCGAGCGGTTGAACATCCTCGTGAATGACCTGCTGGATGTTTCTCGCATCGAGTCGGGACGCGTGACGCTGTCTCCGCAGGCGCTGGACCTGCGTGAGATCGCTGAGGATGTAATCGGCGATGTCTTGCGCCGCTCACAGGAAGAGAACAAGCCTGTCGCGCTGTCTCTCGAGGCTCCGAAGAAGCTCCCACACGTCTATGGCGATATTGAGCGAGTGCGCCAGATCCTCGGGAACCTCGTGGACAATGCCTATCACTACACCCCCGAGAATGGCACTATCATCGTTCAAATCCATCCGAACGGTGGCAAGGAAGTTCAGGTGGATGTGAAGGACAACGGCATTGGCATTCCACTCGAGGACCAGGCGCGTGTTTTCGAGCGTTTCTATCGCGGTGAGCACCCGTTGGTGCTATCTACGCCGGGAACTGGATTGGGGCTTTCCATCGTCAAACAGATTGTGGAGATGCATAAGGGCCGCATCTGGATGAAGAGCAGTGGTGTGCCAGGCGACGGCAGCACGTTTTCGTTTACTCTGCCCATTTACGGACAACAATGAGGAATCTATGGCAAAGATCTTAATCGCAGAAGATGAACGTGATATCCGTGACCTGGTAGCCTTTACGCTGCGCTTTGCCGGTCATGAAGTGTTTGCCGCGACGAATGGGGAGGAGGCAGTCGAGCTGGCGCCTAAGATAAATCCTGACCTGGTTCTCATGGATGTTCGTATGCCGCGCATGACCGGTTACGAAGCTTGCCGGGCTATGAAGTCAAACCCGGATCTCAAGGATATTCCGATCGTGTTTCTCTCCGCCAAGGGACAGGAGAGTGAGATCCAGCAGGGGCTCGAGGCGGGAGCCGAGGAATATCTGCTCAAACCTTTTGCACCCGACCAGCTGACGAATCGAGTGAAAGCCATTCTGGGAAAGTTCGGGAAGTAAATCTTGAGCGCCATTCTCCTCGATAGCTCAATCGTGCATTACGAGGTGCTGGGACGCGGTCGCCCGGTCATCTTTGTGCACGGATGGGTGGGCTCGTGGCGCTACTGGATTAGCTCTATGCAGGTCACCTCAACTTCTTATCGGGCCTACGCCCTCGACCTGTGGGGCTTCGGGGAGACCGCACACAAGGATTCAGAATATTCTCTGGAGCAACAGGCGACCCTGCTTGAGCGCTTCCTCAACGAGATGGGGATCGGCAAGATCGCTCTTGTAGGTCATGGACTCGGAGCACTGGTTGGCATGACGTTTGCCGTCCGGCACCCACAAAATGTAGATCGCATGATGGCGGTCAGTTGTCCGCTGGAGGATCAGGCTGTCAACCCACGCCTGCGGACAGCTTCGCCCGTAGAGCTTAGTGAATGGCTTTCCGGCCGTTCTCCAGACGCGACGATTGCCCTGTCGGACGCCTCTCGCACCGATGCCCAGGCGATTTCAGCCTCTCTCAATGGCTTGCAGACGACCAGCGTCTTTGGGAGCTTCCGGATTCTTAATATCCCCACCCTGCTTGTCTATGGCGATAGAGACCCGGCAATCACCACCCCGAACGGAGAATTTTCCCTCTCCTCGATGACCCATCAAATCGAGCTGGAAGGATCGGGACACTTCCCGATGATTGATGAGACCAGCAAGTTCAACCGTCTGCTCACGGATTTCCTGGCGCTCGAATCTGGATTAAGCCCGCGCGAGTTACAGATGAAAGAAGAGTGGCGCCGCCGCGTGCGTTAGTGCAGCCGCGCTCGGCGCCGGTTTTGATTTGACAACCTCTCAGAATCGAGTATATTTAGACCTAACAATTCAACGGGGTGTCCCACGCTGCGGGACTGAGAGGAGCGAGCCGCGCTTAACCCGAATTACCTGATCCAGATCATGCTGGCGGAGGGAACATATACACTCAAACGAATATCCTCCGCCATGGAGGATGTTTTTATTGCAACGCCAGTTAGAGCGTATCGTCATTTTTGCCAATGGAGACTTGCCTGATCCCGAGAAAGCCCGTCGCCTTCTGCAGAGGGAGGATTACATCATCTGTGCGGACGGCGGCACACGTCATGCATGGGCGCTCCATATTCAGCCTCACCTCATCATCGGTGACATGGACTCGGCTGAACCGGAACAACTCGAGGCGTTCCAAAAAGCGCACGTCCCTCTGGAAATCTATCCGCACGACAAAAATGCGACCGATCTCGAGCTCGCGCTCAACCATGCGATAGACCTTAACCCTGAGCGGATCATCATCCTGGCTGCCCTCGGCGGACGCCTAGACCAGACGCTCGCCAATATCACTCTCCTTAGCAACTCGCGGCTGCAAGAGCTGGACGTACGCCTGGACGACGGGATCGAAGAAGTATTCCTCTGCCGTGACCAGGCTCAAATCGGCGGGAAGTCAGGCGATCTGGTCTCCCTGATTCCTTGGCAGGGTGCGGCGCTGGGTATTCAAACCACGGGCCTGAAGTGGCCGCTCCAGGAGGAGCCGTTGTTTCCTGAAAAGACCCGCGGGCTCAGCAACGAGATGCTCGGTGAGACCGCCTCGGTCGTGATTACGTCAGGATTACTTCTCATCGTTCACCGCCGCCAATCCTGACTACTAACCAATAAGGTTTTGCATGAAAAAGCTTGCTCGACTCTTTGTCTCTTTTTTCTTCGTTCTCACTGCCTGCACATCGCAGGCAACCGAGACCCCACTGTCCAGCCCTCAAACCCTGACCGTCATGACACACGATTCATTTTCGGTCAGTGAGGCTGTGGTCAACTCTTTTGAAGAAGCCAACGACGCAGAGGTTGTCTTTCTGCAAAGTGGAGATGCGGGCTCGGTGT
>DAIQBG010000028.1:11303-42689 GCA_036781265.1 Anaerolineales bacterium | reverse complement strand
AAACCACAGGCTTGTGTCTCTGACTAGAGACTTCTCAGTTTTCAATGATCTGTCAAGGGGACGAGATCTGTAGAATGTACTGGCGAATGGTTATTATATGCACTTCGCTGAATTTGTCAAGGGTTGTAAGACAATTAACCTTAAAAAATTGCGTTTTCGTTTTCGTGCATATCGGTCAGTTACTGACCTCCACATTCGCTCGCCTGTTCGTTCTTTGTAGAACTGCCTGGCGGACGGTCATTATATGCACTTCGCTTCCTTTGTCAAGGGTTTTAGAAACTCAATCTCAGAAAGCGCAGATTCTATTGTTATGCATGACGGTCATGGACTGACCTTCTCATTCGCTTCGTTCTTTTGACGAACCCCAAGATATTATCATATCGTCCGTAAGAAGACCATCAATGCCATCTATGAAAACCGTTAGAATAATTTTCGATCCATTTGACGGTTTCCCCCGTCCCGTCTTCGCTTTGGATTTGTTTCCCAAGCGCCTGGGCTCGCTGGCGAATAGTCACATCCTGCGCCTTCGCGATTGCCCGGGCCAATTTCTCTACGGAAAGACCGTTCACCAGGATCGGCTTTGGTCCCGCTCCAATCTTGTGAACTCGCTGTCCCCAAAACGGCTGGTCCCCCAGGAAAGGAAGGACAATATTGGGGATCCCGGCGCGCAGGCCAGCCGCGGTAGTTCCTGCTCCGCCGTGATGGATTACCATTTTGCAGCGAGGTAACAACCAATTGTGAGGCGCTGCTTCAAGATAAAAGAGGTCGGCCGACGCGCGCGCCTGGACTTTGCTCCAGCCAGAGAGCAGGATCCCACGATTTTTTGTCTGCTTTAGCGCCTGGCGTACGATGCCATCAATTTTCTCCTTGTCCCTGTTAACCATGCTTCCAAAGGTGATGCAGATTGGTGCATTTGCGTGCTGAAGAAACGAAAGGAGCTCTTCCGGCGGCCGGTAAGAGTCAGGGCGCGGAAAGAAATAGTAACCGGTGACATGGACGTGCGGCGGCCAATCGTTCGAGGCGGGAAGCACGCTCGGGCTCCACGCGCACAGGATCGGGGTCGGAGGACGAAGTGGGCCGACGTCAAAGGGCCAGTACAGGTTTCTCTGCGGCAGTCCGGATTGGCGTCGCACGCGCTCAAATCCGAACTTCGACATCCACCAGGTGAGCTTTGCGGAGAACTTATGCGTAATACGGTTCAAGGGGGCGGGTAATCCGTGCGGCATGGTAATGTTGGGATAGTCACCTGTCGGCGTGAACATCGGAAACAATTGAATGTGAATATCCGGAATACCCTTCTCGCGCGCAAGCGTATGAGCGCCAACGGCGTGCGTAAATGTGTGAACGATCAGGTCTGCATCCTGGCAGGCTTCTTCGGTCTGACGCAAGACATCGGCGCCTATCTTGATGGCATGGTCCATTAATTCCTGAAGCAAACGGATGTAGTTGTAACCCGCATCGTTAAGACGCCGACTTAGCTCTTCAGGATCGCCTGGGAGAGGCGCAAAATCGATCCTGTGACTCTCGATAAGATTCCGAAATCGAGCCGGTGCGGCCAGTTTGACAATATGGTCCTTCTCCATCAAACGCAGCGAGAGTGGCAGAAATGGCTGGACATCGCCGCGTGAGCCATAGGTGAGAATGGTGATCTTCATAACAACATTTTACCTGGCAGGACGTGCTATACTGCCCACCAACAAGGAGAAACCATGCGCAAAATCGGTGTCCTCCATCCGGGTGAAATGGGAGTTTCCATTGCGGCTTCCGCGATCAATAATGGACATCAGGTCTATTGGCTATCTCAAGATCGCAGCAGCAAGACTCGAGCACGGGCAGAGAAATTCAATCTGATTAACATCGATTCTCTATTTCAGTTCTGTCAGGCTAGTGAAATTATCCTTAGCATCTGTCCACCACATGCTGCAGAAGAAGTTGCCTACTCTGTGAGCAGGGCTGGATTTAAAGGACTGTACCTTGATGCCAATGCGATTTCCCCTCAACGCGCAATCAAACTTGGAGAGATGCTTGAAGCAAATGGTATTCAATTTGTCGATGGCGGCATTATCGGCGGACCGGTGTGGAAGCCGAACGAGACCTGGCTTTATCTCTCAGGGGAAAGGGCAAATGAAATTGCATTGTGCTTTTCAAACGGACTTCCAGAAACAAAAATCATTGGAAGCGAAATCGGAAAAGCATCGGCGCTGAAGATGTGTTATGCAGCTTATACAAAAGGAACCACTGCTTTACTCTCTGCCACTCTCGCCACCGCCGAATCGCTGAATGTTCGAGGAGAACTTTATCAGCAATGGGATAGGGACGAGGACGGTTTTTCTGAACAGGCTAATCGACGTGTCGCGCGGGTCACTGCAAAAGCCTGGCGTTTTGAAGGAGAGATGGAGGAGATTGCATCCACATTCAGCGAAGCAGGTTTACCAGATGGTTTTCACAGGGCAGCGGCAGAGGTATACCATCGTATGGCAAACTTGAAGGATTCAAATCAAGTTCCGGCGCTCGATGATGTATTGAAAGCCTTGCTCATTGGATAAAAAATCGCCCCGATTGGGGCAATTTTATTAATTCATTTCCTGTCTTCCCGATAGTGCTCGCAGGAGTGTGTTTTGATCCGCGTATTCCAGATCGCCGCCGACTGGTAGACCACGCGCAAGACGTGTCACTCTAACGCCGAGCGGCTCCAGGTGCTGCTGCAAGTAAAGCGCGGTCGCGTCACCCTCCATGCTGGGATTGGTGGCGAGAATCACCTCTCTAATCTCACCCTGCCGGACACGTCCAATCAATTGTTTTATCTTCAGATCGTCAGGCCCGATACCCTCGATTGGTGAGAGGACGCCCTGCAGGACATGGTATTTTCCTTGATACCCGCCTGTACGTTCCAGCGCCAGAACATCCAGGGCCTCTTCGACCACACAGACCAGCGTGCCATCTCGTTGCAGAGATTCACAAATCTCACAACGCTCGCGGCCGGCCTCGGTGATATTGAAGCACTCCTGACAGAGCGTGGTATTGGCTTTCAGGTTTGCCAGAGCGGACGCTAGATCCTGTGATACTTCTTCCGGCGCGCGTAAGAAGTAAAAAGCCAATCGTGAAGCTGATTTGGGTCCGATACCTGGCAAGCGCTCAAGAGCATTAATCAGTAATTGTAGGGATTCAGGTAGGAGCATGGGTATTTATTCTTTTCCTTCAACAGTAAGAGAGATCAACTCCGGCTTGGATTGGATTCACTAAAAGGGTAACCCTCCAGCCAGTGGCCCCAACATTGTTTGCTGAAGCTCGCGCGATTGGTCGAGCGCCATATTGACTGCAGACAAGACGAGATCCTGCAGCATCTCCGCATCTCCGTCTTTCAGCAGATCGGGGTTGATCTCGACGGACCGACATTTCTGGTCGCCGGTCATGACCACTTTGATTGCGCCACCGCCGGCCGTCGCCGTGACCGTTTCCTCAGCCAGTTTGGCTTGCGCTTCCGCCAGCTGCTGTTGCATCTTCTGCAGCTGTGCCATCATGCCACCACCACCCATCTGGGGACCTTTGTTAAATCCTTTTGCCATAAAACACCTCGATAATCGATATTAGATTTGTAGATCTCGGAAGTCGAGGATCGAATTCGCTGTTGATCTACAGATCCACGATCTGACCGCCTTGCTGGATAGCAGCGGCCACCATGCCGTCCTGCGGCACATTCGGCGGGATTTTACCTTTGGCGGTAGTGACCACGCAACGGATATTGGCATCCACACCGAATTTATCCTTGATCAGTTTCTGAATCGCCTCAATTTGGTCGGGCTTATCGATCTTGCTGACCAGCACATCGCTCGCGAGGCCGAGAATCAGCGTCTTGCCCTGAACATCGATCATCTTCACCGAGTTCAACAAGGCAGAGAGATTTGCCTGTGACTTTGGGAGAGAAGCTGCCAGGTGCTTCCAGGATCGGATGACCTCCGCAGCGTTGAGGGCGGAGGCTTGCGCCGGGCGCGTTTGCTCGGCTTCGGGTTGCTCAACGGAATCATCATGATCTTTCGAGACATCTGTGCCTTCACTGAGGATCGGTCCTGGTTCCATTTTGGATGGAGCAGTGGAACTGGGACTTGACTCCACCCTGGCGACGGGCGCCGGCTGGGGCTGAGGACGAACGGTCGCGCTGAGAGAACCCGCTGCCGGATGTGGGACAGGTTGATCCGGAGCGTCCAGGGCTTCTGCGAGGGCGAGTTCCAGACTCAATGAGGGCTGCCATCCGCCGCGCATATCGGTTGCAGCGTTGTTAAAGACTTTCATCATACGTAGAACATCGCTGGTTGAAAATGAGCGGGCGTGAGCCTGCATTTGCTTCTTCACATCTGCTGTTGCCTCGACCTGGCTCGCATTCCCCATCTGGATCAACATCAGTCCGCGCAGATATTCGACGATCTGGCGCGCCAGAGAGCGAGGGTCGGCGCCTGCATCGAGCGCCTTATGAATGGTCTCGAGCCCGTGGGCAGGATCATGATCCATTACCGCCGAGATCACGTCGAGGACCGTTTGACTGGTGGCGGTACCCAGCACTGTTTGAGCGAGCGCCAGGGTAATCTTATCCCCCGTAGAGGAGAGCTGATCGAGCAGAGAGATCGCATCCCGCATTCCACCCGCCGACTGACGCGCAATCTGAATCAACGCATCTTCATCCGCCTGAATGTTTTCCGATTTAAGGATTGTTTTGAGCTGGCGGACGATCTCATCGACCGGAACCCTCCTAAACTCATGGCGCTGGCAGCGTGATAGGACGGTGGCCGGAATCTTGTGGATTTCCGTTGTCGCCAGGACAAAGATAGCATGAGGCGGCGGCTCTTCCAGTGTTTTGAGCAAGGCGTTGAACGCTGCCGTCGATAGCATATGGACTTCATCAATAATATAAATCTTGTACTTGCCCTGGGAAGGCGAGAAGTTGATTTTATCCCGCAGGTCGCGGACATCCTCCACGCTGGTATTCGAAGCCGCATCGATCTCAATCAGGTCCAGAAAGCGGTTTTCGTTGACAGCTTTGCAGTGCTCACACTCGTTATCGGGCCGATTGGCAGCATCCGGGCTGAGACAGTTCACCGCTTTCGCCAGAAGGCGCGCCAGCGTCGTCTTGCCCGTCCCGCGCGAGCCGGCAAAGAGATAGGCATGTCCAACGCGGTCGGCCGCGATCGCATTTTTGAGCGTCCTGACAACATGATCCTGTCCCACGACCTGTTCCCATGCTTTGGGCCGATATTTACGGTAAAGAGCTTGAGTCATTTCGATAATTCGTTTCTATGAGAACTGCGACTCACGCCAAGACCGCCGTGAAAGCTCCTAAAGAGCTGATTGAGTGTGCCTGGCGAGTTGCAGCTCGATTATGGGACCTTATATTTAGCACGCAAATTTCCGCTTGGATCGAACAACTGCGCCTCTTCACCTGATTCCCAGACCGGTTCGCTTTCTCCCCAGTACAAATCAATGACCGTATTCGTACCGGAGGCGGTATGGACCTGCACGGCACCATCCGTGTGCAGGATCAACTGAGGGAAAACAAAGACATTACGATCAGCGTCTCTGAGCTGCCAGTTTGCCAGGTTGATCTGATCTTCGCCTGCATATCGCACCACCACCCATTCGGCGCTCAACGTGCCGGCGCCTATTACACTGACGATTTCCACAGGGATATCGATTCCGGGATCAAGGGTTGGCTGCGGCGGAGGGGCATCCTGATTGATCAGAGCGGCAGACGGCTGGACAGCCGACTGGCTAACCGAACGGTAATTGCGATCGTACCAGAACAAGATCGAACCCGTTACACAGGCTGAGATTAATGCGTTCAAAAGCAGGTAAGAGATGAGACGGCGTCGATCCATGTATGGGGAATCATAGCACAGATTTTCGGTCGTGGAATTAAGAAATCCTGCATCGCGTGTGGGTGCAGGATCTGTATGTGATTGGTCAGACGATTATTCTGGCGGCAATGTCGTCATCACGAAATCATCGAATGTTACATCCGTGCCATCAAGCCGCTCGCCGCTCCAGGCAAAGAGCCCTACGTTCCCTGTTGTATAGGTCGAATCGTTGACCGAATCAATCCGCTGTCCGTCCACATACAAGGTGAGTGTGTTGTTGCCGCAATCCGCGCCAATGCGATACGAGTCAGCTCCGGAAGTAATCTGGCTGGATTCTGCCCACTGCCCATTGTTGGTCAGCAATGTGTCGCCTGCAAATGTATATTTGCCGATGGCGTATTCGCCCGCACCGGTCACGGCAAAGTAATATGACGTATTGGTGATTTGCAGATTGCAAATGATACCAAATGCCGCCGTCGCGTCCGTGGAATTGTTGTTGGCCGTCACCTCGATGTGGACATTCTCATAGTCCTCGTCGTTGGGCGTGCTCCACACGAAATATAGATCCTTATTGACAAAGAACTTGAGCGCCTCATTCGAGTGTTCGACCGAGCTATCGGCGTCTGTGCCTGTTCCCCACGTGCTTTCACCTGAAAAATCGTCTTGCAATAGAGCTCGGCTGCCCGGAACGCTGCAAGCCAGGGAGGTTAGAACAAGCGTCACAACCGCAAGCAAAACCTTTGAATTTTTAATGTTCATTTGTATTCTCCGATGTAATCTTTGGTGTTGGATGACGTTGAATGAAGAAAGCGCTATGGCAATTCCGTCATCAGGAAATCATCAAAGGAGACGTCTGCAGAATTCTCCTCTTCTCCACTCCAGGTAAACAGAGCAATGCCGCCGCTGATATAGGATGTGTCTGAGACAGAATCTATCTCCTGGCCATTTACGTAGAGTGTCACCGTGCCATTGCCGCAATCTGCACCGACGTTGTAGGAGTCAGAGTCCTGGGGAATGAGAGTGGACGATGCCCACTGATCGTTGTTTGTCAAAAATAGATCCTGCTGCCCTTCAGCCGCTTTCGCGATCGCGTACTCGCCCGCCGGGGTGATAGCCACATAGTAGAAATTGTCAGCGACTTCTTGCTGGTTGCACATGATGCCAAAAGCCGTGGTGGAGTCCGTGCCGTTATTGAGCACCGTCACTTCCATGTGTGTATTCTGATATTCCTGATCGTTGGGCGTGCTCCAGACGAAATAGTTCTGACTGTAGACGATCATCTGCAGTGCGCCATCTGCATATTCCACAGAGCTATCTGCATCCGTGCCGGTGCCCCAGCGGGTGGACGAAAAATCGTCGCTCAGAATGACCTGCGGGCTGGGCGTCAGGGTCGGTCCATCGGGAAGAGGCGTAGTGTCTCCTCCTCCGGATACTGCATTGCACGCCAGCGCGGCCAATGCCAGCAGGGCAACAGATAAAGCAATCTTATGATTCCTTTGCATGAAAGATTCTCCTTTGTCTGTGAAAATTATGGGCGGTATTCTAACATTCCCCCTGAGAATCCAGATAAGAATTGCATATCATTTCTAAGATTGTCAACTCATTGTAAGTGCAATCCAGTCCCCCATCTGCCTTTGTTCCTTCAGCTGTAATCTCTTCGCCTGTGCCGTCTCGATCACACTCTGGGCCTGCTCGTGCAGAATTCCGCTCAGGATGATCACCCCGCCTTTTTCGATGAGGTCTGCGAGCCCCGCGTCAAATAAGCGGATAATCACCGGAGCCAGGATGTTGGCGACGACGAGCGGCGCGCTCCGAATGGGAAACCTGCCATCCCGGATCTCCTCTACCGAACCGACCTCGAGGATTAACTCGTCCCCGAGCCCATTGGTCTTTGCATTCTCGCGCGCGTTGAGGAGGGAGCCAGCGTCGATATCTACGCCGAGAGCAGCCGAAGCACCGAGCTTGAGCGCGGCGATGGAGAGGATTCCGGAGCCGCAGCCAACGTCGATGACTCGAAAGTCGTCGCTCGATAATCCTGGATCAGAGATTGCTTTTTCCAGCAATTCCAGGCAAAGCTGAGTCGTCGGATGTGTACCCGTGCCGAATGCCATGCCGGGATCGATCTTGATCGCGACGCGATTCGGATCCGGTGACTCCATCCAGGCGGGGAGGATAAGCAGGCGTTCCCCGACGAGGATCGGCCTGTAGTGCTGTTTCCAGGCATCCATCCAGTTCTGATCTTCGATCTGCCGGTAGGATGGCTGCGGCAGGGTCTGGATCATCCCCAGGTAATACAGAGACTCCTCCAGTTTCTGGCGAGTTTCTTCGATCCGATCATCCATTTCCAGATATGCCCTAACGGTAATGGGACCTGTGGGCGTCCCGGCATCTTCCTCGTCTGTGTATTTCACGCCCTGCTCCATCATTACACCGCTATAGGCGAAGCGTGCCAGCACATCGGCAACGGCTTCGGCAAGCTCGCCATTGACGGTAAGAGAGACCTCAAGCCAGTTTGTCATTTTGCAAGGCTCGCAGGGAAAGCTGGGCCGCCACCTGTTGAATGAGCATCCTCTCCGTATAAAGGATATCGGGCAATGCATCCACATCAAAAAACGCGGTTCGAACAGTTTCCAGGTTCGGTCTAAACGAACCCCCAACAATCTTACAAAGATAAATCAGGCCAATATGGTGAAAATCCCTGGCGCTCTCAGCAAGTAAGAGTTTTTCCACACACACATCAAACCCTGTCTCCTCCCAGACCTCACGCACCACTCCGCACTCAGGACTCTCCCCGTATTCCAGGCCCCCGCCCGGAAGTCCCCAGGGATGGAACTTTCGGTAGGTATGCTCACACAGGAGAACTCGCTTTTGCTCGTCCAGGATGATGGCTGCCACCGCCACGCGGTAGCGCGGTCGGAGCATTCGGACGAGCACAACCTGAAACTTCATAGGGAGCTCCCGCCATATTTGTAGAAGCGTCCTTTTTATGAACAGTGACGAATCCGATAACATAAAAGTCTTTCTGGGCGCATTTCACCTGAATTCTATCCGGCTAACGACCTGGATAATGAGCGTGGGAATGCCCATGGTCTACATGCGTGTTCCCGTTCAAATCGCAATACAACCCCTCAGGGAAGCAATCTACGCATTCTAACTGGAGTGTTGCGTGGGAAATATTATACCGGTGACGGAGAATCTCACTGATCCGCCGCTGGATATTTCCCCCCGCGCTGATGTGAAGATCATCTGTGAGGATATGAGCAGACATCGTACGCAGGCTCTGCGTGAGACTCCAGACATGGATATCGTGAATGCCAAGGACGCCCTCAACGGCGACGATATCCTTCACCATCTCCTTGATATTTACGTCGCGAGGTGTGGCTTCGAGCAGGATGTCCACAGCGTCCCGGAGAATACCCCAGGCATTGTAAAGAATGAGAAAACCGATCAGAACACTGATGAACGGGTCAAGCCAGTTAGCACCGGTGAAGTAAATAATTACCCCTGCCACCACCGCGCCGACCGTGGAGATGACATCTCCCATGAGATGAACAAAAGCAGAACGCAGGCTGAGATCATGTTCGCTGCCGCGATGGATCAGCAGCGCCGTGACAAGATTGATCACTACGGCGATCAAACCGACGCCAATGAGAACGCCTGAGTCCACTTCGGGCGGAGACATGAAACGCCGGTACGCCTCATAAAAGATGCCAAGGGAAATGAGCACCAGGGTTGTCGAGTTCACCAGTGCCACCAGGATCCCGGCGCGGTGATAGCCGTACGTCTTGCGGGCATTGGGGGGCTGGGAAGTCATGCGAACGGCAAACCAGGTCAGAGCCAGGGCGATGACATCGGTAAGGTTGTGCGCCGCATCGGTGAGCAGGGCAAGGCTGTTCGCAAAGATTCCTGCTCCGGCTTCGATGATCACAAAAGCAAGGGTGAGGAACAGCGATAACGAAAGCCTGCGGGTGGTCTGTTTGGCAGCTTCGCGCAGATGAGAGTGAGTGTGAGAGCCGGTCTGAGTCATAAATCCCTTTGATAATTTCTGCTAGCCATGTCCCACGTGATCCAGCCCCAGCCGGTAGAGCTTTTCGACGTGATCGTCATCGAGCGCATAATAGACCTGGCGCCCATCCTTGCGACTGCGTACGAGGCGCAGCTGACGCAGTCCGCGTAGCTGGTGCGATACCGCCGACTCGCTCATTTCGAGCTGTGAAGCGATCTCGCCCACATTCATCTCGCCTTCCAGCAGCACAGAGATAATGCGCAGCCGGGTCGGGTCGCTCAGGGCGCTGAACAGGTCAGCCAGGTGGGCAGAGGTGTTTTCTTTCAGGAGCATGATCAAGGCAACGTATGAATAATTGCTCAAGTATTCATGACTATAGCATGAAAAAGGAGAACCGTCAAATGACGATTCTCCCGACTTCTAGCCGCCCAGCGCTTCGTTCAACCAGTCCAGAAATCCCTTTTCCTGCGGCTTAACGGTGGTGCCCAGGCTTTCCGCCAATTTCTCGAACAACTCGCGCTGTTCCTTCGTGAGCTTGCTCGGCACAGCCACATTGACGATCACGAGCTGGTCGCCGCGACCGCTGCGGCGCAGATGAGGAACGCCCTTGTTCCTGATATGAAAAACCTTTCCGGGCTGCGTGCCCGCAGGAATTCTTAACTGCTCGTTCCCATCCAATGTGGGGACTTCGACCTCCGCGCCCAGGGCAGCCTGGGCTACATTGATATCCAGATTCAAAATGATGTCATTCTCGCGGCGCTTGAAAAACTGATGTGGCTCGACATCCAGGAGCAGAAACAGACTTCCATTGGGGCCGCCATTCGCACCGGGACCGCCCTCCCCTGCCAGACGAATCTGTGTACCACTATCCACGCCGGCGGGAATCTGCACATTCTTCTTGACACTCTTGCGTTCCAACCCTCCACCACGACAGGTTTTGCAGGGCGAGGAAATTGTCTCACCGCGCCCGTTGCAGGTAGGGCAGGTTGAGGTCTGGACCATCTGCCCAAGGAACGTTTGCCGGACCTGCCGGACCTCGCCCTGCCCATTGCAGGTGGTGCAGCGGATCGGGGAAGTTCCAGGTTCGGCGCCGGAGCCGTTGCACCGTGAGCAGGTCTCTTCACGCTCGAATTCGACTTCCTTCTCCACGCCGAAGACTGCTTCTTCAAATGTCAGAGTGACCGACATTTGCAGGTCACGCCCGCGACGCGGGGCATTGCGCGACCGCCGGCTGGTGGAAAAACCAAATCCGCGCCCAAACAGTTCCTCGAAAATATCATTGAAGTCTACAGTGTAATCCCGGAAGCCGCCCATATTGCCAAGACCCTCTTTGCCGAAGCGGTCATAGCGGGCGCGTTTTTCGGGGTCGGAAAGCACACCATAGGCTTCGTTGATCTCCTTGAACTTTTCCTCGGCGCCGTCCTCTTTATTTACATCAGGGTGATACTGACGCGCAAGCTTCCGGAACGAAGCTTTGATCTCATCGCTGCTCGCGTTCCGGCTCAGGCCAAGGATTTCGTAGTAATCGCGGTTGCTCATAGTTGGAGAGCTGAGATTAGTCTCTACGCTCTAATTTCTATTCTTTTACTTCACCTTCGACCACATCAGGGCCAGGTTCAGGATTGGGGCTTTGGCCTGCACCATCCGGCCCCTGGTAAACGGAAGCGCCGATCTTCTGGATGACCTGTCCAAGCGCTTCGGTTGCAGAGTTGATCGCCGGGACATCTTCGCCTTCCGCAACTTTCTTCACCTCGGCAACTTTCGCATCCACCTCGGAGCGGACCTCTGCGGGAACTTTATCACCAAACTCACGAAGCGCTTTTTCTGCGGCATAGACGGTGTTATCGGCGCCGTTGCGAGCTTCGATCAACTCACGGCGCTTGCGATCCTCCTCCGCATGAGACTCGGCATCCTTGCGCATTTTCTCGACCTCAGACTCCGAAAGACCGGATGAGGCAGTAATTGTAATGTGTTGAGAACGGCCCGTGGCTTTGTCCTGGGCGGTGACTTTCAAGATGCCATTGGCATCAATATCAAAGGTCACCTCGATCTGCGGCATCCCGCGCGGCGCGGGAGGAATGCCATCCAGGATGAACTTCCCGAGCGACTTGTTGTCCGCCGCCATGGGACGCTCGCCCTGCAAGACGTTTATCTCCACCTGGGTCTGGCTGTCGCTAGCCGTGGAGAAAACCTGGCTACGGCGTGTGGGAATCGTGGTGTTGCGCTCAATCTGAGGCGTGGCAACGCCGCCCAGCGTCTCTATGGAGAGAGTCAGCGGCGTGACATCCAGCAGGAGAATATCCTTGACCTCGCCCCCCAGCACGCCAGCCTGAATGGCTGCACCGATCGCAACCACTTCATCAGGGTTGACACCCTTATGTGGCTCCTTGCCGAAGAAGGCGCGGACGCGGTCCTGCACTGCGGGCATTCGCGTCATCCCGCCAACCATGACCACTTCGTTGATATCACCCGCCGTCAGAGCGGCATCGGACAGGGCCTGCTTTAGCGGAGCGATTGTCCGGTCAACGAGATCAGCCGTCAACTGTTCCAGCTTGGCGCGCGTGAGAGTCATCACGAGGTGTTTCGGTCCGCTGGCGTCCGCCGTCAGATAGGGCAGGTTAATCTCGGTCTGCATGGTGGTCGAGAGCTCGATCTTTGCCTTTTCGGAGGCTTCCTTCAAGCGCTGGAGTGCCTGGCGGTCGTTATTCAGATCGATACCATTATCTTTCTTGAACTGCTCGATCAGGTAATCCATAATGCGCAGATCGAAATCATCGCCGCCGAGAAAGGTATCGCCGCTGGTGGCGCGCACCTGAAAGACCCCGTCGCCTACATCCAGGATGGAAATATCGAATGTGCCGCCACCCAGGTCATACACGGCGATAATCTCATTCTTCTTTTTATCGAGTCCATATGCCAGCGAGGAGGCGGTGGGCTCATTGATAATACGCAACACCTCAAGGCCGGCGATCTTGCCGGCATCCTTGGTGGCATTGCGTTGAGCATCGTTGAAATAGGCAGGCACCGTGATGACCGCCTGGGTGATCGTCTCGCCTAGATACGCCTCGGCATCGCGCTTGATCTTTGCCAGGATCATCGCCGAGACTTCCGGCGGCGAGAAATCTTTGCCATCCAGCTCCACTCGCACATCTCCATTTGCCGCTTCGGTGACCGTATACGGAACGCGCTTGCGAGTGCGTTCCACCTCCAGGTCGTCAGATTTGCGGCCCATAAAACGCTTGATGGATGAGATCGTGTTCTGCGGATTGGTGATCGCCTGGTTGCGCGCCACACGTCCGACAAGACGCTCGTGGTTTTTGTTTACCGCCACAACCGAAGGCACAAGGCGTTCTCCTTCGGCGGAGGGAATGACGACGGGCTCGCCGCCCTGCATAACCGCCGCAACGGAGTTGGTGGTGCCAAGATCGATGCCAATGATTTTTGCCATTAATTCAATTCTCCAGGGTCAAGTCTCAGATATCCGCTCTCAATCGCCTTCAAGCAGCCTGCCCCCTTCGAAGGGCTCAACGCCGCCGCTGACGACACCTGAGCAGGTTTTATTGCGCGACGCGTACCATGGCGGGACGGATCACGCGCTCGCCGATCATGTAGCCGTTCTGGACAACGCCGATCACGTGTCCGCTCTGCGTACCGTCGGCGGGTTCATGCGAGATGGCTTCATGGAAATTGGGATCGAATTCCATGCCCACGGCTTCAATCTTCTTCACGCCTTCGTTTTCCAGAATCGTCTGAAATTTGCGTGCGATAAGCTCGATGCCGTTTGCCCAGGGATCCTCCGCAGCTCGGTTCTGGAGAGCGCGCTCGAGATCGTCGAGAACGGGCAGGACCTTTTTGACAATTTCACCTTTCATGGTGGCATACATGACCTCATTGTCCCGCTCGATGCGCCTGCGGTAATTCTGGAACTCAGCCTGAGAGCGCAGCCAGCTGTCCTTGTACTCGCTGGTCTTCGATTCGGCGTCTTCGAGGCGCTTCTTCAGCGCTTGCAGCTCTGCAGACAGCCGATCGTGCGCCTCAGAGGTCGCCACGGCTTCTGCATCGTTCTCACCGATTTCTTCCGAAAATGTGTGTTTCTTTTTTTCAGTCATACCTTCACCTCACAAGCGACGACTCCGTCGTCGAATTCCTATTCATTACTCACCAGAAATGGTGTCGTTGACCAGATCGCTTAATAATCCTGCCACATACCTGACCGTCGGAATGGTCCGTGCATATGACATACGCATGGGTCCGAACACGCCGAGAGTGCCGGTTGCGAGCCCTGGGACGCCATAACGCGCAATGACCATCGAGCACTGGCGCAGCTCCTCCCAACCGCCCTCTCCGCCAATCAAGACTTGCAGCCCGCCGACCGTGCTATTCGACATCGCACGGGAAATCAAATCCTGTAGTGTCGAGCGCTCTCCAAACAGCTTGAGTGCACGGCGAGCCTCATCGGACTCAGCGAACTCCGGTTCAGCCAGGACATTGGTCAGCCCGTCTGTGTAGATCTCACCGGAGCTGCGATCGGAGGTGCGCCGCAGGTCTCGGAGGATCAGCGTCAGAATATCCTGATCCAGCGCATCCGCGCGGCTCGGAAGTGCAGCGATCGAGTCGACGGTCAGACCTGCTAAAACCCGATTGAGTCGGGCCGCCGTCTGGCTCAGCCGTTCCTGGGTAACGGGCTCGGCGAGAGTCAGAATCTGCTGACTGACCTCGCCCCCCACCAGAACGAGCACCATCAACACCTGACGTCCTTGCGTGGAGATCAGTTCGACATGTTTGTACTTGGCCGTGTCGGTATGCGGCGCCGTAACAACGGAAACGCCCTGAGATTGATGGGCCAGGATGGATGCAGCAAGCGTCATCCACTGCTCAATATCCGGACGGGACTGGTAAAACTGATGCGAGATCGTCGCCTGAACCGCTTCGGGCAACTCAGCCTGATGCATCATCTGGCTGACGAAGTAGCGGTAGCCTTCCTCGGTCGGGACACGGCCGGCGGACGTGTGAGGCTGGCGTAAATAGCCCATTTCGGTGAGAGCGGCCATCTCATTTCGGATGGTGGCCGAAGACAGACTTAAGTGATAATGCTCCGCCAGCCGCTTCGAGCCTACCGGTTGAGCGGATTCAATATAATCCCTTATGATCAAGAGGAGGAGGGTCTTCTGGCGCTCGGTTAATTCAGGCATCTCTCATATATTTAGCACTCGCGACAGGCGAGTGCTATCCCTTGGGCAATAATAATAACATGTGCGAAACAGGGACGTCAATAAGAAGAGTGTAAGAAAAAGCCCATCCCCTTGAAAGGGATGGGCGGGAGATTGCTGGCAAGGGTTAGGGAGCCAGTATTGGCCTCCAGGCGGGGTCAAAATCAATACGCGGATCGGTTGTCAGGCGGGTCCGCCCGCTTCCGGCAACTGTCATAAAATAGATATCCCGATTGCCTTCCATGTCCATGCCTTCGAATGCCAACCAGAAGCCATCCGGGGAAATGGAGATATCTTCAATCGGGGTGACAAAGTCCAGGCGCCGCGGTGCCTGGCTCAGATCTTCGTAGCTAACTTTCATCAACCACGGGCGGAAAGGTCCCTGACGGCGCTGATTAAAAAAGATGGTCTTTCCATCTGCAGACCAGGCTGGCAGGAAATCCCAGAGCTCCTGCCCGCTGCGGGCGAGCTGGACAGCTTCCTGGCCGTCATCCGCCATTGCCCATACCTGATAGGTGCCCACCCGCTTGACCGTGTAGGCGATCCGGCTCCCATCCGGTGACCAGGATGGCTGGCTGCTCTCGACGGAGTCCGGGGTATTAGTAAGAAGAGTAATATCGAGAGATTCTACATCCAGCGCGTAGATCTGGCGGAACCCTTCACGAACGGACGTGAAGGCGATGCGGGTTCCATCCGGCGACCAGGCAGGCTCGAAATCAGAACCCGGAGCCTGTGTGAGCTGCTTCAAGCCAGTCCCGTCAGCGTTAATAAGATACAGGCTGGACTCGTTATAGATAGTTTCGTAGAATTCTCCGCGCCCCCCACATGGCGAAACGAACACCAGCTGCTGACCATCCGGTGACCAGGACGGCTGGCAGGCACCTGCTTCGACATTCGTGATCTGGAGCTCATCGGTTCCATCGATATTGACGAGGTAGATCTGCGAGCTACCGGAACGCGTAGAGGCGAAGGCGATCTGTCCTGAGCCGCCCATCAGAGTTGCGGCCGCGAGCGGTGTATTGTCCGGTGTTGGTGTGACCGCTGGTGACGCCGGCTGGGGATTTGTGAGCAGGATGTTGACGGTCGCTGTGGGAAGTAGGGGGAGCGGCGTAGCAGTAGGATGTGCAGTTGGCGTAGCTGCAGGGGTCGCCGGACTCGGGCTGGGTGCTAAAGCAAATGGCAGGCTGATCTCGGCCAGAGGGCTGAGAAAACTGACAACCTCGGGTGGCACAAAGGAGGGTCGATAACGCACGATTGCCCACGCCGCCAACGCAAGCAAGAATAAGGCCGCTAAAAGACTCCAGAATGCCCGGCGCCGCCCTTTTTTTCTCCTGCGCCGCGGCTTAAAGACCGGTAATTCACCGGCTGAGGAGACCCCTTCGGAATTCACTCTGCTCAGGTGATCCGCACGGTTGGATGGTTTTTCTGCCGCGGCATGCTGCATCTCCTCCATGACTTCCGGTGGCGGAGGATCGATCACATAATCGGTAGGGAGAAGCTGGGTCTTTGTCTTTGTTCCAAGCAGAGCGCGCTTGAAATCCTCGGCTGTTTGAAAGCGATCGGCAGGATCAACGCCCATTGCCTTCTCAATCGCGGATGCCAGACGCTTCGAGACTTTGCTATTACGCTTACGCAGAGGTGTGAGCTGCGTGTTATCCATGGCGCGCGCCAGGCCGTCTTCGGGAATGATGCCGCTCAGGGCCGCATACAAGGTCGCGCCCAGTGAGTAAATATCCGTGCGGGGATCGGTACGGGCGGTGCCGTATTGCTCCGGGGGCGAGTACCCGGGCGTCATCGCCCGCGCACCGGTCGTGGTAGCCTGGCTTCCATGCAGGACTTTGGCGAGGCCGAAGTCTACCAGGAAGATATGTCCATCCGGGGTGATCTTGACGTTCCCAGGCTTTAAGTCGCGGTGCAGGATGGGAGGCTTGCGGGTATGAAGATATGCCAGGGCGTCACACATCGCAGCGCCGATCAGGATGGCTTCGTCCTCGGTGATATTCCCTATGCGCTCCATGCGCTGGCGCAGATCCTCCCCCTCGATATAGTCCATGACCAGATATTGCCCCTGGTCGCCGATTACGAAATGATCGGTTACGCGCGGCAGGTTCGCATGGCGCAGATTCGCAAGAATGACGGCTTCGAGGCGAAATTGACGGGCATATTCATCGGTGGTGAACAGATTTTCCTTGACCGCGACATCCACACCCAGGTTTTCATCTACGGCGCGGTACACGGAGCCCATGCCACCCTGCCCCAGTATCTCAACAATGCGATATCGCTTGTGTAATAATGCACCGCGCTCGAGGGTCATTTAAGAATAAGTTCTCCAGGGAATAATGCCGTAGACCTGGGATTATATCAGAGTGACCTCCTGTATTTTGGGCTGGTCTGCCAATTTGAAATGAAAAAACAACCAAGGTGCTCCTGCCGTCACCCACAGGCCGACCAGGGTATAACGAATGTAACGCAGAAGCAGGGGGACGAACGTTTCACCGCGTGGGAAGATCTCCCCCAACCCGTACCAGAAAATCATGACCCCCACCAGGCCCACAAGATAGCGAAGCGCCCTTTTTGTTAGTGGACCGGAGGTACGGTACCCACCCCGTGCTGCGATCCAGGCAGCCCCCGCGGCCAGCCCCAAAAAAGCGCCTGCGGAGGTGAGAATCCCCTCGAGCGAAACCGGATCCGGGACTGGTCCTGCACGGAGGGCATTGTCTGTCCATTCCACGGGAAATACATAGGCACTCAGCGGCAACGTGGCTAACAATCCCAGAGCCACCATGATAAGGGAGACCACGAAAGCAAGCGTCACCTGCTGCCCGAAGGACTTCTGCTGGAGCCACGCAGCAACCGGCGTCCAAGACCGCAGGAATACAGTCAGCAGGAACAGTCCAAGCAGCCAACCCACCAGAATATCGTGTGGAAAATGTACCCCCAGATAGAGGCGCGAGAGCCCGATCAGGAAAGCGAGGGTGAACGCAGCTGCCCACGCCCAGGGTCGCTTCAACCACGCCGCCATGATGCCCCAGATCGCGACCGCGTTCTGCGCATGACCCGAGGGGATGCCAAACGAACTCTCCATAGAATATGGCTCGACCTCCGCGCTGACCCAGTACGGGCGTGGAGCCGCAAACAAAACCTTGACAATGGCATTTAAGTAGTTGCTTGCCGAAAGAATGAACGCGATACGCAGTCCAAGCCCTGCGTCTATACTCCAGTACACGAATGGCAAAACAAGGAAGAAAAAATCCTCTTGGCCGAGGAACGTTAAAAACTCCATGGGCGGCTCGAGCCAGGCCCCAAGCGATTGAATAGCAAGGATCCAGTCCACTCCATTTTGGGCGAGGGCGTCCATGAGCATCTCCTTGTGTTCCGTCTGGTGGGATGAGCGGTTATCTTATCATTTCCTTAACTTTTCTAAACAGTTTGTAGGCTAAAATTATTTCCCGGCTCGATTGCCCATGGCATGCGACCAGCACTTTATAAAAACGGGAGAAGGGCGTCCGCCGTCCGTATTGCCCTAAAAACCCCTCTCCGGTATTAGACCCTGTAGTTCTTTCTATTGTACACTTACACTCAAAATATGGAAAAGTTACACGTACCGCAATCTCGCTGGTGGGACTGGCCCGTGATCGCTTTGCACTTCATCCTGCTGCAAACCGTTGCTTCGCGGCTGGTCGCCACCGGCTGGACCCCGCACCTTTATCTTACACAGACAATCACATTCATGGGATTTATAGTGGGCAGCGCGCTGGGATATAGCACGCTCCCACGCCCGATCACACGCTGGCTGAACTTTTTCTACATGCTGATGCTGTTGCCGCTCCAGTGGACGCTGGCTATGGACCAGAAAACTTCACTGGAGGAGCAGCTGCTGAGCGTGGGGGGGCGATTGTTCTTCTCCACTTCCGATTTCCTTGCCCGGCGGCCCGTGGAAGATTCGCTCTTTTTTGTGGCAGTGATGTGTATTGCCTTCTGGGTTATGAGCTCCCTGTCCAGCTTTACCCTCGTGCGCAACCAGGATTATCTCGGCGCCATCCTGCCTGCTGCGATTGGCTTGATGATTATCCAGAATTATGACAACACCATCGCCGGGCGCCTGTGGTTCCTGGCGTTCTTTGCCTTCATCGCCCTGTTGATGCTGGGCAGGCTGCAGTTCCTGCAGAACAAGCGGTCCTGGCGCGAGCGGCGCATTTTCCTTTCACCGGATACCACCGTAGATCTAACAAGCAGCATGGCGGTCGCCGCCGGCTTGATCATCATCATGGCGTGGACTGCGCCAGGCACGATCTCCAGTATGAAATCGGCGGTCCGGACATGGAACCAGCTAACTCGACCCTGGACGGAATTCCGGGAGAAGATGGAGAACGCGGTCAGCGCGCTGGAGTCCCCGAGCGGCAGCACACGGGGCCAATTCTTTGGCTCCCAGCTCGCGCTCGGAAGTGGATTTCCACTCTCTGACTCGCTGATGTTCCAGGTGGACGCGCCTGCTGATATTCCGGTAGACCAGAGACCTCCCCGCTATTTCTGGCGCGGCCGCACGTACGACCGCTTTGTGGACGGTCAATGGCATACCACCGGCACAACCCGTGAGGAATATCTTCCTTCGGTTTCCAACCCTTACGATGTCGAGGCGGAAGAACAGACGCCCTCCCGCTTTATGTTCCATACTGGAGACACGGATTTTTCGCTGCTGTATTCGCCTGCCCAACCGATCTGGGTCAGCCGGCCCGGCGTCACGTTTATTGTGCCCGCCGCTCAGGGCAAGGAATTGATTGCCTGGCATGCCTATCCCGCTCTGCGCGGCGGAGAGACGTACCAGGTAGACGCGGTCCTGAATAACCCGGACCGGCAGCAATTGCAGGAGGCTGGCACAGACTACCCGGCGTGGGTCACAGAGAAGTATTTGCAGCTGCCGCCCGACTTTTCTCCCCGCATCCAGGATCTGGCGCGGCAAATCACTGCGGGTGCGCTTACACCCTATGACCAGGCCATCGCTATCACCGAGTACCTGCGTGACAACATCCAGTATACGGAAACAATCGAAGAACCGCCGCGCAACAGGGACCTGCTGGAATGGATCCTGTTCGATTACAAGCAGGCGTACTGTGTCTATTATGCTTCGGCTGATGTCCTGATGTTGCGTTCGCTGGGTGTTCCGGCTCGCATGGCAGTGGGGTTTGCGCAAGGGGAACGCGATGGGAATAGTTACACGGTCCGCAGGTTCAACGCGCATGCCTGGCCCGAGGTGTACTTTCCCGGAATCGGCTGGGTAGAGTTCGAGCCCACAGCCGGGCAGGCGCCGCTGCAGCGCCCACTACCCCCGGACGCGGAAAGCACAACCAACAGTGGTCCCCTTGCGGACTTGAGAATCGAGGGCCTCCAGGAATTTCCGGAAAGGAACGAAACAGAGGAGATTCTGGGCGCATCCCTCCCGGAGGCAGCACCGCCGCTCTCCCCAACCGTTTATCTCATCCCCCTGCTGGCAATCCTTGCCGGACTGATTATCTTCCTTGCCCATCGATATGCCATACACACCCGTGTTCCACGCGTGCTGCGCGCCGGCATGGAACGCACCGGTATCGATGTGCCGCTCTGGCTTTTGCGCTGGGAGACCTGGGTCAGGCTTTCACCGGTCGAAAAAGCTTTCGAAAGCGTCAACTTTGGACTGCGGTATCTGGACAAGCCAGTGCCCGTACACACAACTCCCAGCGAGCGTGCTGCCCGGCTGACGCACCTGCTGCCGAATACTGCCCACGAGATCAAAATCCTTCTAGACGAACACCAGACCTCGCTTTATACTTCCAGGACGGCGGACGTTAGTCAAGCCCGCCAGGCTGCCTTCAACATACGCAAACAAACCATTTTAGAGCGGATCCGCTACCTGCTTGTCGGCAAACCCCGGCGCTGACGATTCCATGCTAACAACAGCGGGTCTTGATCAGGCGAAGGACATCTCATGGACACAGCCAAGACCCAGGCGAAATCTCTGAACGAGTTAATCATCGCCGCTGCTCAAAAGAGCGCCAAGTTGCGCGGCTCCCTGGAATCTCAGCCCGCCCTGGATGTGACAGTGGAGGGACTCAAGCATCTCGAGAATTCGCTGACGGGTATCAGCGAATTACTGATCCCATTCGAGCAACAATTCAATCACTTGCAGGCGCTGGCCGGAATCGGCCAGGTGGTCAACTCTACCCTCGAAGTGGACGAGGTTCTGCAGATCGTCATGGACACCATCGTCCGTTTGATGGGTGCGGAACGCGGCTTCCTGATGCTGCGCGACGAGCAGGGAGAGATGGTGATCCGCATTGCGCGCAACTGGGAACAGGAATCCATCAACAAGAATGAATTTGCGATCAGCCGCACGGTGATCCAGCGCGTCATCGAGGCGGGTGAAGCCATCCTGACCACCAACGCTCGCGAGGACCCGCGCTTCGACGGGCAGGCAAGCATCATCGCCTTCAACCTGCGCTCGATCCTGTGCGTTCCCCTGCGAGTGAAATCTGAGCAGATCGGCGTTATCTACACCGACAACCGCATTCGCAGCGGGATCTTTTCAGAGGCAGACCGGGACTTGTTGCTGGGGTTTGCGGACCAGGCTGCTGTGGCGATCGAAAACGCTCGCCTGTTCTCCTCGCTCAAGCGAACCCTCGCAGAAGTAACCGAGCTGAAGAACCTGATGGACGATGTGTTTGCGTCCATTGTCTCAGGTGTGATCACAGCCGATGTCCAGGACCGGATCACGCTTTGCAACCGGGCGGCAGCCTCCATTGTGGGGCGCGCTGCTGCGGAAATTGTGGGTCGTCCGCTGGGCGACATCATGCCAGGCTTTGCCAACGACATTCTGCCACATCTCGTTTCCGTGCG
The DNA here is from genome assembly GCA_036781265.1 of Anaerolineales bacterium. Lineage (GTDB taxonomy): Bacteria > Chloroflexota > Anaerolineae > Anaerolineales > Villigracilaceae > Defluviilinea. The sequence goes on along the minus strand of DAIQBG010000028.1, from coordinate 20,757 downwards.
CACGACCGATCAACCCGTCGTGGGTCTGGAGCTCAGCCAGAGCCTGCCCGAGCGCGGCCTGGTGGACTGGCGCTTCAATCTATCTCCTCTTAAGGATGCGGGGCAGCAAACCCAGGGTGTCGCGATTGTGCTCGACGACATGACCGAGCAGAAAAAGCTTGAAGCGCAGCGCAGTCTGCTGCAACGCATGGTCTCGCCCGCAGTCCTCGATCAAATAGACCCCAACAGCCTGCAGATCGGCGGCAAGAAAGTGGATATCACGATCCTGTTCGCCGATATCCGGGGCTTTACGCCCTACAGCGAGAGACATTCGCCCGAAGAGCTGGTAGCAGTGCTCAACCGCTACCTTGCCGCGGCGGCAGACGCCGTCCTTGCCCACGAGGGCACGGTGGATAAATTCCTGGGCGACGCCGTGATGGCCTGGTATAACGCCCCCCTTCCCCAAGCGGATCACACCTTGCGCGCCGTGAAGTCTGCCCTGGCGATCCGTGATGCGGTAGCAGCGCTGCATGCCGAAATGCCGGAAGATGCTCACCTGGATTTCGGCGTGGGGATCAACTATGGTGAGGCAGTCCTTGGATGGATCGGTACCGAAAAGCGGCTCGAATACACGGCGATCAGCGATAGTGTCAACACAGCAAAGCGCATCCAGGAGAACTGCGCCAAAAACCAGATATTGATCAGCCGGGAGGCGTATGAGCGGGTTGAGGATGAGATTGAAGCCAGGCCATTCGTGCCTCTCTCGGTGAAAGGCAAGACCCAGCCGCTGACGGTGTATGAGGTGGTGGGGTTACGAAAATGATGGGAAACCACGCAGGGCTGGCGGCGGCCAGCCCTGCATGGTTTATCTCTACACTCTGCTCACAAACTGCACCAGCTGCTCCATCCCTTTTGCGACCGGCCCAGTATTAATATATTCATGGATCGTATGGGCGCCGCCGCCGGTGGTTACGCCAAGCACCAGGGCGGGATAGCCCATGCTCAACGGCGTATTGGCATCGGTGGAGCCGGAGATCAGGCTGGCGTCCAGTCCCTGTTCGCGCAGGCAGTCTCTCGCCAGCAGCACCAGGGGATGATTCGCCGGGATCTCACCCGGCGGGCGCTGTCCGATCACTTCTGATTCTATGCTCACCCCCGGCCGGTTAGCGTGGTGGATCAATCGCTCGGCGGCAGAGACCAGCTCGGAGAGCGAGTCGCGACCCTCCGAACGCAAGTCCAGATCGAAGAAGGCCTCAGAAGCGATCACGTTCACAGACGTACCGCCGGAAATCTTTCCGACATTCATCGTGGTGCGTGGATGGCCCGGCAGTATGAGAGCGGTGAGTGCCACAACCAGCTTTGCCAGCTCGTGGACAGCAGACGGCTGGCCGTAATCTGACCATGAGTGCCCTCCCTCCGTGCGCGCTGTGACCCGGTAGCGCCTGACACCCACCGCACGGTGATAAACATGTCCAAGCGCCAGCCCTTCCAGCACCAGATAGGCCCGGACACCGGCGCCAAAGCGATTGACGATAGCCCGCATACCGCGCAGGTCACCCAGCCCCTCTTCGCAGACATTTGCCACAAACCAGATATCGCCCCGCAAAGCAATGCCGCGCTCGCGCAACGACCATATCAGTCCGAACAGGGCTGCAACGCCCAGCGAGTTATCCCCAATGCCCGGACCGTGAATCAGGCCGGGACCCCGCTGGAGGCGCAAGTCTGTCTCTGCGGGGAAAACCGTATCCATATGCGCACTGATGATCAAGGGCTGCTCCGTCCCTGTTCCCCGAAAGCGTCCCAAAATATTTCCAGCCTCATCGATACAAACGTCTCGCAGATTCTCCTGGACAAACAGACTGCGGACGAATTCCGCCCGTTTCCCCTCCTGGAACGTCGGCGCCGGAATCTGCTGGATCCGGACCGCCAGATCAACCACTCGATTCACAAGGTCATCCATCACACTTCTCGTACCATTTCTCGCAGCACACCCAGCCGTGCCTGCGCCAGTCCGGGCAGCACATCCAGAGCGTAGAAGGCGCCGCTTCCCTCCACACAGAGAGAGGCAGAAACATTCCCGTACAATACCCCCTCGAGCGGATCGTAATTCTTACAATAGCCCGCCAGGAAACCGCCACTGAAAGCGCTGCCTGCGCCGGTAGGATCGGCGAGGCGGGCGGGATAAGCAGGGATTTCCCATTTCTTCCTGGTGTTGGTGTCATAAAGCATTTGACCCTGCGCGCCACATTTGATGACGACATATTCGCAACCGTAGACGGAGACCGCTTCTGCCATTTCCCACAGGTCATGCGTCTGTCCCCAGAAGAGATTCCGCAGTTTCTCCTGGGAGGGTAAAAACGCCGTCACCCCGTTGAGCAGGACCGGCAGCTCGCGGCGCGCCTTGGGCCTCATCGCATCCAGACCGGGATCGAGAACAAACGTGTGGACGCTGCCGCGTTTCATGCCGGCGATCAGCTGCGTCTGGGTGACAATATCCATCGGGCATAGCAGGGCAGCGCGCGCCGTCAGAAAATCATCCGGGATGTCGGTGACGTTTAGCAGGCTATCAGGGTCGGGTTTTCGATTTTCGTCCGGGGGCTGATATCCCAGCAGAGATTTGGGGAACGTCGTCTCACGACGTGCAAAGTGGGAAACAGGGTTGATCCGGCTGAGCTCGAACGATTCACTGTAGGCGAGGAATTCCCGGAGATCCAGATTTTTGGACAGAACCCGGATTCCGCACGTATCAAACCCGCGCGTGATGCAGGCATTGAGCCACTCACGCGGGTAATCATTTCCCACCCGTCCCACCAGCCCGATCTCCGACTCCCAGATCCGCAGCCCTGCCGCGCCATACAGTAGATTTCCACCCGCCACATCCAGCCTTGCCTGCCCCGCAGGCGGCAGAAGATATTCACGTGTCAGCCTGCCAAAAACCAGAAACTGGGTCTCCATGTCCGCCTATTATAAAAGAAAAGGTGACAGTGCTTCCAACTGTCACCCGAAAATCACAGGAGAACTGGATTACTCGATGAAAAGACTGGTTGCCATTCCGTGCTGCGGCTGGTCAATGGGCAGGAGGAATGTAAACGTGCTGCCTCTCCCGGGCTCACTCTCTGCCCAGATGCGCCCGCCATGCAGCTCAATATTCGCCTTGGCGACAGCCAAACCAAGGCCCATGCCACCATAGCGCCGGGTGAGGTGCGTTTCTACCTGGAAGAATCTCTCAAAGATACGCGGCAGGTCGCGCGCCGGAATGCCAATTCCATTATCGGTCACACTGACCCGTATATGACCGGAGTCTTCTTCGACCTTCAAAGTTACATGCCCGCCAGCTTCGGTGAACTGGAGTGCATTCTTAAGCAGGTTGCTGAGTGCGATACTGAGTTTGGCTTCATCGCCATGCAGATAAAAGGGATTGGCTGCCACCTCTGTGGTAACAGTAATGTTTCTTCCCTTGGCCTCATCCTGAAATGTCAGGATGACATCCTGCACAAGCCTGGCGAGTGATACCTTCTGGCTGTGAACCCGGGCGGCCCCGGTTTGTACCTTCTCGGCATCCGACAAGTTTTCTACAATTTCTTTCAGCTTGTTGGCGCTACGTATGATCATATCCAACTGTTCGCCGTGCTCTGCGCCTGCCATCTCGCGCAGGAACGTGGCATGGCCGAGGATCAAGCCCAGAGGAGTCCGCAGCTCGTGCGAGGTGATCGCGATAAAGTCAGATTTGAGACGCTCCAGCTCGGCAAGTTCAATACTGGTCGCTCTCACCTTTCGCTGCAGGCTGGCACTCTTCATCGCCTGGGCTGCCAGCGCTGCGAGCGTTTCCAGGATGGTTAAATCATCTTCGGTATAATGTGCGCCGTCCTTTTTATTAAGTGCTTCAAGTACGCCCACCACATTCCCGCGCGTCAGAAGCGGGACAGCCACGAGAGAATGAGTCTGATGCTTGGTGACATGGTCGACGACTTTGAAGTGACGCTTGTCCACCTTCACGTCCTGGATCATCAACGGCTGACCACGACGATAGACCCAACCTGCTGCGCTGCCTTCCAGGGGAACGCTTACCGGGCGGAGTAGTTCTCGCTCAAACCAGTGCATGGCGATGAAGCGCAACTCCCCGGCGGTCTCATCATATTCCAGGATGGAGGCAAGCTCGCTGCCGGTCAAGTCGATGGCTTCGTTGATGATTGTTTGTAAGAACGATTCGAGATCTGGTGCGGTGGCTAATCCCCGTACTACATCCAGCAGGCGTTCGAGCTGATCGATGCGCTGATGGGTCAACATGGCAGCCATTATACAACAGAGGTTCCTGAGAAGAATAATCGTTTCGTTATAATCACTTCATATATCTTAAGAAAAGGAAATCCTTTGAGAAATCTCCGACGCTTCTCTTCTCCCCTCGCAGTTCTAGCCTTTCTACTGGCAGCCTGCCAACCCGCACCCCCCTCTGCGTCGTCTCCCGACATGAGCGTCGCGCTGACCCAGGCATTCGAGACGGCGCTGGCAGCACTGCAACCAACAGGAACCGGCGTGCCCAGCGAAACACCCGTGCCATCTTCAACTGCAGTACGTACGCCTCCTGCGCTCCCGGGAACCTTCGTAGCAGCTCAGCTCAATCCGCTCGATACACCGCACACATATATCAGCGATCCCTGCCAGTATCTGCACGATAGGTGGAATTCCAACAACGCCGCGCCCGGCACCGTAGTGATGGCTATCATGTTCCATGGCATTACCCAGGAACAGGCAACCCGCACGCACGACATCAGCAAGCAGGATTTCGGTCAGCTGATGGATGACCTGAAGGAGCAGGGCTTCGAAGCCATCACCGCGACCCAGCTAGCGGATTTTCTCGACCGCAATGCAAGGATCCCTCCACGCTCGGTGCTATTGATTGTGGATGACCGTCACCGCGCTGAGAGCTTCAACGAGCACTTCCGGCCGTATTATGAAAGCTGGGGCTGGCCCGTGGTCAACGGCTGGATCAGCGCATTCGGTGCCGAAGATGCCTTCCTGGCGGAAAACCAGCTTCTGGCAAACGAGGGCTGGGTGGATTATCAGTCGCATGGCTTTATTCACAACGAGAACATGACCGACGCCTCGACCGACGAGTTCCTCAGGCAGGAGCTGGAAGGCTCGAAGGAGAATCTGCAGATGCATTTCAACAAAACACCGGTTGCCATCATCTGGCCCGGAGGCAACTTTGGCATTCGGCCGGTCCAGGCGGCGCGCCAGTACGGCTACCGGATCGGCTTTACGATCAACCCGCGCGGTCCCGTGATGTATAACTGGATCCCGCTTGCCGATGATCAGGACCCGGCGCGTCCGATCTTTTTGCCGGAAGGCTATGTCAGCGACCCGCGCATGGTGCTGCCACGTTACTGGCCCTACCAGGTGCAGGCGAGCCTGGATGCGGTCCGCAGTATCGGCAAGGACGCGGCTGCTTATGCTGAACAGAACAAAGCGACCGAGCTGGAGTATTACGACATTATGTGCGCTCCGACGATGGGACCGATTCCTTAAGTTCATCACGCTTCGATTACGCAGCATTTAGCACGATGCGGAATGGGGATGTATACTTGATCTATGGATTTGCAACCGTATATTCCAGGCATGTTGCCCGCAGAGCCGGGACCACTGTCGCGGTTCACGCCTCCCCTGGAAGAAGGGGTTATCTCGGCATGGCTTCCGGCTCACGCGCCCGCAGGCAGCTGGGTGCTGGACCCATTCGGTTTCTCCTCCCGGCTCGTGCTGGAAGCCGCGCGCGCCGGTTATCGGGTTCTGGTGACGGTGAACAATCCCATCACGCGCTTCCTGCTGGAAATGTCCGCAGACCCGCCCACAGAGACGGATTTCCAAGCGGCACTGGCCGATCTGACCGCTTCAAAGAAGGGTGAGGAACGGCTTGGCACACATCTGCAATCGCTTTATCTCACACCCTGTGAAAAGTGCGGTGCAGAGATTTTTGCCGAGGCCTTCCTGTGGCGCAAAGGCGAGCAGGCTCCTTATGCGCGTCTCTATACCTGCCCGCACTGCGAGGATTCCGGTGAGCGGGAGGCAAATCCGCTCGATGTCGAACGGGCAAAGCGGATCGCCGGGACGGATGCCCTGCACCGCTCACGTGCCTTCGAACGAGTCGTCGCCCTGCATGACGAAGACCGTGCCTATGCAGAGGAGGCGATCGAATACTATTTGCCGCGTCCGCTCTACTTCCTGACCACGGTCATCAACCGCCTTGACAGCCTGAATCTGACCCCGGAGCGCCGCCGCGCCCTGAATGCCCTGATCCTGATCGCCTGCGATGCCGGTAATACGTTATGGGATCACCCCTCCGGGCGGCGCCGCCCGAAGCAGCTCAATGTGCCGGGACAGTTCCGCGAGCACAACCTGTGGATGCAGCTCGAGCGGGGCCTCAGCCAGTGGACAGAGACGGCGTCCGGCGTGATGATCGAAGCCTGGCCGCAAACACTCCCCGAGAGCGGCGGGATACTCATCTATGAAGGGCGCTTGAGAGCTCTGGCAGAGGAAGTCAAAAAGGAAATTCCCATAAAGGCGGTGGTCGGCTCCTTGCCACGTCCCAACCAGGCATTTTGGACCCTGTCTGCGCTGTGGGCAGGCTGGCTGTGGGGACCCGAAGCCGTGGAGCCCTACAAGCCTGCACTGCGCCGCCGGCGTTATGACTGGGCTTGGAACGCCACGGCATCCAATGCTGCCTTCACACATCTCGCCGGGCTGTTACCATCGGGAACACCCTTTTTTGCACTGCTCTCTGAGCCGGAGCCATCTTTTCTGACCTCGGCGCTTACGGCTGCCAGCGCAGCCGGGTTTGATCTGAAATCCGTGGCCATGCGCACGGAGAATGACCCCATCCAGATCCTGTGGACGTCCGGCGAGCCTCTGAGGCGGCAGGCAAACGAAGCGCGCAAAGAAGACATCCGTGAGGCGGTCCGGGCGTATCTCGTGGAGCGCGGCGAGCCTGCCACTTACCTGCATGTGCACGCCGCCGGATTGATCGCCCTGGCGGAGTCACACGCCCTCAAGCAAAACGACCAGGAATTCGACGAGGCACTGCGAGAGACTCACGCCCTGATCGAAAAGGCATTGGAAGAAGACTCGCCCTTCGTCCACCACTCAACCGGCGAGAGCGTAGAGACGGGGTCGTGGGGCAGTGCGGACCCAACCCACGGCGCCAGTCATAAGGCTGAGTCGTTGACAGACCGCGTCGAGATTGCCGTGGTCAGCTTCCTGCAAAAGAATCCGAACAGCATTTATCTGGATATCGCTCATGATATCTACCCCCGTTTCCCGGGACTGCTGACGCCATCGCATGGGATCATGTATGCAGTCTTAGCATCCTATGCCAGTAAAGAGTCCGGGATGTGGAGGCTGCGCCCGGAGGATATGGCAGCCGCGCGGCGCAATGAGCTCCACGCCATCATGAACCTGATCGAGTCCCTGGGCAAACGACTCGGATATTCCACGCGCCAGGAAGGGAAGCTTTGCTTCTGGGAACAAGACGGGGAGGTCAAGCGTACCTTTATCATCCTTGCATCTGCTCTCCTCGGGAGGGCGATCTTCGAAACGACGAACTTAGCCGGGCAAACCACGATCGTCATCCCGGGTGGGCGCGCCGCCCTGGCAGCTTACAAGATTCAACGCGATCCTGAATTAGCGAGACGCATAAAAGGGATTCAGGTTGTAAAATATCGATTGTTGCGTACGCTGATCGAGCTTCCGGTGCTGACGCACGAGACCCTGGAGGAGCAGATCGCCGGCGATCCGCTGGAAAAATCAAAAGCACAAATGGCATTATTTTGACTCGAACATCACGGTGATGCGCACTGCGCTGCGGTGAGCGATTCAACAGGGATGCAAAGGAGGCTGAGGATGGTCAAGAAGCTGTTCATTGTCATGATGCTGGTGGCACTCACATTATCGGCCTGCAACGGGCAGGGAGCTGTGGCGACCACCCCGCCTCCCGCCGCCGACACGGAGGTCGCGACCGCGCTGGTCTCTCTCACCGAGGAAGCCCCGGCTACAGAAACACTGCCAGAAGTGAGCGAGACACCCACCGCAGACCCATCCTTCACGCCGCCGACTGCCACAGCCACCGAGGGAACGCCGCTGCCCACCAACGCACCCGACTGCACCAATCGAGCGTCCTTCGTCGCGGACGTCACCGTCCCGGACAATACCAACGTCGCAGGCGGCACCAACTTTACCAAGACATGGCGCGTTGCCAACACCGGCACCTGCGTCTGGGGTCCGGATTACACCCTATCCTACTACTCTGGGGAGAGACTGACGGCACTGGACTCATTTCCACTAGGCGTGGCATTCCCCGGCCAGAACCTCGATATTTCCGTAGATCTGACAGCACCGATCAACACCGGCACCTACCAGAGCAATTTCGTCATCAAAAACTCGGCAGGCTTGATCATGAGCATCGATGACGATTCTCGATTGTGGACGATCATCAATGTCACCGTAGTAAGCGCCGCGACCTCATCACCCACAGCCACCGCTACGGCACTGTCGAACGCATCTGGTAGTTCGGCGACAGCTACAAACAACGCGTCTACGTCCTCAGCATCCACCACTGGCACGTCCGGACCGAACGTCACAACCGGGACCTGCGCGTATACCATCGACCGGGCAAAATTAACGGAGGTCATTAACGCGCTGAACAGCTACCGCGAACGGAATGGCTTGACGGCGTATACGGTCAATCCGCTGCTGACCCAGGCTGCCCAGCGGCATGCCAACGATATTGCCTGCAATAGGCTTTACGTCCATACCGGCAGCGACGGCTCCACCGTGCGCTCGCGCGTGGCAGACACCGGGTACGTCGCCCAATCGGTCTCCGAAAATGTGAACGGCAACAATCCACCCTTCAACGGACAGGCTGTCATCAACTGGTGGATCAACGATAGAACAGAGCCGCGCCACGGTCAGAACCTTCTGAGCACTACGTTCACCGAGATCGGCGTAGGCTATGCCTTTTACGACGATTACGGTTTTTACACACTCGTCTTCGCCAGGCGATAGGCATCGCTTCCAGCAGAATGGGTCCCGGAGGCAGGTGCGACGCCTCCGGGACCTATTCTTTAATAATTCCCAAGTAGAATCGCTGTATGCAGAAAATCTGGATCCTGACCCTGATCATCAGCTTAAGCCTGGGCTCCTGCGTCTCCGTTTCTCAGGGAGCGGCAACCCCTACGCCACCTGTTTTCGTGACATCCACCCTCCCGCCGACCCAGCCGGGACTCTCCCTACCGACTCAGATTTCCCCAACGGGCACAGCGGACTCATCTACGACCACCACTCCCGGGACTCCGGGCACGCCCGATGGGACCGGGACGACTGCGCCAGCAGCAGAATCCGTTGCGGGAGCCTGCCAGGACAACGCGGTGATGATCGCAGACGTAACGGTACCCGACAACGCCCCAATGTCGAAAGGACAGAAATTCAC
>DAIQBG010000028.1:2282-11203 GCA_036781265.1 Anaerolineales bacterium | reverse complement strand
CTGCTGACCGCCGCCGCCCAGGGTCACAGCATCGATATGGCCTGTCACGGGCTCATCAGTCATAGCGGCTCGGACGGTTCCTCTCCGAGCCAACGGGTCGCTGCGGCGGGTTATGCTGCGTCCCGCTCCGCCGAGATCATCTACGGCAGCGGCTATCCCCAGACCGCTTTCAACTGGTGGATGAATGACCAGATTCACCGGGATGAGATCTTGAGATCCACCGTCACCGAGATGGGCATCGGTTATGCTTATGTCCCGGGCACCGCGGCAGGAGGCTATTACACGGTCGTCTTCGCCGCCCCTTAGCAAATCACATGACTCAATTTCGAACAATAACACTCACGATGTCTCTTCTTCTGTTGCTGAGCGCTTGCGCGCAGGTCTCCACAGAGACGCCGGCCAGCGCGCCCGTTGTCTTTGTCACCTCGACCCTGCCACCCACCAGGCCGGGATTGACGGTGCCGACTCAGATCCCACCGACTGCCTCACCCACACTGAACCCGGAAGATCCCACTCCAACCCCAACCTGTAGAGATAGCGCGGTCTTTATCGAAGATGTGAGCATACCGGATAATACGCGCCTCGAGGCTGGAGAGGAATTCACCAAGACCTGGAAGCTGCAAAATACAGGCTCCTGCACATGGACAGATTACATCATCGCTTTTGTCTCGGGCGATCAAATGGATGCACCTGACTCCGTCCCTGTGCCCGAAACAGAATTCAGTTCCACGGTAGATGTTTCGGTCGATCTTGTGGCGCCGACCGAGAATGGCGCGTATACGAGCAATTTTGAGTTGAGAAATTCAGAAGGAGAAGTCGTACCGCTAGGGACGGAGCCAACCTTCTGGGTGAAAATCGTCGTCGGCGAAGACATGCCGTCGGCTTCGGAGCAGACCATTGGCAGCTGCACCTACACGGAGAACCCGGAATACGTCGAGACCCTGATCGGACTCATCAACCAGGCGCGCGCCGAGGTAGGTCGCTCCACCCTCACTGTCAACGCCCAATTGACAGAAGCCGCACGAGCACACAGCCTGGACATGGCCTGCAACAACTTCATGAAGCACAGCGGCTCAGACGGCTCCTGGACGGGCGACCGCGTCACGCGCGCGGGTTATGCCAGACCCTATTACCTCGAAATCCTCGCCATCGGACTCCCACAGGACGCCATGAACCAGTGGCGCATCGAGAGAAATGACTGGAGCGCCGTGCTTAATTCACGCGTCACCGAAATCGGCGTGGGGTACGTCTTCTCAAAATTCAGCGCCTATGGCGGCTACTGGACGGTGGTGATGGGAGGACCGTAATTGCCTGTCATTCTAACCGACCAGCGCGATCCTTCGGTCGGGGCGCTCGCACACTGCTCTCCCAGACTGACAGAGTTGTTGAAACTTTTTTCAACGGTTCTTCGTCATTGTTATGGATATTCAACCGAAGGATAAACAATGAAAATTCGTTTTGTCTTATTCAGCGTTCTGATGCTGCTTCTAAGCGCTTGTGCTGCACCCGGCACAGCCCAGCCTATTGAGACAATAATCCCCACCCAAACAATTGTATCTACGGCTGAGCCAACCCCGCCGGTGATCCGGCCAGAGCTCTCCCCTACAATTGGAACGACACCAGAGATGATAACCTATACGGATGACCTGGCAGGGTTCTCCCTGAACTATCCAGCCGGCTGGTTCATCAACGACACAGCACTTGCCAACGCAGAGGAGAGTTTTGCCTACGCGATCAGTATCGCTTCCTGGGATATCAATAATCCGCCCACGCCGGGCGGCAAGGACCTCAACACCATGCCTGAGGGCTCTACCAAGATCGATGTGGCGGTCACAAAGCAGGCGACGACTCTAGAAGAGGCTGTTGCGCAACAGGCTGAGAACGAAAGCGGCGCCCCGATCCTGGCGCGGGAAGACGTAACCCTTGCAGGCGGCTTGCCGGCGGTTATCCTGGACGTGGAAGGCTTCGCCGGGCTGACCCGCACCGTGATCACCGTCCTGAACGGCAACGTGATCTACGTCAGCGCATTTGGCAATCTGGAAAACTTCGAAACTATCGCCTTAACCCTTCGTGGCAATTAATCCGCCCGACTTTCTACTTTCTATTCTCTGCTCTCTTTAACGTCCCCACCCCGGCTGCCAGTTGAATACCGGGACGGCGATTATCCCACTACGTTTCTTCTTTGCCCAAATGCAGCCTGGCAGCTTCCAGAAAATCCTGCGCCTGATGAATCATTGAAGCAACAGCATCCATCTGCAGATTTGCTTCTACGCCATAATCGCCAATCAAGCATTTGTCGAATGAATCAATCAACCAGCGATGATATTTGGGATCGAGAATGTGGGGTTGGGCAAAATGTTTTCCAAACGCGGCATGGACACCGCTATGCTTGTTGAACTGCAATCCTAGTTCATGCAGCAACGCTTCGGCGGTATAAAACATGGCGTAGTAAGCTCGTCCTGCCGCAATATCCACTTTCCCATTCGTCAGCAAAATATCTGCTGCCTCTATCGAATCCTGAGCGCGATCCAAAAATTTAGCTGTATCCTCCTTCACGCAGGCACTCCCTCCGCCCGTACATTGCGTAACAGAGGGGTATCGCTCTGGTGCCACTGTACTTCCTTCACGATGACACGGCTGATACTCATGCCATACTTCAAAGACAATTGGCTGGTCAATTCGCCGGTCCGATCGATCTCAGCGCCATAGCTCTGGTAATCCGAAAGCACAATCATGACATCCAGATCGGAGCTTTCGTCATAATCCCCACGTGCATAGGAGCCGAACAAATAGACAGTCTTTAGACGATCTCCGTATAATCCCATCAGCCCTTGTTTTAACTCAGCCAGCAGATGCTTGAGGTATGAAGACATAAGCATATTATAAGCCCAAGCCGCCTTGAGGTTTATCTCCCCCACCTCGGCTGCCAGTCGGAGATGGGATTATTCGTCAGCCGCGTCTCGCGCCTCCCATTCGGACGGACCATGTAAATCTCATTGTTACCATCCCGGAAGGACGTGAAGGCGATCCATTCCCCATCCGGTGACCAGCTGGGACCGAGGTTATCGCCGCCGTTGGTCAGCCTGTCCAGGCCAGATCCGTCGATGTTGATCACCCAGATGTTCCGGTCGCCAGATGGTCCGCGATAAAAAGCCAGCTGCGTGCCATCCGGTGACCAGGTGCTGCGCCCGCCCATATTGTCCAGGTCGGTAACCTGTTCCACGTTTCTCCCATTGGCGTTTGCAACGTATAACTGCCGAGTCCCGGCACGGTTCGAGGCGAAGGCGATCATCGACCCGTCCGGCGACCAGGTCGGGTCAATGTCGTCCCGGAAGGTGATGGCGCGCGGCTCACTACCATCTGCGTTCATGACCCATAGCCCGTTCCCGTGGTTCGTGAAGATGATCCGCGTCCCATCCGGCGAAAGCTCGGGGGCATACAGTGTGCCGATACCATTCGTCAGCTGCTGCAGGTTGTTCCCGCTGATATCGATCGAGTAGATCTCGAAATTACCGCTCTGGCGGGAGGAGAAATACACGGTTTGACCGTCCGGCGAGAGCGAGGGATAGAAGGCGGTTGCCTGGAAGTTCGTCAGCTGCCTGCGCCCGGACCCGTCCGCGTTCATGATGCAGATCTGGTCGATCTGGTTGATGTAGCAGGTAAAGACGATCTTGCCCGCCTCCGAAGAGCCGCTGTTGAAATCCGGCGCGAGGGTCGGTGGGAGGGTCACTTCCAGAGATGGTACAAGGGTCGCCGGGAATGTCGGTGTGGCGAAATCAGAGGCGGGGACTGTGTTCACGCCTGCGGGGGTCGAAGTGGCGAAGGAAGGCTGAGCCGGTGGGTTCTGCCAGAGATAGATAAAAGCACTTCCCAGAATGCAAAGGACCACTGCCCCGCAACCCAGGCCGCCGAAGAGAAGCACATCGAATGTGGATAGGTACTTTTTGAGATATTCCATTTATCTATTAAACGACGCACACTGCGCGGCTGAGACGCGAAATACGACAAAAACCCACGAGGTCTCACCGCTCGGGGGCTCTTGATTCTCTACTCTCTGCCTTATCTTCCCCAGCGCGGCTGCCAGTCCGAGACCGGGCTATCTGTCAGGCGTGTTAAACCTGTCCCGTCGGGGTGAATGATGTAAATCTCGTTGTTCCCATCGCGAAACGATGTGAAGGCAATCCAGTTCCCGTCCGGTGACCAACTGGGACCGAGATTATCGCCGCCGTTCGTCAGCTGGACCAGGCCTGTGCCATCTACGTTGATCACAAAGATATTATGATTCCCGGCCGGGCCTGCATAAAACGCCAGCCGCGTGCCATCCGACGACCAGCTGCTGCGCCCGCCCATATCGGGAAGGTTCGTCACCTGGCGCACTTCCGATCCATCGCGGTCCATCACATACAGCTGGCGTTGTCCCGTCCGTGCCGAAGCAAAGGCGATTTGAGAGCCGTCTGGCGACCAGGTGGGATCGATATCCTCAGGCCCCTCGCTGATGGGGTGAGGGTTGTTACCATCGGAGCGCATGATCCAGATGCGCTGCTGGCCGCCGCTGTTATTGGTAAAGACAATCTGCTCGCGCACTGGCGACTGCTCGGGGGCATAGACGCTGCCGATGTTACGGGTGAGTCGTTGCAGCTGCCGTCCGCGCAGGTTAATGGAATAAATTTCATAGCTTCCCGAGTGACGCGAGGAAAAATAGATCGTCTCCCCATCCGGGGAAAGCGAGGCATAGAAGGCGGTCCCTTCGAGCTCCGTCAATTGCCTGCGGCCGGAGCCGTCTGCATTCATGATGCAGATCTGGTCGATCTGGTTAATAAAGCAGGTGAAGACGATCTTCCCTCTGGGCGAGGTGCCACTGTACTGCGATTGCGGGACCGGCGTAGCAGCTATAGAGGTCGGGATCATCGTCACGGCCTGCTCGACGGGCGTAAGAGTTGGAGATCCGGTGGGCAGCACACCCGGCGTCTCAAGTTGAACGAGGGCAGTCGGAGAAGGGCCCGGAGTGGTGGTCGAGTCCCCGTTCAATTCGGAAGCTGTAGGCGTCGGAACAGGACGCGGCGGGTTCTGCCAGATGAGGTAGAAGCTGCTGAGCAGCACGCACAGTACGATCAAGCCGCAGCCCAGGCCGCCTACAAGGAACTTATCGAAGGCCGGATTCATCCTATCGGGAAACTTGAATTTCATTCAGTTAACTCACTTCAACTGCATAAAGAATGCGCTTGAATCAAGAGCATTCTAAAAGATCAGACTGTTTTTGCCTGGGGAGCGATGATGGCTGTGCCCCAATTGTATTCGATTGCAGATTTACCAGAGAAATGGTCATCTGGAATTAAAGACTCAGAAGATGCGTACTATGTTCCCGTCCCGGAGTAGTATCTCAGCCCGAATTGCCAGAAGCGGTACCCGAGAAAGAGCAGGATTGCGGCGACGAACGGCGCAAACCAGGCGAGGTTGCCCACATCTCGGTTGAGCAGGTAGCTCGCCGGGTAGAAGGAGGCAAAGCCATACGGGATGATCCACGTCAACAGAATCCCGATCGCTCGCGGATAGATGGAAAGCGGGTATTGCGCGAACAGGTGATTGTCGAACACCAGGCGCGTGATCGGGACCGAATCCACGATCCAGAAGGCGGTGACGCAGGTAATCAGGTTGAGGGCGATGAAGATAAAGCCGCCGCTCACCACGCCCACAACCAGCATCAGCAGCTTGGCGGGTGTCCAGTCGATTCCCAGGGCGAGGGAGGTCTTGACCAGCAGCGCCGCGCCCACCAGAAAGTTGCCCACGCCGTCCTGGCAGAAACGGTCTGCCAGCAGGTGAAAGAGCGGATCGATCGGGCGGACGAGGAATCGGTCGAACCCACCGGAGCGGATATACATGCGTCCCAGCGTCCACAGGTTATCGGCGAACATATGGTTGATGGACTTAGATAAGGTCACAAATCCATACACGAGCAGCACTTCATCATAGTTCCAGCCATTCAGGCTCGGCACCTGCTGCATCACGACCCAGACCGCGGCAATGCTCGACGCCTGCCAGACAATCGTGGACGAAGCGCCCAGGATGAAGCTGGCGCGATATTCCATCAGCACCTTCAGGCGCTGGAGAAGGAAGTACCAGTAGAGGTTCAGGTAACGAGTCATAAATTTCTACTTAGCCTCCCTGCACCGTGATCTTTCGCACCGCGACGCGGAAGAACAGGCTGGAGAGCAGCCACATGCCGGCGATCCATGCGATCTGGATCATCCAGACGCGCGGAGCGTCACTGAGAGGTGTGATTCCTGTCAGCAGGCCAACCGGCACTGCCAGCGCCTGGGCAAACGGGATGCTCAGCACGATATTGCGCACCAGCTCCGGCATCATCACCAACGGGACCAGGGCGCCGCTCAGGAAAAAGTTCATGCCTTCGATCAGCACACCCAACCCCCAGATCTCGGTCGTATAGAATGTGAGACATGCCAGCAACCAGTTGAAATAGAACATCACGGTAAAGCCCAGCAGGGCAGAGATGAGGAATGCCAGCCATGTCCCGGGATCGGTCGGAATACGCAGACCAAACAACACGACCGCCACGACCGCCATCGGGATCTGTAACACAAGGCGCATCGCCAGCGTGCCCAGGCTTTGAGCGTAATTCATGCCCTGGAAGTTGATCGGGCGCAGCAGGTGATGAACGATGGTCCCGTCCCGCAGGTTGCTGCCGAATTCCCAGATCAGATCGTTGGCAGTCAGCGGCATAAAGATGAAGGCGAGCAAGATGTACGTGAGAGTCTGGTTAAGTCCCAGGCCGGAGATGGTGCTGGCGTCGTTGTAGATGGCGCGCCAGAAGTAGACCAGGATCGCCATGCTGATGATATTCAGCACTAATCCCACCCAGAACCAGACCTGATATGCCAGGAACACTTTCGGGATCATGGCAAAGAAGGACGTGTAAACAGAGAGATCACGCCGTGCCGATCGGATCATCGCGGCTCCCGGCTCAGGGCGCCATTATAGATCTGCTTGACGATATCGGAGAGCTCCGGCTCCGAGAGTGAGAAGTCGCGCACTTCGATCTGGTTCATCACCATGCTCGCGACCCGGCTGGCAGTGCTGATCGTGCGGTCAAAGCGAATCTGCACTTTATAGTCGCCTGTCGCAAGCAGCTCGGCTCCCACGGGAAGGTCGAGCCCGTTCACATTTTCCACAGTCTCAAAGGTGATCTCGCGGAATTTGCCGAATTGTTTCTTGATTGTTTCGATCGGGCCGTCGTAGATGACGCGCCCATCGTCGATGATGATGACACGCCGGCAGAGCTCTTCGATGTCGCCCAGGTCGTGCGTGGTCAGGATGACGGTCATGCCTTTTGCGATGCATTCCGCCTTGATGAAATCGCGGATGCGCTCCTTGACGATCAGGTCGAGACCGATGGTCGGCTCGTCCAGATATACGACGCGCGGCTCGTGGATGAGCGCCGCCGCCAGCTCCGAGCGCATCTTCTGCCCGAGCGACATGTTGCGCACCGGCGTGTTGAGCAGCTCATCCAGCTCGAGCGTTTCCGTGAACTTATTGAGCATCAAGCGGTATTTGACCGGGTGCACATCGTAGATTCTGGCGATCAGGTTCAGGGACTCAATCAGGGCCAGGTCCCACCACAACTGCGTGCGCTGACCGAAGACTACGCCGATGTCGCGGGCGTTCTCCACGCGCTGGCGGTGCGGGTCGCGCCCGAGCACCCGGATGCTGCCGCTGGTCGGCATCAGGACGCCTGTCAGCATCTTGATGGTGGTAGACTTCCCGGCGCCATTCACGCCGATATAGCCTACGATCTCGCCGGCTTCGAGCTTGAAATTGATGCCATCCACCGCCGTTTTATTCTCATACCGAGGGTGAAACAAACCTCTGACCGCACCGCCCAGACCGGGCTCCTTTTTGGGAATTTTGAAAACCTTCGTAAGGTCTTTGACTTCGATAACAGGCATAGGATGCTTTCCTGATCTGTAAGAGAGTAGAGCTCTTTATGACTGAATAGAGAAACCAAAACCGCAGGTCAATGCAACGCCTGCGGTCACGGACAAACGAAAACTACTGAAAGCTTAAGTTATCTGGGCAACAGGAGGTACTGCATTTTTACCAATTGTCGTTTTCCGGCTGTCATCATCGAACGTACCTCCTTCCTCATGAATTTATCGCAGTGTAGCACAAGTGATCTTGGAATACAAGCGCCGTGAAAATCGACTTTGCGCTAACGCTACCGATGCGGATCAGGCGCTGCGGATGTGCTTCCGGCGATACTCTTCCAGCTGCGCCGGGGTCATCACTTGCCGGCGCAGGATCTTGTTCCAGTCCAGCATCTCCTCGAGATCTTGCACAGGGATCTCCACTTCAGGAACATAAGCAAGAAAGGACCCAAAATAATTCTCCTCGCCTCCGTCATAAAGTAGATTAGGAAGGCTGTGCTTAAACACGCCCACCGCCGAGACGCTCGGGTCGTCGTACGGAAGAGCCGTCTCGAAGGTGAGGACAACGGGGCCGTCGGCGGTCTCCGCCACTTTTGCCACGGTTGCGGCGTGCATCCAGCGTAGCCATTGCTCGTCCGTCACCTTTTTCTTTTTATCGATAACCCGCTGCCGCGTCCGGCGGACGCCGTCGCCTTCGAAGTACGTCCAATCCTCCGCACCTGATTTCGCCCGGTATCTCTCGGGGATCAACCGGTCACCCTGCTTCGTTGCCAGAGGCTTTGCGATCCGCCATGGATTGGGCTTCTCGTGAACAAAACGCAGCCACAGAATGGTCGCTCCCACTTTGCAGTATTCCTCCGCCCCCGGCTGCGAAAACACGAAATAGCGTTGTGGCTCACCCTGTGCCTTTTCTTCCCGCATCATACGCATGTACCAGTCCACCAGCCCGGTCAGCCCACCGCCCGGGGAATGACCGCGCAA
>DAIQBG010000028.1:0-2182 GCA_036781265.1 Anaerolineales bacterium | reverse complement strand
TCTCGCCGCGCCTCCAGGTCCTTCAGAGCATCCGCCGGGTTCTGTGAGTCAATTTCATACCCTTGCTCATCGATCAACAATTCAAACAGGGCGTCGCGCCGGTTGTAGGTACGCTCGAGGCGCTTAAGATGAGTGGAAATTTTCGCCCTGAGCTTTGGCTCGGTTGCCAGCGCCAGCTTCGGCGCGCTGGCCGGATCCGGGGACTGGTAGGCTGCCAGACGCTCCTCACACAGGGCTTCCACGGCATCGTCGTCCATCTTTCTGAAGTCCTTTTCGAGCGCGGAGGTGCGCAGGCTCTTTAACAGATCCCTGGGATCAGCCCATGAACCATGGGCGGTTGCGTAGCGCATTCCAGAAAAGTGGATAACCATGTATTGGAGCCAGAGGGGAAATTCCTCTGGCTTTTCGAGGAAGAGCCGGACGATCTCTTCTAACAGCTCCTGTTGGATTTCCTCTTCGGGACGTTGGTTATCCAGCTTTTGTTCAAGCGCGACTTTATACTTCTCGATCTTCCCGCGCACGATATCTTTGACCGTGATCGGCTGGTCCGGGATAAAGCGGACAAGATAATCTACTTCTGACATATTGAGGATAGACTCTCTGGCTTTGAGCGCCGGCTCCAGCGTCTCGGCCTGTCCTTCGAGCTGCGATTTGCTGTCCTGCTTGCGCCGCAGCTCTTTTTCCCTGTCCTGAATCATCCGCTCCCATTCCGCCTTTGGCTTCTTGGCATGCTCGAGGGCGGTGTGATAATCGCTGAGTTTTTCCAGCTCCGTCTCGACAGCTTTCAGCCCGCCTTCCCGGAGCACATTAAGTTTCGCCTGCTTCTCTCCACTCTGCGCTGCGCCATCCCGCAGCTGCGACTCGAGCCTGGCAGCTTCCGTAATGAGTGCGCTGTGTTGACCGCGCAGCTCATGGACGAAGTCGCCCACGCGGGTCCGCCGAACGTCCTCGCTTTTTAGCTTTCGCAGCTCGGAAGCGAGTCGCTTATGAATCCCGCCGACCACGCCGATGAGCGCTGGATCTGCAGCCGGGAACTGGCGGCTGAGCTCGCCGGATACCTCCTCCGTCAGAAAATAGTCTTCGAAGGATTCACGCGGTGGAGGATTGCGCAGACGCGCAACGGCGGCAGATAGCTCGCGGCATTCCGCTTCCACGCGTTTGAGGGGAGTGTGTACGCCATCCAGCTTGGCGCGAAGGTTCCGGATCTCTGCCTTGGCGGATTCTGTTGCCTTGTAGAATTCGAGCTTGCGCTTTTCGATCTTGTTGTATGTAGATAGGAACTTGAGCAGACGCGCCAGCTCATCATTCATTATGGGCAGGGTGAGATCTCGCACTTTTTGCAGCTGCTGGTTCAGGAGCGGGCGCTCGCGATGTTCGGGGAGGATGACTTGAAGCCTGCGCTCAAGGCGTATTTCCTCTTCCTTCAGTCTCCGAATCTTTTCCTGCCACAGCGAGACGTAATACGCCACAAAATTCTTCTCC
This sequence comes from Anaerolineales bacterium, assembly GCA_036781265.1. Taxonomy (GTDB): domain Bacteria; phylum Chloroflexota; class Anaerolineae; order Anaerolineales; family Villigracilaceae; genus Defluviilinea. Next base: position 700 of record DAIQBG010000028.1, on the reverse strand, counting down.
TTGCGTACATCCTGTCGCTTGGGCAGGTTATCCGCCAGGACGCGATGCAGCTCTCGCACGTGGGCGAGGTCGGACTCGTCGGTCAGCCGGTATTTCGTTCTATATCGAAAGCCGGGATCTCCCGTGGTGAAATAGTCGTACTCGACCTTGTAGGATTTGTAAGCCGTGATAACGGCCTGATCGCGGTCCGCAATGTAGGCATTCTTCTCCGCCTGCAGGTCCTCGAGTTCCTTATTCTGATATGTCCCCCATAGCTCGATCTCCTTACAATAGATCAAGAAATCAGCCAGCTTCCTGTTCCGCCGCAGATAGATCGTTTCCAACAGGAATTTGTTTTGCCACTGGAAGTACATTGGGTCTGCCATGCTCACCTCGGACGCACACCTGACGGCACAGGGCTTTGCGGGGAGCAAAGTTGCCGCCAGTTGTCTTCGATTCTTGGGAAATGTGAGATAGATCCTCGTCCAACCCAACCCGGCAAAGGCTTTCTCGTTCCATGGCGAACCCAGCCACGCCTGAGGGCAAGAAGCCTGTAGGGCTCACCAGGGAAGGCGACGGCCGGGTTCAAGGCTCCGTCGGCAATGGAGATGACTCAAATAGCTCATTCGTAGGTGTCGGTGTGGGTACCACCGTATCTGTCGGGACGCGTGTGTGAGTCGGATGGGGGGTCGCCGTAGGCTCAGGTGTCTCCGTGGGAATA
>DAIQBG010000027.1:7212-47695 GCA_036781265.1 Anaerolineales bacterium | reverse complement strand
AGGCTCAAATGCTTGGGAGACCCTTCGCTCCGCTCAGGGTGACATTGCATAGTGTATCCTCGTATTTAGACACTCCCTCAAAACCTGCCGGGACGCCGCGGCAGGTTTTGAGGATAGAATAAAGAAAAAAAGCACGTCCACTCCCGACCGCATACAGAATCGCATCCGGTGGTGGCGCACGACCTTTTGAAAATGTAGAGGAACGTAGTGTGAGCACAAAAAGACCGCTGGTGAATTTCGACCAAAAAACGCGACGCCTGAATGTGCCGGTGATCACCGGTATCGTCATGCTGTGCCTGATGGGCGCCATGGTCCTCCATGGCTGGAGCCAGTCCAACAGCTTCGTGCCGGCGATCCAGATTCTTCTGGGAACCGCCGAGGGCGGAGTCGCCGGGGAAGTGATCACCCAGGGCGATATCACCCTCTACATTCCGCCGAATGCCACCGAGCAGCAGGGCAGGTTTTCAATCGCTGAAGCCAACCCGGATGTGACCCTGATCTCCAACGACACGCAGTGGATCCGCCCCAAGGTGGTCAACGTCGAGTTCGTGCAGCCGAACGGTCTCGCGCTTTCCAATATCTCCTTTTCGGAGCCGGTGGAGATCTGTTTCAGCCTGAGCAATGAGCAGTGGCAGGCATTCCTCGACCAGCCGGATGCCTTCGAAGTGCATCACTACGTGGATAACGCCGACGAGCCCTACTGGGAGGTGCTGCCCCAGGTCAGCTATGCCGAGCGCCAGCAGCTCTGCGGACAAACCGAAGAGCTCTCGGCGTTTGCACTTGCCATCCGTGTAGAGGCCCAGGTCCCGGTGACCGGAGCGACCGCGACGGCGACGGATGCATTCTCCACACTGGTGCCCACCCGCACGCGCATCGGGCCGACGCAAACCCGTAACCCTGAGCGCGGCGGGGCTGCCTCCGGGAGCGTGGTGGGTGACGGTCCAGGCGCTCCAACGGGGACCCCTCGACCGGTAAACACCCTGCGTCCGGCGGATACGGCAACCCTCCAGCCAACGAATACCCTGCGCCCACCGAATACGGCAACCATAGGACCCACAAACACACCGCGGCCCACAAATACGCGTCGTCCAACCAGGCCCCCGACCTTTACCTCTGTACCAGCGACGAATACTCCGCGGCCACCATCGGCAACGCCAACAGAGCCACCGGCGACAAATACTCCCAGGCCGCCGACGGTTACAGAGCAACCCCCGACGGCAACGAATCAGCCACCCACAGCTACACAGCCACCGCCGCCCTCCAATACGCCTGAGCCGGAACCCACGGACGAACCGGAACCCACGAATGAGCCGGAGCCTACAAACGAACCGGAACCTACCAATGAACCGGATCCCACCGAGGAACCGGGAGTCACTCCTGAGACCGGCGGCGGCTTGTAATCCCTTTCGTGCGAGGGCATTTGATAACAAAAAGACTGGCGGTCTGCAGACCGCCAGTCTTTTTGTTCACCATCTCTCATACATACGCGCCGGACCAGGCTTCGAAGCGCCTGCCCGAGCGCTCATCGTCCTTATAGAACATCAGGTAGGTAAACGACTGGTAGTGAGCGAACTTCTGCTCCCGCGGGTTTTTGACAGCCAGATCGTAATACGAGCGCCACGTCCCGGAGTTGATGTAGAACTGGTCCTCTTCCATGGGCGGCTCGCCATCCGAATCGAGCGGGATGATCTCATGCTGGTGCGTGTGTCCATAGACCACGAAGCGCGCCCGGTTGTTGAGGAAGGCCTGCTCCTCGAGGGCATTCTCGGCAAGTGAGTGCTCGTGGTCCCGCAGCCGTTGATGCGCCCAGATGACGATATCGTCCAGCGTCTGGAACGAGGCACGCTGCGAGATCTTAAGGATCAGCTGCATCGCATCCACGATGTCGAACTTGAACGCCCGGTCCTGCTCCCGCACTACGTCCAATTGCAGGAATTCATCGCACAGCTCATCCCAGACTTCCTTGAGCTCGTTTTCCAGTTTCGTGTCCTTGGCATGCCGCCGGATCTGCCCGCTGATCCAGAGCGGAGTGGCGAGCGCCGGGCGCACATTCGTGATGCGTCGCAGGCTCTCGATGATGCCAACCGGCAGCTCGTCTCCGTAGCGCTTTTCTACCTCTACCGGATAGCGGTTGCAGACGTCCATCGTGAAGATATCGCCCAGCGTGGCATGGTCGCGGCCCTTCTCACGGCTAAAGTTGAACTTGTCGTAATAGTCTCCGTGCCGGGCGAACACCCGGTAGGACTCGAGCATGGCTTGCAGCCCCGGATCCTCCTCCACCTCATACGGAAACGGACCGGCTCCATTGCACAACCCCAGCTTGTCGATGATCGACTTACGGATCGCGTCAAAGGCTTCACCTTTAAGGTGATAATACCAGTCATGGTTGCCGACCATATAGTGGATGCGCACCCGGACCGGGAGGCGCTCCCGCGAATCGGGGTCCGGCTGGAATCCGGCGGTCGCCGGCGGCAGGAGGACGACCTCACCGCGGGCGCAGCGCCGCAGGGTATCGAGCGCAGCCTCGTTCTCTTTGATGATGGCGTTCGTCGTATCTGCCAGCGTGCTGGCGAAAGCAGGGCTGCGTACGTCCGTCCATGGGCGGGTATAGTCGAGCGCGCCGGGGGCGGTCTTCAGCCAGAGCGTTGAATGGAGGGGGTCGATCACATCGCCCAGCATCAGCAGGTCGAGGCTTTCGATGGGGCGGTAACTGCCATCCCGGCGGATGGAGGCGGTATAAGCTGTCTGGTTTAAGCGGTTGGCGAAGAGTTCAAACGCGGAGTGTGAGATCGTGCTGGCAGTAGTGCCATCCCCCAGATGAAGATCACTGATGATGACGAGCATAATTACCTCTCCTGAGCATAAGCAGAGTCACCCTGGAATTATAGTCCGAATATCAGGCAAGTGAAATCAAGAAACGGTTTTAAGAGTTTCAATAGCAATGCCACTTCTCCGTCGTTGCAGATCCCTTTCGCGTACGGGAGGGTAGTGGCCCCTGCGGAGGCGCGCATTTTGCCGAAGCCCGAGCGGGGTTCGCAATGACGGGAAAGATCGACGTTTCAGAAATACCCTGTATTTGCGCATAAATATCCCTGCGCCCCGCGACGAATCTTGCCGTATAATCTTCGCTTCTAGAGTCGTTAAGCATAAAGGAGGGAGTCAAGGCTCAGCTTGTATCGTTTTCTTTTCATGTCCGTCTCAGAATCCAGCTTTGGAGGTCTGCGTATGGCTCGTAAAATTCTCGCCGGAACACTGATCGCCCTGAGTGCGACCCTGCTCGTGCTGAGCCTGCTCGGGATCGTGGCGGTCTGGTTTTACAACGAGCCATTGACGCGCGAATCCACCACCCGACTCGGGGAGATCGAGAGCGAGCTGGAGCAGGCGGAGATCACGCTGGCAAGCTCGGAGAGAGAGCTGGAACGCGCCCTGCGGATCGTGGACAATGCGGAGACGGCCCTGGAAACCCTGTCCGAGCAAACCGAAGGCGCAGAAAGCCTTTTCGAGAACATTCAAAGCACTCTGGATGACCGGCTGCTGCCGGAGCTGAAGCTCACCCGCGAGCGCATCCTATCGGCACGCCAGTCCCTCGAAAGCATGCAGGCTTTCCTGACTGGGGTTAGCAGCTTTATCCCTGGTGTGGATCTGAATATGCCCACAGGAGCTTTGGGGGACCTGATTGCCTCTGCGCGCGCGATCGATACGGAGATCGCCAACGTCGAAGGGCTTGCTACCCAGGCGTCAACCTTTGTGAGCGATACCGGATATCTACTCGGTGGGGATCTCACGGATACACGTGAAAGCCTGCAAAGCTTTCTGACCGCCATCCAGGAATATGAAACGAAAATCACCGGCTGGCGTGAACAGGTGCAGGATTTGAACGCAGCCGCGCCGCGCTGGATCGATCAGGCTTCTATCGTGCTGACAATCTTTCTGCTCTGGTTTGGCATCTCTCAATTTGGCTTGCTGTTGCATGGCCTCAGCCTCCAGCAGGGCAACGATCCGTTGCTTGTGTTGCGGCGTGCGCCGCATGATGAGATCATCGTCACGGACGAAGATATCGATCTGGAACTGCGAGCCTGATAGGTACCTGATTGGCATGGGGCAATAAACTAACAAAGCTGCAATTGACTTAGAACATTTGTTCTACTATAATCGCTGCCATGTCAGTGCTGCACAAGATTATGGAATATATTTCGAGCATGATTCAACAACGCGGGGAAAATGAGTCGCGGGTGTACCTGAGAGATGAAGAACTGGTCACTGCAATAAAGGATGTGGCGAAGCAACAAAGCCGCCACGAAGAAGAGGTCATCGCCGATTTCACCAAGGCGGGCCTGAACCAGTTCCTGAGCCAGAACGAGATGGAAAATCGCTGGGCAGCTCTCACCCATCGTGAGCAGCAGGTGGTTGCCTTGATCTGCCTCGGCTATCGCAACCACGAGATTGCCCAGACTCTCGTCATCGCCCCCGAGACGGTCAAGACTCACCTGCAGCGCATCTTCGACAAGTTCAACTTGCGCAGCCGCAAGGAATTACGCCTGGCATTGAAAGATTGGGAGTTTCGGGAGTGGTGGGAACATAACCAGCAGGAGTAGGCGGGTCGTGCACTCTGCCCCGATATGTGGGTCAACCATCGGGCTACATCCGAAATCATCCATACAATCCCCCGCAGGGGGATTGTTTTTTCCACGCTCTGAACCTAAAGTTGCGCTGGCTGGCCTCTCTACCTGTTATTTTGTCCCCTTATTGATTCACCACCCTGCGCGCCATCACTTTACCGCTCGTCAAGGATTTGCAAATGATTCTCTCCAAACAACTCCGCATATTTCTCCTGCATGCTCGCCGTGATGAAGAGGCGGTCCGCCGTCTCTACCGGCGCTTGACCAGCGATGGGGCGGACGTCTGGCTGGACCGCGAGCGTCTGCTGCCCGGTCAGGACTGGGCATATGAAATCCACAAAGCGATTCATGGCAGTGACATTGTCATCGCCTGTCTCTCACGTCAATTCCACAGACAGGGCGGCTTCCGACACGAAGAATTGAGGATCGCCCTCGAGCAGGCGAAAATGAAAGGAGGGGGCGAGATCTTCCTGATCCCCGCCCGGCTGGATCCCTGTGACCTGCCCGATTCCCTGTCTCGCTGGCAGCGCGTCGATCTGTTCGAAAGGGATGGCTACACAAGACTGCTGACAGCTCTCCAGCAGGCCGCTGTGCCCTACCGGATGAAATAGCCGTATGATCATTTTAACGGCAGACGGGCAGGAGGCTTACATGGGACACATTTTTATCAGTTACAGTCATACCGATACGGAAGATGCGCATGTCCTTGCGGCGCAATTGCAGGAAAGGGGGTTCGAAGTCTGGATCGATGAGCGCCTGGACCATGGCTCCCAATGGCCCCATGAGCTGCAAAAACAGCTGGATAGCTGTTCTGCCTTTATCGTGATCATGAGGCCGCTCTCCTACGCATCCGAGTGGGTGCAGAGCGAGCTGCAACGGGCGCGCCGCAAGGGAAAACCTCTTTTTCCCCTTTTGCTGGTGGGCGAGGGGCCTGGCTCTCGGTGGAATCCACGCAGTATTACGATGTGCGCCGCGGCTCCTGGCATGACCAGGCGAAATGGTCACGACATCCAGCCGCGGGTGGGACCAGGTGGAATTTTTCTACAACGTGGAGTTTGGTTTCGGCTGCGCCATAGATGGCAGCCCGTAGGCAGCCGATTCTAGGTTGTGCGTTTTCGGAGCTGTTTATGCTTGTACATGGCGGCGTCTGCCTTGGAAAGCAGCTCCTCCATGGACAGCGTCGAATCGATATCAATGGGGATCACGCCCAGGCTGAATGCCAGGGGGTGACCATGTGCAGGTCTCAAATTGTGCAGGTTCACATTATCCTGCAGACGAGTCTGCATAGTGGACAGATCCTTCTCCGCCGCATCGATGGTCAGAGCCACGAACTCGTCCCCGCCGAGCCGCCCGATCACATCCGATTCACGGAACGTCTCCGTCAGAATTTGAGCAAACTGGATGATGGTTGCGTCCCCGGCAGCATGCCCAAAGGTATCGTTGGTGTATTTCAGGCTGTCCAGGTCAATATACAGCAGAGATAAAGGATGACCGGCGCGGCGCGCAAATTTCAATAGGGCCGTGGCCAGGATCATGAAGCCGCGCCGGTTGTTCAGCCCGGTCAGCGCGTCCGTCAGCGACAGGTTATGCAGGCGGCTGTTGGCCTTCTCGAGCTCGGCAACCTTCTCATAGAGCTTATCTGCCAGCAATTGCAGATGTTCGCGCTGGAGCTGTCCAGTCTGCGGTAGACGGGTCGGCGTGGTAGGTCGCTTTAAAGACTCCTGCACCGCCCGCAGGATTTCCTGCGGCTCGGCGGGCTTGCCGAGGATGTGTTGGACCCCGCTCGCCATCGCCAGCTTGCGCACTTCCGATTCGAAGTAGTGCTCCGTGTGAAAAACGACCTGCACTCCCGCAAGCAGGGGCTCCGCGCGCAGGCGGCGCGCCAGTGTAAAGCCGTCCATGTGGGGCATCAGGATGTTGGTGATGACCAGGTCGGGCAGCTCTCTGCGGGCCATCTCCAGCGCCTGCATTCCGTCGGTAGCTTCCAGCAGGCGGTGCCCGAAGTTGCCCAGCAGGGTCACATAAATACGGCGGTCCGCAGAATGGGGATCGACAATAAGGATGGTTGCCACGTCAGGTACCTAACTTTGCCGGTAACGTGGTTTCCGCCGGTTGTGGAAAGCGGAATTGGTTCAGCAGCTCCCAGCGCTCGGGGGCTTTCTGGACGGTCCATTCGAAGCAGTTAACCGTGAATGTGATATTGCCGCTGGCCCCGAACGCGGGGTCTTTGATCTGCGTGGAGGTGTGTTCTGGCAGATTGACGATCTTCAGATGGGGTAGCCAGTCCTCCGACTTATAGGGATAGCTGGTGTAACCCATCTCTCCGGCGATCCGGCTCAGGTCGTTATACATTTGTTCGAGCTCAGGGGTTTTTTCCGCCAGCAGCCATAAGCGCCCGTGCTGGTTGTTGATATTCATGCGGGCGATATGCTTCACGCCGATCTGGAAAGGGGTTCGACCCCGGCTGTATTCCTCCAGACGCTGGCGAAAGGCGTCAAAATCTTCCACATTGTGAATCGCCTGCACCGTGAGATGCAGGTCAATAATAGGTGTCCCCTCGACAGCACGCGCAGTCTCTTCCGAAAGCTGGAACAGCCGGGCATACTCCTCGCTTTCCGGGCGGACGATGATAAAGGTGGATTTTCCGGTGGTGGAAGACACTTCCATGCTTTCGATGTCCTTCACCCGGTTGCGATACAGATTGGTATGCGCTTCCAGATCGAAGCGGCCCACTCCATAGTTCCAGGTGAGCAAGCCGCGGTGCTGGTCATTTTGCCAGACGGTGCGAAGCCTGTCCTCCAGCTCAATTGTGGAGAGTTTTGTGGAAACAATCTTGAATTCATCCCCGGCGCGCTCGGACCGGATGAGGAGGAAGCTATCCTCTTTCGTGAACTCCTCCAGGAGCATATTTGAAAACCGTTTGAGATCCTGATCGATCGCCACACTGCCATAGCGCGCATTCCCTTCATGCATGTCAAGCATGTCTGTCAGTGCCACGCTTTGGACGGCGGCGGGATCCAGGTACCACTTTGCGCCCAGGGCATTCAGCGCACCTGTGAGGGCTTCCCGGGTCACGATGCCGGCGACCGTGTCTTTGACAGCCTGGATCTGCTTGACCGTTTCTTCTCTGAGGGAATCGGGCAGATCCAACGAGCGAATTGTATCTGCCAGCCGGTCATAGGGCATATTAAACTCATGCCAACTTTGGTAGCTATTCTCCTCATCCATGCGTCGGGGAATTTCTGAGTGACTCTCAAGCACGGTTTGCCGGATGACAACCGGCCGGAAGAGCTTGCGCTGTTTCTGCAAGTTGTTTTCCGCTTCGCTTTCGGTGCGCCCCGTGCCGAAATCCCAGGTCAGCAGGGAGTCAGTTTCCTGGTCGATATAAGGTTTTGTCAGCAGGAGCCGTATCTCCTGCGGTGTTTTCGACGTGGACAGGATCCGGAACTCATCGCTGCCAGGGGAACGGCACACAAAGTCCCCCCTATCCATCGTAAAGATTGACATGAGCTGGTAGGTGAGGCGGTGAAGTTCTGAATCGACCACCGGGACGCCATAGACTTTATTTGCCTGGCGGAGATCGTAGATATCAATCTTGCCCATGCCGGTAATGTGATCCTGCGGCACGAGCCAGTCAATGCCGCGCGTGTTCAGCGCATGGGTCAGCGGGTCATAGAGTGCCAGCGACTCGGCGGTCTTCTGGATCGCGCCAAGGACCCAGGTCAGTCGCTGGATCTGTGGTTCGGAAACAGGCAGCCCCCGGAACTGGTTCTCCAGCTGTTTAAACGCCTGCCGGAAGACTTCTAGCTCATGATCCATCTCTATTCTATCGCTGCGGGGTCGGTGTTTGCGAGCCTGCCTTCTGGAGGTCGTTGCGCAGGGCATAACCCTTCTGGATCTGGTATTGCATACCCTGCTGCTGGAAGCTTTCGATTGATTCCTCGACCAGGGTTCGCGCCAGGTCCAGGTCAGTCCCGGTTTCGAAGTGCACCGAAGCCAGTCCGAGCTGGCCACGCGCCAGTTCATCCACCCGCCCAAACTCCTCCGCCGACTGAATCCCCGCACTGAAAAAGCGCTCTGCATCCTCGTATCGTTTTTCCTTGAGAGCGACAAAGCCCAGCCCGTTCAGCGCATAACTGATGTGCCGGACGGGATCTTTGCGGACCGGGTCCTGCCAGGTATCCAGCGCTTTCTGGTACCACTCCTTGGCGGCCCGGATATTGCCGCGCTCGAATTCCAGGTCGCCCAGCCCGTATTCTGCAAAGCCTTTGCTGTAAATACCGTAATCGTCGGTGGCGAACTTCGCGCTAATGCGCAAAACATCCTTGAGTAAGGTTTCCGAGCGGGCGAAGTTCCCCAGGTGCAGCTCCACCGTGCCGAGGGAACGTTTGGCAGCCGCGATGAGCAACTCATCCTCCGTCTGCGTGGTGGCAGCGAGCGACTCTTCGGCCCAGTGCCGAGCTCTCAGGTAATCGCCCTGATAGAAGTAGATCCAGGAGATATTGCGGGCGAAGGTGCTCACAGATTTCCAGTCCGAGATGAGCCTGGCGGCGTGCAGGGCGGCGTGCGCCAGGGTCATGCGGTCATACCAGTAGGCGCGCTGCCAGAGAACGCTGCCAAACTGCGAGCCGATTTGTACCAGGATCTCGGCGATGTTGCGGGCTTGTTTCGGTAGCGAGCCGGTCTTGGTCTGCTTTTTCTGCAACGACTTGTAGCACCACTGCGCCACGCTCAGGATATTGTTGCGATCCTGCAGCAGGTCGTCGTAGCTGCGCCATTCTCTGAAGCTGCTTTTCTGTGAGAGCAGCTTGACGTAGTACTGGGTGATCTTCAGCTCTGCCTGTTTGATGAACTTGCGGTTGCCGCCAAATTGCGTGCGGATAAACCGGCGAGTGAGCGGCAGCACGCTGAAGTAATCGCGATCGTGATCGTGCTCGACGAGAGACAGCTGCAACAGGTGGCTGATCTCGTTCCCCAGATGCTCGTTCGTCAGGATGCCAGAGATCTCCTGCAGTCCGCTTCGCGAGACCGGATCCGGCTGGAGCGCCAGGATGAAGAGCAGCTTGCGGGCATCTGACTGTCCGAGCAGATTCCAGCTGTGGTTGAAGCAGTACTGCAGGATTGGAACGTCCGCATCCAGGCTCAATTTGTCGAGCACCTGCGTGACAGAATAGCCGAGCACGGCGATCTGGCCCTGCACCCAGAGGAGGGCCAGCGGCAAGCCGCCGGTCAGGTCCACCAGGTATTTGCTCTGGTCCTGGGTAAGATGGATATTTTTCTGCTGGGCGTCCCATTCGAGCAGGGCATTGCTCTCCTCGAATGACAATCCCGGCAGGCGGATCACCTGCCCCTCCGAGACGCGCTCGCGGGAGGTAATGATGACCTTGAGTGTGATCGGGGACCGGCGCAGGAAGTCGAGAATATCGCGCTGCTCACCGCGAGAGAGCGATTCGAAGTTGTCAAGCACCAGCAGTGTGGTCTGTCTGGCAAGCAGGTTGTACGCCCGGCGGACCTGCTCCTGAATGGACAGATTTCCGATGGTGGGGTTCCCAAGGTTCGTGCCGATCGTGATCAGAATGTCGGACAGGGTCTTGGCTTCGGGGATGACCGGCTCGATGCCATGCAGGGTCAAGATCGACTCCTGGGCGGAGATCCAGATCACGGCTTCGAACAGCTCATTCTCGATGCAGCGATGGCTGACCTCGATGGCAAGAGAGGATTTCCCCATCCCACCCACGCCTTCAATCCCGATGATGAAGGTCCGGCTATTGGGCTGAAGGGATGTCAAGATCGTCTTGATCTCCTCCTCGCGGCCCACAAAATAGGGCCGTCGGGGCAGGCTTGCCAGTGCTGCCGTTTTTTCGATCTGTTTGCTGGTGGAGGTCAGGCTTTCGATTTGTTTGGTGTAACGAGCAATCGCTTCCCGTTCCATCGTGACGCTGTTGACGAGATGCAAAGGCTGATCGGCACCGTACTTTGCCAGCATTTCCTCCAGGATGTAGAGATTCTTCTTGTGAAGATCAATCATCCGTTCGAGATGGGTAACTTCTTCCTTGTCCATGGCATACCTGGTTTCTTATTGGCTTACGCTTCAGGCGTGATGTCTTTCTCGTAGACCTTTGATAAAGTCTCCTCAAGCTTCCTCAGCGTTTCGAGCATGGAGTTCTCAGCTTCGTTCAGGTTGCTGGCGATGATGGGCGGGACGAGAGCGCTACCCCATTTGGCATACTGCTCTTTCGAAAGCTGGTAATTGCGGGAATACGTCTCCAGGAGACGGACGAGATGTTGGACTTCCGCTTCGTGGTTTTTCCAGCGGATCTCATCGATCTTCGAGGAAAGCAGCTCCTGCTTCACTTCGTCCTTGTCCTGGGCTTCCGCGGTCGTCCCCGGCTCGGTCGTTTGCTGTGGTTCGTCCGCCGGGGCCGGTTCTTGGGTTTTTCGTCGCTCGCGGCGCTCTTCCAGGATCTTGCGTCCCTCATCGAAAACGAAATCGAGCGCTTTCAGGAGGATAGGAATATGCAGTGTTTCGATCATGGGTTCTCCTCGCAAAAGAGTATAGCATAGGGAGGTACCAGGGTACTACCACCTATCAAAACCGTCAACTGCAATGTTATTGTAACAGAACTTCGTATAGATATGTGGATAAGTCTGTGTAGAGTCTGTGGATAACTGAGATTCCTTGTGGAAGAACATCAATTAGAGAAGAACCAGCCAAAGTTGGCTGGCTCCTCTCAGAAAGTTAGAGCGGCGCATGCCCCACTCAGAAGAACTCGAGTCTTCAGGTTGAGCGGGACAGTATCAACGTTACTTCGTAATCGTGTGATTCAGCATACTGCCGGCAGCATCAAAGACGTATCCCGGTTTGAGTACGTTATTAACGGTCAGCATGTAGGTACCGCGATTTCCTTTGACTGTGAAGCTGGCAATACCATTCGAAGCTGTGGTTGCTGTCTGGGTAGCCCTCGCCCCGCCCGGCAGGGTCCATGTGATGGACACAGATGCCCCCGGTACCGGCGCGCCGTTCTGGTCCAAAACAGTAACCTTGCCATCCACTGTGACTTTGCTGCCTCTTAAGCTCGCGGCAAGGGTAATATTTGCCGCCCGGAGGCTTGTCGACGCATTCACATTGATGGTTATAGAAGCACTGCTTGAGGCGCCAGCGTTATCGGTGACTGTCAGCCTGACGTTGTAGGTTCCGGCTGTTTGGTAGGTGTGGGTAGGATTGGCAAGTGTGGACGTGCTTCCGTCCCCAAAATCCCATCCATAAGCCAGCGAAGATCCCTCGGGGTCAGAGGAGCCACTCGAGCTGAAGCTCACTGCCAAGGGGGCAAATCCACTGGTCGGGCTGGCAGAGGCGACTGCGACCGGCGGTCGGTTCGTCCCGCTACCGCCAACCAGCACAGCACGCGAAAATTCTGAGGTATTGCCGGCCGCGTCGGTTGCTGTTGCAGTGAGATATTTCCCGGTCAGCCCGACAGGCAGCACGGCGATCCAGTTGCCCGAAGCATCCGGAGTGGTGCTGCCTCGGAACACCTGTCCCTCGCCAAAACCTGATGCATCGGCTGCCTCGTTACTAAACACCTCGATGCTGATTTGTTGGGGAGTCTGGCTGTCGATCGTTCCTTGGACCGTTGTACTTGTTCCACTGACTGAAGAGGAAGTAATGATCGGGTAGTTCTGCAGATTGTTTGGTCCTGTGTCCAGGTCACCGGGGTCATTCAGGGTCACCGTATTAGGGTATGACTGTGTATATACGTCCGGGGCAAGATTGATCCCGAGCTCACCGTTACTGAAAATTGAGTTCCCCGAGACGCGAGTGCTATTTCCGTTGATTGCAACTCCGTCGTAAATATTGTATGCAATCATGTTGGCTTCACCCGGGCCCAAACCTCCGATCCGATTATCATGCGGGACGTCGGAATAAAGCCATACTTCCGTCTTAATCCCGTACTCGTTCGGCAGAGGCTGTGTTCCGCTCAGATCCGTACCGATCAGGTTTCCCTGGATCACGTGATTCCCACCGCCTGTAATCCGGACGCCAGCAGGTCGGGCAGTCAACTTGAAATAATATCCGATGTGACCGGAGATGATATTTCCCCGCACGGTATTGGCAAGTCCAGACAGCTGAATACCGCTCCACGCAGAACCGCCTGCCGCGGCGCCATTTTCATCTACGCCCAGGGAATTGCCCTGCACCAGATTGTTATTCCCACTGATCTCGATATCCGAACCGACGGGGAAGTACTCCGAGCTGGTATGTCCACTGCTATAGATGTAGTTCCGCGCTGCTGCCTCTGAGCCGCCAATTGTATTTCCCGATGCTCCATAATCGATGGTCACGCCATTGGAATGACTGCCTCGAATCAGATTGCCGCGCACCAGGTTCCCCGTTGTAGCCGTTCCACGGAGCAAGATGCCGCTTCCTCCTGTCAACAGGATCCGGTTTTCCTCGATCCGGTTATTTGCTCCGGTTACCGACACCCCCCAGCTATTGGCCTGAACGATGGCATTCCCGGCAATGAGGTTTGCGGTCCCATTGACCTCTATCCCGGCGCGAAACAGACTGAATCCCGTCAGCCCGGTGACTACATTATTGTTGGAATTTAGGTAAATCCCCGACATATTCATGTAAGGCGCAGTCGTGCGGATATGCACAACAGCTCCCTCAGGAACGGCGCTGCCTGTGAATGCTGTCTGCGTCCGCCCATCGATGGTGGTATAGCTATCCCGGACGATGAGCGGGTCGCCTTCCACAAAGATGACGAACGCGCCACTGAAACCTGATAAACCGAAGCCCGGGTCGGTTGTGGGAATGTTGAAGGCAATCGTGTTGGGTCCGGCAGTGTTGTTGGAAGCTGTAATTGCCTCACGCAGGGATACGACGCCGTCCGGTCCCGGGAGGTCCGTCATGGTTTTGGCGCCCCCAAAATCCTCCATGTTGCTGGTCGTATTGACAATGATGGTGCTGCCTCCGGCATAAGCCGGGCTGCTCAATCCCAGCATGGAAATAATCAATCCGACAAGCAGTACGTTACGAAAGATATTCATGTGGTCCTCCGTAGGATTACGAATTGAACGAAGACTTTTACGAACGTGGTCAAGGGCCATGAAAGAAGAGTATTCGCTGGCTCTCGGGGATTGTGAAATCCTGTATTAAACATAATATGCCAAACGTGGGAGAATTTCTCCGCATCATTTGGCATATTATGTGCAAATATTGGTGAATCAGATCAGGCGCTACGAGCTGATCAGCTGTCGCAAGGAGGCGCGATACGACTTGGGGGAGGTGCCTGTATAACGATGAAAGAGACGATTGAATTGCGATAGCGACCCAAAACCAGCCTGGTTCGCCACCTCGTTAATCGGCAAAATGCGATTGGAAAGCAAGTCCTTGGCCTTTTCCACCCTGACCCTTGCCAGGAATTCGGAGAATCCGACCCCCGTCGCTTTCTTGAAGAATTTGGAGAAGTAAGAGGGGCTTACATGGACGTGCCCCGCAACATCTCTTAAGAGCAAGGGCTCGCTCGCATGAGCTAGGATGAAGTTCTTGGCGCCGGTGATACACGGTCCGTCATGCGTATGCGCGGCAATCAAATGGCGGTTTGCTTCCTCCGCCAGGAACCGGGCAAAGATCGTCAACAGTCTCAAGCTGGCCCGGAATTGTTTGCGAGAAAGCACATGGGTACCGAAGTACGCTGACTGGATCCGCTGCAGTTCGGCGGTCACTCCCTGGCTCCGCAATTGATCCACCAACTGCTCAAACTGCACCGCCGACGGCGTGCGTTGAAAGATCTGCCCACCCAGCAGCGTTGCAACGTGCTGGCCACCTACGATCACCGGCACGGCAAACTCGCTCAGTCCGGCGAAGCAATCGAGCACCTCCGGGGCAAGCTTCACTGTCAGGCGCCGCTGCAATTCGGCATGTGCCTGGTGGCAGGCTGCACAACTCCCGGGATACTGAGCCATCAGGCTGCACAAAGGATTGCCTCTTCGCTGGGAGCGAAAGAGCCAGGCTGGCTCTCCGCTCGGCACGAGTTCCACGGGCAAGCCGGTCGCCTGCATAAACGCACTTTCAAGCTCGTGCGCCAGGGTGGAGTTGACTAACGCCTCATAAACGGCTGAACTACTCATAGAAGGAAGCCCACGCCTGCCCAAAAAAGAGTCGGGATCTGTCACGCATGTTAATAGAAGATACGCAAAGCGATAAGCATTGGATTGCCTGTCGGATTAATCTGCCATAAGTATGCCTTTGAAAAAGCAGTTCTCCAGATTGTACCTAAGCAGGCCCGAAAGCTCAGGATAAGAGGAGATCAAAATAGGCGCAGGAATTCATAATTACGTGACGGTGGATGGAAAGAGCCAAAACCAGGGCAACCAAGATGAAAACGGCGCACCTGCAACAGGTGCGCCTTTCAGAGCAAAGTCATTCCGACTCTGGCGATACTCGAATTATTCCTTGACGATACCTACGGATCGCTGGGCCTCCAGCAGGTTTTCACCCTCTGTCTCGTAGCCGTTCGCCGCCATATGTTCCCAGTCTTCGCTGTAGTCAGCTTCCTGACCCAATTTCTTCGCACGCCGGTTGATCAGCCGTACGGTCCGGGTGAATTCCCGCTCGGCGGTCTGACGCCTCCTTTTTAAGTCCTTGTCGACCTTCTCATCCAGAGGCGAGGAATGGGTCATCAGGATCATGTGCACCGATCGTTTGTAGAGCTCAGTCAGATCCTCCTGCGTTCCTGCCTGATCCACGGCATCACGAATTTCCCCGAACCGACCTCTCACGTCGGTGGGGTCACTTTCCATATGATTTAAAAGGCTATCTGTGCTCATGATCTCGCTCCTTTACAAAGGGTGACAGTTTCTCCTTCCATGATGCCGAGTGCAGCCTTGAAAGACAATGGTGAATCTCCCTAGCCAGGGTAGGGTAGTGACCTATTTATCACATTCACACGCATAAACCTCTGGCTAGAGAGCCCGGCAAGGCGATTGTTCCGTCACGTTACGATGCAAAAAAGCGATTTTGTGAGGCGACATCGTATAATCTGGACTCGTGGATCGGAAAGCGAAACCAAGAGCGGTGCTTGATATAACAGGAATGCCTCCCAATCGGAACCCATGGTGGGCTGTGGTAGTCATTGGGCTGGTCATGATGGTCTCCTGTGCCAGTCCGGCTCCCCTGGCGCGTACCCCTTTTGCGAGTGGGGGTCCGACTGCGGTCGCACCGTCCGCTACCGCATCCCCTCTGCCGTCGCTGACGGCAACTCTGGAACCCAGCTCCACCCCGACCTGGACCGGGACGGAGATCCTTGAAGCGACCTTGACCTCTTTACCGGACTACACGCTAGATGCCCGAGATGTATCCATGGCATACGTACCTGCTGGGCCCTTCCTCATGGGGAGCGACCGGGGCAGCATGGATGAACAGCCCGTCCACCCTGTGCACCTGGACGCCTTTTACATAGATGCATTCGAGGTTACGAATAGACACTACAAGGCTTGTGTAGAGGCAGCCTTTTGCCAGCCCGTAAAGCGCAAGAACTCCGCCACACGCACCAACTACTATGACAACCGGCGATATAGAAACTTTCCGGTGCTCCATGTGGATTGGAATATGGCGAAAGCCTACTGCGAGTGGCGGGATGCACGTCTGCCTACGGAGGCGGAATGGGAGAAAGCTGCCCGGGGAGGGATGAACGTTTTCTATCCCTGGGGGAATGTGCAGGATTGCAACCTCGCAAATTATGGGAGCTGTCTTGGAGATACCAGCAGCGCAACGATCTATGCCCTGGGAGCGAGCCGGTATGGTGTTTACAATATGGCGGGCAATGTCTCGGAATGGGTAAATGACTGGTACTCGGATGATTATTATCTCTCGTCTCCCCGCGAGGACCCCCGGGGACCAGAGACGGGAACCGAGAAGGTCGTGCGAGGCGGCTCGTGGAAGGATAATTACGCGGACATCCGGTCTGTCAACCGGGAGTCGGAAAGGCCAACCCACGTTAGTAATACTACTGGCTTTCGGTGCGCCAAGGATACGGATTCATGAAGATGATCGACAAAGGGTGAATTGCAATTGTCAAACGATTTATCGTCTTTTGCCTACGGTATAATCCTCTCGCTTATATCCATCTATTTCCATAAAGGCTTAAACACAATGGGCACACCTCCACCAAGGTTCGAGAAAGCCTGTTCCTTTTGAAACCTTTGTGTCCGTCGTGTCTAATTGAATTCACCAATGCCCCCACTTAACTTCCAACAAGTCATCCTCAACCTCCAGCAGTTCTGGGCGGACCGCGGTTGCATCATCTGGCAGCCGTACTATACCCAGGTCGGCGCGGGTACGATGAACCCCGCGACCTTTCTGCGCGTGCTCGGTCCCGAGCCGTGGAACGTGGCATACGTGGAGCCGTCCGTGCGGCCAGATGATGGACGTTACGGCGAGAACCCCAACCGCTTCCAGCTGCATTACCAATTCCAGGTGATCCTGAAGCCTGATCCGGGAAACCCGCAGGAGATCTATCTCGAGTCGCTCAAGGCGATCGGGATTGACCCGCGCAAACACGACATCCGCTTTGTGGAGGACAACTGGGAGCAGCCCGCGATCTCTGCCTGGGGACTCGGCTGGGAGGTCTGGCTGGATGGGCAGGAGATCACGCAGTTCACCTACTTCCAGCAGGTGGGCGGCGTGACGCTCGACCCCGTGGCGGTCGAGCTTACCTATGGGCTCGAGCGCATCCTGATCGGCTTGCACAACGTCAAAGCTGCCTGGGACCTGCCGTGGAACGACACCATCACCTACGGCGAAGTCCGCCGCCAGGAGGAGTTCGAGCACAGCAAATACTATTACGAGGTCGCTAATGTCCAGAGCATGAAAGAAGTGTTCGAGCGCTTCGAGCATGAAGCGGAGGCGGCACTTGCCATTGGTCTGGTGGTCCCGGCGCATGACTATGTGCTCAAATGCTCGCACACGTTCAACATCATGGATGCGCGTGGTGCGATCGGCGTGGCCGAGCGGCAGGCGTATTTCCGGCGGATGCGCGAGCTGGCGAGACGCGTGGGGGAGGCCTATCTGGAGCAGAGGAAGGCTCTAGAGTATCCGTTATTGAAAGAGGATGAAGGACAGAGAATAGAGAGTAAAAGCTCGATGGATAGGCCGCATACAGGTCCGGTCTCCGGTCGAAAGGCGACCCGGTTGCTTTTAGAGATCGGGGTGGAAGAGCTGCCTGCCGCTGATGTCGATGTGGCCCATGCACAGTTAGCTGCCCGCGTCCCTGTCCTGCTCGATGAGCTACATCTGGATCATGGTGAAGTCCGAATTTTCTCAACGCCCCGGCGGCTGGTCGTTGATATTGACAATCTCAGCCCGAACCAGCCCGACCGCGAGGATCTGGTCAAGGGTCCGCCTGCAGATAAGGCATTCGACAGGGATGGAATCGCCCTGCCGGCCGCGCTAGGCTTTGCGAAGAAGAACAACGTCAATACAAAGGATCTGCAGGTCCGGGAGGAAGGCGGGGGCAAGTATGTCTTTGCCGTTGTCAGGCAGCAGGGCCGTCCAACCCCCGAAGTGCTGGCAGAGGCGTTGCCGAAACTGATCGAAGGCATCAAGTTTGAAAAAACAATGCGGTGGCTGCCTGCGTCTCGCCGCATGGGAAATGAGAGCACTGTGGCGTTCTCGCGCCCGATCCGCTGGCTGGTCGGGTTGCTCGGGGAGACGGTGATTCCCTTTGATTATGCAGGAGTCGCAGCTGGAAACGTCACGCGCGGGTTGCGCCCCTATGATTCCCCTGAGATCCCCATTTCTTCGGCGGAAAAATATTTTGACCTGATCCGCGATGCGGGGGTCATTCTGGATAAGGAAGAGCGTAAAGCTTCGATCACGGAGCAGGTCAATCAAGCCGCGGTTCTGGTGGGCGGCGATGCTCTGGTCGAAGAAGGGTTGCTCAATGAAGTGGCAAACCTGGTCGAGATGCCCACCGCGGTGATGGGCGCCTTTGACCGGGAATATCTCTCCCTGCCGCGCGATGTGCTGATCTCGGTGATGAAGAAGCACCAGCGATACTTTCCGGTGCAACGCGCAGGGGCGCCGCTCCACGAGACTACTATGAATATAGATCGTTCCGGTTCTGTCGGGTCGCCTCTGTTGCCTCACTTCATCGCCATCCGCAACGGAGATGACATCGGGATCGACCTCGTCCGCCAGGGCAACGAGCATGTGCTCGGGGCGCGCTTTGCCGACGCGACGTTCTTCGTACGTGAGGACCTCAAGCAGCCGCTGGAAGCTTATCGTCCTGAGCTCTCGAAGCTGATTTTCCAGACCCGGCTCGGCTCCATGCTGGAGAAGTCCGACCGGATGAAGCAACTGGTCGACGATCTGATTCCCCTGCTCGGGCTTGAAAACGACGAAGCCATCTTTGCCCGGCGGGCGGTGTATCTCGCCAAGGCAGATCTGGTTACGCAAATGGTGATGGAAATGACTTCCCTGCAGGGCATCATCGGGCGCGAATATGCCCTGCGCAGCGGCGAGCAGAAGGATGTTGCCAACGCTATCGGTGAGCAATACCAGACCGTGCCGAAAACAAAAATCGGCCTGGTGGTCTCGCTCTCAGACCGGCTGGACTCTCTGGTCGGTCTTTTCGCCGCGGGTCTGGCTCCGACCGGGGCAAAGGATCCATTCGGCCTGCGCCGCGCCGCGATCGGTGTGGTCCAGCCCTTGATCGAGCATTCGATCTCGTTTGATTTGCGCACCGCCCTGCAGAAAGCTGCCAGACTCCAGCCGATCGACGTGAAAGACGAGACTCGAACCCAGGTTCTCGACTTCATTACCGGCCGTCTGCGGGTCGTATTGAACGATATGGGTTACCGTTACGATGTTGTGGATGCCGTCCTGGCGGCCCAACCAGGGAATCCGGCTGCCGCGGCAGAGGCGGTGAGGCAGCTCCAGACCTGGGTAGAGCGGGAGGACTGGGAGACCATCTTGCCGGGGTACGCGCGCTGCGTTCGTATCATACGGTCAGCGGGGATCGACCAGAGGGCGGCGGTAATCGATGAGGGGGAGCTGATCGAGGATGCTGAGCGCGACCTGTACCGAGCCATCCAGTCCCTTGTGACCCACGGCCCATCCTCTGTAGACGAGCTCTTGAACACCGTTGTCCAGCTGATCCCATTCATCAATGCGTTCTTCGACAAAGTGCTCGTGATGACGGATGACGAGAAAGTTCGGGAAAACCGGCTGGCTCTGGTCGGACAGGTCGCCGCTCTGTCCACCGGCATCGCCGACCTGAGCAAGCTCGAAGGGTTTTAAGAGAATACAATGCAAACCCCCCTCATTCTGCTTCCTCGGAAGCGCGCAGGAGGTGGCTGCCTTGAACGTTCACCAGATGGTAATGCGGGGTGTCCTCAGGTCTCCCCGGGTGGAATCGGCGCAATAAAACAGGTTGAGAAGGTTTTTTGGCTCAAAATTCCTGCTCCAGACCTCTCTATTAGCATCTTCTAATTGTAATTCGGATGGATCTGGTTATAATTTAAGCACCCGTTGTGCAACAGTCGTCTGACAGGTAGATTGACAAGGAGTGTTAGTATCATGTCTAAACCGATTTCCCGAATTACTCTGATTACCCTGGTTGGTCTTTTCCTGGTCATCGCCGCCTATCTGACCGTCCAGGCTGTGTTCGCAAAGTCTGATGCTGCGGGTGTCCAGTCTCATCTTGTTGGTGGGCTGCAGACCAACTTCAACCACGACCGCTCTTCCGTCGGCGAGCTGGAATCCTTTAAGACACAGCCCGGGATGCAGTCTCCTCGTGACTCTGGGGGCGGCTGCGAGCACGAGTCCGACATCAACCCGAGCGATTTCTAGTTTTCACGCAAAACGCCGGGCAGTCCCTGGGACTGCCCGGCGTTTTTCTTTTAACACCAATGATATACTTTTATAGTAAGGCTGGAAATGGACAGATGATATAATTTCAGCAACATTGTTCCACGTGTGGAACGGGTCAGGGCTCTCTGGAATGGGGCGGGAGACCTATCAGAATTGTAAGTTCCAGTTGCGCTCTCCCAACCCTGGGAAGAGCGTTTTATGTAACAGTATATACAAATACTCGTTATATGAGGTAGCACTAGTTGGAGTCACACAACTATAAAAAGTCAAGAATGCCCCTGCCGAACGAGCGACAGCTCGTGCTTCAGGCGCAGGCGGGCAACTCGGAGGCGTTCGGCGAGCTCTATGACGCCTATATGGAGCGCATCTATCGCTTTGTGTATTTTCGCGTTGAGGACCAGCAGACGGCGGAGGATATTACCTCCCAGGTGTTTCTTAAAGCCTGGAACAATCTTGACCGCTTCAGCTTTAGTCGGACGCCCTACCTGGCCTGGTTGTATACGATCGCTCACAACGCGGTCATTGATCACTACCGGACCCGCAAGGTGACGACGGCTATCGATGATGTACAACTGTCACAACAGGATCATGCAGAAGCTGTGGAGAACGATATCGACTTATCGGCTGAAATGAGACTTGTCAAGGAAGCCTTGACGATGTTGACCGACGATCAACAAAAGGTGCTGACCTTGAAGTTTATCGAAGGCCTGTCCAACCATGAAATTGCACGCCATCTGGGCAAGCGCGAAGGAGCCATCCGGGCGCTGCAAATGAGGGGCTTGCAAGCTCTGGCAAAACAATTAGAACAGAAGATGGCAATATGAACACAAACTTTGAAACCATTTTGGATGTCTGCGTGAGCGAGATCGCGGAGGGTCGCTCCAGTCTCGACGAGTGCCTGGCGCGCTATCCCGAGTATGCCGCGCAGCTGAAGCCGCTCCTCGGTGCGGCAACCCGGTTGACGCGTGCCCGGGCGATCATGCCAGACCCGGCATATAAGGCTCGCGCCCGCGCCCAGCTCAATATCCATATGCAGCGGCATCCGCAACGTCGGCGTGTCTCTCCCATACTGTGGAGGTTCAGCATCGCGTTCGCGACGGTGATGCTGTTGTTCCTTGCCAGCGGGATAGCCTTTGCACAGGGAGCCCGGCCGGGCGACACCCTGTACAACTGGAAGCTCACCAGCGAGTACGTCTGGCGCATGACTTCTGCCGACCCGCTGGGTGTAGACCTGGCGCTCTCCGACCGGCGTATGAATGAGCTGGTGTGGGCGGCCAGATCCGGCGATGAGTTCCGTCAGGCGCGCGCCCTGGAACGCTATGAGAAAGTGCTTCTAAAGCTTTATCAGGAAACAGACGAGGCAGATCGGGCGAGAATTCTGCCTGTCCTGCAGTTGCAGTCTGAAATCCTTGCGGAGGCTGGCGTTTTAGTGCCTGCGCTTGAGGCTTACACGCCAAAGTAGTCCCTAAGACAGGTTGTCGTTGATCGGGCGGATATAACACCCCCTCCTCTCTCTCGTTGTCAACAGTACAGTGATCGGAGAATAGCTCGCTCTGCCAGGTAGAGCGAGTTGGAGGTGGTATGTATACAGCACGATTGATGATCATCGTTCTGCTTATCGTTGTTGCTTTGATTGCTTATGACCCCGCCGCGCGTGAAGAGGGGAGAGAAGCCTGGGTGGAGGTGAGACCCAAGGTGGTTGCATTCATGGACGGCATGTATGCGGTTGTCCGGGAACTCATCGCCGGCGACAGTGAGAGCGATCAGATCGACGATCGCCCGACGTTTCCTGAAGCCGATTTCGATTGGATCGTCACTATGGATCGAGTCTTTGCTTTCAGCTAACCTGCGACGGAATCTCCATCTTGCCCTACAATCTGAATAACTCCCTCCCGCTTCTGGGAGGGAGTTTCTTGTTATCGATGCCTTCACGCGTCCCCAGTCGGAATACACGAATCGTTTGATTTGCGCTTCCATCCAATCGAGTCTATAATCTTACCGACATGTCTGTCATTGATGAGATTAAATCCAAGGTGGATATCGTAGACCTGGTCTCGGAGGCGGGGGTCAAGCTGCGTCACGCGGGGCGGAACTATACCGGTTTTTGCCCGTTCCACGACAACAAGCACACGCCTTCCTTTGTAGTCTGGCCGGAGTCGGGCACATGGCGCTGTTTCGGTCAATGCAACGAGGGCGGCGATGTCTTCAAGTTTGTCATGAAGCGCGAGAACCTCGACTTCAAAGAGGCGCTCGATAAGCTGGCAGCCCGCGCCGGAGTGCAGGTCCCAACCTTTACAAGGCAGACCCCCGAGCAGAAGGAGACACACGATAAGCTCCGTATTCTCCTGGAGGATGCGCTCATTTTCTATCGCAGCCACTTGATGGCCAGCAAGCCTCTTCTGGACTATCTGCGCCAGAAACGTGGGCTAAAAGACATGTCCATCGAGACCTTTGGCCTGGGATACGCGCCAAACGCGTGGGACTCGGCTCTCGTCCATTTCACCCAGCGCGGTTACTCGGAACAGGATCTGGCGGAGGCGGGTCTGGTGTCGCCCCGGGACAGCGGGGGCTTCTATGATCGCTTCCGCAACCGTATCATGATCCCCATCCGGGATGCCGAAGGACGGATGGCGGGCTTCGGGGCGCGCATTGTCGACCCGAACGATATGCCGAAATTCCTGAATTCTCCTGAAACTCCCGTGTTCACAAAAGGACATCTGCTCTACGGCCTGGACCGGGCGCGTAAGCCGATTCGCGCGGCGGATCAGGCGGTGATTGTGGAAGGCTATCTGGATGTGATCGCCCTGCACCAGGCAGGGTACGCGAACGTGGTCTCACCAATGGGCACGGCGCTCACCGAGCACCAGCTGCGCCTGCTCAAGCGCTTCACCCGCCGGATCGTCCTGGCACTCGACCCGGACGCCGCCGGACAAAAAGCCGTGCTGCGTGGACTGGATGCGGCACGGCAGGCTATGGACCGCGAGAGCGAGCTCGGCTTCGATGCTCGCGGTCTCCTGCGCGAGGAGGCGCGCCTGCAAGCCGACTTGCGGGTTGCCGCCATCCCGGATGGCCTTGACCCTGATGAGATCGTAGCTCGTAATAAGGAGGAATGGGCGCGCCTGATGGATCAGGCAAAACCGATCGTCACCTATGTTATGGAGACGCTTGCTGCAGGCCAGAATATCATCGACCCCAAAGTCAAGAATCAAATTGCAGCCCAGGTCCTGCCGCTGATCGAGGATCTGCCCAATGCCCTGGAACGCGACACCTATCGCCAGCAGCTGGCGCGCATGCTGCGGGTGGATGAAAGCGCGTTGACCGGCACCCAGGCGCAGGCTTCGCGCGGGCGCCGTCCGCGGGGCAACGAAGCACAACAGCGGCAGGCCAAAGAAAAGCCGAAAGCTGTACTGACCGTTTCGACCAACAACAGGGTCGAGGCATACATCATCGCCGTGCTCGTTAAAAAGCCTGAATTGCTCTATCGTCTCGACCGGTTGTTGCAGGAGTATGGCCTCCTGAAACTAGCCGTGCAGGACTTTGACTATACGGATCATCAGATGATGTTCGGCCTGATTCGCGAGTCGGTGGAGCAGGATAAGACCGAGCACCACGATTTTGTGGTGGAATCGGTGCCTGCCTCGTTGCACAGCCTCCTGCAGGAGCTGGATTCACAGACGGAGAAGTTTGAGCGTATGGAAGACAAGCTGCTCGATGAGCTCCTGCGAGGCGTCATTAAATTACGGCGTGTGGCGGCGGGCGAGAACCTGAATCAGCTGCGCTACCTCCAGGAAGAAGCACAGCAGGTTGGCGATTTGCGCGCGGCTTCTTACCAGACTCTGGTGTTAAAACATACAAGGCTTCTGCACGATCTGGATCAGGCATACCGGAAAATGTCCATGAGAAGGCTGCAGTAGCGCCCGACTTGTTTCAGGTCAGGCAGCGGGACAGGAGAAGCACGAAATCCACGCGTAACAATTGGCAGGCAGCGCCGTCTGGTAGGAAAGGGCTATGATAGCAAAAAAACGAAGCTCAGCCAAGGAAAAGCGCAAAACAAGGGACAAGCCGCCTGCGCCGCGCACCAACCTGCCCGGGGGAAGTGGGGGCCGCGCGGAACATTCGAACGGCAATCTGAAAGAGGAAAACGTTCTCAAAGACATGGTCTCGATGGGCGATGAGGTGGGCGATCCCGATATCAGCATGCTTGCGCAGCAGGAGGAGCTTCTCGAGGACGAGCCCCTCGATCTCAAGAATCCCGAAGTCGCAGCCGAGCTTTCCGAAGATCCAGTCCGGCTCTATTTACGTGAGATCGGGGAGGTCAAGCTGCTGGATTCGGACAGCGAGTTCCGGTTGGCGACGATCATTGAAGCCAGTCGTTTCATTAGCACCCTGCGCCGCCGGCCCCTGGTAAAGGGACTTTCCCCCGAATGCGCGATTTACCAGGCAGTTCTCTCTGAGATGCATACGGCGTGGGACCGGCTGGTGGAGGATGCCGAACGGCTCCAATATGAGCTGCCTGACCTCAGCTTAATTCTGACAGAAGCTCAGGCTTTGCACACAGGCTGGAAGTCCGAGCAGCCGTCGTATCTGCGTGCGTATCTGGATAACGGTCACTGGGGGGTGGACCAGCTCTGGGATACCATCGCCCGGAATGCTTACAGCGTCTTTCTCAGCCTGTATCTTTTCCCACTTTCCTATGCGGAGTGGTTGCTGAAGCATCTTAACCAGACGCAGCGGTTGCCCAACCAGCGCACTCTCTACAAACACCTTTGCAAAGACCAGGATCTTGCGGCGGAAATGACTGCAGTCCAAAACCGTGCTGTGGAAGCAAACGACGTGTTGATTCGCGCCAACCTGCGCCTGGTCGTCAGTGTTGCCAAGCGCTACCTGGGACGGGGGATTGCGTTCCTCGACTTGATTCAGGAAGGAACGATGGGTCTTCTACGAGCAGTTGGAAAATTCGACCCGCGCCGCGGTTTTAAGTTTAGTACCTACGCCACCTGGTGGATCCGGCAGTCCATCAACCGCTCCATCGCCGAGCAGGCGCGCACGATTCGTATTCCTGTCCATCTTTTTGAATCGATCACTCGGATCCTGCGGACCCAGCGGACGCTGATCCAGGAGCTAGGGCGTGACCCGACAACAGAGGAGCTTGCGCTCGAAGTCGGTTATCTTCCCGCCTCCGATGTGCAAGCCATCCTGCGCGCGCATGCCGAGAAAAAACCGCTCCCGCCCGACCTGCAACACAGGCTGGATATTGCTACCCAGAAAATCGATCGCGTTCTGCGCTCGGCGGAGGAACCTGTCTCGCTCGAGGGACCGGTAGGGGACGAGGACTCCAGCTCCCTGGGCGAATTCATTGAAGATGAAGACGCACCTTCACCGATTGAAGCTGCGGCCCGCCAGATGCTGCGCGAACAGGTACAGCGAGCACTCACGTCTCTTTCCGACCGGGAACGTGAAGTGCTGGAATTGCGCTTTGGCTTAAAAGACGGTAAAGATCACACTCTGGAAGAAGTGAGCCGCTATTTCGACGTGACCCGCGAGCGTATCCGTCAGATCGAAGCGAAGGCATTGAGAAAATTACGGCATCCCTCTCGAAGCCGGCAATTGAGAGATTACCTGGGATAAAAAGGTCACGCTGCCGGCGTGACCTTTTTTTGTGGCCGGCAACCGGGGAAAAAGCTGGCAATTAATTTGCAACGCGTTGGGTTCGCCATCGTTCTACTTACTAAGCCTTAAATATGATATTGTTTATCAAATTTGTGAAAAGTCACACATTATGTTATACTTCGCCGGACGTGCAAGGTAAAACACACAGCTCTGAGGGCGTTGAGGTGTTCACATGCTCGAATATGTAGCTATCGGGTTGTTGATCGCACTATCTACATTAGTTGCGTTGATCGCCATTGGACTGGGGACTCTATTCGGACCGAAAAAAGAATCTGCTGCCAAAGCTATGCCCTATGAGTCGGGTATGCTTCCTATCGGCGAAGGCACGCGGCGTATGCCGATCCGGTTCTATCTAATCGCTGTTCTCTTCATCTTATTTGACATCGAAGTCGTGTTCTTTCTCCCCTGGGCGATCGTCTTTCGCCAGCTGGGACTGTTTGGCTTGATCGAGATGGTTATTTTTATTGTTATTTTACTGGTCGGGTATGTGTATGCCTGGAAGAAAGGAGCGCTCGAATGGGAGTAGAGCAAAAACTGGGGAACATGGGGGTCGTGACAGCCAAGCTGGAGGATCTGGTCAACTGGTCGCGGACCAATGCCATGTGGCCGATGTTGTTCGGTCTTGCCTGCTGCGCTATTGAAATGATGGCGGCTCAGGCCTCGCATTTTGATATGAGCCGCTTCGGTATGGAACTGATGCGTGCCAGCCCGCGCCAATCGGATCTAATGATTGTTGCCGGCCGGCTATCTCGCAAGATGGCGCCTGCCCTGCGTCTCTTGTATGACCAGATGCCGGAACCCAAATGGGTGATTGCCATGGGTGACTGTGCATCATGCACGGGTGTATTCAATAATTATGCACTGATGCAGGGTGTCGACGAAGTTGTGCCGGTGGATGTTTATGTGGCAGGCTGTCCACCGCGCCCTGAGGCGCTGATCCACGGTGTCGTGACCCTTTACGAAAAGGTGAAGGGTGAGAAGTTTGTAGAGCAGGTAAAAGCATAATCATCCGCGCCGGGCAGGATGAGCCCCGTGAGCGCAGTCGAAGCGCACACTCATAAAAGGTTAGGATTTCTCGATCCCAGCGCTTGGCTGACTGGAAAACTCCGTTCCGCGTAAGGGTTTCCGTATGGATAAAAAACTAGAATCGATCGTTCAGGCTCTGCAGGAAAATTTCGACGTCACAATTGAAGAGTTCCGCGGCGAGACGCATGTGTTTGCGAGCGTCGAAAGCATTATCGAAATGCTGACGCTGCTGCGCGATAAATATGATTTTGAATTGCTATCGGCGATGACGGCCATAGATTTCTGGCCCCAGGTCTCGCCGCGCTTTCATGTGATCTATCAGTTGACCTCCCTGGCGAGGAATCTCTCCCTGCAGTTGCGGGTTGCCCTTCCAGATGGTGAGCCACATATCCCGACCGCAGTCGGCGTATATGAAGTGGCGAACTGGCGCGAGCGTGAGCTTCGCGATATGTTTGGAATTATTCCGGATGGGCATCCGGACCTGCGAATCCTTTTGTTGCCTGAGGAATGGGAGGACAAGCATCCGCTTCGCAAAGACTTCCCGCTCGGCTACGAAGAGGTACAGTTCACGTTCAACTTCGATGAAATTAATTTGCGTAAGCCTTACGCAAAGGAATAGCGATGTCTCAGATTGAAGAAGCTAGCCTAGACAGATACAAACATCTGGTTTCAGAACGTGCCCTCACCGGCGAGACCATGATTCTGAACATGGGACCGCAGCACCCCTCGACGCACGGCGTGTTGCGCCTGGTGCTCGAGCTCGACGGTGAGACCGTCCTTAATTGTATTCCTGAGATCGGGTATCTGCACACCGGCATTGAGAAGAATATGGAAGCCAAGACCTATCTCAAAGCGGAGGTCATGAGCGACCGCCTGGACTACATGAACAACCTGGGCAACAACCTGGCCTATTGCATGGCTGTGGAAAAGTTGGTGGAGCTCGACGTGCCTCCCCGGGCGCAGGCGCTCCGTGTGATCCTGGCAGAGCTGGAGCGGATCAATTCTCACCTGGTGTGGATCGGTACATTCGGTCTGGACCTGGCGGCGATGTCTATGTTCCTTTATGCGTTTCGGGAGCGCGAGGCCATCCTGGATATCAAGGAGCTGATCTCCGGTCAACGCATGATGACAACCTACATCCGTCCCGGCGGGTTGTGGCGAGATGTCCCCGTGGAGTTTGAGACGGCGGTGCGTGACTTTATGAAGATGATGCCCAAACGCATCGACGAGTACGAAGCTCTGTTGACGAAAAACCCGCTCTTCCTGGACCGCTTACTGGGCATCGGCATTTTGGACCCAGCTGTCGCGTTGCAGCATGGCGTGACTGGTCCGATGCTGCGTGCTTCGGGAGTAAACTGGGATCTACGAAAAGTTCGTCCCTACATGGGATATGAACAATATGACTTCAACGTGCCGGTCCGTAATGACTGCGACACCTATGCACGTTATATTGTGCGCGTCGAAGAGATGCGTGAATCGCTAAAGATCATCGAGCAGGCATTGAACAAGCTGCCGCTGGGGCCGGTACGCTCGGACAACCGGAAATTTGTCCCCCCACCGCGCTCCGAGCTCGGGGTCAGCATGGAAGCGTTGATTCATCACTTCAAGTTGTGGACTGAGGGTTTCCCCGCGCCTGAGGGCTCTATCTATCAGGCTGTCGAGTCGCCGCGCGGCGAGCTGGGTGTGCTGCTGGCCGGCGATGGCGGTTCCAAGCCGCGCCGATGCCACTGGCGCACCCCTTCCTTTGATAATCTCTCGGTCCTGGCCAAGATCGTCAAAGGACATCTGGTCGCGGACCTGGTCGCCATTCTGGCTTCTGTTGATATTGTGCTCGGAGATATTGACCGATGAGTCTTGAGACAAAATATCCGAACGAAGTGAAACAAATCCTGGCCAAATATCCACCCGAGAATAAACGCGCCGCGGTCATGCCGCTGTTGTATCTTGCGCAGCGGGAAGAGGGATTCCTCACCAAAGCTGCGATGCAGGATGTCGCGAAGATCGTCGGCATCACCGAGACCGATGTGGCTGCGCTGGTCGGGTTCTATACGTTGTATCACGATCGCAAAGAGGGCAAGTATCGTATGCAGGTCTGCACCGATTTGCCCTGTGCCCTGCGCGGCGCTGAGGATTTCATGGCTCGGCTGTGCGACAAACTCGGCATGCGGGTGGGCGAGACGAGCGCAGATGGCTTCGTCACTCTCGAAGCGGTGACCTGCCTTGCTGCCTGCGATAAAGCCCCCATGTTCCAGACCCAGGGTCCGGATGGGATTAAATATCATGAGAATATGACGGTGGATCGCACCATGGAGCTGATTTCTATTCTACGAGGCCGGGAGGTGCGATCATGAGCCATATCCTTCTGCGTCACCGCGACATTCCGGATATTCACGAGCTGAGCGTTTATAAAAAGAATGATGGTTTCTCGGCTTTCAAGAATGCCGTGACGAAGATGAGCCCGGTGGACGTGACCAATGTTGTCAAGAATTCGGGCTTGCGCGGCCGCGGGGGCGCAGGCTTCCCGACCGGTATGAAGTGGGCATTCATCGACAACAATAACTGGCCGCACTATGTGGTTGCCAACGCCGATGAGTCCGAGCCGGGCACCTTCAAGGATCGCGAGATCATGGAAGGCAATCCCTTCCAGTTCCTGGAGGGCGTTGCGATCGCCTCCTATGCAACCGGCGCGAACGTTGCCTATGTATATTTACGCGGTGAGTTTTGGGAGTTGGGGGCCTTCCTCGACGAGAAGATCGCCGAGATGGAAGCAGACGGTCTGCTGGGCGACCGGCTGTTCGGCAGCCAGTATTCGTTGCGGATCTACACTCATCTTGGCGCAGGGGCTTATATCTGCGGCGAGGAAACGGCGCTGCTCGAGTCGCTCGAAGGCAAGCGTGGCCAGCCGCGCGTCCGCCCGCCGTTCCCGCCCGCCTATGGACTCTTTGGCAAGCCAACCGTCATCAACAATGTAGAGACGTTCGCCAATGTGCCGCTCATCCTGCTCAACGGCGCGGACTGGTACAAATCGATGGGCACCGCCGATAGCGCGGGGGTGAAGATCTTCTCGCTCTCGGGTCGCGTGCGCAAACCGGGCAACTATGAGCTGCCGTTCGGGACGACATTTCGTGAACTTATTTATACCTATGGCGGCGGTGTGCAGGATTCGCGTCCTGTAAAAGCCATCATGCCTGCCGGCGCCTCTTCTTCTTTGATTATCGTGAATGAGGAGAAGGTGCTGGATACTCCAATGGATTATGCGACCGTCCGCACGGTCGGCAGTGACCTGGGGTCTGCGTCCGTGATTGTGATCGATGATACTGTTTCGATGGACTGGCTGCTAAACAAGACCATCCATTTCTTCCGGCATGAGTCGTGCGGCAAGTGCACACCCTGCCGCGAGGGAACCTACTGGATGTCCCATATCATCGAGCGCATTCATCATGGTCACGGAACCAGCGGCGACGTGGATCTCTTGCACAATGTCGCCAAACAAATGCAGGGGAAGTGCCTGTGCGCTCTTGGTGAGTTCTCCACCATGGCGGTGGTGACAGGCATCGAACGGTTTCCGCAGGATTTTAAGAATGCTGTGACTCCCGAGCCTCTCCCGCCCGTGTATGTGAAGGAACGGGAAGTGGGCAAGGCATGAAGCAAAGAACTTCAGGATTGACTTGGAGCATTCATGAGTAAACAGGTCACGTTAACCATCGACGGGCAACAGATCACCGCGCCGGCGGGGACCGGTCTGGTGGATGCCGCCAAGATGGCTGGCATCGATATTCCCGTCTTTTGTCATCACCCAAAACTCGAGCCGGTCGGGATGTGCCGGATGTGCCTTGTCGAGATCGGCCGCCCGATGCGCGATCGCGCCACAGGCGAGATTGTGATGGAAAACGGCGCGCCCAAGATCCAATTTTTACCCAAGCTGGAAACAGCCTGCACGAATAAAGTGGAAGACGGCATGGTTGTGCTTACGCAGAGCGACAAGGCGCGCGATGGCCAACGCGGGACGGTGGAGTTCCTTCTCACCTCTCATCCCCTGGATTGTCCGGTATGTGACAAAGGTGGAGAGTGCCCGTTGCAGAACCTGACCATGGCGCACGGACCCGGCAAGAGCCGCTTCCTCTTCGATGAGAAACTGCGCCTTGGCAAGCGCGTGCCGCTCGGCGATCTGATCGTCCTCGACCAGGAACGCTGCATCCAGTGCGCGCGTTGCATCCGTTTTCAGGATGAGATCGTGGGCGACTCCGTGCTGGGCTTCGACGATCGCTCGCGCGGTATGAGGATTATCACGTTCTCGGAGCCAGGTTTTGATTCCGTTTTCTCGGGCAACACCACCGACATCTGCCCGGTCGGCGC
Organism: Anaerolineales bacterium; assembly: GCA_036781265.1. GTDB lineage: Bacteria > Chloroflexota > Anaerolineae > Anaerolineales > Villigracilaceae > Defluviilinea. The sequence continues at coordinate 16,150 of DAIQBG010000027.1, read as the reverse complement.
GCTAACCACGCGGGACTTTCGCTTCGAGGCGCGGCCCTGGGAATTGGAATCCTCCGCCTCGATCTGCACGCAGTGCCCTGTCGGATGCAATATCACATTGGACTCGCGGCGGGAAGCCAAGGCGGGCGGTGACTTTGTCATCAAGCGCGTGATGCCGCGCCAGAACGAGGATGTCAACGAGATCTGGATTTGTGATAAAGGTCGCTTCGTGCATCACTACACCGACAGCAAGCGCCGGCTGAAGACGCCCCTGGTCCGCCAGGAGAATCAGCTAAAACGATCATCCTGGGAAGAAGCCACCAGGATCGCTGCGCAGCAGTTGAAGGGCGATTTCGTGGTGCTGGCTTCGGGCAAGCTTGCCAACGAGGATCTCTATAACTTGAAGTCTCTGGCACATCATGCCGGTGCAAAGGCCTACCTGTATTCACACATGGGCGGCGGCGAGATGACCACGTTGCTCGGTGTGGGCGAGGGTACCAATATTGGCACGATGGGCGCCGAAACGACAATCGTCGTCGTGGCTTCTGATCTTTACGAGGAAGCGCCAGTCTGGTATCTACGGGTCAAGCAGGCAGCGGATCGCGGCGCGACACTGATCGTCCTGAACCCGCGCGAGACCAGGCTGGACCGTTTTGCTACCCACGTGGTGCGTTATGCCTACGGCGATGAAGTCAAGACTATGGAAGCTCTGGCACGCCGAGGCAAGTTCGCCGACGTGTTTGCGAATGCTCAGAATGCCGTTATCTTGTTCGGTAGTGAAGGGCTGGGGGTGGAAGGCACGTCAAATCTCGCAACTGCCTGCGCCCACCTCTTGCAGGATACCGGTCATACTGGCCAGCCTAACAATGGCTTGATCGGCGTCTGGGAACGCGCCAACGATCAGGGCGCCTGGGAGATGGGGTTCGAAGTCCCTGATAACCTGGCAGAAGCCTTGCAGGGCAAGGCTGTTTACATCGCCGGGGCGGACCCGGTGGGTGATGATCCTGCACTGGCCGAGATCCTCCAGCGAGCGCCGTTCCTGGTGGTGCAGGACGTAATGGCAACTGCGACCACCGACATCGCGGATGTCGTGCTCCCTGCACAGGCCTTTACCGAACGCGAAGGCACGCTGACTTCCGGGGAGCGGCGAGTCCAGCGCTTCTATCGTGCGGTGCCGCCAACGGGCGAATCCCAGGCTGACTTTGCGATCACATCCAGGATTGCAGAACAGATGGGTATCAAGCTGGAAGGCAAGTCGCCTTCGGTTGCATTCGACGTATTGGCGAATGCGGTCAAATCCTTTACCGGACTAAGTTATGCCAGAGTATCCGAGGTAAGGCCGCAGTGGCCGATCGTCGGGCGCGGAGATATGTATTACGGCGGCACAACGTATGAGAATAGGATGGGTATAGGTGCGCATCTCGGAGCTGCACAACCCCAAACAGCTGCTGGCCTTCCTAGGGTAGAGAGGGAAGCCGCGCCGCGCCCGAAGGAGAATGAGCTGCTGGCGGTCCCCGTCAACAAGCTCTACGACCGGGGCACGACGGTCATGATGTCTGCCGACCTGCTGCGAGAGCGTATCGGCAGTCCCATGATTGCGCTGCATCCCGAAGCTGCCAGAAACCTTGGACTCGAAACCGGTCAGCTGGTGACGATCAGCTTCGACGGCGTGAGTGCTGAGGCGACCGTAAAGCTGGATGAGACGATCTCGGTGGGCGTCACGCTGGTGCCCCGTGAGATGGGATTTGCCATTCAGGAGCCTACACTGGCAACGATTCGGGCGTTCGAAAAGGTGGAATGATGTTGTCTGACTGGACTCTCTGGCTCGAGTGGCTGATCAAGGCGCTGTTTGTCATCTTTGCGCTGCTGACAGGTTTTGCTTATCTGACATGGTACGAGCGCCGGGCGCTGGCGCGCATTCAAACCCGCGTGGGTCCGAACCGGGCTGGCCCGTTTGGGTTGCTCCAACCGATCGCGGATGCGGTGAAGCTCATCTTCAAGGAAGAGCTCGTGCCTGCCAAGGCGGACCGCACGCTCTTTTTCTGGGCTCCCGTGATCACGATGGTCCCATCGATCATCCTTGCAGCAGCCATCCCCTTTGGTCCGGTCGTGGAGTTATTTGGCCGCCAGATCAGCCTGGCCGTGGCAAACATCAATGTGGGTGTGCTGTACCTGATGTCCATCGCCTCGATTGCCGTCTACGGGATCGTCTTGGCCGGTTGGTCATCGAATAACAAATATGCCATGCTGGGCGGCTTGCGCTCCTCGGCGCAGATGATCTCCTATGAGCTTTCCCTGGGGCTCATGTTCGTGACCGCGATCATCCTGGCAGATTCTATGAACCTGTATGAAATCGTGGAGGGGCAGCGCGATATGTGGTATGCGTTGATTCAGCCGGTCGGCGCGGTGATCTTTCTGATTGTTACGCTGGCCGAGGTCAATCGTGCGCCATTCGATATGCCGGAGGCTGAGCAGGAGCTGACCGCAGGATATCACTCGGAGTATTCGGGCATGAAATTCGCCCTTTTCTTCATGGCAGAATACCAGAAAATGATCGTGATCTCCATGATCGCGGCCACGCTCTTCTTCGGTGGGTATCGCGAGTTCTGGTTCCTTCAGGGTACGATCTTGAGTGTGGATCGATTCTGGTGGCTCGGGCCGATTTATCTGCTCATCAAAGTGGTAGTCCTGCTCTTCTTTATGATCTGGGTCCGCGCTACCTGGCCGCGCATCCGTTATGACCGCCTGATGTCCTTTGGCTGGAAAGTATTATTGCCGCTCTCGCTGGCGATTGCTTTTATTACAGCGGCCGGGGTGCTGCTGGCTGAGGAGTTAAACAATCCGCTCTGGATGTGGAGCATCCCGGTCGTTTCTGTGTTTGTGGGCCTGTTTACCGTTGTGATGATTTACCGTGAATTGAGGAGAAAAATTTATGAGCGCGCTTGAGCCGGTTGTCGAGCTGGTGCGTGGTCTGAGCACCACGCTTAAGCAGATGTTTGAAAAGCCCGTGACGATCCAATATCCTGAGGAAAAGCGGCAGGTTCGTCAACGCTTCCGTGGACGTCATATCCTGCGCCGTTATGAAAATGGACTGGAGCGCTGCATTGGCTGTTCTCTGTGCGCGGCTGCCTGCCCCGCAGATGCGATTTTTGTGGAAGCCGATGAGAACACAGACGAGCGGCGCTTTTCCCCCGGCGAGCGCTATGCCTCGACGTATGAGATCAATATGCTCCGCTGCATTTTTTGCGGCTACTGTGAGGAAGCCTGTCCTACCGAGGCGATCGTACTGGGGGATAACTATGAGCTTTCTTTCTACGACCGCCGCTCCGCGATCTATACGAAAGATATGCTGCTGGAGCCTGTCCCTTCCCCGGAAATGCTCACGCCTCAGAAAACAGAGCCTGGCAAATACAGCCGTCGCTCGGTGCCCGAAATGAACGATCCGCAAGATTAGGTATTCAGGTATACCAGTAGACACGCAAACCGGATTACTGGTGTACTTGTCTACATCGAGCAGATAACCATGACCCTCGATCTGATCTTCTTTCTCATCCTGTCTGTGATCGCCGTGGCAACAGCTCTGGGTATGTTGTTGAGCCGCAACGCGGTCTATTCGGCTATGTTCCTGGTGTTGAACTTCGTCACCGTAGCTGTGTTCTACCTGCTGCTGGGCGCGCCGTTCATTGCCATGGCGCAGATCACCGTCTATGCCGGAGCGATCATGGTGCTGTTTCTGTTCGTGATCATGCTGCTGGGAGCGGAGAGTCTGCCGCAAGCCCAGGTGCTCCCGTGGCAGAAACCGCTGGCGGTGCTGCTGGCAGTTGCCCTCGTCGTGGAAGCCACCTTTATCTTCCTTACCCGTGCCCGACCCGCGGGAGATATCGTAGCACCCGGTGAGGAAGTTAACTTGATGGAGAGTATCCGTGCCATGGGGATGAGTCTGTTCCAGGACTACCTCCTGCCCTTTGAGGCGACCTCCATTCTGCTGCTGGTCGCCATGATCGGCGCCATCGTGCTGGTGCGGAAAGAGAAAAGGGTGCATTAATCGTGGTCCCTGTCAATTACTACATTATCCTGTCGGCAATCCTGTTTACAATCGGCGTGGTGGGAGTGCTGACCCGCCGGAACGCCCTGATTATTTTTATGTCCATCGAGCTCATGTTAAATGCCGCCAACCTGGCATTTGTCGCCTTTGGCAGCTTTCTTCAGAATTTCAGCGGACAGATCTTTGTTTTCTTTGTTATCGCTGTCGCCGCAGCCGAAGTCGCGGTGGGGCTGGCGCTCATTGTCGAGATCTTCAAGTCCAAGCGCAGCATCGATGTGGACCAGATGAGCAGTTTAAGGGGATAAGGCAGGAGAGTAAACAGTGGAGAGTCGTCTCTGGAGAATGCTATGCATATAGCTCAAGAAGTATCAACAGGTTTTTACTTTCTTGCCCCCTGGATTGTTTTTGCGCCTCTGATTGGCTTGCTGATCAACCTCGTCTTTGGCAGACGCTTCAGCGAGGGGATGGTCGGTACGGTGGCAAGCCTGGCTTCGGGGGCAGCCTTCGTCGTATCTCTCCTGCTGGCATATACGGTGTCTGCGAACCATGGAGAGGTAGGCCGCTGGTTCCTCGCAGAGTGGATCCACATCGGTGACCCTTCGGCAGGCTCAGGGCAAGCCTTGGGACTTGACTGGACGTTTCGCGTCGACTCACTGTCCACGACGATGATGCTGGTCGTCTCTGGCGTCGGAACCTTGATCCACATCTACGCGATCGGTTATATGCATGAGGATGTGCGCTTCAAGAACGACCCGGGACGCTTCCGCCGCTTCTTCCTCTACCTGAACCTGTTCATCGCCGCCATGATGATCCTCGTCTCCGGCGACTCATACCTCATGCTCTTCGTCGGCTGGGAAGGCGTGGGCTTGTGCTCCTTCCTACTAATCGGTTTCTGGTTCGAGCTGGATACGCTGGGACGCCCTTCCTGGGCAAATTCGAACGCTGCAAAGAAAGCCTTTATCGTTAACCGGATCGGCGACTTCGGCTTTCTGATCGCGGGCTTCATCATGTTCTGGGCGCTGGGCAGCTTTCAGTTCGACCAGGTTTTCGAAGCCGCGCAGAGCGCCGCTCCGGGCGTGATCATGGCGATCACACTCTTCATGCTCATCGGTGTGGCGGGCAAATCGGCGCAGATCCCTCTTTACGTCTGGCTCCCGGACGCGATGGCGGGGCCCACGCCCGTGTCGGCGCTGATCCATGCTGCGACCATGGTGACTGCGGGCGTCTATCTCATCACGCGGTCTGCCGAGTTATACACGCTTGTTCCACAGGCGCAATATATTGTCGCCCTGACGGGCGCGGTCACAGCCCTCTTCGCCGCGACGATTGCTGTCGGCCAATACGATATCAAGAAGGTCTTGGCTTATTCCACCATCTCGCAGCTTGGCTTTATGGTGGCAGCCGTAGGGATGGGCGCCTTCGTGGCGGGTATGTTCCATCTGATTACCCATGCTTTTTTCAAGGCGTTGCTGTTCCTTTCCGCCGGTTCTGTCATCCTCGGTGTAGAGCGCGGACATCATCACCTTGCCCACGGGCATCACGGGCATAAAATGGAGTCGGATGACTCCAGTCATGGGCACACTGAGCACGGCACTTCACCGTCCGAGCCTGTACGTGAAGAGGAAGGTGAGCACTTCGATGCTGGCGATATGCGTAACATGGGCGGTATGCGCAAGACCATGCCGACCACGTACTGGCTATATATGATTGGCACGCTGGCGCTGGCCGGGATCTTCCCGTTCGCGGGCTTCTGGTCCAAGGATGAGATCCTGCTCGACGCCAGCCTGCATTATCCCCTCATTTACTGGATCTTGAGCATCGCCGCATTTTTTACCGCCTTCTATATGGGACGGCAGATCTGGATGGTCTTTTTCGGGGAGCCCCGGCATGAGGCTGCGGCGCATGCACAGGAGAGTCCTCCGGTGATGACCGTGCCGTTGATGGTTCTGGCAGTCCTCTCCGTGATAGGCGGCGCGCTCAACTTACCCTTTGAAGGATTCCACCACCTCGGGCACTGGCTGGAATATACACTCCACGAAGTGGAAACGCTGCCTCTCAGCCTGACCATTGCCGGCAGCGCCACAATTCTTGCGCTGATTGCCATTTATCTTTCCTGGCTGATCTATGGACGCAATCCGCTCCGCAGCGGGGAGGTGGACCCACTCAAGCGGCGCCTGGGTGCCGTTTTTACCGGTGCAGAAAACAAGTGGTTTGTGGACGAGTTGTACCAGTCAGTTATCGTCACGCCATTTGTCAGGCTCTCCCATTTCCTGGCCGACGTGGTCGACTGGCGTTTCTGGCATGACTGGTTCCACGAGAAAGTCATTGCAGGAACGTACAACTGGATCAGCAATATCGGGTTGAACCGGTATGCCGACGAGCGCGGTATTGACGCCTTTGCCAATGGCCTGGCGACCGTCACACAATGGTCCTCAGGAGTCCTGCGCCAGATCCAGAACGGTTTTGTGCGGTCCTACGCCTTATCGGTCTTACTGGGCGTCGTCCTGATCGTTGGGTATTTGATCTTTAAGTAGAATTTTCCCTTATCCCAACTCTTCTCCAACCAGGAGAGGGGAGTCCCCTCACAACGAGTGGGGCTAAGATGAGGGCTCGAGGATGGAACATGGAATTTCTTTTGCAACCACTGACTCTTCTCACCTTCTTCCCGCTTGTGGGCGTTTTGATCCTATTGTTCATCCCGCGTGAGAATAAGGATGCCCTGCGCTGGACGGCGTTGATCACTACGCTGATCACGTTCGTGCTCTCGCTCTGGGTGCTGGGTATGTTCAACGCCTCCGATCCAGACCTGCAGCTGGTGGCACGCTATAACTGGATCACCGTGGCGGGCTGGAATATCCAGTACTTCCTCGGTCTGGATGGGTTGAGTATTCTGCTGGTGCTGCTCACGGGTTTGTTGACTCCCATCTCCATCCTCTCCACCTGGACTGCCGTGGAAGAACGCGTCAAAGATTTCATGATCTTTTTCCTCCTGCTTGAGATCGGCATGATGGGAGTCTTTCTGGCGCAGGACCTGTTCCTCTTCTACATTTTCTGGGAGTTCACGCTCGTGCCAATGTACTTCCTGATCGGCATCTGGGGCGGACCGCGCCGCATTTATGCAGCGATCAAGTTCTTCCTCTACACGATGGCGGGCTCAATTTTGATGCTGCTGGCGATTTTGTGGCTCGGGATTGCCGGCGGCACCTTCTCCGTGCCTGACCTGATCGGGATCGGCATCGACCCGGCGACACAGATGTGGCTATTTCTGGCCTTTGCTGCCGCCTTTGCCATCAAGGTCCCTATGTGGCCCCTGCACTCCTGGCTGCCGGATGCGCACGTGGAAGCGCCAACGGCGGGCTCTGTCATCCTGGCGGGTGTGATGCTGAAGCTGGGTACATACGGTTTCCTGCGCTTCAATATTCCCCTGTTTCCGGAAGCGTCCGTCCAGGCAGCCCCGTGGATCGCTCTTCTGGCCACGATCGGCATCATCTATGGTGCCGCGGTCTCTTACGCGCAGAGAGATGTCAAGAAGCTGGTGGCGTATTCCTCCGTCAGCCACCTCGGTTTCGTGATGCTCGGCCTGTTTGCGCTCAACTCGCAGGGCGTACAGGGCGCGATCCTGCAGATGGTCAACCATGGGATCAGTACGGGGGCGCTGTTCCTCCTGGTCGGTATGATCTACGAGCAAACTCACACCCGCGAGCTGAATGTCTATGGCGGCTTGTGGAAGGTCACCCCGGTCTTTGCAGCGATTTTCTTGATCGCTGCCCTCTCGTCCATGGGGCTGCCGGGTCTGAATGGTTTTGTGGGCGAGTTTACGATTTTGCTTGGCGCCTGGGGCGCCGGTACAGATGGAGGTCCCTACGGTACGGTCCTGTATGCGGCGTTCTCCGCTCTCGGCGTCATTATGGCGGCTATATACATCCTCTTCATGTTCCAGAAGATGTTCCTGGGGCCGCAAGGTGAGGTGGTCGAAGAGGCGGAGCATCACGGACGCGGCTTACGCGACCTCAACTGGCGCGAGATCGCCATCATGGTGCCTCTGCTCATTCTGATTTTCTGGATCGGTCTGTATCCAAAGCCATTCTTTGATCTGATGGCTCCGGCCGTCGATCAACTCGTGGGCAGCCTCTCCAGTGTGGCGATGCGCTAAACCAGCATGGCACAGATCGACTTTTCCATTACTGCGATCCAGCCTCTCGTCCTGTTGACCGTGTGGGCTTGTGTGCTGCTGCTCGTTGACCTGTTTATCCCTAAGGAGCGCAAGTGGATCACGGCTCTGCTCGCGGCGCTCGGGCTGGCTGTGGCGCTTGGCTTCACGCTCATGCAGATCGGTTCCCAGCAAACGGGGCTCAGTCGCATGGTCGTGATCGATGGGTTCTCGATATTTATCAATGCGCTCCTGCTGGTGAGCGGCCTGCTGGGCATTGCGCTCGCCTACGGATACATTCAGCGCATGGGGATCGAGCGCGGCGAATATTACATCCTGCTGCTGTTTAGCGTCGTGGGAATGATGTTGATGGCGCAGGCTGCCGATCTGATCGTGGTTTTCCTGGCGCTTGAACTGCTCTCCATACCGCTCTACGTGCTGGCTGCCTTTGCCCGCCCGAGAGCTGAGTCGGAGGAAGCGGGGCTCAAGTACTTCCTGCTCGGCGCGTTCGCGACAGGATTCATCGTCTATGGGACGGCGCTGGTGTTCGGCGCGACCGGCTCGACGAACCTGGCAGATGTCGTGGCTGCGGCGGGCGGAGAGGCAAATCTCCTTCTCCTGTCGATTGGCTCAGCTTTGATTCTGGTAGGGCTGGGGTTCAAGATCGCCGTGGTACCTTTCCACATGTGGACCCCCGATGTCTATCAAGGGGCGCCTACGGCAGTGACCGCTTTCATGTCCTCGGGCGCCAAGATCGCCGGGTT
>DAIQBG010000027.1:0-7112 GCA_036781265.1 Anaerolineales bacterium | reverse complement strand
TTTTACCTGGTCGCGTACGCCATCACCAACTTCGGCGCCTGGGGCGTCGTCATTGCCCTGGAACGCGAAGCCGGCAAGGGATTGGAGCTGAACGATTACGCCGGGCTTGCGCGTAAGCATCCCGTGCTCGCGGCGGCTATGACCATATTCATGCTTTCACTCATCGGCCTGCCGCCCACCATTGGGCTGGTCGGCAAGTTTTATCTGTTCCGGGCGGTGATTGCCGGCGGGTACACCGGTCTCGCCATCATCGGTGTGCTGACCTCGCTCATTTCCGCCTACTACTATCTGCGCGTGGTCGTGATCATGTACATGCGCGATGGCGAGCCGCAGGCCGAGCGCGAATCCTTCCTCGACCTGACCACGATCGGCACAGCGGTGGCGACCGTCATCATCAGCCTCGTGCCGCAGTTCCTGTTCGCCTGGGCAAGCGGCGCAGTGCTATTGCTATTTTAGAATTTCCGGGCCGCGTGTGATCCAATCGAAACGGCTCATCCCTCACATAAGAAAAAGAGACAACAAAACTTGTTGTCTCTTTTTCTTCCAGCGGTTTGAAATTCACACGTTCAACTGGTAAATCTCGATCAGGTTCCCGCAGGTATCGTCGAATATCGCCGCGGTCCACATCCCCATATTGGTTGGCTCCATGCTGAACTCCACGCCGATCGCTTTCATGCGCTCGTATTCTTGCTGGACATCGCTTACCTGGAACGCCGTAAAGGGTATCCCATCTTTGACAAGCGATTCTTTGAATGCCTTCATGGCAGGGTAACTGGCGTTCGGCTCCAGGAGGAGCTCCGTCCCATTGGGTTCTTCGGGGGAGACCACCGTGATCCAGCGAGCGCCCTCTCCCAGGGGCATATCTTGCTTTTTGACAAACCTCAGAACCTCAGTGTAAAACTTGAGCGCCTTGTCATAGTCGTCAATGGATACGCTGGTCAACTTGATTTTCATGATCGTTTATCCTTTCCTCAGAAGTTGTGTGGCTGCCCAGCAGCCAAGCTGACGAAACTCACTGGGACTGAGACCAAAGTGCTGCTTGAATGCCTTGCTAAATGAGGCGTGGCTGTCATACCCCGCGGCCAGCGCCACCTCGGTGATGTCCACTGCGCCCATGCGCAGCTTGCGCGCGGCTCGTTCCAATCGAATGCGCCGGATGTAACTGATGGCGCTCTCACCGACGTGCGCCGAAAACACCCGGTGGAAGTGGGGAACCGAGAAGCCTGCGACTGCCGCGAGCGTTTCCCGGTCGAGAGGCTCGCAGATGTGGTCGCGGATGTAGCGCATCACGTCTTCGATGCAGCCCGCATGATCTTGAAGCACTTGAGTATCGGTCAGCATGGATAAAATATAGTATATCAGAACACTTGTTCGCTATTCCAGATGTATCATGTGTGAGCCTTAAGCCAGAAAAAGACCTGCGGAAGTTTGCTTATCCACAGGCCTTCTACGCTACCGGTGTCATTGTCTCGGCTTTCTCACCAACGGGCCACGAGGCAAACTGTTGGCTGATTCGGTCGGGGAAAAGAATTGCACTTCTCTATTTAGCGCTTGCCCCACTGTCCACAGGCAGCCTGCTCAAGTAGAGGGGCAGAGGCGGGACAATCAACGACGTTAGCTGTCTGAATCGAGCTGCTCTCTATAAGAAAGATGGGAGGGACTTTGCCACTTCGCGCAGCGTGCTGTAGGCTTTTTCTACCGTCCCCTGGTCGTTGTGTCGTGCGGAATAAACCAGGGCTGTCGCCGCATGCATGCCATCATAGACCGTCTTCCGGAACCTTGCACCCGGAGTATCCTCAGGCTTGCCATAAGCCTGCCAGAAATGGGCATGACCTTCGTCTGGCTCGGCGTGTGCAAGGATGAACATCGTCCAGTCCGCCATAGGATCGCCCCACCAGGACCGGTCGGCGTCGAGGACACCGACGATCGAGGGCTCCCCGGCTCGGCGTGAGATCAGGAGATTGAACAGCCACAGGTCGCCGTGCAGCAGGCGCGGGATTCCGATTTCATCCAGCTGCTCCGGATGGGATCGGATCATTTCCAGGCCTTCCTCGAGATGCGTGACCTCCAGCTGGATATCTCTTGCAGCGCGCAGCGTGCGCTCCATGCGGTCGATCACGGTCTGGCTCCAGCGCTCAAATTGAAATCCCGGGCGGGGCAAGCCAAATCGTTCCCCCTGTACCTCGTGGATTCGTTTCATGATGCTTCCGAACTGACTCCACAGGATGTTATGCTCTTGCGTCGTCAGCACATCCCAGGCATCGTCCCAGCGCTCGCCTTCGATAAAGGTCTGGAACATGTAGTCGCGGTCGAGCAGCTGGTGGGTGAAATCGACCAGCAGCGTTTTGGGCATCAGAGTCGCAACCGCAGCGAAGTAGGGCTGCATGGCATGCTCGGCGCGCATGAGCAAAGCATCTTCCCAGGCTGTCTCCGTTGTTTGTGGCGGAGCGACGCGCAGGACTGCTTTCGACCTATCAGTAAACGTAATGAGATAGGCTGTATTGAAGGTCCCGCCGCTAAGCTCACGAAATGACTCTATTTGAGTCTGGCCACCAAACCCACGTTCACACAATGCCTTGATTTGATCGTTCGTCAACGTCATGCTAATAGCCCGTATCCCTTCAGGTATCCCTGGTGACGCCGGTCATCCGGCTCTTCATCCACATCGTCTGGGCGGATCAGGCGGAACCCGTGACCGTAATCTCGGAAGACTCCCATCGCCATCTTGCGGATGCGCGGGATCGCAGCCGCGAATTTGACCTCCGCCTGGAAAATGATGCGCGTCTTCACCGGGAATACACCGACCGGGCCAAATCGTTTCATCGTTTCTAGAAGCCGCTCGTAGGACGCACGGACGACCGGCTCTTTCCCGGCAAGATGGTCTTCCAGGTTGTAGTGCCCACACGAATGATTGCGCTTGACTGAGACAAACGTCTGCCCACAGTCAGGGCAATTCGATAGGGATTTGGAGGGTGTGATGGCAAGCCTTATTGCTCCGCCTTTACCATACGGACGCTTGCAATGCCAGCGATTACGGATCCCAGGATGTCCATGGCGAGATCGATGATCGTATCCAGCTTGCCTAGAATCGCGTTTTCGGGGACCATCTGATCGTATGCCCATTCGGCAATCTCCCAGAGGACGCCAATAGAAACCCCCAGGCTCGCCGCCGTGAGGACAAACAGGACGGGATGCGTCTGTGCTCCTTTCAGCGTCACATCATAGAGCAGCAGGACTATTGGCAACGTCAGGGCAAACGTGGTGTATGCGTGCAGGACTTCGTCAAACCACTCGAATCGGTCATATAAGTTCCATGCATAGCCGGCAATGTTCACGAGGAGGGCAGTCGCAAGGAAGACCCAGACGATCGCTCGATTTCGCGCAGACGTGTGCATATCTTCCCTTAAGACCTGACTTCAACAACGACGGCTTTGATAGGCTTGCGATAAAGGGCATCGCGCTTCGTGACATGGAAACCACAGTCCTCATAGATTCGCGTGGCTCCGCTGGTATTCTCGCTGTCTGCTCCCAGCGCCGACTCGGTCATGCCGAGCTCCTTTTGGAGGCGCAGACTGAGTGCGATGAGGGCACGGGCGAGGCCTCGTTTTCGCCACGGCCGCCGCACACTGATGAATTCGGTATACCCACGCTTGCGGTTGTATTTTTCGTTTTCTGCCGCGTTGATAAAAGTCCGCACCTGCCCGGCAATCTCATGGGTCCCGGTATCCCATGCGATCTGCCACAGCCCGGGCTGGAAAATGGTCTTGTTCTCGAGCCAGCTTTGATAGTCTGCCTCCGTCGCGGCGGCATAGCCCCAGTGATCGCGGAACGCCTCTTCATGTGCATCCCAGATCGGACGGTAGTGCTCCGGCAGAACCGGTCGAACCTCCAGACCCTGCGGGAGGGAGAAATGGGGGATGTCCTCCAGGTCGGGACGCACCATTTCGACAAAATAGCGCACAGGCCTGTAATCGTTTTTCTCTACCATTGCCGCCAGACCGGTATTGTCCGCCTGCACATAGATCTCGAGCAAGCCTGTCTCCAGCGCGGAATGAGCCCCGGCAATGCTTTGCAGGCGGGCTTCCATCCAGCGCAGCATGGTCTCGCCGATGCCTTTGCGCCGCCAGGCAGGCGCCAGGAAGCCGAATAACTCGTAGAGCCGGACTCCGTCTTCCCCCTGCCGCCAGAGACCGCGACTATAACCGACAACCTCATCGTCCACCTCCGCAAAGATCATGTCCTGGTAGGGGTCGCTGTTGACCAGATGGGCATAGGTGTTGGCGACATCCTCCACCGTGGCCACGCGCTCGATCTGATCCGCCTCCGCGCTGGCAAGGCTAACGCCCACCATTTTGGGATAATCCTCCGCACCGCGAAAACGACGGAAGGTCAGGCCGGCAATGGCGGGAGCATTCGGGATATAGATGGCATCGGTTGTGTTCATAGGATGTTTCTCCAGGTTTTTCTCGACCATAGGTAGAGCCGTGTGACCTTCAAACCTGAAAACTAACCTTTTCCTTCAAGGTATTCGGTAGCTCCGGGCGCTTGCTCCGCTCGATCAGGAATGTTGCCACCTCGGTGATTTCGCGGAAGGCGTAATGCTGGCTGAGCGTCCCCTCCAGGTAGCCGGCGCCGCTGGTGCCGCCGGTGCCCACGCGCAGCCCGATCATGCGGCGGACCATCAGGAAGTGCCGGTAGCGCCAGTTCGAGAGAAGCTCGTCGATTTCCGATAATGTATTCAGCAGCTCGAACGGCATATGGAAGATCGGCAGGTTGCGGTAGATCGTGATGAACAGGGCGGCCCGCATGGCTGCCGGCGAAACGCTGCCACGTCCTTCCTCGAAAAAAACCCTGTCGAACTCCGCCAGCCGCTCGCTCTCATTCCCGGAAAGACTGTGCTGATAGGCGTTGCGGTAATCGACCCAGAATTTGTGCATGCCTGCAGAGTCGGAATCCGCTGCCTGCCTGTAATCTCTCCAGTATTCTTCTTCGAAGAACGGCATGCGCTCCAGCCATTCGATGATCAGCTCCTTCAGCGTGCTTTCACTTTCCGCCTGATCAACCTGCCGCAGGTCCGCTTCGGAAAGGCTGCCGCGGCGCGTGTACTTGTAATACTCGCGCTTGTAGCGCTGATCCATTTTCAAGCCAAGCTTGGCTTCGATGAGACGGAATTGTTTGCTCTGGAAGCCGGAGGCGGGTAGCAGCCGGTTCCGGAACTCAAGAAAATCAAGGGAGGTCATGGTCTCCAGAACCGTCACCTGCTGGTTGATCAGCTCCAGGATTTTCCCGATCCGCTTTAGTTTGTAGACCACCCGGCTGAGGTCGTCCGAGTTGTCGTTGATGTGGCCCTGCGTGAAGATGTGTCGCACCAGGTCCAGCTCGAAGAGGATTTGCTTGAACCACAGCTCGTAGACCTGGTGGACGATGATGAAGAGCATCTCGTCATTGCCTTCCTCGGGCGAGGAAAAGCTCTTCGGGTGCTGGCTGTCCAGGATCTTATCAAGCTCGATATAGTCTGAGTAGTAGAGGTCTTCCATCCGCATCTCCCGATACGTTGCATAGGATTGCTTCTCAGCGACTCGCACTGAGGTAATAGGGGGAGTATAGCACCTCCCCGTGAAGGGCTCAGGTATAATTTCGCCGCTATGAGAATAAAGGCTCTGATTTTCGATTTCGATGGGCTTATCCTGGATACCGAGTCGCCCGATGTCCATGCCTGGGAGAGTATCTACGCGGAATACGGGTTTCCTTTTCCCCTGGACGCGTGGGCGCAGATCATCGGCGGCACCGGAGCCGCGAGCTTCAATGCAGCAACCCATCTGCAGAGTCTCTTGAGTGATCCGCTGGATCTGGAAGATCTGCAGAAGCGGCAGACTCACCTCAGCCATTCCCTTGTGGCGGAACAATCCCTGATGCCGGGCGTGCAGGACTACCTCCACGGGGCAAAACGTCTCGGTCTGAAGCTGGCGATTGCCTCGAGCTCGTCTCACGCCTGGGTGGATAGACATGCCCGCCGCCTCGGCATTTTCGACGATTTCGACCGGGTGATCTGCGCGGACGATGTCGGGATTGGCAGGACCAAGCCTCACCCGGACCTGTTCCTGAAAGCGCTGGACGAGCTGGGGGTGCGGAAGGACGAGGCGATCGTCTTCGAAGACTCCCCGAACGGCGTCCGCGCCGCACATGCGGCGGGAGTCTTCGTCGTCGCCGTGCCCAATTCGGTCACATCCCTGCTCACCATCGAAAACGCTAACCTGACATTAACCTCCCTGGCAGATCTTTCCCTCTCAGATCTTCTGGATAAAGTAAAATAGTATCCTCAGACTAACAGGAGGAGCAGGTGATGGCAACTCAAAAATTTAAATGGCAGGGGATTGTCTCAAAATATGCATATCCGGAAACATGGCGGAGCGTCTGGCAGGTTGCCAACTCCGTCATTCCATTCTTGGTGGGCTGGTACCTGATGTACCGCAGCCTGGAGGTGGGCTACTGGCTGACGCTGCTGCTGGCTGTGCCCACCGGCGGGTTCATGGCGAGGTGTTTCATTATCTTCCATGATTGTTGTCATGGTTCGTTCTTCAAAAGCATAAAAGCCAACGATAAACTGGGACTGGTGCTCGGCGTGCTTGTGCTGACCCCGTATCAGCAGTGGAAGCATAGCCATGCCATCCATCACGCCACCGCGGGCGACCTCGACCGGCGCGGCATCGGCGACGTGTATACGATGACGGTGGAGGAATATCTCGCCGCACCCTGGTATATCAAGGTAGGCTACCGCATCATGCGCAGCCCGATCATCCTGTTCACGGTGGGCGCGGTGATCGTTTTTGCGGTCACACATCGCTTTTTTGAGAAAGGCGCCGGGAGGCGCGAGAAGAGCAGCGTGATCTGGACCAACCTGGCTCTCGCCGCGGTGGTCGGCTGGCTCGTGCTCGAGATCGGCTGGGCGGCGTTCCTGATGGTGGAGCTACCGATCCTGCTGATTACCTGCGGGACCGGAGTCTGGCTCTTCTACGTGCAGCACAACTTCGACCCGACCTACTGGGAGCGCCACGCCGAGTGGGAGTTCTTCAACGCCGGCATGGACGGCAGCTCGTTCTATAAGCTCCCCA
>DAIQBG010000026.1:0-47762 GCA_036781265.1 Anaerolineales bacterium | reverse complement strand
TAGAACGCTTGCTTCCCAAGCAAGATATCGTGGGTTCGAGTCCCATCACCCGCTCTCGCTTGCACCTGTGTGCAAGATCAGGCGAATGTCGAGGAGAGACCCTCGACATTTTTGTTTGTTATTTTGTAAGGTACCTGTCATGTGCTCCCCCAACGGTCATATGTAAAATCAGGTTGGAGAATAAGCAGCATGACAGAATCAGACACGAAGGGCACTGTCCTGTACATCGAAGATAACCCCGATAACCGCCTGCTCGTCAAGCGCGTTTTGCTTTCCGAAGACTACGAGCTTATGGAGGCCACGAATGCCTTCGAGGCCCTGCGTGTCCTTGAGAACGCACGTCCCGACGTGATCCTGATGGATATCAATATGCCGGATATGGATGGCTATACCCTGACAGCCAAAATAAAATCTCTCCCGGGTTTCGAACGGACTCCGATTGTGGCTGTGACTGCAAACGTAATGCGCGGCGACAAAGAGAGGACTCTGGAAGCTGGTTGTGATGGTTACATCCAGAAACCCATTGACATCGACCAGCTGACCAGGGAAATCGAACGATTCATGATGAGGAGAACCAATGCCTGATATTACCGATACGCAGCCGATCAAAAAACCTAGTATTCCCAAGGATGCCACCGTCCTTGTTGTTGAGGATAATGTTGCCAATTTTGTGCTCATTGCCCGCATGTTGGGCTATCTCGGCATCCATTGCGAATGGAAAACCTCGGGCTACGAGGTGGTAGAGTACGCCGACACCCTGCAGCGTCTGGACCTGATACTGATGGATATTCGCCTACCTTACGAAGATGGCTATGGTGCTTTGAAGAAGATCCGCGCTTCCAACAGACTTAAGAATATTCCGATCATCGCGGTCACCGCCGAAGCCAGCACAGACCAGATGAACAAAGCAAAAAGCTCCGGCTTCGATGGCTTCCTCGGCAAGCCCCTTGACCCCGACAAATTCCCCGATCAAATCCGCAGAATTTTGAATGGAGAAGCCGTCTGGGAATTTAGTTAATTACCGGTTTCATAATGAACGTCACCTCATGAGCAACAAACCCTTCTTTGCGACCGCCTACTTTATTACCAGCGGCAACCAGCTTCAACTCGTCCACTATTCCGACCCCATTCAGAAAACCGTTCCGCTCAAAGCAGAGTTTCCACTCGTGGACATGGAACAATTCTTCCGCGGCGGGCCCGTGCTGGTGACATTACAGAACGCTTCCTCTCTTCCTCCATCCCTTGCAGAATACACACGTGAATTAGGATGTGAATCCGCTGCCTATGTTCCCATCCTCCAAAAAGGGCAACTGCGCGGCTTCATCTTAGTTGGGGCCCGCAAGGGCCAGGTTCTAAATGAGGACGTGATGCTTGCGTTTTCGAGAACGATCTGGCTGACTGCGAATAGCCTCCTGGAGGCTGCACCGCTATCTGAACAAGAGGAGCACCGGCGCGCGGTGGAACGACGAGCTCTCGATACGCTAGCTGCAAGCGCTGCCCATGTGGATGATCTCCGTACCTTTTACGGTCTTGTCCACGATCAGGTACGCGCCGTAGTTGGAAATCATGGTTTTGTGATTGCTCTCTATGACCAACGAACCAATTCCATTCATCTCCCGTATCTGTACGAAGATAATACGTTTTCCTCCATTGATACGTTCCCGCTTGGAGAGGGTTTGACCTCGATCTTGATCCGCACCCGCGAGCCCTTGATGCTGGTCGAGGACACAGAACGGAGAGCTGTCGCCATGGGTGCGAAGATCTCCGGGAAACCCGCCAGGTCCTGGATGGGCGTGCCTTTGTTGGCGCGCGGGGAAGCGGTCGGTGCCCTGATCATCCAGGATCTGGAACACGAGCACAGCTTCGATGAAAACGACCTTCGCTTTATGGGCTCGGTCGCAAACCAGATCTCGGGCGCCATCCATAACGTCCGTCTTATCAATGAAAGCAAACAGACCGCTCTGCAGTTCGAGACGGCATCTGAGATCGCTCGCGACATCAGCAGCTCGCTTGACCTGGATGAGCTGTTGCAGAAGGCCGTTGAGTTGATCCGGTCACGATTCGATTTCTATCATGCTGCGGTTTTTCTCAAAGACCTGTCAGGTGAGTCGGTTGTGATTCGCGAAGCCACGGGGGAAGCCGGTACGCAGATGAAGCGCTCCGGACACAAGATGGCTGTCGGCTCGAAGTCGGTGATCGGTTTCGTCGCCGGGAAGGGTGAGCCGCTGATCGTCAACGACACGACACGGGATGCAATGTACTACTCCAATCCGTTATTGCCAGAAACCCGCGCTGAGACTGCCATCCCTTTGAAAGTCGGAGAACGAATCGTCGGTGTGTTGGACGTACAAAGCAAGGAGCCGTACGCCTTTGCCGAGGATAATCTGCGCATGCTGCAGATTCTGGCGGATCAGCTCGCGATCGCTGTGGTGAACACTGAGCTCTTCGCCGAAACGCAAGAACATCTTGCACAGCATAGACTGCTCCATCATATTACAACCACAGCCGCATCGGGGACGACACTGGGCGAAGCACTGCAGTCGGCAGTCAACGGGTTGCAGGTCACACTCGGCGGTGATCGCGTTTCCATACTGCTGGTGGATCGTGAGAAGAAGGTTCTAGAAGTCAAAGCCGCTGTTGGGTATGCCAGCGACATTTTCGATCTTCGCATTTCCATCGGCACGGGAATTACAGGCTGGGTGGCGGCGCATCGCCGGACGTTGCGCATTCATAATGTACTGCAAGACGCCCGCTATATTCAAGGCAGTCCCAATACTCGCTCGGAGATGGCGATTCCGCTGATGTATCGCAGTGAGCTTTTGGGAGTTCTCAATGTGGAGAGCGAACAGTTTTCCGCCTATGCGGAAAACGACGAGGAGCTGCTGGGCACGCTGGGGGGTAGCCTCGCTGCCATCATTGCCAATGCCAGACTGCTCGAGCAGATCAGGGCCCAGGCAGAGCGTGAGCGGATCCTCTTCGAGATCTCCGATAAAATTCGCCGTACAACCGATATGGAGACTATCCTGGCAACAACAGCGAGCGAGCTTACGCGAGCGGTGGGGGCAACCGGAGCCCAGATCAGGCTTGGCGTGGGCCTGCCCAATGGGAAGCATCAAAGTGAGTCAGAGGATGATTAAGAAGCCTTCCCACGACCGCATGCTGCAACGTATGGGAGGCAGATACCTGATCCTCCTGATTGTCCTCGCCCAAACCGCTGCGCTACTGGGCGCAGTCCCCGGCATTCTGTCGATTGGATCAAATGCTGAATTCGAGTTGGATCAAGTCCGGATGCTCTCCGTTCTCGTTCCTCTCCTGCTTGCCTGCGCCATGCTCGTTATGCTGGGCGCCAGCTGGGGCATGACACGCACAGCCCGTAGAAGGCTGGATGCCTTTGCAGATCATGCCGTTTACTGGGATCCCAAGGATGATCTGCCGGCTTGGCGAGAGATCACGAGCCTGAGCTGGCGCTATGGGCTAGTTGCCGCCCTGGTCTTTTATGCGGTGGTGATCTTGCCTGTGTTCTTAATTTCCTTCACCGAAGGTGAGGTGATTAGCTCCGCGTTTCAGCCAACCGCTTTGGATGCAGCCGACCCAGTCTATGTTCTACTGGGTGGTGCGGTTGCACTCTTTGGCTTCATTGTCCTTGCGGTCCTTTTGATCGAGCACCTTACTCTGCCCATTCGGTTGGTTCTACTGCCCAGAGATTTCGAGACCCAGCTCAGAGGACGCTCGGGGTTGTTATTAACCTGGAAGTTCCTGTTGCTCACCATGGCGTTGATCGCCGGTGCAATTCTGCTGATCGCGCCGATTGGCTTTCAACACACGGTACAGGTGTTGTATGCCGAAGTCAGTTCCTTCGATGTATTTCAGGGCTTGCGGGTTCAATCGGTTCTCTTTAGTCTATTGGCGCTGCTCGTTGGTGCGGGTTTTTCCTATTACATGTCGAGATCGGTGTCGGGTCCGGTCAACGATCTGATCAAGACTCTTTCCCGGGTCGAACAGGGTGACCTGACACAACGGGCACCCGTTAGCGCTACCGATGAGCTCGGAATTGTCGTTGTGCAGTTCAATCGCATGGTTGCCCGTCTGGAGTCGTTGCAGGGCACACTGGAGCAACAAGTCATCGAGCGCACGCGGCAGTTGACTGCTACAAATGAAGTAGGACGAGTCGCAGCCTCGAGCCTGGACCCGGATCAGCTACTTGCCAGGGTTATCCCCCTCTTTCACGAGCAATTTGGTTATTACTTTGCTGCGATCTATCTGATGGATCCAAGCGGAAAATGGGCAGAGTTAAGGGAAGCCACTGGAGAGGCAGGACGAGTCCTCAAGCAGAACCGTCACCGACTGGAGATCACGGGTAGAAGCATGGTAGGCGCTGCCATCCGTGAGCGGGGGCCGCGCATTGCTCAGATAGCCTCAGAAGAGAAACAACGGTTTGAGAATCCTCTTTTACCCTATACTCGCTCTGAGATCGCGCTGCCCCTCATGGTGGGCGATCGCGTGCTGGGTGCCTTGAACGTCCAATCCACGCGCGAGGCAGATTTCGGTCCGCAAGTTATCGAGACGATGAAAAATATGGCTTCACAGGTCAGCATGGCGCTTGAGAATGCCCGCCTCTTCCAGGAGGCCCAGCAGATGATCAAGGAAATGCGCGCCGTCCAGCAGCAGTATTTGCGGGAAAGCTGGGATGAGTTTTCGGAGGAGAACCGCTCGCTTGAGTACCGAATCGGCGACGAACTTGATGAGCATGCCAAAACCCTTGAGGTACCTATTAGTTTGCGAGATCAGACATTAGGACAGATCTTACTCGAGGGCAAAGAGGAGTGGACGCCGGACCAGCAAAGCCTGGTCGATGCCATTGCCACACAGGCAGCGGTTGCTCTCGAAAATGCGCGCCTTGTGAGCGAAAGCCGGCAGATCGCATTACGCGAGCGAATGGTCGCGGAAATCAACTCACGGATCTGGTCATCCACAACCATTGACGGCGTCCTCCAGACGGCGATCAAAGAGTTGGGGAGACGACTGGATGCATCTAGCGCGACCGTAGAGTTGCATCTCGAAAACGGACCGGAAAGCGAAGCATGAGCAGCCAATCCTTGTTGTCACAACCAGAGAGTGCTGGCACACAGTCGTACGCCACCTGGCGGGAGCGCTTTCTTCTGCGCGTCCTGCAAGGGACATCAGTGCTCGGGCTGCTTGCAATCATTCTCTATATCTTTAGCCCGTCAAGTATTCCACTTAAGTTCCTGGCCATATTTATGTACGGGCTTCTGCTACTGGTCACATGGTCGAACAGGCTCCCGTATGCCTTACGAGCGGGGATCTTTCTTCTACTCTTGTTTTTCGCGGCTTTCAGCTCGCTCCTGGATTATGGAACGGGAGAAGCCTCCATTCTTTTCCTGGGCTTTATTGTGATGACTGGCTTGTTTCTGTCGACGCGGTCGGCAGCTTACTACGCCCTCGGAATTTCATTGGTTAGTCTTATCCTGTTTGGCCGACAAGAGTCGACCATTTTAGAATGGGTCAGGGATATTGGAATCTTCCTGGTCATTGGTTCGAGTATCGCGATCGGATTGCGCACCGCGCTTCAGGATTTCATCGAGACTCAAGAAGCCGCGCAACAGATATTTGGTACGCTGCGGCAAGAGCGCGCCCTGCTCGAAGAACGTGTTGAGGAGCGGACGGCAGTACTGACGCAAAGAACCGAGCAACTCCGTGCAACTTCCTATATCGCACGGAAAACAGCTGAGTTGCAGGAGCTCGGGTTGCTTTTGACGACTGTGGCCGAGCTGGTCAGCGACCAGTTTGGCTTTTATCACACGGGAATATTCCTGCTGAACAATGCAGGCACCCAGGCAGTACTGCAGGCAGCCTCTTCCGAGGGCGGTCAGCGGTTGCTGGAAGAAGGCTATTCATTGACTGTGGGAACTCAAAACCTTGTGGGCTACGTGATCGCACACAAGAAACCACGTATCGCTATCGACGTTGGCTCGGAGGCAGTACTCTTCAACAACCCGGATTTACCGATGACCCGTTCACAGATCGCATTGCCACTGCTGGTGCGCGATAAGGTGCTGGGCGTTTTGGACATTCATTCCGATAAGCCGCAGGCCTTTAGCGCCGACGATATCGATACCCTGCAAACCCTGGCAGACCAGATCGCCATTGCAATTGAGAATGCCCGCCTGATGGAAGAAACCCAAGCTGCCATGATCCAGCTCGAGGCCGTAACAAGCCGACGAACTCGGGAATCCTGGAGTCAGAAGTTACAAGATGGAGATCGCGTGTTTACCTTTACTCCGCTCGGACTACGTGCGGAAAAGCTAGTCCAGCCGGCGCAGCGGACAGTCAATGCGCCGATCATCCTGCGCGGGCAAAAAATCGGAACGATTTCCGTGGCCCGCAAGGGAGAGGCCGCGTGGAGTGAGATGGACCGCGAGATGATTGCGGAGGTTGCCAACCAAGTGGGGTTGGCCGTCGATAACATCCGGCTGCTCGAAGAAGCTACCCAGAGAGCACGGCAGGAAGAGACTGTAGGAAGGCTGGCTGCTCGCTTCAGCCAGTCACTCGACCTGGATACGTTGATTCAGACGGCCGCGCGTGAACTGGGCCAGCTGCCCGATATTTCGGAGGTCTCCGTTTTTGTCAGTCAAGAAACAGAATCCACTCCACCACTCAGGCAACCCACGAAACGCAGGCTTGGCTAACCATGCGTGATTACAGCCCTCCCCACAGCGCAACCTACACTGCCGATGAGCGTTTGGCGGCGACCTTCTATGGACGCGCCCGATATGTTCCTTTACTCCTTTTGGTTTCGGGCATCGGCTTTGTTGCGATTTATACGCTGTCTCTCATGGGCATTTTCGGCGAGCCCGCTCCCCAGTTAATTTATATCGGCGTCATCACATTATTATTCTCATTAGCGGAGATTCCTGTCCTGCGGCTCGCCCGGCAAAAAAAAGGGGTCTTGGCTTATCTTTATACCTGTGTACTTGCGGGAATGTTTGCTGTGCTTTTGGTCGGCCTCTGGCAGGGAGTTGTGCCTGTTTCCATTCTGATTGCCGCCCTGCCTCCAATCGCTGCGATCCGCAATGGCCTGCCCCGGACTTACCTACTTCCTCTGTTCTCCGGTCTGGCTGCGATAACGGTGGGAATTTTCTACCTCAATGCAAACCCACCGATCGATCGCCTTGAGAACACTACTGCTGCAGCGCTCGCCAGTGTCTTCTTCTTGCTTGCCACCGGCCTGTTGCTTTCCACTATTACCTACATATCCCAGCGCAGCAGGTTCCGTAGCCTTCAGAGCCTGCTGCTCATCGCGTTTGTCATCATTGTGACAACAGCCACAGTGATGACTGCAATCCTGTCCGCCATTGGTGCATACACGAATAGCCAGAGGCAAATCTTTAATTCTCTGGAAGCGGTCACCACTCTCAAGCTGAATCAAATTGAGTCGCTCCTATCCGACTCGCGCAACGACACCGAAACCCTCCTGGCAGATACAAGGTTCGTAACAAACACCCTGGAAGCGCTCCAGGGTGTGGAATCTAACCATCTGGCCGAGGAAAGCCTCAAACGTCTATCGCGCTCACGTATGGTTGATGTGCTGGGCGCCGAGGAGGAAGCGTACAATGAGGTCATGGTGTTGGATCCGCGCGGCAGAGTGATCATTTCCACCATGCAGGATCGTGAAGGATCCAGCCTGGAGTCGGAATCGTTTTTTCAGGGCGGTTTAGCAGGCTTCCATGCCGAGTTCGCGAATCCGGTATTATTTGGCACTGAAAATCTGGTCGTGGCGGCGCCGATCGTTGATACGGAAAATATCCTGCGTGGGGTGTTGATCCTGCGCTCAAATGCCGCGACCATAAAAGAGATCATGGAGAGCACACCGGGCTTTGGTGAAGTGGAAACCTACATGGTCACTCGCGATTTCCGTCCCATCACCAAAACTCGCCTGACAGCCGAGACCATCGAAACGGAAGCCACAACCATGGCGATCCATAACCAGGTCAGCGGTGTCAGAAGTATTTATGAGAATTATGCGGGTCAGCAGGTGCTTGGTTATTATGAATGGTTTGCGCTGATGCAGCTAGCGGTGGTTGCAGAAGTCCCATTGAGCTTCGTCGTCAGCAGCTCGATTCAGTCCCTTGCCGGCAGCGCCCTACTGGCACTCTTCGTGGTCATCGTGGCCATTGTTGCAGTCGTGATCTCGGCCCGTACCATTGCCGACCCCCTGAAGGCGCTGGTCGAAACAACGCAGAGCTTTGCGGCGGGCAAGCTCTCTGCCCGGGCTATGGTAGAACGAAGCGACGAGATCGGCGCACTCGCCCAGGCTTATAACCAGATGGCTGCCCAGCTTCAGGAAATGATCGGCAAGCTCGAACAGCGTGTGGAGGACCGTACTCGGGAGCTCGAAGGCCAAACCTTCCGCCTTCGCGTAGTGGCTGAAATCGCCCGAGATGCCACCGCGGCTCGCGATGTGGCGGAGCTAATCGCACAGACGGCTGAGCTCATCTACAACCGGTTTGGCTTTTACCATACCGGCATTTTTCTGATTGATAAAAATCGCGAATATGCAGTCTTGGTGGCTTCGCCCACCGAGCCTGGCAAGAAAATGATCGAAAATAATCACAGGCTGCGCATTGGTGAAGTTGGCATCGTAGGACGAGTGGCGGCCACGGGCGAGCCTCGCGTGACACTGAACACCGGCAACGATGCGGTATATTTCAACAATCCCTTCCTTCCCAGCACGCGCTCCGAAATGGCATTGCCGCTAAAAGTAGAAGACCGGGTCATCGGGGTGCTAGATGTGCAAAGCGATCAGCTACAGGCATTTACCGACGAGGATGTGTCTATTATGCAAATTCTTGCAGATCAGCTGGCGGTCGCCATCGAACGTACCCGATTGTTGCAGGAAATAGAAATCAACCTCCGCGAACTGGAAAGTGCTTATGGCCGCTTCACTCATGACAACTGGAACCGAGTTTCTGAGAGCGGGGTGATCGCACACAAGGGCTATCGCTTCGATAATATACGCATCGAACCAGTTGATGCACTGCCGGAATTTGCGCACACCGCCATGAAGAAAGGCGCCATCATCAGCGCCAACGGCAGCGTTCCCGGAGAGCCAAAAGAGCACAAAGTGGCTGTTCCTATCAAGCTGCGTGGACAAACCATTGGCGTTATCAACTTGAAAATGAAAGAAGGTTACGACCGGAATACCCTCTCGATCATTGAACTAGCCACCGAACGTCTGGCCGCGGCGATGGAAAGCGCCCGACTTTATGAGGAAGCCCGGCTTCGTGCGGATCGCGAACAATCCATTGCAAGAGTAACAACGGCTATCAGCGCCTCCACCGAGTACGAGAATATCCTTCAGACCACGGTCCGAGAGATTGGCAACATTCTCACCGACACTGAGGTTGCCATTCAGATCCTTGAAGAGCCTGACGGCGAGAAGCGCGCCGAGCGGAGGAGCTCGTAAGATGCAGCGATCGATCTATTCATTCCTGGCTCCTCCCAATTTTGCGGAGGATGACAAAAACCGCAGGGCTACGATCTTGAATGCGATGGGCTGGAGCACACTTTTCGTTGTGGGCGTCATTCTGGTCATGCGTGCCGTGCAGGGACAGGATACCAACCTGTTCGAGGTCAACCTGGTGTTGATCGCGGTGATGATGATCATCGGGCTGGTAATTTACCTCACCCACCGGGGTCGCATTCGGGCGGCCGCTATGATTTTTGTCACCGTAATTTGGATCGCTCTTTCATCCGTTGCATGGATTGCCGATGGCATTCGTGATGTTACTTTTATTGGATCGATCATCCCGGTTCTAATGGCCGGACTGTTACTTGGCTGGCGGGCTGCCGTTCTGGTGACTCTGGTGAGCATAGCTTCAGGCTGGACTCTTGCATACGCAGAAGCCAACCAGTTCTTTCAACCCAGCCTCGACCAACCGTTGAATTTTGCCCGAGATGTGACCGGAGTACTTGCACTGACAGGCATTCTGGTCTATTTGACCATCTCGGGTCTCCAGAACGCGCTGGACAGGTCACGTATGGCGGCCGAGCAGTTAGCTCGAGCGAATAGAGATGTCAACGATCTCCGAATGGAGCTGGAGCGACGCGTCGAGGAGCGAACCATGGAGCTCCAGAGACGCGCATCTCAGCTGGAAGCTGTCTCCAGCGTTGCGCGCACCACTGCATCAGTTCAGGATTTGAACAGCCTGCTTCCGGCGATCACGGAACTGGTCAGCCAGCAGTTTGGCTTTTATCATGTCGGTATCTTCCTCCTTGATGAGGAGAACAACAAAGCTATTATGCGCGCCTCGAGCAGCGCGGGGGGGCTACCACTCGTCGATCAGGAGTTTAGTTTGACCCCCGATGAATACAGTATCGTCGGGTATTCCATCCGGCATGGGGATGTCCGCATTGCCCAGGATGTGGCAACTGACGAGGTCTATCTCAATAATCCGAATCTTCCCGAGACGCGTTCCGAAATCGCCCTGCCTCTTCGGGTGGCTGGTCGAACAATCGGTGCCCTGGATGTTCAGAGCCGTGAAATCAATGCGTTTTCTCAGACAGACATCAATGTACTCTTGACGCTAGCCGATCAGGTAGCCATTGCTATCGAAAATTCCCGCTTGTTTAGTGACGCCAGAGCCGCCTTGAATGAGTCTCGGGCGTTGTTCGAAAAATACACCCGGCAGGACTGGAGCAGCTTTGCTCGACAGGCCAAACAGACCGGCTTCCTTTTCGATGGGAAAAACGTATTTCCATTAGACCGCTCACAAAAACGTAGCACCACCCGGACTGTCCTTCAAACAGGCAGCTTGTCGCTTGACAAGGAAACAGCCACGGTGGCCATCCCTCTCAAATTACGGGGACAGACCATTGGTGTCATAGACGTGCGTTCAAAAAAAGGAGAACGGGTCTGGAAACAGGATGAGCTTACGATGTTGCAAGCCGCTGCAGAACGCGCTGCCCTGGCGTTGGAGAACGCCAGACTAGTGGAAAGTGCTCAACGACGGGCCGCGCGCGAACGCGCCATTGGTGACTTATCTGCCAGGATTGGATCTGCAAGTCAACTCGAATCAATTCTTCAGATTGCTGTAGAGGAACTCGGCCGCAAACTAGGCGGGGCAACAGAAGTCACCCTGGAAATTACCGAGGATGGGCAGGACGGCGCTCCGTCCTGAGAGACAGGTATATCTATGCTGAAAGACCTCTCTGCCATCTTTATACCCCCAGTCTTCCCTGACGACGAAGATAAAACGCGCCTGGCACGGTACAGCCATAGGATTGCTCTGGCCTTCTTTGGACTCATCCTCGCATTCGAGATTTTTGTAAGGATCTTTGCAGGGTATTCTGATTTCTCCTGGTTCGACCTGACACTAACTGGGGTTGCGGTTCTCTGCCTTATCGGGCTTCGTTTGCTCAGAAAAGGTCATGTCCGATTTACATCCTTCCTCCTGGTGGCGCTGGTTTGGCTGTCCTCGAATGGCGTCGCACTGACGGAGTATGGCGCTCAAGATGCCTCCTACCTGGTGAACTTCGCAACTGTCTTAATGGCCGGTTTATTACTCGGCTGGAAGGCATCTTTAGTCGTGACGGCGATGAGTATCCTTTCGGGCATTGGCCTGGCTTACGCAGAAGTACAGGGGATGATCGCTTCGACAGAATATCCGGTCACAGCGTTTGTGCGGGATATCTCTTTTGTCTTCGGGCTGAATGGGGTTTTGATGTTACTGTTGATCCGTGGCCTGGAAACCGCTCTGAGAAAATCCCGGACGAGCTTCAGCCAGCTTGAAGCGGTTAATACCAGTCTCAGCAATACCCAGACTGAGCTCGAGCAACGATCTTCCGAGCTGCTCGAAGCCAACCAGCAGCTTGAGAAACGTACAGAACGACTGCGAGCGATTGCATTTGTCGCCCGGTCCGCGGCTTCAACCGTGAGCTTCGAAGCGCTGGTGGATTCCCTGCCAGGCGCGATCAACAAACAGTTGGGATATGAACATACACGTCTCTACCTGCTGGATGAGCGCAAGGAATTCCTGATCCTGAAATCAGCAAGCCAGATGCCCACAGCGGGTAAGGCGGGGTTGGAATCACGAATTCCATTTCGAGAAAGCGGGCTCTTTGGTCTTACCCTGCAAACAGCTCAGCCTCGGGTTATACGCACGGCTGAGGCCGACCAATCGTTTGCACCTGTCCCTGCGCTATCTGAGGAGCACGCGAGATTGCTGTTGCCGCTGAAGGCTGGGGACGATATGCTTGGGTTTCTGGATATCTACTCCATCGATCCTGAGGATTTCCTCGAAGACGACATTTCTGTATTAGCTGTCCTGGCTGACCAGCTTGCCATTACGCTTCAAAATCTTCTGCTTTATGAACAATCGCAGAGAGCATTACGCAGGGCAGATAGTTCCGCGATGCAGGCTGCGGGGGAAGCCTGGCGTGGTTATAAGACAGCCATCGAGATGAGGGGCTACCGCTACGATGGCATCAAATCGGCGCCAATCAGGTCGACACATCCGGCTGGCAATGGCAGTCATGGACTTTCGTTTCCCATCGAATTGCGGGGTCAACAGATTGGTGCATTCAAGCTCAAACCGTCCGACCCCGCACGGGCCTGGACAGATGATGAGCTGGCGATGGTAAGAGCCACGGCGGAGCGCGTTGCACTGGCACTCGAGGGTGCGCGTTTACTCGAGGAAGCTCAAAAGCGGGCAACCCGCGAGGCTTTCCTCTCTGAGATCTCGACGAGACTTAGTGCCTCCTTTCAGTTGGATTCCATTCTGCGTGACACGGTTCGAGAACTGGGCGAAACCCTTCGCGGCTCCACGGTGACGTTCCAACTGGTCAATCCCGCCGATTTGCATCCTCACGATCAGGAGCTTACAAGGCGTGCAGGTTCAGGAGGGCACGATGAATAAAGCAAGATCCCGAATATACCTCAGGGCGGCATCTCAATATGCATCATGGGGTTTCGTTGCCGGGTTGTTATTTTCCTTTTTCGCCACCTGGATCAAACTGGCTGCTCAAGATTTACCGTTGGATACGACCAGCTTCATGCGTGTCCACCAGAGTGACCCACTATTCTGGTGGATCAATGCCCTGCCGCTTCTGCTGGCAGCACTGGGTGCGGTTGTGGGGCAGCAGCAAGGTCGGCTACAAGACCAGAACAGGGAGTTAACGATCCGCGCGACCGAGTTGAAAGTTACGCAGGCAAGCATCGAACAGGAGGTAGCTGAGCGTAGCGCGGAACTCGAGAATGCGAATGCCATGATCTCCCGGCGAGTGGCACAGCTCAAAGCCATCACCGATCTTTCAGAAGCCATCGCCCGCGTGCAGGATCTCGGTGAGATCTTTCCGGCTGCGACGCATCTGATTAGCCAGCACTTTGGTTTTTATCATGTTGGCATTTTTCTTATCGATCAGACGCGGGAAGAAGCAATCCTGCAAGCCGCCAATAGCTTGGGCGGGGAACGCATGCTCCAAAGGGGGCATCGGCTGAAACTGGGCGTTGGCGTGGTAGGATTTGCCGCACAGACAGGTCAACCGCGCATCGCACTTGACGTTGGCACAGACGCCGTATTTTTCGACAATCCCGATCTACCCCAGACGCGTTCGGAGGCGGCTCTGCCGTTGAGAGCCCGAGGCGAAACAATCGGCGTGATCGACATCCAGAGTACAGAACCGGGGGCATTTTCCACCGAAGATCTGGAGGTGTTGACGGCGCTGGCAAATCAGGTTTCCATTGCACTGGAAAACTCGAGGTTGCTCACCGAAGCCCGGGCCGCGTACACACACGCTCAGGAGATATACAACGAGTTCACCCGATCAGAGTGGAGTCAGATTGTGAGCAGGGCAGAGCAGCCCGGTTTTCGTTATCACACCGGCCGGGTCGAGATCCTGGAAAATGCAATCAAAACTCCGGAAGTAGAGTTGGCAGTGCAAAACCGTCAAGCAGTAACGGGCCACACCAGCAGGTCCGCAGAGAAACATCCGGCGCTGGCTGTGCCTGTCAAACTGCGCGGCGAAGTAGTGGGAGTACTGCACATCGAATCTGACGACCCGCTCCGGCAGTGGCATGCTGATGAAGTCAGCCTGGTACAGGCAGTGGGGGAACGCGCAGCGTTTGCGATGGAGAATGCGCGCTTGTTCCAGGATGCGCGTCGACGGGCCGCGAAGGAGAGGCTCATCTCTGAAGCGACGACCCACATCAGCGGTGCCTTTAGTGTCGAAAACATTCTGCAGGCCACGGCAGAGGAACTGGAGCGCGTGCTGGGGGGGGCTGAGATATCTATTCAGTTCCAGAGGAAGGAAAAGCCGTGAGCTCCGTCAATCACCCCCCGTTAGCGGAAACCGATTCCGGCACCCCGACCCCTCGTTGGCTGGTTGCTGCGGTCCCAGCTGCACTCTACGCCGGATTAGAGATCGCTGCCTTGTGGGCGGGCGGAAAGCTGGATCTGTTATGGACGGCCTTCCCTATCGTTACTGCATTGCCAGTTGCCTATTTCCTTGCCAGAGCAAGAAAATCTCATGTCGCGATCATGCTCATCCTGAGCGCCATTGGCGTGCAATCGATCGTGAATTCGCTAATGTTGAGAGGATCGAGCCTGCCCAATGCCATCATATCACTCGCTTTGATCCTGGCGATTGGCATGGGAATGTTGTCACGCAGATATTGGTCTGCGATCACACTCGCTGGCCTGGCCATTTCTCTTACAACCCTTTTGCTTGACGCCTTTGGGAGCAAGGATCGGCCTGCCGCCCAGTTGACGCAAGGACATTGGCTGTTCGCTGTCTTTCTTCTGGGTATGGTTGGTGTACTGGCGATCCGGCGGCTTTCTACCCTGAATATTCGCACCAAAGTCGTGCTTGGCATTTTGGGGACGGGTGGACTGGCGCTCACGACATTGGCCTTATTTGCCTGGTTTCAAACTCAGCAGATCACCAATGCCCTCTCAACCCGGCTCGATGCCAGCGTCAGTCAGCTCGCGGAAGAGCAACTGATCAACACGGCATTTTCACAGGCCAATCAGGCAGATCAATCCTTTGAAGACATTGAAGAAGAAGTGGTTAGTCTTGCACAAAATTGGGCGCTCCTGCGTGCGCGGGCCACTGATCTGGGACGGGGAACCTACTGGGATGCAGAGTCGAGCCTTCTGCGATTGGACGGCGGACAGCACGGGAATTCTCCTACTGATCCATCGTCGGTTTTTGTGCCTGTAAACACTCGCCTGGATGCCCCGTTGCTCAGGGATTTGAACGTCTCGGCCTATCTTGACTTTCATGCCCCCGCAGTTCTTGAGTCGCATCCTTCTTTATTAGCCATTTATGCCATCGACGTCCGAGGGGTTACTCGTTACTATCCAAATATCAACCTGGCCTCCCTGCTGCCACCGGAGTTTGATGCCACCGGACGGCCGTACTTCACGATTACATCACCCCTGTTCAATCCCCAGCGTATGGCTCGCTGGACAATCCCATATCTCGATGCGACGGGAGGCGGACTAGTGGTGACTGTCGCCGCTCCCGTGTATGAAGATGACCGCTTCATCGGTGTGATCGCCGCTGATATGCAGCTGGCGCAGATTACCCAGCAGGTAAACGCGATTGAAGTTGGAGAGACCGGTTATGCATTTATGCTTGACGATGCGGGTCGAATTCTCGCCATGCCGCCAACCGGGTATGAAATGTTTGGATTACAGTCCGGTACAGCACATGGGGAGGAATTTTTTAAGCAGACGATCCTGGGTTCTGGTACGGACGAGCTTCAGGCACTGACCATGCGGATGACATCCGGTGGTAACGGTCTCCTGGTCGTTGATGCCGGTGGGACGGATACTTATGTCTCGTTTGCACCTATCAAGACGAACGGCTATAGTGTAGCGCTGGTGGTGCCAGTCTCCGAGCTGCAAGGCGCGATCGCTTCTGCCCGCGCCCAGACACAGCAACAGATTCGGGCAGCAACGCAGATCGCTGCAGTGCTCCTGCTGGGATTGCTGTTCGTCGCTATAGTGATCAGCCTTGGACTGGGAAGTCTTATCGCCACGCCGATACTCCGGCTCTCGCAGGTGGCGAGTCAGATCGCAGCAGGAAATCTTTCGGCGCGGGCGTCGATTATGACGAAAGATGAAATCGGTGCATTGGCCTCTTCGTTCAACACAATGACTTCCCGGCTG
This sequence comes from Anaerolineales bacterium, assembly GCA_036781265.1. Lineage (GTDB taxonomy): Bacteria > Chloroflexota > Anaerolineae > Anaerolineales > Villigracilaceae > Defluviilinea. The sequence goes on along the minus strand of DAIQBG010000026.1, from coordinate 31,572 downwards.
CGCGAGGCCCTGGACGCCCTCGAAGATAAGGTCCAGGAGCGCACCGCCGAGCTCCAGGCAGCAAATGAAAGGAACGAACGGCGGGCGCGACAGTTTGAGTCCATTGCCGAGGTGGCACGAACGATTAGCTCCACCAGCGAGCTGGAAGTCTTGCTCCCTCAAATCACGCGCGCAATCAGCCGTGAGTTTGGTTTTTATCATGTAGGTATCTTCCTACTCGACAGGTCGCAGGAATATGCAGTGTTGAGCGCTGCCAACAGCGAAGGCGGACAAGACATGTTAGCACGAGGGCATCGGTTGAAGGTCGGAGAGACAGGCATCGTGGGCTATGTAACTGGTACTGGACTTCCACGGGTCGCGCTCGATACCGGAGCAGACGCCACATTCTTCAACAATCCCTATCTGCCCGAAACTCGCTCCGAGATGGCACTTCCACTGCGGGCGGGCAATGAGCTCATTGGCGCACTTGATGTACAGAGCACGAGTGCGAATGCATTTTCTCAGGAAGATATCAGCATCCTATCCTCTCTGGCTGATCAAGTCAGTATTGCAATCCAGAATGCAAGGCAATTCGAACAGACGCGCCAGGCGCTCCGCGAGGCCGAGTCCCTGGCCAAACAGTTCGTGCAGGCGGGCTGGCAACAGTTTACGAACAGAAAGAATCTTGTGGGCGTACGGCATACCGGTGCCCACTCGACGCTTCTGTACGGAAAGAACGGCAATCATGAAGCTGAGCCCCGGCACGAGGAAAAAGCTGGCGCAAGCTTGCGCGGTGTGACTCTTTCTCTTCCCATAGAATTACGCGGTGAAGTGATCGGATTTGTGGAGGCGCGCTCGCCGGACAGCCGACCCTGGGACGAAGACGAGATGGATATCGTCAAAGCGATCATCGAGCGGTCAGCCATCGCCATGGAAAATGCAAGGTTGCTGGAAGAATCCCAGCGTCTGGCTACGAAGGAAGCAAAGATCGGAGAGGTCACGGCACGGATTAGCTCATCCATCAATATGCGTAGCGTGCTGCAGGCGGCTGTTGAAGAGCTGGGGCGCGCCCTGCCTGGCTCCGAGGTTGTGATCCAGTTCGAAAGCGAACAAGACAGGAACAGAAGAAAATCATAGGTTTAAGAGCATTGATGAACGCGATTACTAAATTCTTCGAGTCACCAGAGGACAAAGACCCGAGCTTTGTGCGCCTCACGCGCAATATCCTCCTGTTTACACTGGCAGCCACTGTGATTTCGATTGTGGTCGTGGCGCTCACTGCCAATTCGCGCGCTCTACTGGTGACGATTTCGGTTCTCACCGTTTCCGGATTGTTAGAGGCGGTGGCTTTGCTCCAGGTTCGGCGGGGCAGACTGACGATGGCAAAACTAATCGTCCCGACGGTTCTCATCCTTGCTGTCACAATGATTGCCTTAAGCACGAATACCATTCACGACATAGCTGTGGTGGCTTACCCGGTCATCCTCATTTTCGCCAGCCTGTTGCAGGGCCGACGCGCTCTGGTGGTCGCGACCCCCCTCGCGGTGGCAGCTGTTACTTTACTCGGGATCCTGGACATGATCGGACCCAGCAGGAGTCCGATCAGCGCCACAACCGGAGCCGACGACATTTTCGTTGGCATCGTCCTGTTGCTGGTAACCGCGGGAATTCTGAACTTGGTCCTTGGAAGACTACGGGCCGCACTCGCGAAGGCGGAGGCGAATGAAGACGCGCAGGAAGCCGCCAATCGTGCTCTCCAGGATCTGCAGGCTACTCTCGAGCAGAAGGTGGAAATCCGAACGGAAGAGCTGCGTCAGCGCGGCCTGGAATTGGAAATCGCCAACCGCCAGATTGAGCGCAGAGCAGGTCAGCTTGCCGCCCTGGCACAGGTGATGCGAACGATTACCTCGGTACGCGACCTGCAGGAGCTACTTCCACAAATCGCAGAAGTCATCAGTGCCAGATTCGGTTTTTACCATGTGGGCGTGTTTCTGATCGATGAAGCCGGGGAATACGCGATCCTAAGCGCAGCAAACAGCCCGGGCGGTCAAAAGATGCTTGCCCGTAAACACCGCCTGCGGGTGGGCGAGGAAGGGATCGTAGGATATGTGACGTCAACCGGAGAGGCGCGCGTGGCCATGGATGTAGGCAAGGATCCGGTCTACTTTAACAACCCGGACCTTCCGGGGACCCATTCCGAACTCGCTCTGCCACTCCAGATTGATCAGCGAGTGGTCGGGGCATTGGATGTGCAAAGTCAGGCAACGGGTGCGTTTAGCAATGAAGACGTGCAGATGCTCAGCCTGTTAGCCGATCAGGTAAGTCTGGCGATTGAGAATGCCCGACTCTTCGATGAGACCAGGACAGCTCTGGCAGAGGCAGAGGCGGTCAGCCGTCAGTTTGTGCGAGAGGCGTGGTCGCGCTTACCAACTGAACACAGGTTAGCAGGATACCGGTACAGCGTCGCTGGCGCATCTCCGCTTCAGGAGCCCGTTGATTGGACGTCACAGACTGCACCGCTAAACCAGAGCAGCTCAACGGAAACGGGCCAGGTCGTCGTCCCTATCCAGTTGCGCGGCGAAACGATTGGCACACTCGTGGTGCAATCTCCCTCGCAGGAGACATTGAATCAGGATCAGCTTGACTTGATCACCGCGGTGGCAGAGCGGGTAGCACTTTCCGCTGAGAATGCCCGCCTGTTCGAAGAGACCACGCGACGCGCCGAACGCGAGCGTCTGGTTTCCGATATCACGAGCAAGATCCGGGGAACACACGATCCTCAGGCTATGGTTCAGACGGCCATCGAAGAACTGCGCAACGCACTTGGCGCCAGTCGTGTCGAAGTTGTCCCGCAGTCGGTTCGAGGCGTGGAAGAGTTGTGAAGGAAGAAGAGGCATCATGACATTTACCGTTGCTATGTCGAATGAAAAAGGCGGCGTTGCGAAAACAACCTCAACGCTGTCGCTAGGCGCGGCGCTGGCTGAGTTTGACCATCGTGTTCTCCTGGTCGATCTCGACCCCCAGGCAAACTTGAGCCTCGCGCTGGGATTCGAGTCTGGCGAGGTAGAGTTTAGTTCGGCGAGCGTGCTGATTGACAACGTGCCGATGAAAAGTGCCATCCGCCGAACGGAAGTGAATAACCTCGATCTGGTTCCTTCCAACGCCCGCATCGAAACGGCAGAACAGTTCCTGCCCATGCGCAGCCACTATCTGGCCACTCTACGGCATGCGCTTCAGGCTGTTGCCCTGCCCTACGATTATGTAGTCCTGGACTGTCCTCCTGCCCTGGGCGCGATCACACTGAATGCCCTTTCTGCTGCGGACTTGCTGATCATCCCGACACAGGCGGAATATTTCTCTGCTTATGCACTGAGGAACATGATGGGGACGATTCGGCGTGTACGTCAGGACAGCAATCCCAATCTAGCCTACCGGATCCTTGTAACCCTGTTGGACCGGCGAAACCGCACCCACCGCAACATCTTTGAACAGCTTCAGGCTACGTTTGGACAGGGTGTCTTCACTACCGTCATTGAGGTGGACACGAAGCTTCGCGAGAGTCCAATTGCCGGAGTCCCCATCACACAATATAAGCCAACAAGTCGCGGCTCGCAGCAATACCGTGTGCTTGCTCAGGAGTTGATCGAATATGCCAAAGAAGAAGCCAATCGACAAGCGGCTTAAGACGCTATTCGAAGCTGTAAAACCTGAACAGGCTCCCGCCGAACTTCGACCCGCCTCCGATAAACGCGTCCCAGAGGAAAATCCTCAGCCACCTAGAGAGACTCCTGCGGTCGCAGTCAGCCGCCAGGTTGAGATGATCAGCCACCACTCGCAGCCCAGTTCCGGACTGTCGCTGGCGTTCCAGGCGGGGCAGGATGCCTGGGCTACCCTCCAAATCGTCGATGAGACAGCCGAGCGTCAGTGGAGTCAGGATGAGCAGCTCCTTGTAAAACAGGTCGCCGATCAGCTATCTCTGGCGCTGGAAAACGCGCGCCTTTTCCAGGAGACACAGACCCGGGCAGAGGAACTAAGCGTGCTCAACGAGATGGCTCGTGAGCTCTCGACGAAGCTCGAGGTCTCTGCCATTTCGGAAGTTGTGTTTCGATATACCAGTCGTCTCATGGATACCAGCAACTTCAGCTTCACGCTTTACGATGAGAGGACGGAAGAAAAAAGCTTCGCTCTTGTCTTTAAGCAGGGACAACAAGTTCACCTAAAACCAACCGGGCTTGACCAGAAGAATCTGGCTGATTTTGTAATCCGCAACAAACAGGCGATCTTTATACGGGCGAATGTGCTTGAAAAGATGGAATCGCTTGGGATCGATACAACGGCCTTGCGCGAGAGCCATGCCCGTCCACAGTGCTGGCTGGGGGTTCCTTTGCTGCTGGGCAATCGCGTACTGGGATTGATTTCCGTCCAGCATTTCCAGCAAGCAAATCTGTACAGCGAACATGACCGTGATATTCTGACGACGATTGCCAGTCAGGCAGCTATTGCGATCGAAAATGCTCGCCTGTTCGAGGAGACTCAGCTACGCGCCGACGAAAGCGCCCGCCTGAACAAACTGGTGACAAGGGTAGCAGAAACTCTCGAGCTGCAAAAAAATCTTCAGATCATAGTCGAGGAAATTGCGGATTACACATCCGCGCTACATGTCGGAATCGCTCTGATCGACAAAGAGAAAGATGCCCTTATTCTCTCGGCTGACGCGCCGCTCCGGACAGGGGCAAACGACATCGGGATCATCATCCCAATTGCCGGCAACCCGACCGCCGAACCGGTAATCAACACCCGAGAGCCCCTGTTTATCAACGATGCGCTAAATCATCCCGCCACCGCACACATCACCGAGATTCTCAGACGCCGAGGAACCCAGAGTCTGTTCATCTGGCCAATTGTGGCCGGACGGGACGTGATCGGTACGCTGGGTATCGATTTCGCCGATCCCTACCACCAGCTCACGGAGAACCAGAAAAATCTCATCAGCACAATCTTATTCCAGGCGAGCACCTCAATTCAAAATGCACGATTGTTCCAGGAAGCCCGCCGCCGTGCACAGGAAACGGCTGCACTCGCCGAGGTTGGTCGTGAGATATCTGTCACGTTGGATTTGGAAACGGTGCTGACCCGGATTGCCTCCTTTGCAAGAGACCTCTTTCAGGCAGAGTCGACCGCCGTGTATCTCCCTGAAGCGGATGGTGCTATCTGGCGGGCGATTTCCGTGGTGGGTGCCGAGGCGGAAGAGATCAAGAATGATCCGCTGCATGCTGGCGAGGGTATTCTCGGCAAAATTGTCCTGCGGACAACCGGTGAAATTGTCAACAATGCATCCAGTGCCTCGGGTGCGCTGATTGTGCAGGGCACGCAGGAAAGGCCTCATGACCACCTGATGGGAGTCCCGATCCTCACTGCGGACCGGATCACCGGTCTCATGGCCGTCTGGCGTGCGGGACAGGGCAAGGAATTCGCACAGGGGGAGCTGGATTTCCTCACCAGCCTTGCCCGTCAGGCAGCCATCGCTATCCAGAATGCACGTCTCTTCAAAGAGGCAGAAATCCAGGCAGAGGAACTGGCAACCCTGAATCAGCTGGCGCAGACTCTCTCGGTACAACTTGACCCGGACCAGATCGTCAATACAATTTATACCGGCATCACACGTTTGATCGACGCCCGGAACTTTTATGTGGCTTTTTATGATGCTGCGTCGAACGAGATCGTCTTCCCGCAAAATGTATCCGAGTCGGAGTCAGACCGACGCATCAGTCGCCTACCGATGGGAAAGGGAATCACATCCTATATTATTCAGACCGGTGAAAGTGTCTTGATCACTGAGGGTTCCGAAGTATGGATGGAGGAACGAGGGCTCGCCTCCGCCGGAGCGCCGGCTAAATCGTTCCTGGGAGTTCCGCTGAGTCGCGGCGGCCGGGCTTTGGGTGCAATGGCGGTGCAGAGCTATGACCAGTACAATGCCTACGACCAGCATGATTTGCAGCTTCTCACGGCGTTTGCCGGTCAGGTCGCGGTTGCTCTCGAAAATGCTCGCCTGTTCCAGGAAACGCAAAAATCGGAGGCAGAACTACGTGCCCTTTTTGCCTCTATGAATGATGTCATCATCGTCTATGACCGGGACGGCCGCTATGTGCGCATTGCCCCGACGAATCCCTCCTTGCTCGTGCGTCCCCCTGAAGAAATGGTTGGAAAGTATATCGCCGAGATCCTCCCGGCCGACCTGCACCAGCAATTTATGGAAGCTATTCATGCAGCACTGACCGGAGAGCGGATCATCCGGATCGAATATCCGCTCTCGATTGGAGGGAATACGTTCTGGTTCGATGCCAGTGTCTCAAAGCTGAGTGAGGAGCAAGTGTTCTGGGTCGCTCGGGACATCACCGAACGGAAGCTCCATGAGTTGACGCAGATTGCGGTGACGCAGATTTCCGAAAGCGCTTTGACGGCCCGTTCCCTGGACGAACTTTACGCTTCGATCCATGCGGCTATCCAACCCCTGCTGCCTGCCGATAATTTCTATATCGCACAATACGACGCGCATTCGAATTTGATCACTTTCCCCTATCACAAGGATGACATCGAGCCCGAGTGGACGCCACGCAGGTTGGGCAAGGGACTTACGAGCTACGTCATTAGAACGGGAAAAGCCTTGCGCGCAACTCCTGAGGTATTTGCAGAGCTAGAAGCCTCTGGAGAGATAACTCTCGACGGAACCCTGAGCGTGGACTGGTTGGGCGTGCCACTCCGTGCCAAACAGGTTGTGAATGGTGTGATGGCAATCCAGACCTATGAGTATGCCACTCGTATCACGGAACAACATAAAGAGACGTTTATGGTCATCGCGACTCAGGCCGCTTCTGCAATCGAACGCTTTTTGGCAGAGCGCGAGATCCAGAAATTCAAGCTTGGCATCGATCGCTCCAACAACCCGGTCTTCATTACAGATCTGGATGGAACGATCCAATACGCCAATCCGGCCTTTGAAGATGTTTATGGATTTTCTATTGAAGAAGTCCTTGGAAAGACCCCCCGCCTGATTAAATCTGGGTTGACCTCAAATGAGGAGTACCGCGTCTTCTGGAGCCGGCTGCTTGGCGGTGAAACGGTGTCGATGGAAACTACCAACCAGGCAAAAGGCGGCCGACTCATCCCGATCGCCGCCACCTATAGCCCCATTCTGGACGAAAGCGGCAAAATGATCGGTTTCCTGGCAGTTCATGAGGATATTACCGAGCGAAGGATATCGGAAGAGACGCTGAAGCGGCGCAACGACTACCTTGCGGCTTCTGCCCAGATCGGGCGCCTCGTGACCTCTACCCTCGATCTCAACACGATCTTCACTCGCACGGTCAGCCTGATCAGTGATCGCTTTGGTTTTTACTATGCCGGGATCTACATCATCGAAGAGACGGGTTTCCACGCTGTCCTGCGAGAGGCGACCGGCGAGGCCGGTGAGAAGATGAAGGCTCAGAGACATTCCGTGGTCGTGGGGTCCAATTCCGTTGTCGGCAAGGTAGCTCAGAGCATCGAACCCATGCTCGTGACCGACACCGAATTTGAGCCATTGTACATGCCCAACCCTTATCTCCTGGATACTCGCTCTGAAGTCGCCATCCCGCTGCGTATCGGGTTGCGCATTGTGGGCGTAATCGACATTCAATCAACCGAGCCGAATGCGTTTACGCAGGATGATCTGTCGGTGTTGCAGTCGCTGGCCGATCAGGTGGCCGTGGCAATTGACAACGCTCGTTCTTATGAGCTATCACAGCAATTAATCCAGGACCTGCGCGAAATCGACCTCCTGAAGAGTCAGTTTCTGGCAAACATGAGCCATGAGCTGCGTACGCCTTTGAACTCGATCATCGGTTTCTCGCGCGTCATCCTCAAAGGCATCGACGGTCCCGTGACGGAGATGCAGCAGCAGGATCTTACAGCCATTTACAATTCCGGCCAGCACCTGCTGGGCTTGATCAACGACATCCTGGATCTCGCCCGCATCGAAGCCGGCAAGATGGAGCTCAACTTTGAAGAGGTACACCTCGCAGAGATGACCACGAGCGTGATGTCCACGGCAAAAGGATTGGTCAAGGAAAAGCAAGTCCAGCTACTGCAGCGTATTCCCGAGAATATGCCCACGGTTCGGGGCGACGCCATGCGTGTCCGACAGGTGCTGCTCAACCTAATTTCGAACGCTGCCAAGTTTACAGAGGCGGGGTCTATCACCGTTGAGACTCTAGTCCAAAAAGGTCCTACAGGAAAGTTCGAGGCACTGATCAACGTGATCGACACCGGGCCAGGCATCTCAGCAGAGGATCAAAAGAAGCTATTCCAGGCTTTCTCCCAGGTGGACGGCTCCGCTACACGCAAGACCGGGGGGACAGGTTTAGGGCTCTCAATCTGCGCGAACCTGGTTCAACTCCATGGCGGTCGGATCGGAGTCCACAGTGCAGTGGACCAAGGCTCCGTCTTCTGGTTCACCCTGCCTCTTTACTACCAACCCGAGGAACAAATCCCCGCAGGGAAGAAGGTGATCCTGGCGATCGATGACGACCCGCAGGTCATAGGCTTATATGAACGCTATCTGGCCCCCCAGGGATACTACGTACTTCCGCTGACAGATCCTTTGAAAGCCAAAGAACAAGTCCTCAAGGTGCGCCCGTATGCAATCACTCTAGATGTCATGATGCCTAACAAGGATGGCTGGTCCGTGTTGACGGAGCTCAAGTCTGACCCAGCCACACGGGATTATCCGGTCATTATCTGCTCGATTCTCGAACAGGCAGAGCGAGGCTTCAGTCTCGGCGCAGCCGATTATCTGGTAAAACCGATCCTCGAAGAGGACTTGATAGACGCTCTCGATCGCCTCAACAAAAATGGAAATATTCGCGAGGTACTGGTCATTGATGATGATCCAAACGATCTGCGCCTGGTTGAAAAGATTCTGAAGCAGGATGGCCGTTATAAACCTATCCTGGCACAGGGCGGCCTGGAGGGGTGGGAAGCCATCCATAACAACCCACCGCAAGCCATCATACTGGATCTATTCATGCCGGAAATGGATGGATTTCACATCCTTGAAAAGCTGCGCGAAACTCCCGGGCTGCGTGATATCCCTGTGCTTGTTGTCAGCGGCGGCGGGCTGACTGCAGAACAGCAAGAGCAATTGAAACGTTTCGGCCAGCGCCTCATTGCAAAAGGCTCACTGAACGAAAGCCAACTAATCGCAACAATCGAGAACTCACTCAAACAACTCGGTTCTTGAGCCGGGTCTGCTCTTTAGAGGATACTCCATGTCTTTTGTCATCCGGTGTTTAGACTGTGGGGAAGCTGCTGCATTTATGCCCAGTTCTATGCATTGTCCGAACTGTAACAGCCAGTGGCGCGCAGCCGAATATGATTTATTAGAAGTTGCCAAGACATTTCCCGCAGAAATAAAGAACCGCCCGTTCGACCTGTGGCGGTATCAGGAACTGTTGCCGATCCATAATCCAAACCCGACCTTAAGATTAGGCGAAGGCGGTACACCGCTGATCCAGGCTGCCAATCTCGGGATGATGCTGGGATTGCCCAACCTTTTCATCAAGGATGAGAGACAGGGTCCCACGTCATCGTTCAAAGACCGGCAGGCGGCAGTGACCATTGCGGCGCTCAAGGAAGGCGGAATCACAGAGATGGTGGCTGCCTCTACGGGCAACGTGGCGATTTCGCTGTCCGCCTATGCGGCTCGTGCCGGGATCAAGCTCTGGGCGTTTGTCACCAGCCTTGTGCCGGCTGTCAAGATGCGGGAAATCGCCCTGTATGGCAGCCAGGTAGTGAAAATCACCGGTTCCTATGACCAGGCAAAGCAGGTCGCCGCGGAGTTTGCCCGCCAGCGCGGATTGTATCAGGATATGGGCGCAAGGACCGTAACCGCGGTCGAGGCAATGAAAACGATTGCCTTCGAAATCGCAGAACAGCTGACCCTGGAGCTGGGACCTCCCCCCGATTCGAGCGGGGATGCCCCGAAGTGGCGCACACCAGACTGGTACGTTCAGGCGATCAGCGGCGGCATGGGCCCGCTTGGCGTTTACAAAGGTTTTCGTGAATTGCAGCAGCTTGGATTGATCGACCGCATTCCGGCGATCGCGCCGATTCAGGCGGAAGGTTGTGCACCGATGGTGACAAGCTGGAAGAAAGGTCTCGAGAAGGCGGAGCCCGTCCTCTCCCCCAAAACCCGAATTGAAACTCTCGCAACGGGTGATCCGGGCAGAACCTATGTCATGCTGCGCAGCCAGGTGAATGAAACCCATGGTGCGTTTGAAAGCGTCAGCGATGAAGATGCCTTCCGAGCCATGCACGTTCTTGCAAAGCTGGAAGGAATTTCTGCAGAGCCTGCAGCAGCAGTGGCATTTGCCGGTCTGTTCAAGCTGGTGCGAGCCGGCGTTATCAAACCCACGGATACGGTAGTTGTCAACTGCACCGGACATACGCTCCCGGCAGAACAATTTCTGTTCGGTGAAAATTGGACGCGAGATGTCGATTTACGCGAGCGAGGTATACAATCGCCCACACCCCAGGAAGGACTACTGGCGGCGCTTAATAATGTTACCCCGAACCGGTTCTCACGGGTCGCTATTGTTGACGATACTTTGGAGGCGCGCCGGCTGATCCGGCGCATCCTCCAATCCCAGGGGGATTTCGAAATATTCGAAGCCTCCAACGGGCGCCAAGCTATTGAGCTCATTACGCTTGAGCAGCCAGACCTGGTGATCCTGGATCTGATGATGCCGGAGGTAGATGGGTTTGCCGTACTAGATGCGTTACGGGGCAAGCCTGAAACCGCGAACATTCCGGTGATTGTGGCGACGGCAAAGGAACTGACCGTGGATGAAAAGAGCCGCCTTCAGGGACAGATACAATCGCTCATGCTAAAAGGGGATTTTTTGAACGATGAGTTTCTGGAAGAAGTCCGCTCACTAATACGATAAAATTGTGAGGCAATTGGAAGCATCGACGATCCTTCGTGCAAACGGCAGGCGTTGCCATTGCCCGTCGTAACGTCTGAGCTAGTGAGGAAGTCAGAAGATGCAAAATGGTCGGAGTACTGGAATCAATGCTGCCCTGATTTCTGCCTTGTTCCTGGGTCTGGCGCCTGTCTTTGGCAAGGCTGCCATGGGACCAGGTCAGTTCTCCCCACTGGCGGTCGTGGCGTTGCGCACAAGTATGGCGGCCCTGCTGCTAGTAGCAATCATGTTTGTGGTCAAACGCCAGATTCTTTACATTTATCCGGCCGGACTGCTCGGGTGTCTGCTAGCCGGCGCAGTGAATGGGATTGGCTCGATCTTTTATTATGTGGGTCTGAGTAAGTTGAACGCCAGCGTTGCTCAGATGCTGTACGCCCTGTATCCGTTCTTCGTCGCGTTCTGGCTGCAGCTGGATAGACAATCGCCTTCAAGATTGACCGGTCTGAGGATCGTGATTGCCAGTTTCTCAGCCTATTTTCTGACCCGGGTACAGGCAGGCTATATCGACCCTTGGGGAATGTTATTTATGATTATTGCCGCAGCCCTATATGCACTGCATCTCCCGATCAATCAACGCGTGCTTTACGATGTCCCTGCCCCGACCGTCACGGTTTATACCTTGCTGGCTATGGGCCTGATTGTGGTTCCAGCCTACCTGTTATTCGACGGCAGCGTGCCTCAGCAAAGTTCTCCCTGGCTGCCTATCTTAGGTCTGACCGCAGTGACCTTCTGCTCGAGGTTGTTGTTATTCCTTGGAGTAAAGCACATCGGGGGAATGCAAACGGCTCTGCTGGGTCTTGGTGAGCTGCTCGTGGCGATCCTGTTCAGTCATTTGCTGCTTGGGGAACGCCTCACCGGTTGGCAATGGCTGGGCACTGCCGGACTCAGTATCAGCCTGCTGTTAGCATGGTTCGAGGCGCCACCGTCAAAACCAGTTCACCCCCATGGTTTACTTGGCTGGCTGCAACCGCCTGATTTCCCCACGGACTTCTATAAACACAAGTAGACTTGCAATTTGCAACCGGGTAAGGACACTTACTCTTCCCCTTCGTACAGGTAACCCGTGCCCCGTACACTGACGATCTGATCCGACAGTGTTGGGAATGGTTCCAGCTTATGGCGCAACCGGCTTACAAGGGGACGTAAGATCTCGGGTGCCTCGCGCTGCGAGGTGTCGTATCCCTGCACCAGCAAGACAAGTTCACGGTGAGAATAAACTCGCCCCGGGTTTTCTACCAGCACTCGCAGCAAACGCCCCTCGGCGGGCGTCAGGTGGATGACGTGGTCCTTCTTTCGGACTTGGCGGCGAGAGAGATCGATATGTGTGCCGTCCTTCAGCGAAAACTCGGCTACGCCTTCTTCGACCTCACCGGATGCGACTCCCCCGCGCATCTTCAAACGCGCTTCGCGCCGAGCCAGACCTTTCTTAACGCTATTGACGACTTGAGCCGGTGGAGCTGGCTTGAGGAGGTAATCATGAATTCGCAAGCGCAGAGCCTGGATCGCGGACTCCGTTGAGCCAAAAGCGGTCAGGAGAATCACTTCGGTCTCTGGCGAGATCTGGTTCACGACCTGAACAACCTCCAATCCATCCATACCCGGCATCCGCAAATCGACAACAACCAGTTCGACGGGATGCGTGCGGACGTATTCAACCGCAGCCTGTCCATTCGGCACCGAATTCACCGTATAGCCTTCAAGGCGGAGAATATCCGTGAGGGATTGGCGTGCGACAGGCTCGTCATCAACAACCAGAATGTGCGACTTCATTGCTTATCTCCCAGAGGTAAGAATAGTCGAAAGCAGGCGCCCGACCCCCGCCCACGCAGCAGATCGAGCGTGCCGCCATGGGCAGTCACAATATTGTAACTCACAGTCAATCCCAAACCGGTGCCTCCCTCTTTCATGCTAAAGAATGGCTCGAAGATATCGTTCCGATGACTTTCTGGAATGCCCGGCCCCGTGTCCTCAAAAATGACTTCTACACCAGCCTCGAGAGCACGTGCTGCGACCCTTAACTCGCCGCCGCCGGGCATGGCATCCAGCGAGTTCAGAATGAGGTTGATAAAGACCTGCTGAATCTGACCGCTGACCGCATAGATGTTTGGCAGCGAATCGGGCAGATCACTTTTCACCTCGATCTGCCGCTGGCTGAGCTGTTGGGAGGTCAGGCTGAGCACATGCTGGAGCAACTCCAGGAGATCCACCTGCTCAATATTCACAGCGCCAGGACGATAGAAATCAAGCATCCGCTGGCTGGTCTTCATTAGACGTTCCAGCTCATTTTTCGCAAGATCGAAATATTCTTTTCGCTTTTCAGGCGGCAGATCTTCATGACCCGCCAGGTGCAAGCAATTCTGCACGGATTGCAGCGGATTGTTGATCTCGTGAGCAATGGACGCAGTCAGTCGTCCCGCCGCTGCCATCTTTTCAGCCCGCAACATGGCTGCCTGTGATTCTTCTACACGGCGGACATAAGCGCGCAAATCTTCATAGAGGCGGGCATTTTCCATGGCAATGACAGCCTGGCGCGCCAGCACAAAAAACATCTCCAGGTCAGACCCCCGGAATGGTAGACCGGCGCCGCTGGCATCGCGCGCCGCGAACAAAACAGTGTGCAGGTTGACACGCGCCACCGGTATCAGTATCGCCGTATCCAGCCCCAGCTCGGAGAGTGCTGCCTGGGTATCCGCCTCTCCGGGCCCGGTAGCATGAACCAGGATTGGATCTCCATCGGAATCGACGCGGCTCACCAAATGAGCGGAGTAAGAGTTGCCCTCTACATCCAGGACTTTCCCACGCTGGGCAATGATGGCGACCTCCCCATTTTCCACCTGGTAATACCCGACGTTCGAACAGTGAAGGTGCTCACAGATGGCACTGACAATCAGCTCGAGCAGCCGATCCCGATCCGTCTCGGCAAACAGGGTTTCGGTCACATTGAAGAGTGGGCGCAACGCCGATACGCGCGCCGTGTCACGCTTCCGCTGATTATCTGTGAGCGCCTGGCGCACCGCCTGCAGAAGTTCTTCACTCTTGTTGAACGGCTTAAGCAGAAGTCCATCCACACCCTGGCGCAGGGCACGGATGGCTGTTTCAACCGTGCCAAAACCGGTCATCACCAGTACGGCGACATCAGGCTGGACCATCTGCGCCCGTGAAATCACGTCGAAGCCATCCACCTCGGGCATACGAATGTCGACCAACAGCAGATCGACTCGACGATGCTGGAGATGCTCGATAGCCACGCGCGGGTTCGTTTCCGAGGTAACATCATAACCGGCACGGCTGAGAATCCGGTTGCATAACAGGGCGATACCCGGCTCATCATCGACGACCAAGACGGAGATGGTTTCCATAGTTCCTTTGTCTATTGCGGCAGCCAGACCGAGAATATAGAGCCGGCGCCGGGTTCGCTCTCGACTTCGATGAGACCACCGTGGTCGGTGATGATTCCATAGGTGACCGAGAGCCCCAACCCTGTGCCACCCTGATCGCCTCTGGTGGTGTAAAAGGGCTGAAAGATTTGAGTCTGTTCGGCGACCGGTATGCCTACACCGGTATCGCGAACCGAGACCACCACCCAGTCGCGACCCGCGCGCAATGCTGAGCGAGTCATGATCTTCATCGCGCCGCCAGCCGGCATAGCCTGCAATGCATTATGAACAAGGTTGATGAGAACCTGCTTCATCTGGTTGGGATCGAGCTGGATCCAGGGCAAATCTGGTTCCAGCTCGAGATTAAGCTCTACGCCGCTGGTGTGAATTAAGTGCCGGCTCAGGGCGACAACATCGTTGATCACATCATTGAGCGATGCCCGGGCCCGGGTACTCTCGCTCTGACGTGCAAAGTCGAGCAGACGGCGCACAACATCCCGAGCGCGGGCTGCTTCTCGCATAACGATTTCCAAATCTGTGCGGGTTTGACTTTCCGGGGGAAGGCTATCCAATGCCAGCTCCGCAAATCCGGTAACCGATGTCAGCGGGTTATTCAGCTCGTGTGCTATGCCTGCCGCCATTTCGCCGACGGCTGCCAGCTTCGCCGCCTGCACGAGGCGGTTTTCCGCCGAGCGCTGCGCCTCCATACGGGCCCGTAATTCTACCTGCATGGATCGCAGCTGGTTGATGGTGAATTGCAATCTCTGGTACTGATCCGCACTGGTGATTACACTCGCAAGGATGCCTGCCAGGGACTCGAGAGCCAGAAAATCATTGTGGGTAAAAGCGTTTCTCGAGCTACTCTCTACATCGATAATGCCGAGGATTTTCGCCCCATCCCGGATGGCGACACACATCTCAGATCCAGCCTGCCAACCCTTGATCGCCCGGTAGCGGTTGTCTTGCAGTACATCATTTACGACAGTGCTCTCGCCTGTCTCGAATACATGGCCTGTAATGCCGCCTCTGACCGGATATTCGAACGACTTCATCGCCCGCCGGACAACTTTCTGACTGGTGCCTCCAAAGCCGACGATCGTCAGATGGCCTTTCTCGTCTGCCAGGAAAACTGCACAAAGCTCATAGGCAAAATAGCGCGCAAGCAAGTCTGAGGTAATCTCCGCTACCTCGCGCGGATCAGTCAGCCCGATGACCTGCTGGACCACTTCATGGATCAAGCCAAGATTGCGAGCGCGACTTTCCGCTTCCTCACGCAGTCGTGTGTAATCTGCAAGGCTGGCTAGATGACTGGCAATGACTACCATCAAGCTTTCGTCGTAAAAATCAAATTCGTCCTTACGCAGGTTTTCAATGCATAAGATGCCGATGGTTTGCCCGCGAAAGCGTAGTGGCACGTACAAGCCCGACTGTGCCTTCTCATACAGAGGCAATTGTACGCCCGGCTCCACCTCATCCAGCCGCACCTTCTGCTCCCGGGATAGCAGCGGCGCGATCCTGTGAGCCTCGGTGCTCTGAATGGTCGAGACCATATTTCCTTCGCTCGTGCGATATTCGTACAGGAGACGATGGTCGGAGGAGAGCAGGTAGAGAACGATCAGTTCTGTGCCAAACGACCGGGAAAGCAGGGCAAACATCCGGCGGGCAATCTGGTCGAGGTTCCGACCGGAAGAAACGGTCAGGGCAAAATCGTTGAGCGTTGCCAGGCGGCGTAGATGGCCTGCCATCTCAGCAAATGTAATAATCGTCTCGATCGCCGGCGCCACCTGGATAGCCAGATCCGTCAGGCGATTCCATTCATCGCTCCGGAAAGCAGAACTGCGCCAGAACGCCAACACGCCGATCAGGCGCTGGCCGATCACTAATGGCACACAGGCCCACAGCTTGGTACTCGACTTCAATCCCTTATGTGGCAGTTCCGACCACATCGGGCTGTCACGATGGACCACCATTGGTGTGAGGTCTCGACTCAATCGACGCAGGATCGCATTCCCGTCCAGCGACAGGACCAGGTTGGCACAGCCAGGCGCATTCCACTGAGCGCGGACCTCCAGGGAGTCACCTCTCCGGATGGCGAGCCACCCGGCCTGCACACTCACCAGGCGCACAAAAGAGATGAGCGCGCGGTCCAGGGCACGCGGCATGTCGTACGGGTTCTCCGAGTCAAGATCCGGCACCAGTAACGATGCCGCGACCGAGGCTGACGCGGAGCCATCGTTGGCGGAGGGTTCCGCGATGATGCCTGCCACTACCAGCCTCCAGAGACGCTGGGCATCGCCCGTCAGCTGGTCCGCTCCTGCCAGGACCACCCGTGAAACGCCGGGAAGTGGGAATGCGAAAAGTCTGCCCGTTACCAGATTGCTGGATTCAGGCAGAGAAACAGAGCGGCTCTGCCCACCACTGAGCGCTCCGCAAAGCCACGCATCGACCTCTGTTTTGGTCAGAAACTTCATCAACAGCGGTTGCGTCTTTCGCCGGAGGTGATAATGGGCAAGGACACGCCATTTTCCCGCCTCGCGCTCGACAAGCGCTGCCCATTCTGAGCCGGTTAACTGGCTGGCTTCTTTTAATTGGTTTTCGATTGTTATCTCGCCAGGCATTTCACCTTAATTATACAGCAGAGAAAATCGTCTACAAGCATGGCATCGGGGATGCGTCCTCAGACAACAAGCGGCAAGTGCCAATGGTAAAATGAACAGATGGTTGATTTAATCGTAATCGGAGGCGGGCTGGCCGGCAGTGAAGCCGCTTACCAGGCTGCCCAAAAGGGATTGAAAGTCCAACTCTATGAAATGCGTCCCGTCCTGCAGACCGGCGCGCATCAAACACAGGACTTAGCTGAGCTGGTCTGCTCTAATTCCCTGGGGTCAAACCTTCCTGACCGCGCCTCGGGCGTGCTGAAAAGCGAGCTGCGGATGATGGGCTCCATGCTCCTTGAGTGCGCAGAAGCTGCCGCGCTACCCGCAGGCGGGGCCCTGGCTGTAGACCGCGAGTTGTTCGCAGAACTCGTAACCCGGCGCATCCAAAATCATCCAAACATCGAGCTCCTGCGCCAGGAGTTTCGGGAGATTCCGGACTCCCTGGGCATTATCGCCAGTGGCCCGCTGACTTCCCCTGCCCTATCCCGTTCCCTGGCAACGTTGAGTGGTGAAGAGCACCTTTTCTTTTTTGATGCGGTCGCGCCGGTAGTGCACGCATCGTCCATTAACACGGAGATCGCCTTTCGTGCATCGCGTTACGGTACAGGCACGCAGGAGGCAGGCGACTATATCAACTGTCCATTCACCCGGGAAGAGTATTACACTTTCGTGGAGGCACTCCTGTATGCCGAGCGCATCGAGCTGCGTTCCTTCGAAGAAGCGATCCGCACCGGAGTAAAAGCGGGTCACTTCTTTGAGGGCTGCCTGCCCGTCGAGATCATTGCGGAACGGGGAATCGATTCCCTGGCATTCGGACCGATGCGTCCTGTCGGGCTGAAGGACCCAAGCACGGGAAGACGCCCGTATGCCGTCGTGCAGCTTCGTCAGGATAACCTGGCGGGTAGTCTTTATAATCTGGTAGGGTTTCAGACCAATCTCAAGTACCCCGAACAAAAGCGCGTTTTCCGCCTTATTCCTGGGCTTGAGCAGGCTGAGTTCATGCGCTATGGACAGATGCATCGCAACACCTTTCTGTCCGCGCCAAAGCTCTTGCGACCTACATTGCAATACAAGGATCGCGACGATCTCTTTTTTGCGGGTCAGATCACGGGCGTAGAGGGGTATATGGGGAACATCGCCACCGGGTTGCTAGCCGGTATCAACGCTGCGCGCGTATTTCACAACCAGGAACCCATCTCTCTCCCTGGGACAAGCATGCTTGGTGCGCTCTGCCATTATGTAACCCATGCCGATCTCAAGGATTTTCAGCCGATGAAAGCCAACTTCGGCATTCTACCGCCTCTGGAGCCTGGTCTGAACATCGGGAAACGCGAGCGCGGCAGGGCCTACGCCGAACGCGCTCTGAGAGATCTAACATTCGCGCTTCGCACCCTCGATCCGGTCGCCGTACCTGGCAATTGAGCTCCCGACACGTGACAAAGCAAATGATGGCAAATTTTGGCCTGATTCTTGGGATGTTATTCATACCCGTGGTCCTCACCTCCGCCTGCTCAGCCGGCAAGACTCCGGCCGCCACACCAACACACAAACAGCCTGTCCCCACAAGCACACTGAGCGCCACAGATCCTCCACCGACAGAGACTGCTTCATCTACACCGACTGTCCCTGCCATTCCCTTCGACGGGCAGAGAGCATATGAAGACGTACATCGACAAGTAGCAATGGGACCCCGTATACCGGGGACCGAGGGCCACGCTCGAATCTTGAAATGGATGCAAGAAGAGCTCCAGGGTGCCGGCTGGCAGGCTGAGATCCAGGAATCCGAATCGCTGGGTCATCCGATCAAGAACCTGGTGGCGAAACGGAGCGATGACTCTCCGCGGATCATCCTCGGGGCGCATTACGATTCGCGTATATTTGCCAACCTCGACCCTGATCCGGCAAACCACTCCATGCCTGTTCCTGGTGCAAACGACGGGGCTTCGGGGGTAGCGGTCTTGATTGAATTGGCACGCAGCTTACCGGAACGAACCGTCCCAATATGGCTTGTGTTCTTTGATGCAGAAGATAACGGGAACATCGACGGGTGGGACTGGATACTGGGGTCGCGCGAGTTTGTGAGGAATAATGCTGTCCAGCCTGAAGCGGTGGTCATTGTCGATATGATCGGCGACGCAGATTTGAATATATACAAGGAATTCAACTCCGATCCTGTGTTGACAGACGAGATCTGGGCAGTAGCAGACAAGCTGGGCTATCAGGATCGATTTATCCCCGACTATAGGCATAGTATCACCGACGATCATACACCGTTTGTGGAGGCAGGAATTCCCGCGATCGATATTATCGATTTTGATTACCCGTACTGGCATACCGTTCACGACACACCGGACAAGGTTGCCGCAGAGAGTCTGCAAACGGTCGGGGAGACTCTATACGCCTGGATCGTGCAACAAAAGGGGCAACCCTGATAAAATGGCATCCGGATGCCCCCGGGCATGACCTGCTAGAAAGCAATGCCGAAAATTTCCGCTCCAACCCCGGTTCCAAAGGTTCTGGCGAGGATTCGCCCGGCGTGGATTTCCCGCGTTGGGCAGGTGATGGCGCGCGGTATGGAAGTCCGCACGGACTTCGAAGGACAGCTTCGGCGCTTCTTCGACCTGCTCGAACAATCGGTGACGACCGGCGACCCTGCCTGGATGGACTCTATTCTGCTCGACTGGGCGAGATCCTCCACGGAGACCGAGCTGGAGGAAGAACCATACCAGGTCTCGTATTTGATCAACCGGATGATTGCACTCACCATCCAGGTGGCGCGCGACACATTAACGAAACAACAGGCGCTGGATCTGCTGGCGGTGGTAATTCCCATCTACACTTATGGTCTGGAGGTGGTGGCACGCTATGAGATGGAAACCCGGGTCGCGCACATCTCCAGTGAAATGGAACGAGTCCAGAAGCGTATGGAGCGCGTGGATCGCAGCAAATCGGCATTTATTTCGGTGGCGGCTCACGAGCTCAAAACACCGTTAACTCTCATCGAGGGCTACACCTCTATGATAGAGGATCTTATGGCGCAAGGCAACGCCACGAATCTGGAGGCCCTTCTAGCGGGCATCAACACCGGCATTGAGCGCCTGCGCAGCATCGTGGATGACATGATCGATGTCTCGATGATCGACAACAACCTGCTCCAGTTAACCCTCCAGCCGATGCAGATTTCACAGATGATTGCGGCCCTCTGCCTGGAAGTCGATAGTACCATCCGAACTCGAAGGCTGACTATGGATGTCCGGGAGTTCGAGGGCAGCAAGGAGTGGATCTATCTGGATGCTTCGCGCATGATGCAAGCGCTGAGGAACGTGATCACCAACGCGATAAAATATACCCCCGATGGTGGCACGATCATCATCGACGGCAGGAGCCGACCTGGTTTTGTTGAGGTTACTGTCAGCGATACCGGCATTGGGATCTCGACGGAGGATCAGGCAATCATTTTCGAGAAATTTGGTCAATTGGGACGGGTGGATCTGCATTCGAGCGGAAAGACGAAGTTCAAAGGTGGCGGTCCGGGCCTCGGGCTGCCCATCGCCCGTGGAATTCTCGAAGCCCATGGCGGTTCGATCTGGGTTGAGTCGCCAGGTTATGACGAGCAGACCAATCCTGGTTCAACCTTCCATATCCTCATCCCGGCCCGCACGGAATCCCCTGATCCGAAGATGAGCAGGTTGTTTGATACACTTGGGAAGTCTACAGATGAAGAAACGGTCGGATAACTTCCGACTCTATATTAACTGGAAAGCAAGAGTAAAAGAATAAATGCCAAAAAGAACTCCCCAACCAACCAGCCCTCCACGGGAACGCGCTTTCCTGGTCGGCGTCGACCTTTACAAGCAGAAATCTTTCCTGTCATTACAGGATTCACTGACCGAGCTGGCGCTGCTGTCCGATACTTCCGGCCTGGAGGTGGTGGGCGAGCTGACTCAGAAACTGGATCGCCCGCACGTGAAGACATACATCGGTCCCGGCAAAGTAGAGGAACTGAAGACCCTCGTTGAGGAAACGCTCACGCAGGTTGTTATCTTCGATGACGAGCTTTCTCCGCGTCACCAGCGTGAGCTTCAGGAAGAACTGGGCCGCAACGTCCGCGTTCTGGACCGGACGGCGCTCATTCTGGATATCTTTGCGCAGCACGCGCACACCAGCGAGGGCATGCTCCAGGTGGAGCTTGCCCAGTATGAATACTATCTGCCGCGGCTGACTGGACAATGGACCCACCTGGAGCGACAGGCCGGCGGCGGCGGCGGACGGGCCGGTTCGACGGGTGGCGTCGGCTTGCGCGGACCAGGTGAAACACAGCTGGAAGTGGATAAGCGCGCCATCCGCAAACGCATCTCGCAGCTCAAGAAAGAACTGGAAAAGGTGCGCGCACACCGCATGCGCTATCGCGCGCAGCGCAAGCGTTCTCGAATTCCAACCGTGGCTCTCGTTGGATATACCAACGCAGGCAAGTCCACACTATTGAATAAGATCGCCAGATCTGACGTTTACGTCGCGGACCAGCTATTCGCTACCCTCGACCCCACAACCCGCCGCGTTGAGCTTCCGGGCGGTTACCAGGCTCTAATTACCGACACAGTTGGATTCATTCAGAAATTGCCCACGGCCCTGGTCGAGTCTTTTCACGCCACCCTGGAGGAAATCACCGAAGCCGATTTGCTTCTCCATGTCGTAGATATCTCGCACCCCAACGCGCTGAACCAGTATCAAGCCGTGCAGCAGACCCTGGATGAGCTGGGCGCCAATCATATCCCCACAGTGACGGCGCTAAATAAAGTGGACCAGCTGCGCGATCCGAGAGCAGCAAGGGACACTGTTACGCACTTCCCGAAGGCAGAAACCATTTCAGCGTTGAACGGAGAGGGCATCAAAGAGCTGCTGAGCGTCATTCAGGAGGAACTGTATGAGACATACGCGCCCATCCAGGTGCGGCTGCCCTACCAGCAGGGAGCCCTGATTTCACTGTTCCATGAGGCAGGACAGGTGGAGCGCATTGAGCACGAGCGCGGTGGCGTTATCATGCAGGGACGGATTCCTGGCCGGCTTCTTGCGCAGTTCAGGGGCTGGCAGGTAAATGGGGACGCCCACGCCAGCCAGCATGAAATCGAGGAAGAGGAAGAAATATGAAATGGCTTTCCCGGCTGATCGACAACGCCTCGGATTACTTTGCACATCGCAAAGGACTCCTCCCTTTGATTGGAATCGCCCTGGTGATTATCAATTACATCCTGCCATTTATTTTTGGGCTGGACAATCTGGTGACGGGAAGCAATCTTTTCTTGCATCTGGGGGTCATTATTGCTATTTTCGGTATGATGCTGGCCTGGGCACTCTGATTTGCCAGAGCTCACGCCATGAATCTCGACATCTGGACGCCGAGACTTTAGCAGCGAAGTACTCAGGGCCACGTACTCAAAACTGTATCATCGCTGATCCACTCCACTTTCTCAACGTCCCCCTTTTCACCCAGCAGCCGGGGTAAGAGGGATCGAAGTGTCTCCGGGTCGCCGGAGGTGTATAGCTTAACCTCGCTCTTTGCCCCTGAACCATTTCTCATCGCGCGCGCCTCCAGCAAACGTCCGGTCTGCCTGGCAACGGCAGGAGCCGGATCGATCACCCGCACGTTTTCCCCCACAATCTCCTGAATAAGCGGAATGACGAACGGATAGTGTGTACAGCCCAGCACTACGGTATCGATATCCTTCTCGAGCATCGGCTGTAGTGCTGCTTCGAGAATCCGACGGGCTTCCGGGCCTTCCAAATTCCCCTGCTCGATCTGCTGGACGAGACCCGGGCAGGTATCCTGGAATAACTCCACGCCGTTTGCGAATCGCTCAACGACGGAGGCATACAGGGCTCCCTGGAACGTAGCAGGTGTCGCCAGAACACCCACCTTTCCCGTGTGGGTGTGTTCGGCGGCCGGCTTCACTGCTGGCTCCATGCCGACAAATGGGACCTCTGGAAATATTTCACGCAAATATTGCAGTGCCGCTGCGGAGGCAGTATTGCAGGCAACGACAATAATCTTGGCCCCCTGTTCCAACAAGAAGCGTGTGATTGCTTCTGAGAACTCGCGAATCTGCTCCATTGCACGTGGACCGTAAGGGATATGGCGCTGATCCCCGAAGTAAAGCACCGATTCGTCGGGTATCTGCTGACGTAAGGCCCGCAGGACGGAGATTCCTCCCACGCCAGAGTCGAAGATACCAATAGGCGAATTTGGAGTGGTTCGCATGCGAAGCTACAGAATCTGTTGCGCAGCAGCCATCACAAACTTGCGAAACAAATTTCTGGTGGGCGCTTCATCCGTCAACCATTCGGGGTGCCACTGGACAGAAAGTCCAAAGGGATGGTCCGGCAACTCCACAGCTTCGACCAATCCATCCGGCGCATGACCCGCCACTCGCAAGCCAGGTGCGATGTCGTTGAGTCCCTGATGGTGGAGACTGTTGACGCTGAGGATGGGCGCGCCAAAAATCTCCCCCACACGGGTCCCCTCTTCAAGCTTGACCTCATGCACCAGAACCGTCCGCATATTTCCTGGATACGAATGATCAAGGGCTTGCGGAAGCTGGTCGGCAATGTGAGTGTACAGCGTCCCCCCGAGAGCGACGTTCATTACCTGGCAGCCACGGCAAATGCCAAGAAATGGCTTGCCATCTGAGGCGGCTGCCCGGAGCAGCTTCAACTCGATGGCATCACGCGCCGGGTCCACATCGTCGATGCGAGGATGTGGCGCGCCCGGCGCATGCGCAAGACCAATGTCCCCGCCGCCGGAGAATAGAATGCCGTCCAACCGCTGATACAGGGACTCCCAGCCATTCTCCGCAAGCAGGGAAGGGATGAGCACAGGCACACCTCCTGCCTGCAACACAGCCTGGATATACGATTGCATGAGCATGACCGTTGAGTGACCGTGTAGGTTCTTCGACTGGTTTGTAGTGATTCCGATGATTGGTTGCATGACGCTATTGTATAACAAAAAGACCCTAAAGGCTCTTGAAACCTTTAGGGTCCGATCTGCAAAATTCAGTCGAACTTCTGCTTCAGGCGGGCAGATTTGCCCGTACGCTGGCGCATGAAGTAGAGCTGCGCCCGGCGGACCTGGCTGTGACGCTCGACGACCACCTTGTCTATGCGCGGCGAGCGGAGCAGGAATGTGCGCTCCACGCCAATACCATTAGACGCCACCCGACGGACCGTCATCGCCTGGTCATTGCCGCCCTTCCGCATACGGATGACCGTGCCTTTGAATTCCTGGATACGCTCGCGGTCGCCCTCCTTGATCTTGACGTGTACACTGACGTTATCGCCAGCGCGGACGGCGGGAATTTTCTCATTTGGTTTGGCTTCAAGAGCCTTGATAATGTCTGCCATTGTCTATCTTCCTTAATATGTTATCTCGTAACGCGAGGGCGGATTATAGCATGCCTTTCCGATATCCACAAGCACCGGTTTGCCGCACAGACAACGGGATCATGACCCTGCCTGCCGGTGCCGTCGTGACTCAGTGACTAATATCTCCGGATAGCCAGCACCGCGTTGTGCCCCCCGAAGCCAAAAGAATTACTAATCGCCAGGCTAATCTTCTTCTCGCGCGCCTCATTCGGGACGTAATCTAGGTCGCACTCCGGATCCGGTGTCTCATAATGGATCGTCGGCGGCAGGATGCCCTCCCGAACGGCCTTCACGCAGAAAATCACCTCCAGGGCACCCGTGGCACCCATCATATGACCTGTCATCGATTTGGTAGACGAAACCGGAATTTCAAACGCTTTTTCACCAAACGCGGCTTTAATGGCGCGGGTCTCGGACTGGTCATTGAGCGGCGTCCCCGTTCCATGTGCATTGATGTAACCCAGCTCATCCACCGATGCCCTGGCGGAGGCAAGCGCCATCCGCATGGCAGCCGATCCCCCGGCGCCGTTTTCGTGGGGAGCAGTCACATGAAAGGCATCCGCGGTCGCGCCGTAGCCCGCGAGCTCTGCCAAGATGTTTGCTCCGCGTGCCTTTGCGTGTGATTCGGTCTCCAGAACGAGCACCGCCGCGCCCTCACCCATTACCAGCCCATCGCGATTCTTATCGAATGGCTGAGGCGTCATCGAGTAATCCTCATTGCGGCGGGACATGGCGCCCACTCGATCGAAGGCCGCCACTCCAGTCGCGCAGATCGTCATTTCGGTTGCGCCCGCCAGAGCGGCGTCGATCATCCCACCTCTCAGCATGAGCAGTGCAGTGCCGATCCCGTCTGCGCCCGAGGCACAGGCAGAAGCTACAGAGAAACACGGGCCCTTGATCCGATAGTCAATCGCGATCATTCCCGCGGCGCCGTTTGGCATTAGCATCGGGATGAGAAACGGGCTGACCCGCCGAGGACCTTCGGTATAGTTGGTGATGACCGCATCTTGCAAGGACTTGATCCCACCAATGGCCGATGAAACCAGCACACCGATCCTGTCCGCGTTCGCCTCAGTAACTTGGAGGCCAGAGCTTTCCAGCGCCTCTTTGGCGGCCGCAATCCCCAGCTGCTCAAAGCGATCCCGCCGCCGGGCCTCCTTTGGGTCCATGTAGCGATCTGGCTCAAAACCTTTTACTTCCGCGGCAAAATGCACATTCAGAGGAGCCGGATCGAACAGCGTAATCGGGCCCACGCCCGAGATGCCTTCAATCGCGTTTTTCCAGCTTTCCTCTACCGTCAAGCCAAGGGGATTGACCGTGCCCATCCCTGTGATAACGACTCGTTCCATGCACTCCTCACATTTGCCCAAGATTAGCGGGTTTCGCAGTATTGAAAACCCCGGATCTTCCTGCTCGTCACGGTACCCGGGTCGTCCGCCTGTTCTCGCAATCAGAAATGGATTTCTTCTTAATCGGTCTATTCTCCAGCCCGGGGGATATAATCGCCCTCGACCCAGTATTCACCATCGGGACTGATTTCCTTTTTCCAGATAGGGACAATTTCCTTGAGACGATCGATCCCGTACCGGGCAGCATCGAATACGCCCGTATCGCGGTGCCCGGCGGTGCATGCAATCAACACCGTCGGCGTTCTCGGATAGAGCCTGCCAACCCGCTGGATGATGGCGATTCCTTCAATCACCGGCCACCTGGCCCGGATCTCATCGGCGACCTGCTTCATCTTGGCTTCTGCCATCGGGACATAAGCTTCATATTCCAGGTATTCGGTCTGGTGGGACTCACCGCGGCTGGTCTCACCCCGCACCATGCCGGTAAAAATCGCTGCCGCTCCTGTGCTCGTCAAGGTGATGCGCGCCAGCAGGTCATTCAAATCAATCTCATCTTCGGTAATCGAAAAAATCGTTGGAAATTCCATGTTGTTTGGAGCTCGCGCTGCCATTCTTGAAAAGGATTACAGTATAACAAGGGTCCCTGGGCAGCGCCGCGAAGCCGTCAGCCTCCCGACACCGGTGGAAACATCGCCACCTCGGCATTCGGCGGAATAACGGCATCGTCAAAAGCGTATTCGCGGTTGATGGTGATCAGTACGCTGGACATCGACTCCCGAAGATTGGGATACTCCGCGGACATCTTCGCCCTGAGTCCCTGTACCGTGAGGTCGCCGGGGATATCTAGCTCCAGCAATCGGGTGCCAGCCCGATCACGCAATGTGGCAAAGAATAAGAGTCTGACACGGTTCATACAATTCAAATCCAGATATCATTCGCGGCCGTTTTCTCACCGATGATTGCGCCGGTATTGACGGTGCCTGCAGGCTCCACTAGCAGAATATCACACTCTTGCGCGGCCACGGGCTTATGCTCGACGCCCCTGGGCACGACAAACATCTCACCCTGATTCAGAGTCACACTCATTTCCCTAAACTGAATCTCCAGCTGCCCTCTCAATACAATAAACACTTCATCCGTGTCCGCGTGCTCGTGCCAGACGAATTCCCCCTGCACCTTGACAAGTTTGAAGTGATAGTCGTTCATCTGTGCCACGACCTTCGGCGACCAGTGCTCCGAGAATTTTGCGAGTTTCTCCTGAAAGTTGATGGGATGGATATTGATAACGCTCATGTACGGGCTCCCGAGTCAGCCACCTTGGGATCTTTTCGCCCATCAACTGACCGGCTCAAGACTTTATTCATTCGTCACATCTCCGCTTTGTCCACCATGCTTTTCAAGAAGACGGATATTCTGAATTCGCATGGTCTTCTCGGCAGCTTTGGCCATGTCGTAGATCGTCAACGCGGCCACGGAGACTGCGGTCAGAGCCTCCATCTCGACGCCGGTTTTGCCGATCGTTTTGGCTTTCGCCGTGATCACCACCCCGGGGAGCGAATCGTCCAACACCAGATCCACATCGATCTTCGTGAGAGGCAACGGGTGACATAGCGGGATCAACTCCGAGGTCCGCTTAGAGGCGGTGATCCCCGCTATCTGCGCAACAGTAAGGACGTCCCCCTTTTTGATTTGTCCTGCACGGATTAACTCGAGTGTTTCCTGTTTCATGAGGACCTCGCCGCGCGCAATAGCAATCCGCTCGGTATCCGGCTTATGCCCGATATCTACCATGCGGGCGCGACCCTGTTCATCGACATGGGTAAGCTTCTCTGCCATGAGGAGATTATATCGTATGAGATAGCCAGGGGTATAATTCTCTGCCTATGGAAAACCTGTTGGGACGCCAGCTCAATTACAAGGTACAGACCCCGGTTTATGAAGGACCGCTTGACCTGTTGCTCGATCTGATCGAGCGCGCCGAGCTGGATATCACGGCCGTTTCACTGGCAACGGTGACCGATCAATATCTTGCTTACATCCGCGGACTGGATCAGATCAATGCCGATGAGATTTCTGCCTTTCTGGTTATCGCCGCCAAGCTGCTTCAGATCAAATCCGAAGCACTGCTGCCGAGACCGCCCTCACGCGGACCTGGCGAGGAGGATAGCGCCCGGTCCCTGGTCGACCAGCTTAGACTATACAAGCGCTTCAAGGAAATCGGCGGCTGGATGAACGAACGCCAGCACACCAACTTGCGCACCTATTTACGCGTTGCTCCGCCTCCCAAGGTGGAGCCCAAGCTCGATCTCTCCAACCTCACGCTCGACCGGCTCGTCGCCGCGGCTCAAACGGCATTTGCCAGGGACCAACTGAAACAGCCGCTCGGGGTCATCATTGCCGCCCCGCGTATTACCATCCGCGAGAAGATCGACCTGATCACAAAAACAATCCGGGAGGCCGGGCGCTCCAATTTTCGGGCCTTGCTGAACCACGACGCCTCGCGGCTGGAAGTCGTAGTTACATTCCTGGCGGTTCTCGAGCTAGTCAAGCGCTACCGGATCGAGGCTCGCCAGGAAGGGTTATTCAGTGACATCGAGATCAACCGATCGGAGGATTGGGCAGAGGATCAGGAGATCGAGATTGAGTTTGAGTAACTTTTCCAGACTTTAGCGGTTAGTCTGGATTGAGCCAGGGCGTGTTAGTGTGCCTGATCTGCTTCCGAGCCAGAGCGCCAGCGTTGCGCCGAGGTTGTCAAAGGCCACCACATCCCACACCGATGCGTTCCGTCCCGGCACAAAGGATTGATGGAGCTCGTCACTGATTGCATAGAACAACGCAAAGAGCCACGCAATCCAGCGTTGGTCGGCTCTGAAATGAAACCCGCGCCAGTAGGCGAGAGCAAGCAGAGCATAGCCCAGGACATGTCCACCCTTCTTAACAATCCGATCCAGCCAGTCAAAATCCGGTAAATTCGAAGGCGGCTGCGCTGAAAAAAGAAAGATGACCAGCATCACCAGGACGGAGGGTAGCCAATCCGAAAGAAGTTGAGACCATTGACGCATGAAGGATATTAAACCACAGCGCGGTCCGATTCGCGAAAACGAGATCCTTTTGAAGGATACCGATACATGGCTGCACTTTGCCAACCCGTACCGCCTGATCTGCATTCATTCGCTGGCAGATGTTCTGCCGGCCCTGCGCGAGGTAGAGCAACTGGTTGAAGAGAATGGATGGTACGCAGCTGGTTTTCTGAGTTATGATGCGGCGCCGGCGTTTGACGCCTCTCTGCGTGTCCGGGTCAATGAGAGCCTTAACCCAGATTTCCCCTACCTGCGGTTCGGGCTCTTTCCGCCGCCTGAGCCATTCCGCTTGCCAGAGCCCAAAACAACGCCGGGCGCCCTGGAGTGGATCCCAACCGTGGATCGCGAGGATTTTCACGCAGCGATCGAGCAGATCCGGCAGCACATTGCTGCCGGGCGGACGTACCAGGTCAATTACACGATGCGGTTAGAGGCAGATTTTAGGGATGAATCTTGGGATTGGTTCACCAGCCTTGCGCAAACGCAGAACCGCTATGCGGCGTATCTGGATCTAGGTCGTCATGTGATCTGCTCTGCCTCACCGGAATTGTTCTTCCAGCTGGAGGGCGAGCTCATTACCTGCCGCCCGATGAAGGGAACCACCCGGCGGGGCAGGACCACCGCCGAGGATCGGGACCGCTCGAACTGGCTAAAAAGCTCGGAAAAGAACCGGGCCGAGAACGTGATGATTGTGGACATGGTTCGTAACGACCTGGGGCGCATCTCCCGGACCGGCAGTGTCCATGTAACGGAGCTGTTTCAGACGGAGTGCTACCCTACGCTCTGGCAGATGACATCGACGGTAACCGCCTCGACAAAGGCCTCCATAACGGACATACTGTCTGCGCTGTTCCCGTGCGCATCGATTACAGGCGCTCCAAAGGTCAGCACAATGCGGATCATTGCCGATCTCGAGAACACACCCCGTAAAATCTACACCGGGAGCATCGGTTACCTTGCACCGGGAAGAAAAGCGAAGTTCAACGTAGCCATCCGTACTCTGCTCATTGATAGAGAGAGAGGAAAAGCGGAATATGGTGTAGGGGGAGGCATTGTCTGGGACTCCACCGGCCCAGATGAGTACGCCGAAGCCTTACTGAAGGCGCATGTCCTGACGGAACGACCCGCTTCCTTCTCCCTGATCGAGACTCTGCTCTGGACGCCCGAAGAGAGCTTCTTCTTAGCTGAGCAGCATCTTTCTCGCTTGCTGGACTCCGCTCAGTATTTTGATATTCCCATCACGAGGCAAGAGATAGAGAAACATCTTCAGGATCTGACCTCGAACTGGCGAATACCTCACCGCGTTCGCTTGTTATTGGACCGGTCCGGCAATTTGGAGTCTGAGTCGAATCCTCACCACTTCGCAGATGACGTTTCCATCCTCAGTGCTTGCCTGGCGCCGCACCCCATCGATTCGCAGCATATCTTCCTTTATCACAAGACTACACAGCGCGCGGTTTATGAGCGTGCCCGGGAGGGAGTCCACGAATTCGATGATGTTCTGCTGTACAACGAATGGGATGAGCTCACTGAATTTACTATTGGAAATCTCGTCGTGGAGCTGGATGGACAGCTTTTTACCCCGCCAATCGCCTGTGGGGTGCTGCCCGGAACATTCCGGGCTCACCTGTTGGAGACGGGACAGGTGCATGAAAGAACGATCGGCGTCGATCAGCTGAATGATTGCACCAGGGTCTTCAGGGTGAACTCGGTGCGCCGGTGGCAGGAGGTGCATGTGCACAGCCAGATCAAAAAAGCATTATAGGCTCTTTACCGGCTTCAGATGTACACTCCGGCGCTGATGTACTAAACTATAATGACTGCAGATATGTATTAATTAGAGGTGTGAATGACGAATCAACTCGTGAATGAAAGTTCACCCTATTTGCTGCAACATGCGGACAACCCGGTGAACTGGTATCCGTGGGGCGAAGAAGCGTTAGGAAGATCCCGCCAGGAGAATAAGCCGATCTTCCTCAGCATCGGATATGCAGCCTGTCACTGGTGTCACGTCATGGCTCATGAGTCCTTCGAAGATGAGGAAACAGCGGCTTTCATGAATGAACATTTCGTCAATATTAAAGTGGACCGTGAAGAACGGCCAGATATTGACGCGATCTACATGCAAGCCACGGTTGCACTGACCGGCTCTGGCGGCTGGCCAATGTCGGTTTTCCTGACGCCCGACCTCAAACCCTTTTATGCAGGGACCTACTTCCCTCCGGTGCCGCGTTATAACATGCCCGCCTTTAGAGACCTGCTGGCTGGAATTGCCCGCGCCTGGCGCGAAGAGCCGGAAGAAATCACCCGCGTCAGCGGGCAGGTGGGGGAACATCTTCAACGCTCCATGACCACCGAGCCTGCCAGTGAGACAGCCTTTACCGTGGAAGCTCTCCAAAGCGCTGTCAAGACATTGCTTGAGTCCTATGACTGGGATTTTGGCGGCTGGGGCAACGCGCCTAAATTTCCACAGCCCATGGTGATCGAATTCTTGCTGCGCCGGCATGCGGCAGGTGATGGCCAGGCATTAAAGCCGGCGGTGCATCTCTTGCAGGCGATGGCGCGCGGGGGCATGTACGATGTCGTCGGCGGTGGGTTCTCCCGCTACAGCGTCGATAATTTCTGGCGGGTGCCTCATTTTGATTAGTGGGCGACCCAATCGATAACTTCTTTCGACCAAGAAAGCACCATAC
>DAIQBG010000025.1:0-50724 GCA_036781265.1 Anaerolineales bacterium | reverse complement strand
AATCTCCCATGCTCGCACTGGAGCGCAAAGCGACTGCCAGCGGCGAAAAGGCACACATACGCGCCCAGCCGTTCGGCGGTGGGGTTCGCATTCTGGATCCCGCCCCGTTGCAAGAGCTGATCGGAGAAATTCGATACGATAGCGAGCGCTCGCAGTCTGAGCAGGATTTTCGTATTCTGATACCGCCCGCCAAATGGGAAACGGTCAAAGACTACTGTCTCCACCATCTCGCGAACCCCGGGGATCGTGAGCTCGAGGCTTCTCCTCAGCGCGAGCTGACGGAGGAGTTCGAAGAA
The DNA here is from genome assembly GCA_036781265.1 of Anaerolineales bacterium. GTDB lineage: Bacteria > Chloroflexota > Anaerolineae > Anaerolineales > Villigracilaceae > Defluviilinea. Next base: position 50,428 of record DAIQBG010000025.1, on the reverse strand, counting down.
GCTGTTGGGATTCATTTCGAGCCAGATCAATACGCAGTCCTGCCTATGGGATTCGTGATCGAAGACAATCCCGCGCCGACAAAGAATGCCCGGGCTCCCGGCCAGTTGACGGTACGGCTGTATCGTACGTTTGAGGTGCGCATTTTGGATTCGGCTTTGTGCGCCGCGTTGTTAGACGCCAGCCAGCGCTACACCGATCGAGAGCTTAAAAATCTTGCTCTACGGGATTCGCGAAACGGCGGCAGGGGCCGCGCAAACTCTATCCTGGCCCTGCCTTTGTCTGCGGTCCGCGAGGCTTATCTCATCCTCGGGCAGGGGTCCCGTTTCACGAAGCTTGAAGTGAACGGGCACCAGCTAGACGAAAGCGTTCTCGCCATCCTTCACGAGGTGGATGTGCCGCAATATCAGCGACTTTAGTGTCATTGCCATATATAATCATTCCATGCTAATCCTGCGGCACTTCAAACGGATGAATTGCAGCGTCTTACTGGTGATCTTATTAGCAGGCTGTTCTCTACCCCCAGCAATGGTCCCTGCTTTTTCCAGCGCTACGCCTGTATTAACGAATACCCCCATTCCTATCCCGCCTACGAATACGGCTACCCCGACGCCAACCAGCACTGTCATCCCCTCGGCGACCTCGACACCGGAGCCGCCCGGTTGCCAGCAACCGCCCGAGGATTACACGCGCCTGGAGATTAACGGTCAGATCATCAACATGCGCACCCTGGCGATGCTGCAACATGCCCAGGAGCTCTACGGCGGGGAGATCGAGTTAGCCGGGTATGCCATCACCCAGGGCAGCTATACAGACAGCGTCGCCGCTTCGTTTGGGACACATGCGGGAGGGGGCGCGGTCGACCTCTCGGTCTTGCGCCAGGGCACGTACACGGTGCTGTGGGATGATATTGGACCGGTTCTGAACGCCTTGCGCACCGCGGGTTTCGCCGCCTGGCTTCGTGAGTACGGCGAGCTGCATCAGGATTCGCCCATTCACATCCACGCCATCGCGATCGGCGATCGGGAGCTCTCGCCCGCCGCCGCGGAACAACTGACGGGGGAGGCGGGTTACTTCCGCGGCTCTAGCGGCTTGCCGGTTGCGATGTACGGCGCGCCTACCCCTGACCGTTACGGCGGACCCATTATCTGCCAGTGGATGATCGATCTGGATTACCGGGATTTGCGCTAATTTCACAACTCTGGAACATCGAAACCTGTTTTACACCTTTAAGGTCCAGGCAGTGACATCCTGGGTTTTCCCCTTTAATCGCAATGTCTGAGATGTCATTCCGTTCATATCGAGATTTGCCGCCTGTCTCGTCTGCTCGCCGATCAGGATTTCGCCCGGTCCGGCCAGGGAAGCCAGCCGGGCTGTTGTGTTGACGGCATCGCCAAGGATGGCAATGTTGGAAACACCACCCTCCGTGTGCACAGACCCCACGTATGCAATCCCGGTATTGATCCCCATCCCGGCTGGAATCCATGGCTTCGATGCCTCCCGATACCCCAGTGCTTTCATGATCTGTTTGCCCGTTTCGACAGCCACACGGGCGTGGTCCGCCCCTGCAAAGCCCGGCGCGAAGAACCCGACTACTTCATCGCCCAGCAGTTTTTCCACAAATCCGTAGTTCCTGTAAAGGATTTCGGTCGCTGTGCGGTAAAACCTCTTGATGAGCTTGCTGTAATTTTCCGGGGATGTACTCTCCGCCATGCTTGTCGAGCCGCGCACGTCGACGAATAACATGGAGACCTCGAGCTCCACGCCGCCGTGGTACTCGGTGGCAAAGCGCTCGCAAATATTGCAAAGGTTTGGATTGAGCCGGGAGGGCTCCACACGGAGAAATACCCTGGAGAATTTTCCGCCAATTCCTTCGAAAGGGATGTAGCAAATTCCGCAGCGAGGGCTTTCGGGCAGACGTTTCATGATCGGGCGGAACGCTTTCCGTTCGAACCAGGGCGGGTTTAGACTCGGAGGCATTTCCCCGGTCGTTAAATACGTATGCCAGGCATGTTTGATTACACTTTCGGGAATTTCTTTCTCAGACACGGTTTCTCTCTGGGGGATATGTCATTGCGAGCCGTAGGCGGTTGCGAAGCATCCGGAACGGAAGCAATCTCCGGCTTGTTGAGATTATTGATCGATGAGTTTTACCAGTAGAGGAAAGACTGCTTCCTCGTCGCGCCAGAGCCGCCCTGGCGCGCAACGACACGAAACTCTTACCTCTTCAATATTCTATATTTGACTCGATGCGGCGTGAGGTCTTTCCCGTACTTCTCCTTCATCATCGCTTCGTAATCGGACCAATTGCCCAGGTACATCATCGCCTGAGACTCTCCCTCGAAGGCGATGATGTGGGTGCAGATGCGGTCCAGGAACCAGCGGTCGTGGCTGACCACGATGGCGGTCCCGGCGAACTGCTCAAGGGCAGCCTCCAGCGCACGCAGGGTGTTGACGTCCAGGTCGTTGGTCGGTTCGTCGAGTAGTAGGACGTTCGCCCCTTCGGTGAGAGTCTTCGCCAGGTGGACGCGGTTGCGCTCTCCACCCGAGAGCACGCCGACCTTCTTCTGCTGGTCTGCGCCCAGGAAGTTGAACGAGGCGCAATAGGCGCGCGCGTTGATCTTGCGGTTGCCGAGTTCCAGCGTGTCCGCGCCCTGTGAGATCTCTTCATAAACCGTTTTGTCCGGGTCGAGCGTGCGCGACTGATCGGCGTAGGCGAGCTTGACCGTCTCGCCAATGCGGATGCTGCCGCTATCCGGTTCTTCCTTGCCGACGATCATCTTGAGCAGAGTCGTCTTGCCCGCGCCGTTCGGACCGATGATCCCTACAATCGATCCGGGGGCGACTCTGGCAGAGAAGTCGTCCAGGATAAGGCGATCTTCAAATGACTTGGTCACCCCGTCGAATTCAAAGACTACATCCCCGAGCCGCGGACCGGGTGGGATGTAGATCTCCAGGTCCTCGCGGCGCTGCTCGGCTTCCTGGTTCAGCAGCTTTTCATACGAGCTGACGCGCGCCTGCCCCTTCGACTGGCGCGCCCGGGGCGACATGCGGATCCACTCCAGCTCGCGCTCGAGGGTCTTCTGGCGCTTGGATTCGGATTTCTCCTCGAGGCGGATGCGCTCCTGTTTTTGCTCGAGCCAGGAGGAATAGTTGCCCTTCCAGGGGATGCCGTAGCCGCGGTCCAGCTCCAGGATCCAGCCGGCGACGTTGTCGAGGAAGTAGCGGTCGTGCGTCACGGCGATGACCGTGCCTTTGTATTCGCGCAAATGGTGCTCCAGCCACGCGACCGACTCGGCGTCCAGGTGGTTGGTGGGCTCATCCAGCAGCAGGATGTCCGGCTCGGTAAGCAGCAGGCGGGTAAGGGCAACGCGGCGCTTCTCGCCACCGGATAAAACGCTGATCGGCATCTCGGGCGGCGGGCAGCGCAGGGCATCCATGGCAAGCTCTAGGCGGCTGTCCAGGTTCCAGGCGTCGTGCTTGTCGAGCTCGTCCTGTAACTTTGCCTGTTCGGCGACCAGCGCATCGAAATCGGCATCCGGCTCGGCAAACTTCGCATTGACCTCATCGTAACGTGCCATCAAATCGACAATCGGCTGCACCGCCTCCCTGACGACCTCGATGACGGTTCTTGACTCATCGAGCTGCGGCTCCTGCTCGAGAAGACCGGTGGTGTATCCGGGGCTACGGGAGATCTCGCCGGTATAGTCGTTGTCCTTGCCCGCTATGATGCGCAGCAACGTGGACTTGCCCGCCCCGTTCAAGCCCAGCACGCCGATCTTGGCGCCATAATAGAAGCCGAGCGAGATATCGCGCAGGATTTGCTTATTCGGCGGGACAAAGCGTCCCACACGGTTCATGGAGTAAATGACTTGCGTTGTTTCGGAAGACATCGTGGAATGATTTTACCAGTTGTTGAACTATGCCCGGTAGCACTAGGAACTTTATTAAAATCCCTATGCTATACTCGCCTCATGACCACCCTGGAACAACTCAACCTCCGCGGAGAGGGAACCCTGCCGGGGCTGATTGGTATCGAATTCACCGGCTATGAGTCGGGACGACTCACCAGCCGCCTGGATTTACGCCCCGAACTGCTTGCCCCGAACGGCTATCTGCACGCCGCGACCGTTATCGCCATGGCGGATACGACCTGCGGCTACGGTACCTTCACCGACTTGCCAGATGGCGCGCAGAATTTCACCACCATCGAGCTCAAGAGCAACTTCCTTGGCACCGCCCGCGAAGGGAGTATTGCCTGCGTGGGGACAAGAGTTCACAGCGGACGCACCACCCAGGTCTGGGATGCCGAAGTGACAGACGAAGCCAGTGGAAAAACGATCGCGTTGTTTCGGTGTACTCAATTAATACTTTATCCGCGTTGACAGTAGAAACTCGGAGACCGCATGAAAACAAAAGAAGAGATCGTTAGTAACTGGCTGCCGCGCTATACGGATACGCCGCTCAAAGAGTTCGGCAAATATATCCTGCTGGTCAACTTTATCGATTACCTGCACAGGTTCTCCGCCTGGTACAACGTCCCGATCCGTGGCGCTGAGAAGGCGATGCCCACCGTCACAGCAGATGGCATCACGTTGATCAACTTCGGCATGGGCAGTCCCAATGCCGCCACCGTGATGGACCTGCTCAGCGCGGTCAAACCCGAAGCCTGCTTATTACTCGGCAAGTGCGGCGGGCTCAAGCGAAAGAACAACCTCGGTGACCTTATCCTGCCGATCGCGGCGATCCGCGGCGAAGGGACCTCCACCGATTACTTCCCGCCCGAAGTCCCGGCACTGCCAGCCTTCAACCTGCAAAAAGCCGTCTCGACTACCATTCGTGACCACGGGCGGGATTACTGGACCGGCACTGTTTACACAACCAACCGCCGCGTCTGGGAGCACGACGAGAAGTTCAAAGCCTACCTGCGTCTGATCCGAGTCATGGCGATCGACATGGAAACGGCTACTCTGTTCAGCGCGGGTTTCTACAACAAAATTCCCACGGGCGCGCTCTTGCTGGTCTCTGACCAGCCCATGACACCGGAAGGCGTAAAAACTGCCCGGAGCGACAGAACTGTAACCGAGCGATATCTTGAAATCCATTTACGCATCGGCATCGACTCGCTCAAGCAATTGATGAACAAGGGTGAGACGGTCAAACATTTGCGTTTCTAGGGCTTTGCCGTCTATAGAGGCAGGGATATATTGAGCGGCGAAACAAACCGGTTTGCAGGTTTAGGTTAAACAAAAAGAGCGGTCCATCGGAAAGATGCCGCTCTTTTCTTTATTTGCCGACAGATCTCAAAGCTTAGTTAACCTGCGCGAAGAACATCGCCGCGCCGATCACGGCGAAGGCAATCCCCACGATGCGGTATGCCACCAGCGTCCGTGCGCCGGGCTCGATCTTCATATCCAGCACACGCCTGCCGAACCAGGCGCGCAGGTTGAAGGCAAACAACGGGTGGATGGCAGTGATGAGTCCGATCAGGAAGAAAAGCACTGCCGTGATCAAAGGGCCTGAATTCATGTTACTCTCCTATCTCCAGTTCTTGCAAATTGTAGGTTAGATCCTCGCCGCGCAGTCGCCAGAGGAATAGTCCGTGCAGCCCAATCAGCAGGATCTGCACCGGAATTGCCGCCAGGGGCTGGAATCCCAGGCTGGCTTGTACCGCCATCAGGGCGGCGATCAAAACCATATTTGCCATGGCTGCCATCCCGGCAATGTACTCGATCCGCTCCGAGCGTACCAGCGAGCGCGCCACCAGCAGCGCATTGACCAGCACCAGGAGGATGCTGGGTACCAAGCCCACAGTTCTGGCTACAGGGAGCGCGATAAAGAAGAAAGTAATCCATGTACCTGCTAAGAAGAGCGTCCCTAGCGCCATAGCTCTGCGGGCATCCCGATGGTGTTCGAACAGCTCTGTCGTCATCGCCAGATACTCCTTATAGATGCTGATGACCTCTCCAGCCACGATTTTCAGTAACCACCGGGTGATCCCCTCTTTGCCGGATCTCTGGTAAATCTCCAGGCAGCGTTCCTGGAAGACCTGCCTCATTTCCTGCGCATACTCTGCCCGGAAGCCAGCCGGATAGAGGCTCAGCAAGCCCTGGTAAGCCTGTGTCACCATCCCGACCGTTCGCTCTGCTGAAGAATTCGTATGCATCAGATCGTCCCTGCATACACCGCTTTTTGTCCTGCGAGGCGCACGGCGCTTGCCAGCCGGTCCACTTCGGCAGCCAGCACCTGCCGCCCGTAATCGGTCAGGATGTAATAGCGCCGGCGCTCATCATCCAGGGCACGCGCGGGGCGGTGGTCCGTCTCTGCAATCATCCTGTCTTTCAGCAGCCGCTTGATCGACCCGTACAGCGAGCCGGGACCGAGCGTGATCTTTCCCTCAGTCATTTCCTCCACTTCCTTCATGATCGCATACCCGTGCTTGGGTCCGTCCGGCAGCGCCAGCAGGATGTAGAACACCGCCGGGCTGAGAGGAAGCACCTCATTCAAATCTGCCTGCGTTTTCTTTGCCATCAGCCGTCTCCCTTCACTGTTAGTATATCACATTCTGTAGTACTATGTCAAGATTTGATATAGTAAATCCGCATTAGATTCTGAAAGAGCAGATGCAAGAGCTTTCAGGGCAACGGCAAATTTCTCTGACTGCTTTATGGCTCTAGCTCAATCCGGCAAAGCCTCGTTGAGCTCAAGCCCGATAATTCGGTATCGTAAGCATCGCCATTGAGGGTGACAGAAAGGTACATCCCCGGCTCGTTTTCCATTCCCTGAATGGGGAGATTCACCCCTATTCCCGCACCTGCGATTACGATATTATGTAAGGTCAAAGGATATAGATGCCAATCGTTTTCCAGTTCGATGTGCGGGCAGTAGCATTATTCGTTGCCATGACGTTTTTCGTCCAGGCAACGGCAATCGGGGCGCAGGCATTTCTCATCCGAGAATTGAAGCAATATCGCGGGGTCCGGGCCGCGCTGATGGCGAACCTGTGTGTTTCCGTTGGCTTGCTGCTGCGTCTGTTTGTCGACCAGCTGCCTCTGTTCCTGACTCCGATCATCTCTAATACGCTGCTGGTGGTGGGACATAGTCTGTTTTTTATCGCTCTCAGCCAGTTCGCTGGGTTCCCGTACAACAAGACCTTGGTGCTCGGGGTCAATGTGGCGGTCCTCGTCCTTCTGCTGTACTTTACTTACTGGCAGGAGGACCTGGCGATGCGCATGGTCACCTTTTCGCTTGGGGCAGCTGCAGTCGTCTTTCTCCTTATCCAACAGCTCTGGCGCATCCGGAAGTCTGCTCTGCGCTTTAGCGCCAATCTGATGCTGGTCTCCTTCCTCGTCCATGAGATCTTTTTGCTGGCTCGGACGATCAGCATTCTCATCAACCCTCCGCAGGATACTCTCGGCCTGACGCCGATCCAGTCCGCGACCTATCTGCTGTCCTTTGCGATCAGCTTTTTCTGGACGACAGGTTTCATCCTCATGATTAGCCACCGCCTGCGGAACGATCTGATGGAGATGGCAACCATTGATGTTCTGACCCACATTCCCAACCGGCGCGCAACAGAAGTGTTCTTCGAGCGGGAGCTTTCCCGGTTGCAGCGGAATGGCGGTGAGTTTTCGGTGTTGTTGATCGATATTGATGATTTCAAACAGGTGAACGACCGCTGGGGACATGCCGTGGGCGATCACGTTCTGGAGAGAACAGCGAGCCTGTTCCGATCCATGCTTCGCAAGCAGGACTGGGTTGGTCGCTGGGGTGGGGAGGAATTTTTGATGATTTTGCCGGGCGCCTGCGACGCCGAAGCGCTGGCGGAAAGAGTGCGGAGCGCGGTTGCGAGCTCGGAATACAGCCATGGAGGCACGCCCATCCGGATCACGGTTTCGATCGGTGGCGCTTGCGCTAACCAGGCTGGCACCGTAGACGGCATCCTCAAGGAAGCCGATGATGCCCTGTACAGCGCCAAGAGGACAAAAAACACTGTGCGTGTGGCAGATAAGTAATAATCCGTTTTTCGTCCCTGGTAAATATAAAAGCGCTGAGACGATCGTCTCAGCGCTTTGTTTTCTGTCACGATGCTCTGTTGAGTCTTACGGGGTTGGGCGTCCCGGTCCTAGCAGAGGGCAGAGGAAGTAGTGATCGGTGGCGTCCATGATGTCGTTGCCATTGGTGTCCTCCCACCAGCGCCCGCCCAGGTAGCCGGGGTCGCCAGGACCGAACTCGGTCATGCCGTTCTCGATCTTCTGGAATTTCCCTTTGAATGGCAGCGGGTCCCTGGTCACGAACGTGTCATAGTACAGTCCCTGGCTGGTGACGTAGACAACTCCTGTCGGTCCATTGCCGCGTCCCGCAGAGACCGGGATCACCATAACCAGCGCGAGGATCGCGACAAGGAAAAGCACAACTATTTTTCGTTTCATGGGTTTACTCCTTTTCTGAGTACTGATTTATTTGTGACAGCACGGCTGCCATCCAAATTCAGTATAGGAAATAAACCTGAACAGAGGCTTGAGAAATTCTTGCGAAAAGATTACGGTCCGGTTAAGGAGGAATTACGGACATTGCAACGACTGTCTCTCCACAGGCAAGCCAAAGGCTTCGTAGACCGGCACGCCGTCCCATTCGAGAGGAATCGGGAGCCCGAGGGCGAAGGCAGCTGTAGCAGCCGTGTCCATGGTGTGGACGGGCGAAGTCAGCGCCCGGGGCTGGATGCCCGGTCCAGCCGCGATCCATGGGATGGTCATATCTTCAGGCGCAGAGGAGCCATGCGAAGTGCCGTGCCCGCCGTGGTCCGCACTGATGATAATGAGCGTTTCGTTCCGCAAGCCGCGCGCGTCCAGGTCCGCCAGGATGCGCCCCAGCGCCTCATCGGCGCGAAAGGCGACGCTGAGCTGCTCCGGCGAGAGCCAGCCGTAAGCATGTCCCATGCCGTCCACAAGACCCAGGTGCACAAACAGCACGCCGAAATTCGGCGGGAACTCGGCAGCCAGCCGCTCGGCCAGGACCGTGTCACGATCGCTGACGAACACAAAGCGATCCAGGCTGCCGGGCTCTGTAATCTGCTGGAGTTTATTCTTGGTGACAAACATATACGTTTCCAGCCCAACCGCGTTGGCAATGTCGAACAGGTCGGTGCCAATGGCGTACCCGCGCTCGGGGATGTAGTCATTCCAATCCACGCCGTGCTTCGCCGGGCAAACGCCCACCAGCATCGAGGAGTGGCTGACCAGGGTAACGCTCGGACGGACCGTTTGTGCTGTGAGAGAGTAGGCGCCATTCTGCACGAGCGCCATCAGGTTTGGCATGGGCGCCAGCGGAATGATGTCGGGGCGAAGCCCGTCGATAGAAACGATCAACACGCGGCGCACAACCGGCGGTGGCGTCGGTGTGAGACTTGGTGGAAATGTCTCGGTCGGGAACGGGGCTGTCCAGACAGTGGATGTGGACGTTGAAATCAACGGGGTGGGCAGGGCTTGCGACGGTGTCGATGTAGCGATTTTAGTGTTGAGTCCCAGGCAGCCCAGGACGAAAACCAGTATGAAGAGAGAAAGCAAAACTCTCGCGTCTCTATTTTGTAAAAACACAGTTGTTCAATCCTTTGTGGGTCCGGCTTTGCGCCGGACACTTTATCTAAATTTTGACGGATCGCGAACCCGTCGTACAAGCGTTCAAGCAAACATCATCTCGGCAGGTGCTGGAAAAGAGGGACGGCTGTGGGCGTCGTTGCCAGGTGCGGGGTTGCCAGCCCCAGTCCGACGATGGGCAGCGTTCCCGAAGCCAGCACGGTGTCATCCTCTTTTGAGATCACCTGAAGCAGCAGACCTTGCCCTACAGGCATCGCCTCGCCGGTACAAGTAACCTGGAGCGAAGACCAACTCGTCCTCCGGCAGACATAGAGCTTCTCGTTTTCCGCGTGCCTGATCTTGAGGTTGAATTCGGGCGAGCCGAGGTTCGCAGACTGGAGATAGATCAGCATGCCTCCCCGTGGGTCGAGGCTGAAGAACTCAATGCAGGGCCTTGTCCCACCCGGAGAGCAGTAGCGCAGGACGGGCAGCGGTGCGCGCTGTCCTGTTCCGGGCTGCCTGCGTTCCCATTCCCTGCGGATGAGCGGCGCCGATACCAGGAAAATCAGGGATGCTATGAGAATGGTTAACCCCACGAATGACCGGTTCCAACTCACGTGATCCTCTTCCATAGACTCCGCCGTTATCGCACCCTTCGCTCGAGATGATGGATGGCATTGGGGGAGTATTGTACCAAAATCTTTGCTCTTGACTCTCAGGTCGCCTGAGGGTGTATAGTGTTGCAGCGTTCAACTGTCCGTGCGCACGGAGGAGATGGATGATCAAAATTGGTGATTTTGCACGCCTCAGCCAGGTGTCGGTTGTGACCCTGCGCTACTATGACGAGATGGACCTGCTCAAGCCTGTCCATGTGGATGCATTCTCGGGGTACCGCTTTTATTCTGCGGACCAGCTTCCACGCTTGAACCGGATCCTTGCCCTGAAGGATCTCGGCTTTTCCCTTGAACAGATCAGGCTAATGCTCGCCGATGGGTTGGTCCCTGGACAATTGCGCAGTATGTTGGCAATGCAGCGCCAGGAAGTGGAAAAGAGACTTGCCGAAGAGCAGAACCGCCTTTCACGGATCGAAGCCCGGCTGAGGCAAATTGAACTGGAGAATAAAATGCCAAAGTATGATGTTGTCATCAAAAACATACCAGCCATGCTGGTGGTCTCCCGACGTCTAACGATTCCGACCAACGACCAGGTCCCACAATATCTGGATGAAGCCTACCAGGCAGTGTACGGCTATGTGCATGAGCAGGGTGCAAAGAAAGTTGGCCCGCACTTTACCGTGTGGCACAGCCCATCAGACGTCTATGAGAATGAAGATGTCGAAGCGATCGTTCCAATCGACCGCTTTCTGAAAGGTACAGACCGGGTCAAGGTGTATGAGTTGCCCTCTACACAGGTGGCAGCCGTCGTCCACCAGGGGGACTTCGCGAATTTCACGCAGGGTCATGCCGCTCTACTAGAATGGATCGATGCCAACGGTTATCAGGTTAGCGGTCCATACCGGGAGATCTACATCCGGCATGAACAGAGCGACTTGTCGGATTCGACGACCGAGATCCAGTTTCCAGTAGAAAAAGTTTGACCTGGTGTACGACAGATCAAAAACGTCCCGAAGCAATTCGGGACGTTTCTCGTTTACGCTTCCGGCGCCAGCTTCGCCATGAGATTGGCGATCGAGCGGAGCTGCAGCCACCATTGTTCCCGCGGGCGCTGATTGTTCATGTCCGCCATACGGTCGAAGTCGCGCATGTCGTGAAAGACAAATTTTCCATCTTGCAAGCCGATGAAGCAGCCGGTCGTATCTCCGCGGCTGCACTGCTCGATCAACTGCTCGATGCACAATCGGGCGAGCCGGGTCGCCTGGATGCGATCGAAGGGCGATGGATCACCGCCCTGCTGCAAATGCCCAAGGATGGCGGGGCGTACGTCGAACGCGTCCTGGCCTTCCTCCTCGAAGAGGGCGCAAATAAAATCCGTGGAATAGATCGGGTTGGCGTGTTCGTTGCGGATCACAAGCCCGAGCTTTTTGCCCTGGTCGAAGCCTCGCTTGAGCATATTCACATCGTCCTGCAATTGCTGGAGGGTGATGCCTTCCTCAGGAAGGTAGAAGCGCTCGGCGCCGGTTGCGAGTGCGCTCATCAGGGCCAGATAGCCGCACCAGTGACCCATCACTTCCACCACGAAGCAGCGCCGGGTCGCAACCGCCGATTGCTTGATCTTATCCACTGCCTCGACAATACTGTTCAGAGCTGTATCCGCGCCGATGCTGAATTCGGATCCAGGCAGGTTATTGTTGATCGAGGCAGGCAGGCACGTGATCGGAATATTGAACGCCGGAAAATTCGCCCGCTCTCCGATCATCGCATGCACACCTTCATACGCGTTCCAGCCGCCGATCACGAGCATTGCTTCGATACGGTGATTCTCGATCGCCCGCGCGATTGCGTACATGTCCTTTCCTCTGGGGACCTTACGGCTGGTTCCCAGTACCGAGCCGCCCATGGATGCCCAGCCATTGACGCTCGTCCATTCCAGCTCGCTCACCTCTCCCTCCGCCAGCCCTTCGAAGCCGTTGTTGACCCCCAGCATGATATGACCCTGATCCAGCCCTAACCGCACGGCGGCCCGCCCGGCGGTGTTCATGCCAGGCGCAGGCGCGCCCGCGTTGAAGACCGCAATCCGGAAGCGCCTCTGGTCCAGCGTGGGTGGATGAGGCAGGGCGCGAACCATGGTCTTCAGCGTGCGGAACGAATCCTTAAAGTTCGTGCTGCGCAATGCCATTGCCCTTTCGTAGTCTCTGGCTTTGATGGCTTCCGCCACCTGGCGCGTTCGCTGCACAGATTCCATCAGTGGGAGCCGGATGATGCGGTTTGCCTTCGTCCCGACAACGATCGCTTCATCATCAGGTCGAGATTCCAGGACGGCGATCACGGCTTCGTACCCGAGCAGAGTTGCCAGGTTCCGGTCATACGCGCTGGGTCGCCCGCCGCGCTGCACATGCCCCAGCACCGTGGTGCGAACTTCCTCGCCCAATCCTTCTTCGAGTACGCGCTGCACATCACTGGAGCCAATGTAATTGCCATAACGATCCTGGGCGCCCTCTGCCATGATCACAATATGGTCACGGCGCCCGGCGCGTGTCCCGGCTCTCAGGCGCTCAACCATCACCTCCTGCCAGTTGTCTACATCTGGCGGGGCTTCGGGGATCAGCACCCAGTCCGCGCCCGTCGCCAGCGCTCCATAGAGAGCCAGGTAGCCGCAATTGCGCCCCATCACCTTGACAATGAACGTGCGCTGGTGGCTGGCAGCTGTGCTGGTAATGGCATCCACAGCGGCGGTGATGCGGTGCAGCGCGCTGTCGGCGCCGATGGTCATCTCGGTGCCGGAGAAATCGTTGTCGATCGAGCCGACGATGCCGACGATGACCAGGTTGGGATGACTGGCAGCGATCTCCGCGTTGATCTTGCCGCTCTCTACCAGCTCGGAAAGAAGAGATGGCCACTCCTGGCGGAACGTATCGGCGCCGGTAAGCGAGCCATCGCCGCCGATCACGATCAAGCCATCGATGCCGAGGTTCAGGAGATTCAAGGCGGCGGTCCTGCGCCCCTCGCGACTGCGGAATTCCTCACAACGTGCCGTACCAATAATTGTTCCACCCTGCTGCAAGATGCCGCCGACCGCGTCCCAATCCATCTTGTGAATCTGATCTCCGCCATCTACCAACCCCTGGTAGCCTTCATAGACCGCGTAAATCTCAGCACCCTTGTCCAATGCCGTGCGGACAACGGCTCGAACAGCGGCATTCATGCCCTGCGCGTCGCCTCCGCTCGTCAGAACTGCTATTCGCTTTGTCACCATTTCTCGCTATAAAACTCCAAATCTTATTGAAAGATGTATGGCTGCAGACAACCCGTCCCACAAAACCTATGAAGATTCTGTATGAACATAGAAAATAAATTGTACTACGTGAGGAAATTCATCCTGTTATCAAACCTTGTGCAGATCTGAACGCCTTGAGCTCGGGGGCTTCAAAGTGATCGATCATGTTCCGGCATGAGAGGATTTTACTATTTCTCTACAAATTATGATAAAACCGAGGCGGAGCTGCACCCATGCGAAAAACAATATTCACCCTCCTGGTCGTTGCCGCGCTCACGCTCGCTTCTCTCTCGCCGCTTTTGATTTCTGCTGCACAGGCGCAGCAGGCTTCGAACCCGGAGTCGGTCAACATTCCCGGCACGCACCAGGATGAGCTGGGCTGCCCGGGGGAATGGCAGCCAGCCTGTGAAGAGACCATGCTCACCTATGACCCCGAAGATGACGTCTGGCAGGGGAGCTTTGAGATCGAACCCGGCAATGATGAGGATCAAAGGGGATCTCGCTACAAGGCGGCGATCAACGGCGGCTGGGGCGAAAACTATGGCACGAATGCCACACCCGGTGGTCCGGATATTCCACTTATGGTGGATGAGCCGACTCTCGTCAAATTCTATTATGACCACAAGACCCACTGGATCACGGATAACGTCAATACGCCCATCATCGTTGCTATGGGAAGCTTCCAGACCCAGATCGGCTGCAACCGCAATAATGATGCAACCTGCCTGCGTGCCTGGCTCCAGGATCCGGAAGGGGATGGTACCTTTGGCGTCACCACCGGTGGCTTGGAGGCCGGGACGTATAATGTGACCTTTGTTCGCAACGAGAATGCCGAGGATGTGATCGGTGAGCCGCAGCAATTCACCGTCCAAAGTGATGGAGATGCAGTGTATTTTGGATATGACCCTGTGAACGATGAGACCACGATCAGCACCAGCGGCGCGCCGGTAGGGGATCTGACCAGGCAGCGCGCGATCTGGATCAACAGGGATACGATCCTCTGGAATATCAGCGGCGGCTCGGGCCTCACCTATGCCCTGGTGTATTCGCCGGATGCTACCCTTGAGCTAAGTCCCGAAGGAATCGACAATGGCACGGAAATCCCGCTGCGTTTCGTTTCCGATGGACCGGATGTGGACATGTTGCGCCAGTATCCCCATTTGCGTGATTATGCCGTGTTTCAGGTCACCGAAACAGATGATCTCGAGAATGCTCTGAAGAGTCAGCTAGCCGTCCTTGCCCGGGAGCGCAACGGCCGTTCGGTGGATGCAACCGGCATCCAGATCCCCGGCGTGCTGGACGATCTGTATCCATACGAGGGTCCGTTGGGTGTGACGTTTGAAGAGGACGTTCCCACATTGCACCTCTGGGCCCCGACCGCACAATCTGTCACCCTGCTGCTGACTAATGATCCCAATTCCGACAATGGCGCCGAACTACCCATGGATTTTGATGAGGCTTCCGGAGTCTGGAGTATCACCGGCGAAGCAGATTGGAAAGGTCAATATTATCTCTATCAAGTGGAAGTCTTTGCGCCATCGACCGGTACCATCGAGACAAACCTCGTGACCGATCCGTACTCGCTCAGCCTCTCGACGAACAGCCAGCGCAGCCAGATCGTAGACTTGAGCGATGCCGATCTCAAGCCGGAAGGCTGGGACACGCTCGAGAAGCCGCCCCTTGATGCCCCGGAAGATATCGTGATCTACGAATTACACATCCGCGATTTCAGCATCGGCGATCAGACAGTTCCGGAGGAATTGCGAGGCACCTATAAGGCGTTCACCGTCACAGACTCGAGCGGGATGAAACATCTCACCGCCCTGGCAGGGGCCGGGTTGACCCACATTCATTTGCTGCCCACGTTCGACATTGCCAGCGTCAACGAGGACAAGTCCACGTGGGAGACTGTGGATGAAGCGGAGCTGGCATCCCTGCCGCCCGACTCGGACGAGCAGTCCGTGGCCGTCAGCGCAATCACCGCCTCGGATGGGTTTAACTGGGGCTACGACCCGCTGCATTACACGACCCCGGAGGGCAGCTATGCCACGGATCCGGATGGATCAACACGGATTATGGAATTTCGTGAGATGGTGCAGTCTCTCAACCAGAGTGGGCTGCGGGTGGTGATGGACGTGGTCTACAACCATACTAACGCCAGCGGGCAAAGCCCGAACTCCGTCCTCGATCGCGTGGTGCCCGGCTACTATCATCGCCTGAACAGCGAGGGCGCCGTGGAAAAGTCCACGTGCTGTGAGAATACAGCCACCGAGCAGGATATGATGCGCAGGCTGATGATCGACTCCGTCGTCACCTGGGCAAGAGAATACAAGGTGGACGGCTTCCGCTTTGATCTGATGGGACATCACATGCTGGAGGATATGCAGGCAGTGCGCGCAGCTTTAGATGCGCTAACCCTCGAAGCAGATGGCGTGGACGGGAAGTCTATTTACGTCTACGGCGAAGGCTGGGACTTTGGCGAGGTCGCCAATAACGCCCGCGGCAGGAATGCCACTCAGCTCAACATTCCCGGGACGGGCATCGGCGTGTTCAATGACCGCCTGCGCGACGCGGTGCGCGGCGGCAACCCGTTCGACGACGTCCGTTTGCAAGGCTTTGCAACCGGGCTGGCCCTGACCAACAATGCCAGTGAGCAGAGGGATGCCGAGGATCAACAGATCCAACTCAACAATTACACAGACTGGATTCGCCTGGGGCTGGCGGGAAACCTCGCAAGTTATGAGATCACCCGCGCAGATGGCACCGGCGTTCCAGGCAGATTGGTCTCATACAATGGTGCTCCCGCCGGATACACCGTCGATCCGCAGGAAAACATTGTCTATGTCTCTGCGCACGATAACCAGACCCTCTTCGACGCCATCCAGGTCAAGGCCCCGGCCGAGGCATCTCTTGCGGACCGCGTGCGCATGAACAACCTGGCGCTCAGCCTGGTTATGTTCAGCCAGGGTGTGCCTTTCTTCCATGCGGGTGACGATATCCTTCGGTCCAAATCGTTCGATCCCAATTCATACAATTCTGGCGATTGGTATAACAGGCTGGATTGGACCTACGAGTCGAACAACTGGGGCGTGGGGCTTCCTATCGAAGGTACAGGTCAGTGGGAGATCTACCAGCCGCTCCTCGCGGACCCGGCGCTGGTTCCCGTCAAAGCAGACATTGAATTCGCCTCCGCTATGTTCCGTGAATTTTTGCAGATCCGCAAGAGCTCGAAGTTATTCCGCCTCGAATCGGCAGAGCAGGTCGAAAAGTCAGTTTCCTTCCTTAACACGGGCCCCAACCAGATCGCCGGTCTCATTGTCATGCATTTGACTGACGTCCAGGATTTGGATCCCGTCTCTGATGAGATCGTTGTTCTATTCAATGCCGGCCCGGAGGAAATAATATTCGGTGACCAGGCTTTTGCGGAAAAAGAATTTGCGCTGCACGCCATCCAGCAGGCTTCCAGCGATCCGCTGGTGCGTGAGTCGAGCTTCGACGCCGTCAGCGGTGAGTTTAGCGTCCCCGCGCGAACCACCGCGGTCTTCAATATCACGCGGGAGCCTGTCGTAGAGATCACACCGACAGTGATAGTGGAAACACCCGTACCATCGAATACCAATATTGTTCCTACGGCTCTGGGTGTCGTCGGCGCGTTGATCGCCGGGGTGATCTTCCTGCTCGCCTTGCGAAAAAGCGGAAAGAAAGAAAGATAAACCAACAGGGAGACCCAGAAATGGGTCTCCCTGTTCATGTACTTCTGTAGAACATCTCCCTAAGGCGGACAGGTAATCGTATAGCGGGCTTCCCCCTGAACGTTGTTGGGACTGGTCACGATCAGGCGCACCCAGTATGTACCCGCCGTGACTGCAGGTGTGTAGGTCGCTGAAAACTCTTGTACGCCGGATCCTGCGAAATCCGTAGTTTGTGAAGCCATCGCGCCGCCCTGCTGGGTCTCGAAGTACCAGGTTACCGGTCCGGGACCGTTCGTCTCGATGCTGCCAGTGATTTGCAGGGGCAGGATGGGACCGACACATCCTGCCACGCTGAGGGCATTCGGCTCCACCTCCACAGTGACTTCCGTGACCGAGGCCCTGGGCGGTTCCACCACCGGGATCCCTCCAAGGTTTCCGGCTGTGTTGGTCACGCTGGATGCCACCCAGCAGTTCGCGCCGGCATTGACGGGATCGACAATATACCACCAGCCGCCATCGGCTGACCTTCCAACAATTTGAGCAGATGCACCGGCGGCAAGACCGCTGGTGACGATCCATCCCACGCCGGGTCCAAGCCGGCAGTTGACCGCCACTTCCCTTGGGAACGCGACCGGCACGGTAGGTGTGGAGGTCGTCGTCGGCGGCGGAGTATGGGAGGGAGTGACGATGGGCGTGTGTGTTGCGGTAGAGATGGACAGCGTGGGCGTCTCCGTAACCGGAGCGGTCGGCGTCTCCGTGCGTGGTGCATTGGAGGGCAGGTTGCAGGCGGACAGGGCGAAAACAATGACAAGGACAAACCAAAAGCTTCGTAATCTCATTACGCTTCTCCTTTGTGTGGTTATTATCTTATGCAGAAATCCCGTAGATGGCAATAGTTAAACAGACGAAAGCAAGAGCCTCCTGATGTGGGATCATCAGGAGGCTCGCGAACGATTGTATCTGAGGATTACTTCAGGGCTGGATAGGGCGAGGACGGCCTGCTCTTCATGAGCCGGTACACGGTCTGGGCGACTTCGATGCTGGAGATGATGATGACGACCGCCAGCACCAGCGTGGGGATCAGGTTAATGATCGTAGTAAATAGCTGAGCAGACTCCTCCAGCGGCGTGCCCCTCAGCTGTTCCGCCCTCAGATCCACCAGGTCAGGTCCCCGCAGCATGACGATGGCAAGTGCGATGCTGCCCAGCTCCAGCAGACCGTTGATGATCCGTAGTCCGCTAGTCCACCAGCCCTGGCGCAGCAGATAGATATTGAGACCGATCTGCAACAGGAACAGAATGTTGATCCACGGCAGGTAGCTAAAGAACGCCTCTGTCAGGATGGGCGAGATGAACACCCACTCACTGTCATTGAAGAAACCGATGCCGACGATCCCGGGGTAGAGATTTAAGATAATCAGGAACAGCGCCAGGAAAAAGAGCTCGAACAGTTGCTCGGCAAACTTCACGCGGTCCGGGTCTGGTTCCTTTGCAAGCTCCTCGGGGTTCCAATCCTCTGTTTCCTTGTCGAATTCCTTCGCTGGCAGCACCCGCTCCAGGATGACAAAGACCAGCACAATGTTCCCGAAGGCTGCGATCAGCGCAGAGATCAAGCCCGCAGCCGATTCGCCCAGGGTCTTGAGAAACTCCGGACCCGCCAGCTCTGTCCTGGAGAGGCTAATGCCAAGCCCTGCCAGCGAGATGGCAAACAGAACGACCAGCACAATGCGCGTCACCAGCTCAAAGACGGGGTAGATGCGCGGCCCGATCAGATACCGCGGACCGGTATAGGATTCGGCAACTTTGCGCGGGGCGCCGTATTCCTTCAATATATCGATGACGACCGCGTCGTCCACAGCGCCTTCGACCTGTTTCCGTTCTTCGAGCATCTCTTCCAGTGTCGAGCGGATCTCGGCTTCGATATCCGCCCTGTCCTTTTTGGGCAGGTGCCGGCCGACTTCCGCAATATATCTATCGATCAGTTTCATCTTTCTCTCCTTACGCTAACATTTGTTCCATGGTCTTCGCCATGCTGGACCATTCACGTTTGAGTTTTGCCAGGATCGTCTTACCCTGCGGGCTGATCACATAATAGCGCCGCGGACGGGCTTCATCCACGATACGCCAGTCGGACTGGAGCAGCCCCTGCGACTCGAGGCGGCGGAGCAGGGGATAGAGCGTGCTCTGGTCAATCTCCAATCCTTTCTCCGAGAGCGCCTTGAGCAGGGAATACCCGTACTCCTCTTTACCCAACTGGCTCAGTACTGCAATGGACAGTACACCTCGCCGTAGCTCCAGCAGCATATTTTGGATAACTTCATCGTTTTCCATTTCTCACCTTCTTGTCGTACTATACTGTATATAATACAGTATGTCAAGGGTGAAAGTAGTGTATGGGGTCACTTGACAGTCCGCAAGATACAGGTAAAATGCAACTATACGTTAAAAAATATTTCAACGATAGAAATGAGTGAAGCGATGGAAGAAGATAAAGCAAACAAGCCGTTTCGGATTACAGACCTGGATACCTTGCGCGCCGTCTCCGATCCCCTGCGTGTCCAGATCGTGGAACTGCTCCAGGAGGAGCCTCTGACAGTTAAGCAGGTGGCAGAAAAGTTGGGACTGGCGCCCAGCAAGCTCTATTACCACTTTACGACTCTGGAAAAGTTGGGATTAATCGAAGTCGCCGAGACTCGCATGGTCGCAAATATGGTCGAAAAGGTCTTTACCTCCAATGCGGGTGCCCTGGACGTGGACCCGGCCATCTTCCGGTTTTCCAGGGAAGGTGACAATGAGCCATTCACAACAGCCATCGCTTCTGTAGTCGATGCGACACGCGAAGATATTATCCGCAGCTTGCAGGCGCGCCAGTTCCAGCTGGAGCAGGGTGCTCCGGAAAAGTCACGCCGGTTCATCATCAATCGGGTGATCAGCCGTATCCCGGAACCTCGAGTGGAGGAGTTCCAGGAACGTCTCGTGCAGCTTCTCCAGGAGTTCGAGCAGGAAAATGACGCCTCGGTTCGGGGTGCCAAACACCAGCCTTATGCATTGACTGTAGCCTTCTATCCCAGCTTCTACTTCGAAGCGCCGAAATCGAAAAAGGAGAAAAAGAAGTGACAACGATTGCCATGGATGGGGCAGCCAAAGCCGCGCCGCAAGGCATGCGCACGTTCCTCGTCATCTGGATCGGTCAGCTGATCTCGATGCTCGGGTCGGGTCTAACCAGCTTCGCATTGGGCGTCTGGATCTTCGATCAAACCGGGGAAGCAACGCCGTTTGCATTGACCGTACTCTTCGGAAACCTGCCACGTATCCTCCTGCTCCCTGTCGCCGGTTCACTGGCTGACCGTTGGAACCGCCGCTGGATCATGATCCTTTCCGACGTCGGAAACGCTCTGGTCACCATCAGCGTATTCGCGATGCTGTTGTTCGGCAACCTGGAATTCTGGCACATTTATTTGATCGTCACACTGGGCTCGGTCTTCTCCGCTTTCCAGGAACCCGCATATACGGCCTCCGTGACCATGCTTGTCCCTAAGAAGGACCTCTCACGCGCCAACGGCATGACCCAGATGGGGCAGGCGCTCGAGATGGTGATTACGCCGGTTATCGCGGGCGTGCTTTTTGTGCTCATCGGGTTGTCTGGCATCCTCGTAATTGACTTTGTCACCTTTCTCTTTGCGGTGGGTACTTTACTGATTGTGCGCATTCCGCAACCGAAACTGACCGAACAGGCAGAGAAAAAGCCATCGGTCTGGGTCGATGCCCGGTTTGGGTGGAGCTACCTCAAGGCGCGCCCTGGCTTGTTTGGCTTGCTGTGGTATTACGCCATGGTCAACTTCCTGTTGAGCTGGAGTGGCGTGTTGATGGGTCCGATGATCCTTTCCCGCTATCCTGCCAGCACGCTCGGAACAATACAGATGTTCTTCGGTTTTGGGATGCTGGCGGGTGGGATTCTGAGCAGTATCTGGGCAGGACCCAAACGACGGATCAGGGCAGTGATCGGATTCATAGGACTTGCCCTGGTGGGAATGTGTATCGCAGGTTTGCGACCCAGTCCCGTGACTATTGGAGCCGGTCTCTTTGTGATGATGACCTTTATCCCCCTGGCCTCTGCCTCCAGTAATGCACTTTTTCAGTCCAAGGTTGCGCCAGAGGTCCAGGGACGAGTATTCAGCATCCGCGCCATGATCTCGCGAGCGGTTATGCCTGTGGGCTACCTGCTGGCTGGGCCTCTCGCTGACCGCGTCTTCAATCCCCTGCTTGAGACTGATGGCGCCTGGACGAACACCTTCCTCGGCTTGCTGCTGGACACTGGCGCCGGACGCGGCATCGGATTCATGTTCGTTGCCTCCGCATTGGTTGGTATCGTGGTCAGTATTCTTGCCTATGCCCATCCACGCATTCGTAACATCGAAGACGAGCTACCAGATGCCTTGCCCGCTTCAGCAGACTAGGGGAGAATCAAAACAGGAGATCAAGAGGATCTCCTGTTTTGATTCTGATTCTCATTGGTTACTTTTTCTTAGCTCGCCTGAACTTATTCTCTATCTTTCGCATGAAGGTATATAAAGGTGGACCGAGCAGGACCGCAATCAAGAAAACCATGAGAAGCAACTCGTTCCATCCGATTGTGATAACGGGCTGGCAGGCAAGCGTAGCGAGGAAGAGCGGAAGAAATCGCCACAAAAAGCTTTGCCTCATATCCTATTTCAACATCGGCATCTTGATGCCATGCCGCCTTGCTGCTGCAACCGCTTCCTCATACCCCGCGTCGGCGTGCCGGACGACCCCCATGCCTGGATCTGTGGTCAGGACGCGCTCCAGCCGCCTCGCAGCTTCCGGCGTTCCATCTGCCACAATGACCTGACCCGCGTGCTGGCTGTAGCCCATGCCCACGCCGCCCCCATGATGGAACGAGACCCACGTCGCGCCGCCCACCGCGTTGATCAAGGCATTGAGGATTGCCCAGTCGGAGACAGCGTCCGAGCCGTCCTTCATCGATTCGGTCTCGCGGTTTGGCGAAGCGACCGAGCCCGAGTCCAGATGGTCACGCCCGATCACGAGGGGAGCTTTCACTCTGCCGCTGGCCACCAGCTCGTTGAATCTGAGCCCAGCTTTGACTCGCTCGCCGTACCCAAGCCAGCAGATACGCGCCGGCAGCCCCTGGAACGGGACCTTCTCGCGCGCCATCGTCAGCCAGCGCTGGAGGTGATCATCCTCGGGAAACAAATCCAAAATGGCGCGATCCGTCTCATAAATATCTTCTCTCTCTCCCGAAAGCGCCACCCAGCGGAAAGGTCCCTTGCCCTCGCAGAACAGCGGGCGGATGTAGGCGGGCACGAAACCGGGAAACTCGAAGGCGTCTGTCACGCCGTGGTTGTACGCCTGCTGGCGGAGGTTATTGCCGTAATCGAATACCTCCGCACCTGCCCGCTGGAAGGCAAGCATCGCCCGGACGTGCTTTGCCATCGACTCCATGGCCCTGCGTTTATATTCAACCGGGTCCGTTTTACGCAGTTCATCCGCGGCTGCTACTGACAACCCCGAAGGGATATACATCAACGTCTCGTGCGCGGAGGTCTGGTCGGTCACCACGTCGGGGATGACGCCGCGCGCGACAAGCTCACTGAAGACATCCGCCGCATTGCCGATCAGTCCGATCGACCTGGGAACTCCCTGCTCCTTCGCCTCTTCGACCAGCGTCATCCCTTCCTCGAGAGTATCGACCACGGTATCCACATAGCCGATGGCGCGGCGGCGCTCGGCGCGTTCGGGGTCCACCTCGACGATCAGCCCCACACCTTCATTCATCGTAATTGCCAGAGGCTGCGCACCGCCCATCCCTCCCAGACCTGCGGTCAGGACAAACTTCCCCTTGAGGGAGCCCCAGCCTTTCAGCCGGGCGAGCGCACCGAACGTTTCGTAGGTGCCCTGCAGGATTCCTTGCGTACCAATGTAGATCCACGAGCCCGCTGTCATTTGGCCGTACATCATCAGTCCCTTTTGCGCCAGCTCATCGAAGTGTTCCCAGGTCGCCCAGTGCGGCACGAGGTTGGAGTTGGCGATCAGCACCCTGGGCGCGTCTTGATGACTCCTGAAGACGACCACGGGCTTGCCCGACTGTACGAGGAGAGTTTCATCGTCCCCAAGGTTTCTCAACGATTCCAGAATGGCATCGAACGCTTCCCACGAGCGGGCAGCCTTCCCACGCCCGCCATAGACGACGAGGTCTTCCGGTCGTTCTGCGACCTCGGGATCGAGATTATTCTGGA
Source organism: Anaerolineales bacterium (assembly GCA_036781265.1). Taxonomy (GTDB): domain Bacteria; phylum Chloroflexota; class Anaerolineae; order Anaerolineales; family Villigracilaceae; genus Defluviilinea. The sequence continues at coordinate 26,995 of DAIQBG010000025.1, read as the reverse complement.
TCATGCGGTAGGCAGCTTCACTTAACCAGTTCTTGCAGCTCAGATTGGTTCCCCTTGGCGCACGGACGGTTCTGGGTCCAGACATGGTGCGGTCTCCTTGTCGAATAAAAAATCCCTCCCGGGTATTATACGCCGGGAGGGATTTCCTTTTCATGGTCCAGCTTATTTGCGATCCATCCGTGCTTGCCGAAAGGCATCGAATGAGCAGGCTACAGCTTTGCCCACAATCTTGTCGCAGTCGCTCAAGACGTGCCGAAGCGCGTCCAATCGCTGCTGTGCAGCTTTTAGGTCGAAGTGTCGAATGGTATGTCAGACGGAGAGATAGCGGCTAGATTCTAACAGGAATCAAAAACCTCTCCGGCGTGTTCTGCCGGGAGGTTTTCGGTCTGTCATCAAATCACTGGCTCAGTTGGTTGCTTTGCCGAGTAGTTGTGCAAAATCTGTTCTTCGCAGGCGCGCCACCAGCTCTTCCTGCGCCTCACACCAGACGGTGCGGATCGGACAATTGCCGACGAACGAACAAACCCCATCATCCGCCACACACTCATTGAGCTGAATGGGGCCGTCGATGGCTTCGACCACCTCGAGCAACGTGATATCTCGTGGATCCCGGGCAAGCATGACACCACCGCGAGCGCCGCGGGAGGTATGCAGCAGCCCGGCAATGGATAACTGGGAAATGATCTTTGCAAGGAACGACGGTGGAATGTGTTGTTCCTTCGCGACGGTGCTTGTTGCAGCTCGGTCGCCATTCTTGATCTGTGCCAGGTGTAGAATTGCACGTACTGCGTAATCCGCCTGACGAGTGATTTGCATTGATACCTTCTTTCCAAAAACAGACAATCCCTGTCTCTATACCCGATTTTAGTAGGGCATGAAAGTGAAAACAAGTGATAGAGGTCATAGTGAAACAATGACCTTTTGCTCCAATTAAAAAAACCCTCTTCCGGCTTTTTCGCAAAAGAATCGCGGAAGAGGGGCAAACAGGGGGATTCTAATCGGTGATGACCAGGTTGCCCGCAGCCATTTTGACGACAATGGTCAGGCTGGGACCGGAAGCAGCTTGCGTGTATGTCTTATCATCCTGCGACCAGCCGGAGCTGTGATTGACATTCACGGCTGTGCCTTCGAGGGTCACTACGGCATCCATGTCTTCGGGGATCAGGAGGCTCAGATCTCCAAACCCGGCTTCGATAGTGACCACCGCATTGCGCTGGAGCTCGCCGCTGAAGTCCAGGGAGTAATTGCCCGCGCCGCCCGAAAATGCCAGCGTGGAGAAATTTGCGTTCGCCAGTCCCGTCAAGGTGACCTTTGAGGCGCCCGTCTCGTATCGCAGGATCGACATCTCGGTCTGATTTGGCTCCGTGAAGGAAAGCTCAACATCCGAAGCGCCATCCCGCACGGTCAGGCTTTTCAGCGCCAGCCCGCCAAGCTCCATCTTTCCTTGGTAGGCGCCCGCCTGAATCGCCAGCTCGATCGGAGCGTCGCCAATCTGTAGATCCCAGTCATTGATGAACTCGTCGAAGGGCGGCAGTCCATTGAGCTCGCCCTGCTTGATCTCAATATTGTTGCCGTTTTTCACGATCTCCGGCTTGAGGTCTTCCACGTTATAGGTGACTGTGCCGTCAACCAGATTTTCGGCGCCGGGAGAGAGCGTCAGCGTGCCCGCTCCAAACTCGAGACTCAAACGAGTCTCTGGCGATGCCGGATCTGCGACTGTAATGGACTCCTCGACTTTCTGCTCGGCTTCGCGTTGGGCTGGCAGATTGATGTTGAACCCGCATGCCAGTGAGACAAGTGCAAGCACAAGGATTGCTAAAATGATCTTTGCGTTCATGAAAAATCTCCTTCTGAGCTTTATACGAAGGAGATTTCAGAGGGTTGCAGAAACAGAGCCTTTCCTTTTAGGAAAGGCTGCTGAAAGCGTGGGGTGAACTCATGCCACCTGCCGCCCCCGTGGTAGTTCCTTTTGCACGTTCAACGCAGCCTCCAGGGCCTGCTGGATGGAGCGTACCTCGATGATCTCGATCCCCTGGGGATAGGGCTCGCCTTTACGCAAGGCTTTCGGAACGATTGCGGTACGGAAGCCCAGCTTTTGGGCCTCACGCAAACGCGCCTGCATTTGTCCCGGCATGCGCAGCTCGCCGGCGAGACCGATCTCGGCGATGAGAACTGAGTCAGCCTTGACCGCGACATCTCTCCAGGAGGAAGTAATGGCAGCGGCAACCGCGAGATCGGCTGCCGGCTCATCGATCTGCAAGCCGCCGACGACGTTGACGAACACGTCTTGCTCCGACAGCTTCAAACCAACTCGTCGGGTGAGCACCGCTGAGATCAGCAGCAAACGGTTGAAATCGACGCCATTCGCTGTGCGACGCGCGTTGCCGAACTGGGTAGGCGAGGTCAGTCCTTGAATCTCGACCAGGAGCGGACGCGTGCCCTCCATCGTGACAGCAATGGCGGAGCCTGCGGCGTTGATCATCCGCTCTGCCAGGAATGCCTCGGAAGGATTCGTAACTTCCGCCAGACCGCCCTCGCGCATCTCGAAGACGCCGACCTCAGACGTCGCGCCGAAACGGTTCTTCACCGAGCGCAGAAGGCGATATGCCTGGAAGCGATCTCCCTCCAGGTATAAAACTGTATCCACGATATGCTCAAGCACGCGCGGACCGGCGATCGTCCCTTCTTTGGTCACGTGCCCGATCACAAAGACGGAAATGCCGCTTGTCTTGGCAAGCTCGCGCAGCTGTGAGGAACATTCGCGCACCTGCGAGACGGATCCGGCAGAGGAATCCATGTTGGACAGGTAAACGGTCTGAATCGAATCGACAATCAGTAAATCCGGTTTGATGTCGCTGATGTGATTGAAGATGATTTCAAGATTGGTCTCTGTGACCAGCAGCAGATTTTTTGGCAGCTCTTTCTGCCCGTTCAGACGCACGGCACGCATCTTGATCTGCCGCTCAGATTCCTCCCCCGATACGTAGAGCACGCGTTTGTGCGTTCCCATCTCCATCGCCATCTGCAGCATCAACGTGGACTTGCCGATGCCCGGGTCGCCGCCGACCAGCACAATGGAGCCGGGGACGATCCCGCCGCCGAGAACACGCGCAAACTCCCCGATGGGCAGGTTGATCCGGTCTTCCGCATCGGAGGAGATGTCGCCTATCGAGCGCGGGTTGGATCGCCCGGTTAACCCGCGGACCGCCGAAGCTTTTGCCGCCGGCTCATCGTGGATCACTTCCTCGACCATGCTGTTGAACGATCCGCATTGTGGACATTTGCCCATATAGGATGCGGCAACACGACCGCATTCCTGACAAACGTAACGTGTATGTGTCTTTGCCATTAGGACCTCATAGAACATGTAAAGGCACAGCGGCTCTGTTATTTGCCTACCGATGCAATGATTGCGCTGTACCTTACCAGTATAACAGAAATTATGTTCTACTTTCTATGCGGTAACCGCATAGATCTGGTTCAGCATCTCCAAAAATTCCCCCGAGGGTCTTTGTTTCAAAATCTCTTTGCGCGCTTCGCGATCCAGGGTTCGCAGCAACAGGTACTGCACAGCATATTTGCGAAAGAGTCGCTGCCCATCTTCCTCACCATAGAATTGCATGCTCCTGGCTAGATGCTCGCGTACGGTTTTTTGTACCTGTTCTGGCGAGACATGTTCGCGGTCGAGCCCGGAAAAGATCCACGGATTGGCAATGGCGGCGCGCCCGATCATGACTGCGTCACACCCGGTGTGTCGTTTCATGCGCTGAATATCGGCTACTGTCCTGACGTCACCGCTGCCGATCACGGGAATGCCGACCAGCGACTTGACCTCGGCAATTGCATCCCAGTCCGCCTCACCGCTATAGCGCTGTTCCTTGGTCCGCCCGTGGACGGCGATCAGGGAGCCGCCGTTCTCTTCCACAATGCGGGCGATAAGTCTGTAATTCTTGTTCCGATCCCAGCCCAGCCGGATCTTCCCGGTGACAGGAACGGTCAGTGCCGCGGTCAGTTTTTTGAACGTTCGCGCGATCTTCACAGGAGCGGGCATCATGCCTACGCCCGCACCGCGGTCCGCAATGCTTTTGGCAGGGCATCCCATATTGATGTCGATGATATCGGGGTTGAGTTCCTGCACGTGCAAGGCAGCCTTGAGGATCAGATCCGGGTCATCGCCATAGATTTGAAAGGTGATGGGTCGTTCGGATTCTTCGTAGTAAAGCCTCTTCGCGGGTTCCTTCGAGCGACTGAGGATTTTCTCCACCTTCACGAACTCGGTGTAGCTCATAGCAGAGCCCAGGGCGCGACAGAGGGAGCGAAAGGGCCAATCTGAATAGCCGTCCATAGGCGCGAGAATGGCATCCCCGTAGACGGGAATGTGGCGTACATAAAATGTGGGGGCGACTTCTACTCGCGAAGTCTCGCGAGAAAATTTTACTTCCATAGCCCGGTGAGTATAACAGAATGTTCTCGATGGGAATGCTGGGCTATACTCCACCTGGAGGAGAACCTCAGAGAAATGAAAATGAGATCCATGACAGCCCTATCCGTCGCCTCTCTGATCTTTGCAGCGAGCTGTGCTCATGCAGACGTCATCACAGCGATCCCTGGAGGCGTGGCCACGTCCACTCTCCACGCAGATGCTTCACAAATTCTGTTCGATGACTTCTCTTATGAAACTCACGACGAGATGATCGCCAGCGGCTGGGTCATTCGCAGCGGCGCGGGATGGCCCGGCGTTTCGGGCGCAACCTTTCGCCCGGAAAATGTCGCTTTTGTCGATTACCCTGATCTGGCAGGTAATCGCCTGTTGCGCATGACATCCTCCACGGACGGTGTCGGCGAAAACACGTTTCAAACCCAGGTGTGCCACCAGCGCAAATATCTGGAGGGAACCTATGCCGCTCGCGTGCGCTTCAGCGATTCGCCTGTCTCAGGCCCGGATGGAGATCAGGTGGTTCAAACATTTTATACCATCACTCCCTACGAGCGGCCCCTGGACCCGCATTACAGCGAGATGGACTATGAGTACCTGCCAAACGGGGGGTGGGGGAGCGGCGACCTGACTTTCTACGTCACTACCTGGGAGACGGTGCAGATCGAGCCGTGGAATGCAGATAACACGAGCACAACCATGTCGGGCAGCCTGGAAGGCTGGCATACGCTGGTTACGCAGGTGACTGGCGGAACCGTGCGCTACTTTATCGACGGGCGATTGATCGCTCAGCACGGCGGAAAATACTACCCGGATGCTCCGATGTCGATCAACTTCAATTTGTGGTTTATCGCGGCAGGATTGATACAGGCAGAAGGAAGACGGGAGTATCAGGAGGATATAGACTGGGTATTTCACGAGGCAGGCGCGATGCTGATGCCCGATGAAGTGATGGTAAAAGTGAACGGCTTCCGCAGCGCCTCAATACAATTTCAGGATACTGTCCCCCCCGGGATCCAGTCATCTCCGTGTGACCTGTAACGAAGAAGCGTCCCGAAGGTTCACCTTCGGGACGCTTTACTGTACTTAAACCGGCTGTTTCTTCAGTAGCTCGAGGAAGTGCTTGCGGAACTTGGATACCTTCGGCGCCACCACAGCCATACAATAGGGTTGGTACGGATTGCGGGCAAAATATTCCTGGTGATAATCCTCCGCTACGTAGAACTTATCAAGCTTTGTCACTTCGGTGACGATGGGGCGGTCAAATAGCTTCTGGTCAGTAAGATCCTTGATTACTTCCTCAGCGATTTTCTTCTGCTCATCGTCATGATAGAAGATTGCAGAGCGGTACTGTGTGCCGATATCTGCGCCCTGGCGGTTCAGCGTGGTGGGATCGTGAATGACGAAGAATACGCTCAGCAGGTCACGGTACGTGACGACGCTCGGGTCGAAGTGAACCTGCACCACCTCGGCATGCCCGGTGGTCCCATTGCAGACCTCACGATAGCTGGGGTTATCCACCTGGCCGCCTGCATAACCCGATTCCACCGAGTGGACTCCCCTGATCTCATCATAAACAGCTTCCAGACACCAGAAACAGCCCCCGGCTAGAGTTGCGGTTCGAAGATTGGTGGTGTTCATACGATTACTCCTTCACTCACTAAGGTTTTCCTATGCTTGATAGACAACTTGTCCTAATCAAATCTTATTAACAAAAGATTACGAAAATGTCCCGCACGATTTGCCAAGCAAATCGAACTGCGGGACATTTTCTTCGTTTCTTACTTTATTATTTATACTGCCGGTGCGGCAGGTTCTTCTTCCTTCTCACCCTCATGGTCTCGTTCGAGGATGATCTCGCCTTCGCTGTTCAGGCTGACCATCACGGTGTCGCCGTTCTGGAATTCGCCGCCCAGCACCCGGTCTGACAGCGGGTCTTCGACTCGCTGCTGGATCACGCGGCGCAGCGGGCGGGCGCCAAACTCAGCGTCGTAGCCCTGATCGGCGAGTGCCGAAAGGGCCGCAGGAGTAGCAGTCAGGATCAGGTTGTGCTCCTTGAGGCGTTCAGCAACCTTATCCAGTTCCAGGGATACGATCTTCTGAATGTCTTCCTTGTTGAGCGAGCGGAAGATGATGACCGCATCCAGACGGTTGATGAATTCCGGGCGGAAAGCTCGTTTGAGCGATTCGCTCAGCTTCTTGCGCATATCCTCATAGGAAAGGCGTTCTTCCGTGACTTCATCCCGTTTGAGGGCGAAGCCCAGCCCTGACTGGCGCTTGATCATATCCGCGCCGATGTTAGAAGTCATGACGATGATCGCGTTGCGGAAGTCAACTTTGCGACCCTTCGCATCGGAGAGGTGACCCTCTTCCATGATCTGGAGCAGCATATTGTGGACTTCGGGATGCGCCTTCTCTACCTCGTCGAAAACCACGATCGAGTAAGGTCGGCGGCGCAGCGCTTCGGTCAGCTGACCGGCTTCTTCGTAGCCGATGTATCCCGGAGGGGCACCGACCAGGCGGGAAGCGGTGTGGCGCTCCATAAACTCGGACATATCCAGCTGTACGGCTGCATCTTCGCTGCCGAACATGAATTTGGCGAGCGTCTTGGTCAATTCGGTCTTGCCAACGCCTGTCGGTCCCAGGAACATGAACGAGCCGATCGGGCGGCGCGGGTCTTTCAACCCGGCGCGGGCACGGCGGACGGCACGGGAAATTGCCACGATGGCGTCTTCCTGACCGATGATGCTCTTGCGCAGCTCCTCTTCCATCTTGAGCAGGCGCTGCGATTCTTCCTCCGCGAGCTGCATCAGCGGGACGCCGGTCCACATCGAAACGACTTCGGCAATGTCTTCTGCCGAAACGATGGGGCTATTGCTGCGGTCCCAACCGGTGCGCAGACGCTCGATCTGCTCGCCGAGCTCGATCTCGCGCTCTTCCCACTCGCGCACGTCTTCACTGTTGCCTTCTTCCTGGGCGAGGGAGCGGTTCTGACGCGCCTGCCGCAGCTGACCAAATAAGTCCTTCGACTCCTTGGCAGCCTGGCTCTTGTACATGCGCACACGTGAGGAGGATTCATCGATCAGGTCGATGGCTTTGTCCGGGAGGAATCTTTCCGTCACGTAACGGGAGGACAAGTGGGCAGCGGCTTCCAGCGCCTCATCGGAAATGACGAGGTGATGGTGTTCTTCATATGCGCCGCGGATGCCCTTGAGAATTTCGATGGTTTCCTCTTCCGAGGGTTCTTCCACCTGGATCGGCTGGAAACGGCGCTCGAGCGCCGCATCCGATTCAATGTGCTTGCGATACTCGTCCATGGTGGTTGCGCCGATCACCTGGAGCTCGCCCCGGGAAAGGGCAGGCTTTAGAATGTTCGCTGCGTCCACTGAGGAGCCGGCGGCGCCTGCACCGACCAGCATATGGACTTCATCAATAAACAAAATAGCGCCGGATTGCTTCAATTCGTCAATCACGCGTTTGAGTCGTTCTTCGAATTGGCCGCGGTACATCGTGCCGGCCACCAGCGAACCTACGTCTAGCTGCAGGAGTCGCTTGTTCATCAGAGGCGCGGGCACGTCGCCTTCCACGATGCGCTGGGCGAGGCCTTCGACGATCGCCGTCTTGCCGACGCCGGGCTCACCGATCAGGGCCGGGTTATTTTTGGTGCGGCGCGCCAGGATCTGAATGACGCGCTCGATTTCCATCTGACGCCCGATCACCGGATCGAGCTTTTTCTCTTCAGCTTTGGTGGTTAAGTCGGTGGCAAGTTGATCGACCAGAGGGGTCTTTGCACTCGATGAGGAACCGCGTGCCAGGCTGCTGCCGGCAGGCGTTGGAGAGGAGGCCGATTCGTTTAGCACACGGCGGGTCTGGCGACGGATCTGTTCCGCCGTGACACCCAGCCTGCGAAGCACCTCCATTGCGGTGCTGTCCACGCGCACAAGCCCCAGAAGAATGTGTTCCGTTCCGATATAGTGATGACCGAGTCGCCGCGCTTCGTCTACTGCATGTTCCAAAACCTGTTGAGTTTCCGCGGCGAGTTCTACACGATTGGGATCAAAACTTGATGAGCTGGTGGTGACGCGGCGAATCACTTCGCGGACCCGGTCTGAAGACATACCGAGCTCGCGCAGGACACGACCTGCCACCCCGCCTTCTTCGTCCATTAAGCCAAGGAGAAGGTGTTCCGTACCGATATTGTTGTTGCGAGATTGCTCAGCTTCCTGATGTGCTAAGCTGAGGACACGTCTCGCTCGTTGTGTAAAACGCTCCATACCTGCCATAATTTTCTCCTAAATCTATGGACGTGATTCTACCAAAAAGGGGAAAGAGTCACCGTAGGAAAAAGATTAGAATTTGTTTACAAGACGGTTACAATATTGCAAAAGTTTCAGTGAACAGAAAAGTCTCATTTACGAGACTGGTACCCTGACGCCCCGCCTGTGGTGAAAACCATTGCTGAGAGCCGCAATGGCTATCAAAAGAAACGATTTCTGGGTTTCGACGTTATGAAACGAGCTTGCAAACGCTGCGGTCTGCTCCCGTGACGATCTCAGACTTAATCGTTCCCGTTCTTTTGGACGATCTGTGCACGGCGAACCTTCCTTACGAGGCATAAATGTCATGAAATCGATATGTATTTTCTGCGGTTCAGCGGACTCCGTTCACCAGGACTATGTCGACGGCGCACGCCTGATGGGGCAGACCCTTGCCGAACGGGACATCCGTCTCATTTATGGGGGCGGGAAGACAGGACTCATGGGTGTGGTGGCAGATGCCGTGCTCGAAGCAGGTGGTGAAGTGGTCGGCGTGATCATCCCCTCCATGAATACCGTTGCGCTGGCGCATATCGGGCTCACCCAGATGGACGTTGTGGAAGGGATGCATGCCCGCAAAGCCCGGATGCACGAGCTTGCGGATGGCTACGTGGCCATGCCTGGCGGCTTTGGCACCTTCGACGAGCTTTTCGAGACTGTGACCTGGGCGCAGACGGGCGCGCACGAGAAACCCGTGGGCCTGTTCAACATCCGGAATTATTATGCGCCGCTGCTGGCCGCCATCGATCACGCCGTGGCGGAAGGTTTTGTCTTTCCGGAACACCGCGATGTACTGTTTAGCGATGGAGACCCAGGCGCCTTAATCGACAAGATGGAGCGCTATGAGCACCCGCGGGCGGCTGTAAAGAGATGGTTGCGGGAGGAGTAGTCTGGTAGTTAGGTGTCCCTGAGCAACAACTGGCAGGCAACAGGAAGGACGGTATGAAGATTACAAGATTAGAGCTTTTGACGAAGGATTTACGGGCGCAGAGGGACTTTTATGCGGATGTCCTTGATTTACCCGTAAATTTGACCTCAGCTTCTCTGGAAGTGGAAGTGGGAGACGCGGATCTGGTGTTCAAGCAGGCATGGTCTGATTTCGAAGGCGCGTATCACTTTGCGTTCAACATCCCTGAAAATCAGCTTCAGACCTCCAAGGAATGGATCACCCAGCGACTTACCTTACTTCATGATGAAAACGGCAAGGAAGATTTCCATTCCCAGACGTGGAACTCAGATTCGGTCTATTTCAAAGATGCTGCGGGAAATGTGCTGGAATTCATCGCCCGTCATAACCTTCGAAATGCCGTCGAGGGAGACTTCGACAGCCGACAGATTCTCGATATCTGTGAGATCGGGCTGGCGTCGGAAGATGTTGTGGGGTTTGCCAATCAACTCTGTTCGCAATTGGGCATATCTCCCTTTATGCAGGAGCCAAATGAAAATTTTACGCCGGTGGGCGACGATCATGGCCTACTCATTCTGCCGAACAGGGGCCGGATCTGGATCCCCAATTCGGGCGTGCCTGCGGAGTTATTGCCTGTTCGGGTGCTGGGGAACACCAATGGCAAGCAATGGGAAGTTAGCGGAGTGCCCTATCAAATCAACGCCTGAGCCGGTACTACGACCCTGGCTACGGAAGACACAATGACGAAGGATGAGAGAAAATCGCGCCAGGTCATCTATGAGGCTCTAAACCAGGCATTTCAGCGTGCCCGCGAACAGGAGCAGACGGAAGGGGAGACGGTGCTCGACCTCAAGCGTTCGAAGTTCGTCATCTTCTCCGATCACCACAAAGGCGTCCGTAATCGGGCGGATGATTTCCGGGTATGCGAGCGAGCCTATAACGCCGCGCTGGCTTACTACGACCGGCTTCAGTATACACTGGTCGTGATGGGCGACGTAGAAGAGCTATGGGAGGAATGGCCCGAGGCGGTTTTGAAGGCATATCCTCATACGCTGGAATTGGAAGGCCGGTTCCACCAGCAGGGCCGCTACCTGCGCTTCTGGGGCAACCACGATGACGCCTGGAGTCACGCCGATCTGGTGGAGCAACTGCTCAGACCGGCGCTGGGCGGCAGTCCTCTTGAGGTGCGCGAGTCGCTCATCTTCCATGTTCGGGAAGGAGAGGAAGAGCTCGGTAGCCTCTTTCTGGTGCACGGGCATCAGGGCACGCTGGATAGCGACCGCATCGCTCCGTTGTCGAAATTCTTAGTGCGCTATTTCTGGCGACCGATCCAGCGCCTGTTCAGCTTGTCTCTCAACACGCCCGCGAAGGATTTTGAATTACGTCATGAGCATGATACGGCCATGTACCTCTGGTCGGAAGCACAACAAAAGACAGTCTTGATCGCAGGGCACACGCATCGTCCTGTCTTTCGATCGGAGCCACACGAGGAAGTTATCCGCAAAGCCCTCCAGAGGGCAGAAGAGAAGTCGTTGAAGCACCGGAAGAGCTCCAGGGCGCTGCAGGAAGTCGCCGAGCTGGCCGCGGAACTAGAATGGGTCCTGGCACAGCAGCAGCAATCGCCCGAAACCTTACCAATGATCCCGTTCAAAAAACCCAGCTATTTCAATACAGGCTGCTGCGCGTTTCTGGATGGAGATATCACGGGATTGGAATTGAGTGAGGGTGAGATCCGGCTGGTGCGCTGGCCGGACGATGAAGATACTCCGAAACCGAAGGTGCTGGTCAAAGCAAAGCTAAGAGATGTGTTCGCTGCCTGTTAGGGGGACTGGGTCTCGGTCAAGGCATCATTTACGCAAGATGAATGTCTTCCGGTTCCAGAGCAAATAACTCCGCGTCAATTCTGTGGCCGGCACACACCCCAATCTGGAATCATAGTTAATCTCGATATCAAAATACGTCGGTTTCGACACCAGCTTTCCATTCTCTAGGTCATAGACTTTCGTAACGATTTCACGCCGGTCGATCTGCCAGATGAGAGGGACTTCTTCGCGCCGAAGCCGACGGATGTTCATCTCGCTGCCGTTAGCTCCTTCAATATTTCCATGGCTTCCTGTTTGCCTCCATATCCATTCTCGCCGCCGGGTCCCACGCAGGAAGGACAGCCGTCCTCGCAAGGACACTCACTCACCAGCTCCAGGGCGCGCTTCATCAATTCCGCATGCATGTCGAAAAGTTTCTCGCTGAAGCCGATGCCGGCCGGAATGGCATCATATAAGACAATCGTCGGCTGGCCGAAGGTCCGATTCGCGACCGGCTCGATATGCGTGCCCAGGTCACCGGCGTCGCACATCAGGAACAACGGGGCAAGGTTGCCAAGCACATATGCCAGCCCGGCCAGCCCGCTGCGCATACGCACGTTCTGCTCTGCCTGGCGATGACAGGAAGGGCAGAGGGTGATCAAGTTATCCAGGCGGTTCGCTTCCACAAACGATGTGAAGGCGCGCAAGGGAACCTTGTGATGCACATCGTGCTGACGCCCCAATTCCAACGCACCGCAGACCTGGCAAGTATATTTATCGCGTGCCCGTACGCGGTCGCGGATTTGGATCCAGTGGGGCCCGTAGTTATTCGCATCGTTTGTCCACATGCCGGCTTCCCGCAGGCGCGCGATGGTACCTTCTGAGAGTGAGATCCAGTAGCCGGTCGTCATCAGGTCTGTGGGGGGCAGGTCAAGAGGTTCTTCGCCCAGATTTTCGTGGGTATACCAGCGCCGCTTGCGAAAACCGGTAACCTGGGTGGTGACCTGCAGCTCGCCCCAGGTCTTATCACCGCCGGGTGTGGCGTCCTGAGCGGACTCGGACAGCACAGTCACTTCCGTGGCGCGCAGTGCCTCGGTGTAGTAATCACTTGCCAGTGGCTTAAGGTAGGCAATATGTTCTTGCAGGTTCAAATCCTGAACGAAAAAGGATTGCGCTTCATGGAGGTAGATTGCGCCGGGATGCACCATCCACAGAGCGCTCTCTCCATCCACCGTACCGATGGTCTGCGGTCGATCCTCCATCGTTGTCTGCAGGACAACTCCCTGCGGCGAGGCGGAACGCAGGGAAATATTCGCGGCGGGATACTGGTCCGCCATCCAGTAGACTTTGTCCTGTGATTCGTGCGCTTCGTTGTTCGCGATCAGGAATTGTAAGTATTCGTCGAGGGTCTCACCAGAGAGGGAGCCAAAGCCCTCTCCTTTCTGGAAGGGCAGCTCGAAGATGGCGCAGCGCAAATGTTCGAGCAGGACTAAGAGGTGGTCCGGGTTGATCAGCGCCCGTTCGGGAGAGCGCTCGAAGAAGTATTCCGGATGGCGAGTGAGAAACTGGTCGATTGGACTGGCTGAGGCAACTATCACCGCAACGGCGGATTCAAGCCCTCGTCCGGCGCGACCCGCCTGTTGACGCGCCGAAGCGACAGTACCGGGGTAGCCAATCAGGACCGCCGCGCCCAGCCCACCGATATCGATCCCCAGCTCCAGGGCATTTGTGGCGACTACGGATTTGACGGTTCCCTCGCGCAAGCCCTTTTCGATCTCGCGGCGCTGGGATGGCAGATAGCCGGAGCGGTAGCCACGGATGTAAGGTTCGGTAGTCGACAATCGAGATTTAGGAAACGAGTCGCGGCGATCGAATACCGGTTCCCGATTACCCTGTAAGTATGTCAGAACAATTTCAACACTTCTTCTGGAGCGTGCGAACACCACGCTCTGGACGTCATGTTTCAGCAGATCCTGTGCCAGCCGCACCCCCTCGAGTAGAGACGATTTTCGTAAACCGAGCGATGGATCGGTGACAGGCGGATTGTAGATGATGAAATGGCGCGGCCCACGAGCGGAGCCATCGTTGTCAATTAAATGAACAGGCTCCTCGATGAGCTGCTCTGCCAGTTCCTTCGGGTTGCCAATCGTTGCAGAGGCCAGGATGAACTGCGGATGTGCGCCGTAGAACCTTGCCACGCGCTTCAGCCTGCGCATCACGTTAGCCACATGCGAGCCAAAGACCCCGCGATAGGTGTGCATCTCGTCCACGACGATAAAGTGCAGGTGAGTAAAAAAATCGCTCCAGCTGGTGTGATGGGGCAGGATTCCAGTATGCAGCATATCGGGATTACTCAGGACAATACGCGCATTCTTGCGGATGGAGGCGCGCGCCGCTTGAGGCGTGTCGCCGTCGTAGATGGCGGCGCTGAGGCCCGTATGATGGGTAAGCAAAGCCTGGAGATTGGAGAGTTGATCCTGGGCAAGGGCTTTGGTGGGAAAGAGATAAAGAGCACGCCCGTATGGATCCTGAAACAGGGAGGTCAAAACAGGCAGGTTGTAGGAAAGCGTCTTCCCGCTCGCGGTGCCCGTGGCGAGGATTATGTTCTCACGCGAGCGCGTATGCGTCCAGGCTTCGGCCTGGTGCGAGTACAGGCTATGGATGCCCGCAGCGATCAAGGTCTGGCGGACAGGAGCAGGGACATCAGCCGGGATGGCGACGGTTTGCGCGGGGCGCGGAGGCAGCGTCCGCCAGGCGACAAGGTTGGGTGCGGTCTCCGGGTCGCCCTTCCAGAAATCCAGAAGAGAAGCAAGCGGCATAAGTTCTCACCCATCCCGGCGCAGCAGGCGCATCGCAAGGGCGCCAAACGCCAGCGGAAACCAGAACGTAATGCCGCGATAGGCAAGCGTGATCACGACAGCAGCACTCCAGGGAACGCGCAAAGAGGAGAGCGCCAGAGGCATGACGCCCTCCACAATCCCCACGCCCGCAGGTGTGGGCGTCAGAATGACAAAGAGGTAGGAGATCGCGTATCCTCCTATAATGGTTCCGATGGAAAATGGCACCTTAAAAGCGAGGAAGACCGTGAGGAGTACACACATCAGGAGCGCCTTGCTCGCCAGAGAGTACAGCAGCGGGATGAGAAGACTCTGGTATTTCTCGGGCAAAGACTTGAGGTCACTCGCCATATCGCGCGCAAACTCATGCGCTCGCCCTTCGCTGAGATAAGGTCGATGGATGAACGGGTCCATAACCCGATTGACCAGGCGCGCCATTCTGGCCAGTGTGCTACCGAGCGCGTCCTCAGAACGCGAGCCCAGGTACAGCAGGAAACCGAATACGGCTGCAATCGCGAACATGACGCTCGAGGCTGCAATCTCGGTCGGACCGAGGTCATGGCGGCGGAACAGCACGATCAACCCCAGCGTCAAAATGAACAGGAACGCGACATAATCCAGGAACAGTGCCAGCATCGTCACGATCGTAATCTTGCCGGGAGGCCGCCCCTTCCCTGTCGCCTGGCTGATAAAAAACGCCATGCCGCTCATGCCAACCGTGGGCGCTACAATATTGACAAAGGTTGCTGACGCCGAAAGCAAAGAAAGCCTGTACAGGCTTTCTTGCATCCCAAGAACGCGATAGAGAGAGTGGTAGATCAATCCCATTACCAGGAACCACGCAACCTGAATCAGCACCGCCAGGAAGATCACAGCGATATTCCCCTGTCGGAGGGTCTGTATAATAGTTTCCAGTTCTCCAAAGCTCAGATAAAGAAACGCGGCCGCCAGGAAGACGATGAGGACAAAGAGGAATTTCCGCATAGCGGAGGATTATACACAAACACCCGTGACGCTTTGCGTTACGGGTGTTTGCATGCCAGAGGTGTCACTGCGAGCCGCAGGCGAGACAATCTCCGGATCCTAGGCAGCTGCTGCGCGGCGAACTGTTTGCAGCTACATCCAACTAATCTCTTCGTCTACCCAGCCCTCCAACCAGCATCACATAATAGAGCAGCTGCATCACGGCGGTGATCAGGCCGGCTACATACGTCAGCGCAGCCGCATTCAACACCTGGTTGACCCCGCGCCGCTCCTCTTCCGACTGGATAATGCCTGTGGAGTACAGCAGTTCCTTGGCACGCGCCGAAGCGTTGAATTCAACTGGCAGGGTGGCAAGAGCAAACAAGGCTCCCGCGGAAAAGACTGCCACGCCAATCCATGCAATATTGATCTGCTGCAGGACAAGCCCGATCATGATCAAGATCCAGCCCAGGTTGGAGCCGATGTTGACGGCTGGTACGAGCATGGAACGAACCTTCATCGGGAAGTAGTCTTCCGCATCCTGCAGGGCATGGCCCAGCTCGTGGGCCGAAATCGCCACCGCAGCCACAGATGGGCTGTGCGCAACGCCCTCTGAAAGGAAGAGTGTTTTGTTGCGCGGGTCATAGTGGTCGGTGAGCTGCCCGCGTGTGCCCTGGACCTGCACGCCGTATAGGTTGCCGGTGGAGATCAGCCGCTGCGCAGCCTGATGACCGGTCAACCCGCTGCTGGCGCGTACCTGGCTCCATTTAGTGTAGGAATGCCGCACATACCAGGACGCAAATCCCATCAGCGCGATGGCGGGGATCATGAAGCATAAATACATGGGATCAAAGAAAAACATGTCTCTCTCCTCTCAAAATTTTACTTCAATAGGTCTATTCGGCCGGTGTCATGGTAGCAGCAGGGGTGGACGTTGGCTGTGAGGTTGGGATGGGATTGCCGCTCAACATTGCCAGCAGCGTCTCCAAGGCCGCGTCCAGCTGCGGATCCTCTTCGGATTCGAACTCTTCCACGTCACTTTGGACGACCACATCCGGCGTTAAGCCAACCTGATCGATCTGGCGCTCGTCCGGAGTGAGCCAGCGGGCGATGGTCACCCGCGCCGCACCCTGGTCATTGGATAAGGGCACCCAGTTCTGTACCGATCCCTTGCCATACGATTGCACGCCGACCAGCGTGGCACGTTCATAGTCTTGTAAGGCGCCAGCCAAAATCTCTGAGGCGGATGCCGATCCCTCATTGATTAACACGACAAGCGGCAGGTCGGTTGCTCGACCATTCCCAAGCGCCTCGTAGGTATCGCGACGACCATCTCCGTATTCCTCGTGGAGGATTACGCCATTCTCGATAAACTCAGAGGACACTTCCACGGCAGTCGACAGATACCCGCCGCCATTGTTGCGTAAATCGATGACAATCCCACGCGGGTTTTGTGCCAGTAATGTGTCCAGCGTGGTACGCAGTTCAGAGGTCGTGAGATCTCCGAAAGTATTGATGTCCACGTAGGCAATACCACTTTCCAGCATCCGCCCTTCCGCGCTGCGCATGATGATCTTTGAGCGGGTGATGACGAATTCCAGCGGCTCGGGCTCTCCCTCACGCGCAATGGTCAGGGTAACCTCTGTACCCTCCGGTCCCAGCACCTTACGGCGCGCTTCCTCTGCTCCGACCCCGGTCATATCCTCGCCGTCAATTGCAATAATTTTGTCGCCCGGTTGTAGGCCGGCGGACTCTGCCGGGGAGCCATCCATCGGGCTGATAATCGTCAGATAGTCCGCTGTCGTATCCACATAGGCGCCAATCCCCTCATATTCGCCTTCAAGCGCAGTTGTCTGACTTTCATAGATTTCCGGTTCCATGTAAAAGGTCTGTTCATCCCCCAGGGCCTCCATCATGCCACGAATCGCACCCTGCATAAGTGCTTCATCGTCAACGGGTTGATGGACGTACTGTTCATGAACGATATTCCAGGCTTCCCAAAATGGAACGAACAAGGTTTGTAGATCCTGGGGCGTAGCGGTTTCCTGAGAAGGCTCGACAGCCGGGGAGGAAGGCATCAGATCAGCGAGCACCGGCAGCTCCCCTCTTGCCGGCATTAAGTGTCCAGCAATAAAACCGCCCGAGAACGCTCCGCCCATCAGAATGCCCACTACAAACAAACCCAGGATCCACTTGGTCGTATTATTCACAAAAGCCTCCAAAAGGGTTAACGAAAACAAGGCAAAGATACTATGGCGTGATTAATGCTCGATGAATGAATTGTTACGAAACCGTATGAGCGACGTATATGATTTGTAAACCTTATCCCCTCTCTGCGAGCGAAGCCCTGTTGACGGCTCACATCGCGCAAGGCTAGTTTTCTTCCTGTTTTTTCTTTTCGAGCTCTGCCACGCGCTTTCGCAGCTCATCCATGGACTGGTTTGCAGGGTTGTTCGTTGGTTTATTCAGCGAGTCTTTCAAGGCTGACATCCAGCGCGAATCCCCGCCGCGTGTCGCGCCGCGAGCGATGGCGTACATCACAAAATTCGCGCCGACGATTAGAACAACGATAATCAGCAAACCTATGGCTGCACTATCTAGTTCCATTGCGCGGCTTTCAATCTCCCAGGAGGATGGGCAAGTGTCTCCAGTCTGTAATCACCCCGCTGGCATCCTCGGTCGGTTCATCGCAGCCGTACAGCAGACTTGCCATGCCGACGTTGAGGGCGGCGCGCGTGGTGCGCGGCAGATCGTCGATCATTACACATTTGCGCGGGTCGGGCTCGTCGGCGATGTCCATGGCGATGGCGAAGGACTCGGGCATGGGCTTGCAGTAGGGCGCGACCGCATGTACATCGACGACGGTTTCGAACAGATCATCGAGCTCCAGCGCATTGAGCACGCGCCGGGCATGGAGAACGTCCGCGTTGGTAAAGATCAGGTTGCGGGTCGGAAGGGAAGTGAGGACTTCCCGCAGCAGCGGGTCTGGCGCCAGAAAGTCATCCAACGGCAGATCGTGGACAAACGCCAGAAAGTCCTCCTTATCGACATTATGCCGTTCCTGCAGACCCCGCAGGGTTGTCCCGTACATCTTGAAGTACTGCTCGCGCAGGAACGGTACATCCTGTTCCGGAATGCAAAGACGCTCGATCATATAGAGGTTCATGCGATCCTTGATCGCGGGCCATAGACCTGTGCTTGACGGATACAGCGTATCGTCCAGGTCAAAAAATAAAGTCGTAAAACGCATTCGATAATTATACCGTTTCGCTCACAGGACGCCTGGCGAAGATCGGCCCAAACAGGAGACAACGTCTAGGGGTTTTTCAAATATTGATTGAAAAACCGGACCGTGTTTTGAATGAACTCCTCATTCCCGGTACCTCGAAATGTGTGGAGCAGGTCCTGATAGTAGAGGCATTCCACAAGTTTCCCGAGAGCGGTGAGCTGCTCGCATGTCTCTACCGACCATTCAAATGGGACCTGCTCATCGGCTGTGCCGTGATGGATGCTCACGGCCGCAGTAATATCCCCGAAGTAGTGCATGGCGGAGATGCGGATCAGCGCCTCGGCGGGGACGTTCAGCTCCTCCAGCCCGCGTGCCTGCCCGGACCACTCATAAATCGCAGCGTAGTTTTTGGCTTCGTCACCGCTCATCGCCGCATAGAGAACCGCCGCCTTGACGTCGTCCGTGACGGTCAGCACTCGCGTCGAGATACCGCCACCCATGCTGTGGCCCCAAAGTCCGATACGGTCGCCCCTCGCGGTCCGCAGCCAGTCCGTGCCTCCGCTCTGCGCCTGGACAAGCGCGATCAGGTTGAGCACATCGATTGCCATGCCTACGCGGAACAGATTTTCACCGCTATCGGACGGGAGATAGCCACGTAGATTCGGGTGCAGCACGATATATCCCGCGCTCGCCAGGGCATCTGCGTAAAGCGTGGTGTAATCCAGGGTGTTGTAGATGGCGGGATCGATGTATCCGTGCAGGGCGATAATGACCGGATGTGGACCTTCATCGTTTGGAATATTGGCAAAGCCATAAATCGTCAAACCATCGCTGGGATACCGGATAAGATAGCGCGTAAAATACAGGTTTTGTCCCATCACCTCCAGGAACTCGATCTGCCCGCCGCCATAGGGGCGTGAGCGCAGGTAATCGATTGTCCATGGAAAGTACGGGTCCGGTGTGGGGGAGAGCGTGGGTATCGCTGTGACCGTCGCCGTCGGAGTTGGAATCGAGGTGTCCGTCGCGACCGGGGTGTTTGTCGGTGCAGGAGTCGCTGTCGCGACCTGAGCGGAAAGATTACAGGCTGTCAACGCCAAAATTGTACATGTTATCAACCAGGATTTGCTTATCATGTTCTACTCCGGGTGGGCGATTATTATATCCTCCCCAGGCGTTATAATCTCAGGATGCCTATTCGCCTCTTATCGCCTGAGGTCGCCTCTCAGATCGCGGCGGGGGAAGTCGTCGAGCGGCCCGCGTCGGTTGTAAAGGAGCTTCTCGAGAATTCCCTGGATGCCGGGGCAGGCGCGATTTCCATCACGATTGAAGAAGCTGGTAAGGGGCTGATCGAGGTGGTGGACGATGGCGTCGGTATCCCTCCTGATGAGCTGGAACTCGCCGTCGCGCGTCACGCGACCTCCAAGCTGGCCCGCTCTGACGAGCTTTTTTCGATTTCCACACTGGGGTTCCGGGGGGAAGCCCTGGCTTCGATCGCTTCAGTGTCGCGCATGACAGTCATATCGCGTGTGGGAAGTGAACCGGAAGGAGTCCGATTGCGGGTCGAAGGCGGTCAGATGGGCGCGTTGACGAGGGTTGGCACCACGGTTGGGACTACGGTACGCGTCGAGGATCTGTTCTACAACGTCCCGGCGCGCCTGAAGTTTCTCAAAAGCGATACCACAGAGCGCCGGGCGATCGACGTGCTGGTGACCCGTTATGCGCTGGCCTACGCCGACCGGCGTTTCAAGCTCTCGGATGGAAGGAATGTTGCTCTGCAGACGACCGGCGATGGCGACCGGCGCGCCATTCTAGCTGCGCTGTACGGCGTGGATGTCGCCCGGCAGATGCTCGAGGTCCAATCGGAAGAAGAAGGGTTTCGGCTGACCGGGTTCATCAGTCCCACATCGCTGACGCGCTCTAACCGCAGGGAGATTACGTTCTTTATTAACGGCCGCTGGGTACAGGATGCCTCCCTCAGTACCGCTTTACTACAGGCGTATCATACGCTGCTCATGGTCGGGCGTTATCCCATGACTGCGCTTTTCCTGGAGATCCCGCCTGAGGATGTGGATGTCAACGTCCACCCGGCCAAAGCAGAGGTCCGGTTCCGAAACCCGGATAGGGTCTTTAGTTTTGTACAGCGTTCGGCGCGCCGGGCACTGCTTGCATACTCTCCGATCCCGCATATTGCCCCCGCGTTGTGGGGAGTGAGCCGGACTGTTCCCGGCGAACCGCCCCACAACGCGGGATTGGATTGGAAGATCGGGCATGACGAGGAATTATTCACACCTGGCAATTCTGGATCGCAGGGTTCTTCGCAAAGCATCGAGTCTTCGAATATCCATTCCCCATTACCCGTTGCTGCTCCCGGCTCGCAGTCTTCCATTCCGCTGCTCCGGCTTGTCGGCCAGATCGGCGCGAGCTATCTTGTGGCTGAAGGCCCCGACGGGTTATATCTGATCGATCAACACGCAGCCCACGAGCGAGTCCTGTTTGAGAAACTGATGACACAACACGCGCTGAAAAACATTCCATCGCAGGCGCTGTTGACACCGGTTGCCGTCACACTGCCTCCACATTCGGCTAATTTACTGCTTACCCAGATCCCTGTTTTGCAGCGCTTTGGCTTTGCTGTGGAAGAGTTCGGCCCTAATACATTCCAGGTGCGCGCCATGCCTGTGCTCTTCATGGGCAGCGATCCCGCTGCCGCGCTGCGCGCCCTGGTAGAGGATTTCGAAGAGGATGAATCGCCCCTGCAGTCCGAGGTCGAAGCCAGGGTCGCGGCGCGCGTCTGTAAGCGGATGGCGGTCAAGGCCGGGCAGGCGCTTTCCAGTGAAGAGCAGCGCGCCCTGTTGCACGATCTCGAAGGGTGTGATTCGCCGCGTACCTGCCCACACGGCCGGCCGACAATGATTCATCTCTCCGTGGACATGCTCGAGCGTCAGTTTGGGAGGCGCGGTGCACGCTGACTCAACGAGCAAGGAACTGGCGGCCCTGTTCGCCCGGTACGGTGTTGAGCCCTTTCTGGAAAGCACTGCCATGCTGGTGGGACTTCTCGATCACGAAGGCAACCTGCTTTCCGGGAATCCAGCCCTGGACGAGCGCCAAACATCCCGCCGGGAGCGAAGCGATCTGAAAAGCCTGCTGTCTCCTTCCAGTGCGAGCTTATTCGATGAGCTGCTCGCCACGAATCTGAAAACTCGCACGCGAACCAGAGGCGGGCTGGAGTTCGCCAGTGAGCTGCGCAACGATCATTTCATGTGTCTGCTCATTCCCATGCCAGGACAGCGCATCTTGTTCATTGCTGAAAAAGTGACCCTGGCAGCCTCGCTCGAAGCGGTCACTGCAGAGCTGCAACGGACCAAGCGCATCCTTACGGTCAAGGAAACCGAGCTGAAAGCAGTGCTCGCCCAGGCTGAGGAAGTCTTGCACACGGATGCGCTGACCTTTCTTCCCAACCGCCGGCACATCGTCCGGAATTTGCAGGAAGAGGTGTATTTCGCAGACCGGTATGGAACACCTCTCAGCCTCTCGATGCTGGATATCGATCACTTCAAGCAGATCAACGATACGTATGGTCACAGCGTGGGTGATGATGTTTTGCGGACCCTGTCTGGCGAGCTGCGCGATCACATTCGCCACCCGGACTTGATTGGGCGCTATGGTGGCGAAGAATTCATCATTCTTCTTCCCCATAGCACCTCAAAAGCAGCCAGCGAGCAGGCGGAGCGCCTCTGCAAGCATGTACGATCGCTGCGGATTACCTCCGGCGAGCACGAAATTGCGCTCACTGTCAGCGTGGGAATTGCTCAGTACAGGGTTCATATGGAAAGTTGGGAAGAGCTGCTCAATCGGGCCGACTCGGCGTTATATCAAGCCAAGAAAAATGGGCGTGATCGCTGGGTAGTTTCGGAGGTATAGGTGAAACCATGAAAGCATTGTGGCTCGAGAACAACCAGATCAGCCTTCGTGAGGTCGAGCAGCCAAATGAGTTGGATGAAGCTCTGATCAAGGTCCGCAAAGCCGGGATTTGCAGCACTGATCTGGAACTGGTAAAAGGATATTATCCTTACACCGGCGTTCTTGGACATGAATTCGTCGGAGAGGTGGTGGAGTCTCCGGACTCTTCCTGGATCGGTCAGCGGGTGGTGGGCGAGATCAACGCGGTCTGCAATCACTGCGAACAATGTCTGAACGGGCGTTCGAGCCATTGCGAGAACCGCACCGTGCTGGGCATTGTTGATCGCCATGGGACATTCGCGGAATATACCCAACTGCCGCTGGCTAATCTCCACCACGTCCCCGATTCCGTACCGGATGAAATGGCGGTCTTTACGGAGCCCCTGGCTGCTGCCCTGGAAATCCAGGAGCAAGTGCATGTCAGTCCGACGGACCGGGTGCTGGTCATCGGCGCAGGCCGGCTCGGGCAGCTCATCGCCCAGACTCTCTTACTGACTGACTGTGACCTGCGCGTGGTTGCGCGCCACACGCACCAGCAGGAACTGTTGCGAGCTCGCGGAATCCGGACCATCTCGGAGGAGGAAATTTTGCCGGGGAAATGGGACCTTGTGGTCGAAGCGACCGGCTCGCCGGGTGGCTTTGCCCGGGCGCGGCAAGCCATTCGACCGCGCGGGATTCTCGTGTTGAAATCCACCTACAAAGGCGATGTCAATATCAATTTTTCTTCCATTGTGGTAGACGAGATCAATATCGTCGGCTCACGCTGCGGTCCTTTTGAGCCGGCATTGCATCTCCTGGAATCACGACAGGTAGACCCTACCGGGTTGATCACACAAGAATTTAAACTGGAAGAGTCTTTAAAAGCATTTGAGCACGCTGCTCAGCCAGGCGTGCTCAAGGTGTTGATCGAAGTATAGCGGGAAGCTCGAGAGGTGCAGGGGCACTTCTCCATGGCTCGAAATCAAAGTGTTTCCCGATTACGGGGGATTGTCCGCGTCGTGCGCGGAATTTCTACGGTGAACGAGGTGCCCACGCCCATTTTGCTCCTAACTTCGATACGCCCATTATGTCCCTGAATAATCTGTTTGCTGATGGACAGACCGAGCCCGGTACCCCCTGTTTTCCCTTCATGCTCGCGCACCCGGTAGAACTTCTCAAAGAGGTGAGGGATGGATTCCTCCGGGATCCCTATACCGGTATCCTGGATCGTAATCGACAGGTTTCTCTCGTCGAAACTGGCGGTGATGATCACAGAGCCGTGAGGCCGATTGTACTTAATCGCATTGCTGAGCAGGTTAAGGAGCACCTGTTTAATCTTGTCGCGATCGGCTTCCATAAGGGGCATATCGCCAGGGACATCCACCCGGATTTGGATATCCGTCTCCTGTGCCTTCGACATCATCACATCGCGACATTCATACAGCAGATCCGCCACGCTGAAGCGCATTTTACGGAACTGCACCCGTCCTGACTCCAGGCGAGCCAGGTCAAGGAAGGAAGAGGCGAGCGAGTTAAGCCGTAACGTTTCATTGTGAATATTGTTGACGATCTGATCGCGCTGCTCGCGTGACATCTCGGGACGCAGCAGCAGATAGGTTGCGGTGCTCAGGGAAGCCAGCGGGGTCCGCAGCTCATGGACGAACTCGGCGATCAGATCCGATTGCTGGAAAAGACGGGCGTTCTCAATGGCAACGGCTGCCTGCGCCCCGATCACCGTTAGCATCGATTCATCCGGGTCGGTGAAGCGGCCCTTTTTCTTATTAATCACCTCCAGTACGCCCACTACCTTGTTCTTGGTGATCAATGGAATGCCAAGCAGGGAACGGGTTTCAAAGCCCAGTGTCTGCTCAACATCGCCAAAGTGACGGTCATCCTGGTGGGCGTCATCGATGCGCACAGACTTACGGTTGGTTACGATCCATCCGGCAATGCTCTTGTCAAGGGGAACCACCAGCCCGCGCAGCGTCGGCTCGTCGATGTTTGTGGCAACCTGAAAATAAAGTTGGCGGGAGGTGTCATCGTAAAGCAAAATGGAGGCAGCTTCTGCCCGGGTGATATCCGCCGCGGCTCGCACAATGCCATCCAGCAGGGTATCCAGATCCAGTGTTGATGCTAAATCGCGCGAGATCTCGATCACGCGTAGATAACTATCCAGTGTTTGGGTCTTGATCTCAGCCATCGAATACTCGCTTTGCGATCTCAGGGATTGTGGAGGCGACATCATCCAGGATGACTACGTCCGCACGTACGTTCAGATAGGTAGGGGTATTGTTGATGATGATCAGATGGGCGCCCTGGTCCAGTGCCTGCATAGGCAGACGGGCAACAGGCAGCACCTCCAGCGATGAGCCGGCTACCACCATCAGGTCACATTGACGTGCTGCCCGTTGTGCCGCGAGCCAGGCAGACTGGGGCAATTGTTCCCCGAACAATATCACATCTGGTTTGAGGATTGCATTGCAACTTGAGCACGTTGGGATGGTGGCCTTCTCGATATAGCGGCGGAGAAAAGGAGTGGCCTCGAATTGTTGAAAGCATCTCGTGCACGAAACGGTGCGCAGCGTGCCGTGCATTTCCACCACGTTTTTCGAGCCGGCTTTGTGGTGCAGCATATCGATGTTCTGGGTCAGAATCGTACGCACATGTCCAGAATGCTCGAAGTCCGCCAGCGCCTTATGGGCGGCATTTGGAAGGGCATTGAAGATCCGACTTGCAAGGGGATGGAACCAGTGGAAAAACCGTTCGGGAGCGGTGCGGAACGTGGTCAGGGAAGCGACTTCCATCGGCTCGTCACGTGACCACAGGCCCGAGCCCTCGGAGCGGAAGTCGGGGATGCCCGAGGGGGTAGAAATCCCTGCTCCAGTCAGAACCACTGCGCGCTCTGCTTTGCGGATCAAAACCGCCGCGTCCTCAATCGCCGCGCGATTTGCTCGGCAAATCGAGGCGAGTGCCGGACTGGCGGAATCGTTCATCGTGGGAGCGCCTCTTGCTCGACGACAAAATCTACGAGCTTGCCGAGCTGCCTGGCAGTGAGACTATCAGGCTGGCACAGAATGGCTGGAGTCTGGACCCGGCTTGCCTGCGTGAACAGCTCCGGGGCCGGCGTCAGGGTGCTGAGGATCTCATGATCTAATTTGGCCTGCACCTGGCTGGCCGGCAGCTGGGTGTCGGAGCGAATCCGGTTGTTCAGGATGACTTTGATGTTTTTGCGGGGGATGCCCTGGGCGATAATGTCGTCAATGAGAGCTTTGCCATGAACAATCGTATTTGGCATACCTTCCACGACGACGAATACCTGGTCGCAGAGTGGCAGGATGGTTTCGGCGAAGGGTTGGATACCCACGCCCAGGTCGAGCACGACAAAACGTGACAGACCGGCGAGTTTACTCAACAGGGCTCCATAGTTCGCCGTTTGATTGACCAGATGCATATCGCGTGGCCGGTCGGATGCAAGCAGCAATTTCAGGCTTGATCCGTGCTTAACCAGGGACTCACGTACTCGTTCACGGGTGATCTCATTGATCCGGCTGAGGCTCAACAGGTCCACGAGCCCATTTGTGGGTGTGACGCCCATATCGAGCGTCAAAGATCCCTGTCCGGGCAGCATTTCTGCTACGATGACCTCTGACCTGGTGCGGGACTGTAAACCGGCACCTAGATTGACAGCCATGGTGGTTGTGCCCAGCCCGCCGCGCGCACCCAGCACTGCGATCACATAGCCATGCTTCTCACCCGTGTCTGCATCGTGGCTGGCCTGGTTTTCGCCGGAGTGAGCCAGCAGGGTTTTCACGCGAGCCTGCAGTTCCGCAGGGTGCGTGGGTTTGGTGAGGTAATCGCTGGCGCCAGACTCGAACCCAACTACCCTGTCGTCCAGTTGAGTCTTGGCAGTAAACATCAAAATAGGAGTTTCAAGAGTGGATGGATTTTGCCGCAGGCGACGGGTGACTTCATACCCGTCCATATCAGGCATCATCACATCGAGCAGGATTAAGTCCGGATCTTCCTCAAACGCTTTTTCCAGTCCCTGTTGTCCGTTGGTTGCTGCGCTGATCTGGTATCCCAAACGCTGGAGCATTAGCCCCACCAATCGTAATGTATCCAGATCGTCGTCGATGATGAGGATTTTTTCACTCATGGAGACTTTGTTCCTTGTAAAATGTGTCACCAGTCTAGCATAAAGCCGTCTGAGGGGCAAGCAAAATACGCTTTTGTACCTATGTTATAATGAAGAAAGATTCGGGCACATATCTGCGTCTATTGTAATGTTCTCCACTTGGGGACACCTGTCCCCGTCCTTTGGGGATGACAGGCTTCGACGGGAGAGGTTGGTCCCGGAATGCGAGCCGAGAGGCGCCGAACTCGTAAACTCAGCGCAAAAAATCAAGTGCCAATCGCACTTCCTACGCTGCTATGCCCCTCGCTGCATAAGCGAAGATCATAACAGCCGTCCTCCTTTGATGAGGGCGCGTCCGCCGGCACCGTCCTCCACCCGGTGACGGATCGGGCGAAACAATGGTGTGAGTGCTGCACATGACTCTGCTAAATG
>DAIQBG010000024.1:33737-51853 GCA_036781265.1 Anaerolineales bacterium | reverse complement strand
ACCCACGATATCTTGCTTGGGAAGCAAGCGTTCTACCACTGAACTACACCCGCATATATAGACCACCATTCCTGCTCAAGAATTGGGAGAGCAAGAGTTCATTTTGAGTGGGAAAATTATAACACAAGGGAAAGGCGACGAGATCTTTAGCCCGCGGGGCAACGCCCTAGGATAAGAAGCGCCGGCCATACACAGCGCTCCAGGCCAACCTGCCATGCATGGATCCAAAACGTAGGAAAAAATTACTGACTGCGCTTCAGTAATCGGTCCGCCAGATCAAATAAGGCCTCTCCGGCCTCACCCTGAGGATCTGCCTCGCGCAGACTCAACAGCGCGAGGTCCGTCATCTGTCGTGCGGCCCCCGTTGCAGCCTCGTAACCGCCTTCGTTCGCCAGAGTCCGTGCCAACTCGTTCACTTCCTCCGAGCGGATGGGCCCCTGTCTCCAGCGCGCTGCAAACTTGCCGTTTGCGCCCAACCCAGCCAAAACGGGCAGGGAATTCTTGCCGTCGATTAAGTCGCTGGCAGCGGATTTGCCCGTCAGCGCTTCATCACCCCAGATGCCGAGGATATCATCCTGGACCTGGAAGGCGAGGCCAAGGTAATGACCGAAGGAACGAAAAGCATCCTGTCGGGAGTCATCTGCGTTTCCAAGGAGCGAGCCAATGTGACAACAGGCGGACAGAAGTGCTGCCGTCTTGCCTGAGACCATCGGCCAGTAATCTTCGGCCGTCAGGTCGGTTCTCTCCTCGTAGGACATATCAAGGAACTGGCCGCGTGTCAGCTCGAGGCAGGTATCATGCAGGACGGTCGCCGCAGTGACGATGACCTCGGCAGGATAGCGACCCTTCAAGTCCATGATCGCCTGATTGGATAATACGAAGAGCGCATCGCCTACGTTGATCGCCATCGGCATACCCCACTTTACCCAGGTCGTCGGGCGACCGCGGCGCTTTTCGGAGTTATCCTGGATGTCATCATGGACAAGGGAAAAGTTATGGATCAGTTCTACTGCGGCGGCAGCAGGCAGGGCGGAGTGCCATGTTTCAGCCGCGCTCGAGGCTGGCTCACATGCAGCTGTGCACAACAACACCATCAATGGGCGGATGCGCTTACCTGTCGCCTCAGGTCCGGCCCCTTCGCCGGTCCAGCCCATGTGGTAGGCGAGCATCGCGTGAAACGGCTCGGTGCGTGGGGCGTCGAGTCGAGAAACCTGTCGCTGCAGCTCTGACTCGATCGCGGAAAGAAGCGGTTTAGTGTCCATGGATTAAGTTCCTGCTCCGGTGAAATAGATCCAGACTTTGGTCAAGTTCTAGTAGGTAATCGCCTCCGAATCTTATCATAGCCAAGGCAGGGTCGGATTCCCCGGGTTGCCTGGCTTGATTTACTCTACAGAACGCGTAACTCTTGCAGAGCAGCTCTGAGCTGATCCGGCGATTGAAAGTGAACTGTGTCAAACCCCATCTCTTGCGCCTGGCGGACATTCGGCAGTGAGTCGTCGATAAACAGACATTCCTGCGCGGGTCGTCCGATCTTATCGAGCAGGATCTGAAAGATCTCCGGGGCGGGCTTGACGTGACCCACCTCGCCGGAGATGACCAGATCGTCCAGCAGGTCGAAGAAATCGTGTTTGCTGCGCGCATGCGGAAACGTCTCTGCCGACCAATTGCTCAAACCATAAAGCGCATACCCTGCTCCTTTGAGCTCCCGCAAGATGCTTACCGTTCCGGCAATTGCATCCCCAAGCGAATCGATCCAATGATCGTGGTAAGCTTGAATCAGGTGGGAGTAGTGCGGGAAATGTTGCGAGAGAACGGCCACGCCTTCCACAAACGGCCGACCTTTATCCTGCAGCAGATTCCATTCCATGAAGTTGACTTCCTCCAGGAAGCGTTCCATGCTCTCCGGATCATTGGGGAAAAACCGCTGGTAGACATTACGCGGATCCCACTCAAGGAGGACGTTGCCGAAATCGAAAATGATCGCTTTGATCTGTGAATTCATGCGCGTAATTCTAGCAGGGATTCGAGCCTCGAATCCCTGCCAGTCGTCATGTATGCTGTTGTGCGTCGCGAAATCCCCAGTCCCTGTATTCTAGGGGGGAGGAACCTCATACGCTGCGATGATGGGATTTTGGTCCCAGTTAGCAAGATCGACCGTCGTCACCTGGTAGACGTAGTATGGCACAGGGTCGGGGTCGCCCTCACGGTTAAAGTCGTATTCACCCGTGAGTCCCTCATAATTATTAAGGCGACGAATAGCCCGGGCAACTTCATTGCGTGTGGGCAGACCGCCTCCTTTGGTCTCGAATGCACGATCAATTCCTTTCAGGCAGATACCTGCGGCATCGTAGGCGCGAGCCGCAAAGGAGAGCGGAGGGCTGCCGTATTGATCCGTATAATCAAAAATGAATTGCTCCGTGTCAGGATGATAATTTGGCGGAGGACTGCTGATTGTGTAATACAGACCTCCACCGTCTAGCAACGAGGGTCCGGCCTGGTTGATCAGGGATGGGTTGTGGAGATCTTCCGTGCCGAGAAACGCGCCGGTGTAGCCGGCAGCCCGCAGTGCCAGCATATAGGGTATGGCCCGGTCAGGCGTGCTCGAGATGTACACCACGGCGGGACTTGCACTGGCGATCTTGCTGACCGTTGTATTGAGGCTGTCAGGAGTGGTATCGATAACGACTGTTCCGAGCCATTGAATTCCCAGGCCACCGGACTGCGCTCGAAATGCCTCTGCGTTCCGCAGGCTCGTCTGAGCCTGCTGGGTGATAATGTAGGTACTGGCATATTGCTGTGCCTGCGCGAACTGCGCGGCGACGGTCCCCTGTCCATCGGCCCGGGCGATCACCCGGTTGGCTTCCAGGTAATTGAGATCGGTCAATAACGGTGCGGTAGTTGAAGGCGCAACGAACGGCAGCCCACCCTGGTGATAGACATCCGATGCCGCGAGGGTGGTATCAGACCCATAGTGTCCAACGCCGCACAGGATTTCTGAGTCTGTAACGATCGACTGAGCGTTGGAGCGCGCGACGCTAACATCGCCCTGGTCGTCAAACGACACCAGCTCCACCTGGATCTGGCGCTCATGAAGGGGACCGCTCAACTGTTCGACCGCAAGCTCGGTGCCGCGCAAAATGTCGTTGCCAAACTCGGCCTGGTCGCCGGTCAGAGGGACATGGCTGAAAATCTTGATTGTTGCAATCGGAACAAAGGTCGTGGGAGTGATGCTTGGAATGGCCGTTGGAAGGAACGGAGTCGCAGGCGGCTGCGTTGGCTCACCGGGCGGTCTCGTTGATGTGGGCAGGTCAATGATGATGGGTGTCGCCACGGGACCGCAGCCAAAAACCGAAATCAGAATAATCTGAGTAAATAAAAGCACTCCTCTGCGAAACAAATGACTTCTTCTTGTACGTTTCATAAATTTTCCTTTCTGCACCGATCAGGATTCGACACCTCCGAAACCGATTCTCGGAATGCCTGTACTGTCATCTCCATCCCGTGATAGGGCCTCCAGGTATCATACACCAGTCTATGGCTCCAGAGCAAGCCGCCCTTTGGTGGGAGAAGTGTAAGGAAGGTCGGCTACGACTCGTTCGCTTTTAGCTTCTCTGTCTTCAGACCTTGCAGGGTTCCTGCTCCTGTGGCGAACATCGCCACCTGGATCTGTCTCCTTGTCAGTCCCAGCATGTTGACTACACTTCTGGTCGAGACGGCTGCGGCTTTCAGGAATTGCCCTGCCATTCCGCCCAGGGTTGCTCCAAGGGCAACACACTTGGCAATATCCAATCCATCCTTCAGTCCACCGCTGGCAAAGACAGTCATCTCGGGGACGGCTTTTCGGACGTTGAGGATCGACTCCGCGGTGGGAATGCCCCAGCCTACAAAGGTCGCTGCCAGCTGGCGGGTAAACTCGTCCGGGGCGCGGTGCATCTCGACCTGCGACCAACTTGTTCCGCCCGCGCCTGCGACGTCGATAGCAGCCACGCCGCAGTCTGCGAGCAGTGTTGCGCTCCGTTCCGAGATTCCCCAGCCGACTTCCTTGGCTATGACAGGGACTTCCAGATCCTTGCAGATCTTCTCCATCTTCCGCGCTAAGCCTGCAAAATTCGTGTCCCCGGCATCCTGCACCGCCTCCTGAACCGGGTTGAGATGCAAGACCAGCGCATCCGCTTCGATCATGTCTACGGCGCGCCGGCAGTGCTCGACGCCATATCCGTAGTTAAGCTGGACGGCGCCAAGATTGGCGAACAATAAGATGTCCGGCGCGGCGCGGCGGACTTGAAACGTTTTTGCCTGTGCCGGATCTTCAATTGCGGCGCGCTGGCTTCCCACGCCCATGGCAATCCTCATCTCCTGGGCGGCTTCTGCCAGTCGGATGTTGATCAGCTCTGCCTCGGCGGTCCCGCCGGTCATAGACGAGATAAGGATCGGTGCGCCCAGGGACTTGTTGAACAACTGGAGTCCGGTGTCCACCCGTTCGAGATCCAGCTCGGGCAGGGCCTCATGGACAAAGCGATAGGTCTCGAGGCCCGTCGTCAACGCAGAGCGGACATCCCTCTCCAGATTGATCTTGATATGGTCCGCTTTTCGCTGGTCAATCGGCGCAACTTTTGCCATGGGGTAGTGTTCCTGTGTTTGAGTACCTGCGGCTTGACACGTTCTTTGGACTGTGTACAATAGCCACGATTATTATCCCGCGCTGCTTACGGGAAAATCCAAGAAGGAGGCTGTCATGTCAGACACATATACCGAAGTGAAGGCGATCATTAAAGATTTACTCGGCGCAGATGAAGCCAAGATTACGTCCGAAGCCCGGTTCCGCGAGGATCTTGAAGCGGATTCGCTGGATCTGGTGGAGCTTATCATGGCTTTTGAGGACAAGTTCGGCGCCGAAATCTCAGATGAGGACGCACAGAAGATCACTACCGTGGGCGACGCCGTCAGCTACATCGACTCACACAAGTAAGTAATTTTTCCCGTAAGGGTTGCCGTGATTATAACCGTAGAGCCGTCCCAGCCGGACGGCTCTATGAGTTTAATGGTGTCTGGCCGGGGTACAGAGGGTTGATCCATTGGCAACGCTCTGAGCGTGTCGCTCTGCGATGCCAGCCTTATTGAAGAAGCGATGGAATCTCTTCCGGGTGCTTTGCGACCTTGACCCCCGCGGCTTCCAGGGCCCGAATCTTTTCAGCCGCCGTACCTGCGCCTCCCTCAATAATGGCGCCGGCATGTCCCATGCGCTTGCCGGGAGGGGCGGTCTGGCCGGCAATGAATGAGACCACCGGCTTGGTCATACGCGCCGCGATGTATTCCGCAGCCTTATCTTCGTCGGTGCCGCCAATCTCACCGATCAACACCACCTTTTCCGTATGCGGATCATGCTCGAACATCTCCAGCACGTCGATAAAGTTCGTGCCGTTGACAGGGTCGCCGCCGATCCCCACACAGGTGGAGGCGCCCATACCGACCAGCTTCAGGGCATAGAGCACCTCGTAAGTCAGTGTTCCTGAGCGTGAGACCACCCCAATATTCCCTGGCAGCGCAATATCGCCGGGAATGATGCCCACTTTTGACTCTCCGGGCGTGAGTAGTCCGGGACAATTCGGGCCAATCAGACGGACGTTCTTGTGATCCAGATAGTTACGGACGCGCATCATGTCCTGCACCGGTACGCCTTCGGTGATACAGATGATTAGGGGGATGCCTGCGTCGGCGGCTTCAAACATTGCATCCGGCGCGAAACGAGCCGGGACGAAGATGCATGTGCAGTTCGCGCCTGTGGCATCGACTGCAAGTTTGACAGAATCGAAGACGGGAACTTTGCCATCTAGCACCCACTCGCCGCCCTTGCCTGGTGTAACACCTGCGACAACGTTGGTGCCGTAGGCATACATCTGCGTGGTATGGAAGAGTCCCTCGTTGCCGGTAATTCCCTGGACCAGCAGACGGGTATTCTTGTTGATAAGTATGCTCATGAATTAGTTTCCCTTTGCCGCTGCCACGGCCTTCTTGGCCGCATCTGCCAGGGTCTCGGCGGTGATCATGTTGGCGTTTTCAAGAAGCTTGCGACCTTCCTCGGCATTCGTCCCTACCAGACGGATTACCATCGGCACCTTGGGCTTGACCTCTTCCATCGCAGCCAGGATGCCTTTTGCCACCTCGTCGCCGCGTGTGATCCCGCCAAAGATGTTGAAGAGCACAGCTTTCACATTCGGGTCGGAGAGGATGATCCTCATTGCAGCCGCGACCTTTTCGGCTCCTGCACCGCCGCCGATATCCAGGAAGTTGGCAGGCTCGCCGCCGAAGAGCTTGACGATATCCATGCTTGTCATCGCCAGTCCGGCGCCGTTGACCATGCAGCCAATGTTTCCGTCCAGCTTGATAAACGACAGCCCGTGCCGGCGCGCCTCGGTCTCTGCGGGTGCCTCCTCATCGATATCACGGATCTCTGCCAGGTCCGGATGGCGAAACAGAGCGTTGTCGTCGATGATCATCTTGCCGTCGAGTGCCACCAGATGCTTGTCCTTTGTGATCACCAGCGGGTTGATTTCCGCTAGAGTGGCATCGGTTTCGAGATAGGCGCGCCACAATCCCGTGGCGATCTTGCTGAAGTCGCGCCACAGCTCGCGTGGCAGGTCGATCGAGGCGGCGATGTCCCGCGATTGGAAATCGCGCAAGCCCAGCAGCGGGTCGATGTGAACCTTAACGATTTTTTCCGGCGTGGTAGCCGCCACTTCTTCGATATCGATCCCACCGGCAGCGGAAGCAATGATGACTGGCTTTTTCGCGGCGCGGTCATTGGTGATCGCGAAATAGATCTCATGCTCGATCGCTGCCGCTTCATCCACGAGAACCTTGCGCACCGGCAATCCCTTGATGTGCATGGCAAGGATTTGACCTGCATAATCCCCGGCCTCTTTCGGATCTTTCGCAACTTTCACGCCCCCGGCCTTCCCTCGCCCGCCCACAAGCACCTGTGATTTAATAACAACGCGGCCACCCAGTTCCTCTGCGATATGTTTCGCTTCTTCTGCCGTGGCCGCCACCCGTCCTTTGGGGATCGGGATTCCATATTTTGAAAAAATTGATTTCGACTGATATTCGTGGAGTTTCATGCCTTTTCCCTTAAGCAGATTTGAAACACACGAAGATTATACCACCCCAAGAATCTTGACCTGCATGGCGAAATTCGAGGGTAATCGAGCTTCGCGGCATCCATATATGGTAAGTTTTATGGTATCCTCGATACTCCCGCTATGAAACATCTGCTGCGAATACGAGGCTTTCTCAAACCATATTTCTGGCAAATAATGGCGACCCTGATGATGTTGCTGGCGCTCACCGCCCTGAGCTTAATGGTGCCGCGCATCATCCGCGACGTCATCGACGAGGGGCTGGCTGGCGGTGAAACCGCCTATCTTGCCCGGTCCGCGCTCCTGCTGTTGGGATTGGGGCTTGGCTCAAGCGTCCTAAATCTCGGCAACCGCTACTGGTCGGAGTGGATCGCGGCCCGAGTGGGCTATGACTTGCGCAACCGGATGTTCGACCACATCCAGTACCTGCCCTTCGCCTATCACGACCACGCCCAGAGTGGACAGCTGATCTCGCGCTGCATCGAGGACGTTCGCGCGATCGAGCGGTTCGCCGGAGGCGCAGTGGCAGACCTGATCCGGTTCGTGCTGCTTTCGATCGGCATCATCTATATCATGCTCACGGACAATGCCCCGTTGGCGCTCATTGCCCTGGTGCCCATGATTCCGCTGACTCTGCTCACCGCCAGCTTCGGGACGAAGATTGGCAAGCTATTCTTTGCCGTCGATCATGCTGTCGGTGATGTTTCGAGTCTCTTGCAGGAAAATGTGGTTGGTGTGCAGGTGGTACGCGCCTTTGCTCGCGAACCCTACGAGATCGATCGCTTCGAATCGTCGAACCGGCAAGTCTTCCAGACCTGGGTGCGCGTAATCGACGAGTGGTCCAAGATCATGCCTACATCGCACTGGCTGACTACCATCAGCGTGATACTGATCCTCTGGTTCGGAGGGCAAATGGTCATCGACGGGACTCTGACGGTGGGAGCGATCGTCGCGTTCAATGCGTACATCCTCATGCTAGCAGAACCTGCTCAACAACTGACGGGTCTGGTCAACTCGGGCGGCGAAGCCGCTGCCGGCGCGCAGCGGGTGCTCGAGGTCCTGGATACTCCCCCCGCCATTCAAACTCCGCCCGATGCTGTACAGATCGAGGTGCTGCGTGGAGAAGTCGAGTTCCAGGATGTCGGGCTCAGATACCAGGACGAGAGAACTTCTTCCCTGAGCGGAATCAACCTGCGGGTGGATCCGAACCGCATCGTGGCTCTGATCGGTCCGACGGGGTCGGGCAAGACTTCTTTGGTGAACCTGATCCCGCGCTTTTATGACGTGACCGAGGGCAGCGTCCGCGTAGACGGGGTGGATGTCCGAGACATGGACCTGGTCTCGTTGCGCCGGCAGATCGGGATCGTGCTGCAGACCTCGTTACTGTTCTCTGACACCATCAAGGGCAATATTGCCTATGGCCGACCCGATGCCACGATGGAGGAAATCGTCGCAGCCGCAAAAGCCGCACAGGCGCATGAATTCATCGAAAGCTTTACCAACGGCTACGACACGCTGGTCGGAGAGCGCGGCGTAACACTTTCCGGAGGGCAGCGGCAACGTATGGCGATCGCGCGCGCTCTCTTGATGAATCCGCGTATTCTGATCCTAGATGACTCCACTTCGTCGGTGGATACACAAACCGAGAAGCTCATTCAGGCTGCGCTGGACGCTCTTATGGAGGGACGCACGACCTTCGTCATCGCTCACCGGCTGAGCACGGTCCGCCGCGCGGATATCATCCTGGTCATGGACAGGGGGCGTATTGTGGAACAGGGGACACATACCGAGTTGCTGGCCCGGGGTGGGCTATATAAAGAGATTCACGATCTACAGCTGGCTGATCACGCCGGCTTCGCAGAGGAAATGGAAAGGTTGGAAGAAGAAGGCATCCTGCGCGTGAGAGAACATGATGAGATGTAAGTTCTCTTTTCACCGAAGCGTTCTGCCCATCCACGCGACCTCGCTTTTTCTCCACGGTCCTGTCCGTTTCTCTCACTCCGCTCGACGGGTGATCTATGAATACTAAGATCGTCCCGCCTGCGTTCATCACCCAGTCGGAAGACCAGCTCGATAAGGGTTACGACCCCAGGATCGCGCGCGGACTGCTGCAATTCCTGAAGCCCTATTCCGCGCAGATGTTTACCGCGCTGCTGTTTATGTTTATCGTCACCGCTGCATCCGTCTCGGGTCCTTATTTCGTAAAGCTCGCCATCGATGAGGGCGTCGCGCGAAACGATGTGATAGCCCTGCGAAATATTGTTCTCATTTACTTTGGCGTTTCTCTCGTGCAAGTGATCACGAATATTGCACGTGTCCGACTGATGTCGCGGGTAGGGCAGCATATCCTGTACGACGTTCGCATGGCGATGTTTACCCATTTGCAGCGGCTTTCGTTGAGTTTTTACAATCGTTACAGTGTCGGTCGTGTCATCACTCGGGTAATCAACGATGTGGGCACACTGCGAGAATTTGTCACCTGGGCGACCCTGGCTATTGTCCGGGACATCCTGGCGATCGCGGGCATTTTGATCGCGATGCTGAGTCTCAATTTGCGCTTGTCGCTGCTGACCTTTACAGTCTTGCCCGTGATGGTAGTAGCAACGCTCCTTTTCCGGCGGGCCGCGCGTCGGAATTACCGTAAGGTTCGCGCGGCCGTCTCGTGGACCAACTCCGTACTGGCGGAGAATGTCAACGCCGTGCGCGTCGTTCAGGCATTCTCTCGGCAGCCGCATAATTACCGGAACTTCCGAGATTACGTCAACCGCTATTTCCTCGAGCGCAGCCTCGACGCGGCAAAGGTGGCTTCCGTATTCACGCCGATCATCGATGTGCTTGGCGCGATCGCCACCGCTCTGGTCGTTTACCTCGGTGGCACGGCGGTCCTGGGAGAGTCCATCACCCCGGGCGTGCTGATCGCGTTTGTCCTGTACATCGACCGGCTATTCGACCCCATCCGCGATCTGAGCCGCCGCTTTGACACTTTGCAATCCACGATGGCAGGCGGCGAGCGGATCCTGGAATTGCTCAACACGCCGGTAGAGGTTCAAGACGCGCCCGATGCGCGGGAAATGAGCCCAATTCGCGGCGATGTCCGCTTCGAGCAGATCTCCTTCCATTACTCCGACGACCCGGCCCTCGTCCTGGACGGCATTGATCTGGAGGTGCGCGCCGGGGAGACTGTGGCATTGGTCGGAGAAACGGGCGCGGGCAAAACCACGATTGTCAAGCTGCTGACGCGCTTCCATGACCCTACCGCGGGCCGGGTGCTTATCGACGGGGTGGACCTCCGCACAGTAACCCAGCAGTCGCTCCGCGGGCAAATGGGAATGGTGCTGCAGGACCCATTCCTGTTCAATGGATCGGTAAAGGAGAATATCCTGTTCGGCCGGCTGGGGGCGAGCGAGGAGGATGTGATAGCAGCTGCGAAGGCGGTGGGTGCCCATGAGTTCATTGTCCGTTTGAAGAACGGCTATGAAACCTCTGTGGAAGAGGGTGGCGCCACACTCAGCGTCGGCCAGCGCCAGCTTATCTCATTCGCGCGCGCCCTCCTGGCGAACCCGCGCATCCTGATCCTGGATGAGGCAACCTCCTCTGTGGACACCCAGACCGAGCAGATCATTCAGAAGGCCCTCGCGACCCTGCTCAGGGGGCGAACTTCCTTTGTTATCGCCCACCGGCTTTCCACCATCACCAATGCAGACCGGATCGTTGTCATCCAGGATGGCAAAATCGTGGAGCAGGGAACGCATAGCGAGTTATTGGCAGCTCAGGGTATCTACTATCAGCTCTACAAGACGGGTTTCCAGGAATGAGTCAGTTCCAGAAGAACACTTTGTCCTCGATCACGAGGCGCTTGAGCGGCTTCAAGAAACCTTTACGCCGGTAACGTAGAGGTTGCATCCCTAAATGAATAAGCCACGAACTCTGTTCCGGATCCATGCCGTTCAACGCATGTTTGAACGTGACATTTCCTTGGCCAAAGTCTACCAGGCGCTGCAGTCAGGCGAGGTCCTCGAAGACTATTCCACGGATATGCCAGAGCCCAGCCGCTTGCTACTTGGTTTTCAGGGAAAACGTCCATTTCATGTGGTGATATCTGAAGATCTAAGAACAAAGGTTATGACGGTTATTACTGTCTACCTACCTGATCGGGGAAAATGGGACAAAACCTCCAGACAGCGCCGCTCATGATCTGCTTGATTTGTCGACAGGAGGAAATTGGTGAGGGAACGACATCGGTCAAATTCCAGCGCGGTAAGATGCATTTGCAGATCCAGAATGTACCCGCGTGTATCTGCCCGGGCTGTGGGGAAGCGTATGTAGAGGATGCGGTCGCTGTGCAATTACTGCAAACTGCACGAGCAATATATGGGTCGGGACAAGTAGATGTCGTTACTGAATATCGAGCTGAACATATTTGATACAATCATTTCATGAAACAGCGCACTTGCCTGTTCATTTTTGTTGTCCTCGTTGGAGCCTGCCAGCCATCTCCTCCTATTTTGTCCTCGCCGACGTTGCCACCCACACAGCTGGTTGCCGAGACGAGCACTCCCTCTCCTGCGCCCACAGTCCCTGTGAGTCCGACTCCATCCCCCACCCCCACCGTCGAAGAGTTGCTTTTTCCATATACTATCGAGGGTCTGCGCCAGCATGATTTTCAAAGCGGCGAGATTCGTATCCGTTCCACACTCAGCGAAAATGAGAGTTTCACAGCCTATCTGATCGAGTATCCTAGCGATGGTTTGACCATTACCGGCATAATGCAAATCCCGGCAGGAGAGGGTCCTTTCCCGGTGATCCTCCTCAACCATGGCTTCTATCCTCGCGGCATTTATTCATCGGGCGATGGGACAGACCGCGCCTCTGCCTTTCTCGCAGGGCACGGCTATATCACCTTGGCATCCGACTACCGTACCTGGGGGGAGTCAGATACTGGTCCCAGTCTCTTTTACTCAGGACTCGTGATCGATGCAATCAATTTGCTCAATGCCATTCCCTCTATCCCACAAGCAGACCCGGAGCGGATCGGAATGTGGGGACACAGCATGGGAGGCGGCGTGACGATCAAAGTGGTGACTCTCGATCCGCGGGTCAAGGCAGCTGTCCTATATTCCCCTGTCAGTGCGGATCACGCCGATATCATCGCGCGCTGGGGCAACGGCTGTTTCGGCGATGTTGACCAGGGCGAGGTCGCCCCTGGCTGCAATTCAGCAGATGTCGTTCCCGATGACCTTCCGCAGAATTTGCAGGATGCATATCGCTTCGCCGGCGCCGATCCGGTCAGCTTGCAGCTGATCTCCCCGTTCTATCACCTGGAACATGTGACTGTGCCCGTCCAGATACACTACGGGACGGAAGATGGAAAATTTCTGAGCGGGACACCACCGCAATGGTCGGTGAAGCTGACCCAGGGACTGCGTGATGCCGGCAAACAGGCAGAGCTGTACCAGTACGAGGGCGAAGGTCATTCTTTTATCGGCCAGCCCTGGTTTGATTTCATGGGGCGAGTCCTGCGGTTTTTCGATACGTATGTAAAATAGGAGTTCGTGTCAGTGCGTGCGTCCGCCATCAAGCCACCCCTTGGTTCCAGTATCGCCATAATCGCATCGGGTTCGAGGATCCATTGGTTGCTTCACGAACCTCGCAATCCCGTTAAGGAGTTAATCAATGAACAACGTCCGTCCGCAATTAACCATGCTCACAGAGGAACAAAAACAAGACATCCACTGTTATACGATGAAGCTGCTCGCCACTACAGGCGTGCGAGTCGACTCGCCATCTGCCCTCGAGATGTTAACGCGCACCGTGGGCGAATCGATGGTCGACGGGCGGACGGTGCGTTTTCCGGAAGAGCTGATCCAGTGGGCGCTCAAGGTGGCGCCGCGTCAGATTCAGGTCTACAACCGACGCGGGGACCCGCAGTTCACGATCGGTGGGGAAAGGGACCGGACGCGGTTTGGGA
Source organism: Anaerolineales bacterium (assembly GCA_036781265.1). Lineage (GTDB taxonomy): Bacteria > Chloroflexota > Anaerolineae > Anaerolineales > Villigracilaceae > Defluviilinea. The sequence continues at coordinate 38,749 of DAIQBG010000024.1, read as the reverse complement.
TCGGCGTGACGGCGCTCTACTATCAGGAGCCGGAGACCGATACGCCGGTTCTGTTCCAGCGTAAGCACATGCAGGATATGGTGCGGGTGGGAAATAAGCTGCCGCATTATGATATCGTATCCACTGTAGGCATTGTCCGCGATGTGCCCGAGCATCTCACCGATCTCTACGGCAGCCTGGAGCATTTTGCCAATGGCATCAAGCCGCTGGTCTTGCTCTGCTCGGACGAGCATAAATTCGATGACGTCATGCGCATGTTCGAGTCTTTGCATGGTGATCTCGGCGCAAAACCATTTATCATCCCGTACTTCAACCCGGTCTCGCCGCTGGTGATGAACGAAGGCACCGTAGACAAGATGAAGATCGCCATCGAGCGCGGCCTGCCGGTCATTATCTCGAACTACAGCATGTCTGGCGCGACCACGCCGATCACGCCCGCCGGGACCGTCGCGGTTTTGCTGGCAGAACTACTGGCAGGCCTGGTCATCGGGCAGCTCTACAAGGAGGGCGCGCCGATGCTGCTTGGCATGCTGCCCGTGTACTTTGATATGAAAACGCTCATGAATTTCTACGACCCGCAGAGCATTCTCGTCAGCCTGGCATGTGCGGAGATGATGGCGCACTATGGCATCCCTCATTGTGGAACTTCTGGCAGCGGGACGGGCTGGGGCATGGACCTGCTCGCCGCAGAGACCTACTGGATGAACACGCTGATGTTCACCCTGACCAAGGGCGGTATCGCGCCCTTCGTTGGCGATACGCTGGGCTCCAAAGCCATCTCGCCGCAGACGTTCATCTACTGCCACGAGATCATCGACCAGGCGCTGCGTTTTTCAAGCGGCTTTCAGCTTGACGACGCGCATGTGGGACTGGATGAAATCCATAAGGTCGGTCCAGGAAAGAGCTATGTGTCCGCGCCGACCACGCTCAAAAAATACAGGACCGGCTATTATGTGAACAAGATCTTCCCGCGCTGGAGCATGGAGAAGTGGATCGACGCCGGGCAACCGCATGTGCAAAAGAGACTCAGCCAGTACACCATCGAGTTCTTGAAGGATTTGCCGGCGCCAGAGGACCACGAGGAGCTTATGAGAAAAGGGGAGGAGTTTATTGGAAAACTTGATAGTAAAAAGTGAGAGGAAAGGAATCATCGTGCGGCTCCAATCGGCAGGCGGCGATGCAGCGGCATCAGGATCAATGATGACGATATGAGTATCATTAACCTGACTGTCTGGGAAAGTGGGGAGGCGCTCCACGAGTATATGTATAAAGGTGCCTACAAGAATGTACTTCCTGCGCTCGCGTAATAGGTGTGGTCCATTGAAATCATCGAAGCTTTCCTTCTTGTTGTACAGCTACATCCTGTTTGTGTGTGTTTGGTTTCTCTTATGGCAGACAGTAGGGGATGGACCCTGGTGGCTCACGATATTGAACCGCATCGTGCCTTACCTGTTTCTGCCCGTGATTCTGTTTCTCGCCTGGCTCGTGCGCACAGGCGAATACAAATTCATAGCCATACTGATTTTGCCTGTTTCGATTTTTTCGTTTCTCTATCATCCTTATATGATTCCAAAATTCTCAAAATCCTCTTCACCGGACGTAGATCTATCAGTGATGACCTATAATGTTCTCTATAACAATTTTGATTATGATGCCGTTGCGCATATTATCCTTAGATACCGTCCTGATTTAGTGGCACTTCAGGAAGCGACGCCGGAAATGATGGATGCACTGAAGGATCGCCTTGCAAATGAGTATCCATATTCGATGCACGCAACCCGCAACCATGATGGAATGACGGCGCTCTTCAGTCGCCATCCGTTCGCAGAGGCCTATGTTCTGGATTTAGGAGCGGATCGCCTCGCGGTCATCGTCAAAGCGGAAGTCAATCATCAAACAGTTGTGTTTGCAGCTGTTCACTTACGTGCATATGGATTGCAGTGGGTAAGACCGCTAAGCAATATTCCGCGGGCAATTGTCGAGCGGACCCATGCTCAAAATCGGCAGGTGGAAATACTGTTGGAAGAGCTCCAGGGTGTATCAGGCCCCGTATTGATCGGTTGTGACTGCAACAGCCAGGAGACCTCCAGTTCTTATCGTATGTTGGATCGCTGGTTTGAAAATGCAGCCCACCAGGTTGGCTGGCGGTTTCCTGGAATCAAACTTGTAGGAGCTGCGCAGGATACCAGAATGCAGCACATTGACTTTATCTGGTATCGCGGCGCCTTGGAGCCATTCGCCGCCTATAAAATAAGGGACAGCGGCGGATCAGATCACCATCCAGTACTGACACTTTTTGATCTCAGGTAGTGCATGCCGGGGACACTTCTGGTTCTTGACGATCTAAAGCACAGATGATAGACTCCCGGCATTCAAATCAAATTCTCTTCTGAAAGGAGGCACGAAAAAATGAAGTCGATCTTGTCATCTACCCATTATGCATTGAGCGCGCCTCCTGAAGGTAATTCATAGCTAACGACTTTCGTCGTTTGTAACTGAAATTTGCCGCAGGCGTGCTTCGCAACCCTGCGGTTTTTCTTTTAACACCAGACCTGATAGGTGATCGCGGGATTGTGAGGATAGGAGATCAAACCGCCTGTCAGGTTTTTCGCAAAACAAAAAGATGAATACAAATGATTATCTCGATCTGTTCGATGAGCTGGATGACAACGAGGCGATCGACAACTTTATCAACAAAGACAAGCGCCGCAAGCGCTTCCCGGAACGGCATTTCAAGTACGTGCGTCAGACAAACGCTGAATTCCTCAAAGGCCAGGATGACTCCAGCCGGAGTTTCCAATTCACATACTCGGCTGCTCGGTTCGAAGAGTGGTGGCTCCTGGAATCCCTGGGCGACTTCTATGAGCACCAATCGATTTCGGATGTCCTGATGAGACTCAAGGGCGGCAAAGAAGCATCTGTGTATCTTTGTCGTTCCGGTCCGGCAGTGGAGCCGTCTCTGGTGGCTGCCAAGGTTTACCGTCCGCGTTCCTTGCGAAATCTCAAGAATGACAGCCAGTATCGCGCCGGGCGCGGCGACCTCGATGAGAGCGGCAACGCGATTGTCGATGAAGGCGCGCTGCATGCCATGAAGAAGCGCACTGCCTACGGGGAAGAGCTCCGCCATCAATCCTGGATTGCCTTCGAGTTCCACACGCTGGAGATGCTCCACGATGCCGGTGCAGACGTCCCCAGGCCGTACGCGATGGAGAAGAACGCTATCTTAATGGATTACATCGGGGATCTGGACAGCGCTGCGCCAACGCTCAACTCGGTAACTCTCGATCGGGAAGAAGTGCAACCCGTGTTCGACCGGGTACTGCGGAATATCGAACTTCTCCTCTCCAACAAGCGTATCCATGGCGATCTGTCTGCCTATAATATTCTGTACTGGGACGGCGATATTGTCTTGATCGATTTTCCCCAGGTCGTGCCGCCGGACGCCAACCCTGTCGCCTGGCCGATCTTTCAGCGTGACGTGACCCGCGTTTGCCAGTATTTCGCTTCTCAGGGACTCAGACGTGACGCTCGCAAGCTCGCAGCTGATTTATGGACGTCTCACGGCTATAAAATCACCAGAGAAGTGCATCCCCGTGATCTCGATCCGGAGAAAAGGGAAGACCGCCAAGTCTGGGATCAACAGCGCATGGCGAAATAAGTGCCGACCCGGCATCCCAATGCCGGGTCGGCTCGACTCCATTTCCATTCACCATAGGAGAAGTGGTGACCCTTAAGGAAGCTCCTGCGACCGATCCGGTCCTTTGAAGATGCAGATTTTATTGACTCTCCGCCGAGTTAGGGACTTCCTGGCCGGAGCAACTGCCTGTCCAGACCCTTATCGATTTCCCCATAACCCGTAGCCCGCCTTTCTGCGCTGCTCGCGCCGCTCATGTTGCTCGTGGATCTGTTCGACGTGATCAGCTTTTTCCTCGGTGGCGGCCTCTAGCCACAGGCGACCTTTATCGGCTGTAGCATGACTCCCTGCGCCATAGGCCCCGGTTTTTGTATCATCGTCCCAGGGTGGATTGGCGATGAGAGCTCCGCCCTCGATCCAGTCCATGTAGTAGTCGGGCGTCGAGACAAAGTCCACTTCGTCCACAACTCGCTCCATGTGACACAGCTCCGGACGCAGATGAAGCATATAAGAAGTCTCCAGCTCGCCTGCATGGCCCATGCCCCCAATCGGCGATGTGCGGTGCTTTTTCAGGGCTTCCGCCCCGATTCTGCCAGAGGTATGGAGCCAGCTGGTCGCGCAAAAGATCCTGCGGTGGCGTTCGCCGGCATATTTGACGATATTGACCAGGAAAGAGCTATTGCCACCGTGCCCGCTCATGAAGTAAAAGCGGTCGAAGCCGCGTGTTACAAGGCCGTCGATCACTGCCAGCCAGAAGTCTTCGAAAGCACGACCACCCGCATTCAGTGTGGCGGCAAACGAGGACCTATGGGTGCTGACCCCATAAGGCATCACAGGCAATGTGTAGCTGCGTGTAGGCACTCTGGCGGCTGTGCCTGCGGCAATGGATTCAATGATAATGGTGTCGACTGAGAGGGGGAGGTGGAGACCGTGTTGTTCCGTGTGACCGATCGGGATGAGGATCACTTTGCCCCTTTCGGAATCAGCAGGTAGTCGAGCCGGGGGTACATTGCGCTTCCAGTTGGGAAGCGTCAAAAAAGATTGTCGGCTGGCTACGTTGAAGAACGATTGTGGATCGAGTCCCGGAGGCACCAGGCAAAAGACTCGCGAGAAGCCGTCATCCCGCAAACTGTCCAGCAGATTGGAGATGTATTGAAACAGGAAGGGCTCGGGGACTTCCAAACCGCTTCGACGCCAGCCAAATGGGAATAGCGGTAAGAGACCGATCTGGGGAGGACGACTTAACTGGATAGCCAGAGCGTTGAAGTCATAACCCCAACCTAGCGGCAAGACCAGCGGGGTGTCACGCGGCAGCGCGGCGACGGCATCCCAGGTCAGCTCCTCAAAGTGGAAAAGCTCTGTCATTTATTCCTCCATG
>DAIQBG010000024.1:29915-33637 GCA_036781265.1 Anaerolineales bacterium | reverse complement strand
GGCATCCCAGGTCAGCTCCTCAAAGTGGAAAAGCTCTGTCATTTATTCCTCCATGGCTTTGCGCATAGCCAACATAATAAAAGCGCTTATTTTGTTAACTTAACTCAAGTAGAAACACCAGCAAACTCGTCAGCCTCGAATCCAAGGCACTGGTCGTAGGTCGGGTCGCCCGGCAGCACGTAGTAATCATGATCCAGTGGGGAGGCGGAAACCGGGATAAAATGGATGTTCATCATGACCGGGGCATAAGGTACCAGTCGAGAAAGCGCTCCATTCTCTTGTAGACATCCTGGAGGTTTTCCCGGCGCAGAAATCCGTGGGGCTCGTTTCCGTAGGTCTTGTATTCAAAGACCTTATCGTGCCGTTTGAGTGCTTCGACCCATTCCTCAGAAGACTCCGGTGGAACAATCGTGTCAAGCAAACCATGTAAAATGAGCATGGGTTTCTGCACATTTCTTACATCGGTAATGGGAGAGCCCTGTAAATAGAGATGCGGATGGTTAGCGGGATGACCCAGGAAGATCTCAGTATAGTAGCGCAAGCGTTTTTCGCACAATGCCCACGAGCTCAGTAAATTTGAGTCCCCATACTTCGAAACCCCGCAGGCAAATAGATACTCAGGATCTCGAGATAAAGCGCATATGGTCATGTAGCCGCCGTAGCTTCCGCCGGCGATCCCGATGCTGTCCGGCCGTAGCTCCGGCAGTGTCCACAGAAATTTGGCGCCATGAAGACAGTCCTGGGTGTCGCCGATACCCCAAGCCTCATAGTTGGCGCGTTCGAAGTCCTTGCCGTAGCCCGTAGATCCCCGGTAGTTCGGAGCCAGGTAGGTGTACCCTTTTGCAACGAAATACTGTGCAATGTCATCCCAGAAATGAACATACTGGTCCTTGGGGCCGCCATGGGGATAAAGGATCGCGGCGCCATTTGACTTTTCCGGGCGATATAAGAATGCAGGGATTTCCAACCCATCGAAGCTCCTGTAGCTGACGATCTCTGGCAGGACTTTCTTATTTTGCTGGAGCGCCGGAGGGTTAGAAAAGGTCAACTGCCTGACCTGGCGACCTGAAATCTCCACCCTGTAAAGGTCGGGCGGAAGGAGCGGGCTTTCATATTCGAATGTGATGAAAGCGCCATCCGGTGACCAATTGGGGTTCCCGTGGATCCCCGCGCCGGAACGCAGGTCTACGATCTCACCGTTCTCGATTTCAGCGAAGCCCAGATCGAATGATCCGTTCCTGTTAAGAATGACTGCCAGGCGCCGCCCATCTGGTGACCATTCGAATTGGGAGACATCATGCCCCGTATTGGTGAGTCGATGCAAGCCTTCGCCGTTTGGTCTGATGAGATAGATCTCGTCTCGCTCTGTCTCCTGGGCGATGAACGCGATCCAGGTGCCGTCAGGTGACCATTTGGGCGATAATGCCCGCGTGGACGCTCTACCGTAGAGCGTGAGAGTCTGGCCCGTCTCGATCTCGAGCAGGACGACATCCAACCGATTGAGGTCGTCGAAGCGCCGCAAGGTATACACGATGGACCTGCCGTCCGGCGATGGGCGTGCGTCCCAGTGATCGCCTGTCGCATCGGTAGTCAGGGCCCGCGGCCACCTGCCATCGATGTCGGTGAGAAGTAGCTGGTCTGTATCATTGCGTTCTACGGTCACGATCAAGCCGCGCGAGTCTGGCATAAAGCGCGGGCTGCCTGCCCCAACAGCAAAGTCAGAAATCTTGCGTGGCAAACCTCCTTCACGGGCGATCAGGTGCACATGACCCTGAATGCCAATGGCGATCCAACGCCCGTCGGGGGACCAGGCCGGAATCTCATCGTCCCAGTACGGGGCGAGGGGACGGTCTGTGGTGACCCGGGTGAGCCAGCCTCCTGCTGACGGAATCAGGTGCACATCGGAGAGCGACTCACCATCCTTGATGCAAGCAATGGTTTGCCCATCCGGCGAAAGGGCATGTGAGCGGATCCGCTCGATAGCCGTCAGGAGGGAGAGACTCCAACCGGCTGGCGGCTTGAGATCGGGCCGCCCGAGTGAAGGCCAGCCGTTGCGTTCATATTTTTCAGTGAGCTTGATCGGGTTATCCATAGAGGTCTCGTTTGTTGCAAGTATATTCAATATTTCGCATTAAGGATGAATGGGGTTTTGGGTCCTGGCTTTGATGTAAAATTCGAATTGCCGATCTTCTTGATTCGTGCTCGAAATCTTCGTTCGCAGCGTTGGAAGGCCCGGTAAGGCAGTCACCTACCTTCCGGCGCTTCTATCTGTGCCTGAGAGGACCAAATGCTTTTCTCGCTTGCTCTGCGTATTGGTATTATGGCCACGGTGTTCGTCCATATCAATCGTGTATGTTTCGCCTGGTATTGCGTCATCGGCCTTCGCCAACTGTCTACCCTCTGTCGCTTCCGTGCCGGAACTCCTGCCTGATGGACATCACCAGCCTCCAAAATTCGCGTGTCAAGCACGTTGTCAGGCTACGCGACGACAAACGCCAGCGGCGGCAGGACGGCTTAATGCTGGTGGAAGGGTACGATGAGATCGAGCTGGCGCGGGCCGCTGGTCACAGCCCTCGCACGATCTTTTCCGCGCCTGAGCTGGCTTCCCGGGAACTGGCTGTTGCCGGTGCTGAGCACATTACGGTCAATCGCGCGGTCTTTGAGAAGATTTCCTACCGGCAGAATCCAGATGGCTGGCTGGCGGTTGTTCCAGTTCCTCACCTGGAGCTCAACAACTTGATGTTGAGTGATCGTCCCCTGTTGATCGTTGCAGAATCGATAGAAAAGCCCGGCAACCTTGGCGCGATCCTGCGCACCGCAGATGCTGCTGGTGTGGATTCGGTGTTTGTCTGTGATCCACGCGTGGATGCGTGGAATCCCAATGTCGTGCGCGCCAGCCGGGGCGCGCTATTCAGCGTCCCGGTGGTTGAATGTGACAGCGTTACTGCGCTCGGATGGCTGAAGGGGCGCGGCATACGAATCTTCGCTGCGACGCCCTCCGCCGAGCTGGTGTATTCCGCAGCCGACCTGCGCGAGCCGGTTGCCATTGTCGTAGGTACAGAAGATGTGGGTCTTTCAGACCTCTGGATGTCTGGCGCAGATGGGAATGTCAGGATCCCGATGGTGGGCAGGGTCAATTCCCTGAACGTTTCCGTTTCGACGGCTCTCATTGTTTACGAAGCTGTTAGGCAGCGAAACCTACATTCTCAGTAAAATAGATAAAGTTCAATATTCACCTTTCGCCCGGTTCGACGGAAACATCACATGAAGAGCAACATTGCCCTGGTATGCCTGTTCGTTCTCCTCACACAAGTGCTGGCCGCGTGCATGGAGAGTCGGCTATTTGCCGCACAGACACCGACTGCACAACCGACACCTACCAGTGATCCTCGCAGCGCTTCGAAGGTCGTTCAGGCATTCTGGAGTGCCCTGGAAGCCGGGGATCTCGAAACTGCTATGTCCTATGTTGCGGATGACATCACGTGTGCAGGTTCGTGTCACTTCTCGGGCAAAGATACCTTCCGCACTTATCTTCAGGGATACCTGCAATCCGGTCATGTCACAAAGATCGGCAATCTGAAAAATGTGGGGAACATTGTCTCGTATTCGTGGGAGGTCTACAGGAACGGGTTTTTCCGGCGCAGAGGCGAGGCGGATGAGATCATGGAAGTGGAGAACGGGAAAATTATCTACTGGGAAAACTATCACCAATAACCCGCCGG
>DAIQBG010000024.1:1914-29815 GCA_036781265.1 Anaerolineales bacterium | reverse complement strand
GGGGATTCGAAGCACGGGATATCGACTTCAGAATGCCTATATATGGGGAATAGAGTACAAAAGAACCCATTGGTGGTATGATTCGCACAAGAAACAAACACGATAGGGGAGCGTCTGGAGGCACGACGCTCTTTTATTTATTGGTAAGTCATCCCGCCCGGGCGGCGGAATAGTCATGAGCGAAGCGTTGATACGAGTTTTAGTGGTCGAAGATTCAGAAGATGACGCGCAATTAATTGTGCGGGAACTCCGGCGCGGGGGATATACCGTGGAATTCGAACGCGTGCAAACGAAAGCAGATATGCAGGCGGCATTGGCTCGTCGCCCCTGGGATGTAGTTCTCTCCGACTACACCATGCCACAGTTTAGCGCGCTGGGGGCGCTTGAAGCGCTCAAGGATAGCGGTCTTGATCTGCCATTTTTGGTAATTTCAGGCACTGTGGGAGAGGACACAGCGATAGCTGCGCTGAAGGCGGGCGCCCATGACTTCCTTCTCAAAGGAAAGCTGGCGCGGCTCATTCCCGCGATCGAGCGTGAGCTCCGGGAGGCCGAGATCAGGCGCTCACATCGCGAAGCCGAATCAAGATACCAGCTGTTGGTGGAGCACCTTCCCATTATTGTCTATGTAAACCCGGTCGACCGGATCAGGGGCACTACCTATGTCAGTCCGCAGATCACGAGCATACTGGGCTATCAGCGTGAGGAGTGGCTGGCAGATCCGGAATTCTGGCAGAAAACAGTGCACCCCCATGATTATTCATCCGTGATGGATAGTCTTGCACATACGCAGTTGACCGAGGAGCCCTTTGAGATGGAATACCGGATGCTGGCGCGGGATGGCCATGTGGTCTGGTTCCACGACCACATGGTCTTGATCCGGGACCAGCGCGGACAGCCCCTGTACTGGCAGGGGCTGAAAATGGATGTTACGAAGCGAAAGGAAGCGGAAGAAGAGATTTTGCAGCTCAATGCTGAGCTGGAGTACCGGGTTGCCGAGCGCACCCGTGAGCTGGAGCGCGCCCTGCGCGCCAAGGATGAGTTCCTTGCCAGCATGAGCCATGAATTGCGCACACCGCTAAATTCGATCCTGGGTCTTTCAGAAAGTCTGGCGGAAAATGTTGCCGGGCCGCTGAATGAGAAGCAGGAACGGTACGTGAGCACGATCATTGAAAGCGGACACCATCTTTTGTCCCTGATAAACGATATCCTCGACCTTGCCAAGATTGAGGCGGGACAGATTGTGCTCAATATCGAGGAGGTCAATGTCGAGCGCGTCTGCCAGGCCAGCCTGCGGATGATCAGCGAGATGGCACATAAGAAGCATCAGGAAGTGAGCCTCCAGATCGACGCGGATATGGACGTGGTCTGGGGAGACGAGCGTCGTCTCAAGCAAATCCTGGTGAACCTGTTGAGCAATGCGGTCAAGTTCACGCCTGAGAATGGAAAGCTGGGCATCCAGGTGCGTGCAGATCGGGAAGAGAAGCGGGTCATCTTCACCGTATGGGATAACGGGATCGGCATCCATGAAAGAGATCTGCAGCGCTTATTCCGGCCGTTCGTTCAGCTCGATTCGATTCTGGCCCGCGGAGGCACCGGGACCGGTCTCGGACTGGCACTGGTGACCCAGATGGTTCGCCTGCATGGGGGGAGTATCAGCGTCGATAGTGAGCCGGGCGAAGGAAGTCGTTTCAATATCGTTCTGCCCTGGGAGCCAGCCCTCGTGAGCGATGCGGAGCTGAGACTGAAGAGCACAGGAAAATTCCGTGCAATCCGGCCCGATGTGAAGGACAGGCCTCTGATACTGATCATTGAGGATGCCAGGGACGCAAATCTCATGATGTCCGATTATCTGGAGAATGCTGGCTATCGCGTGCTCACCGCGCCGGATGGTGTAACCGGCATCGATCTGGCCAAGCAGAGTCATCCCAGCCTCATATTGATGGACATCCAGATGCCCGTCATGGATGGGCTCGAGGCGACCCGGCGGCTGCGCTCAGATCCCCGGTTTCGAAGCATTCCCATCATCGCCTTGACCGCGCTCGCGATGCCCGGAGATCGGGAACGATGCCTTGCTGCCGGAGCGACGGACTACATCATGAAACCGGTGAGCCTCAAAAACCTATCTCAATTGATCGACAGGTATCTCTTGAGATAGATCGGAACAGGCAAGCCTGATGAGAAGTAGAATCATGCTGGAGCGTGAGTGTGGTAATTCTTCTCTCCCCCCCATGTGATAAAACGGACAGCGTTTTTCGTGCTATTCTTGACCGCGTACATGAGTTCGTCAGCGAGGTTAATCAGCTGCTCGGCAGCATAGGGGGGCGTAACGCAGGTCACCGCACCCATACTGAAAGTTACGGGCCAATTGCCGCGTTTCATCGCTTCGCCGAGGTGAGCGTGAACCTTAGAGAGAACAATCTCCGCCTCCGACCTAACGGTAGATGGAAGAAGCAAGGCGAACTCATCTCCCCCGACCCGGGCAACAATGTCAGTTTTGCGTAGCTGCGATTTCAGCTCGGCTGCAATGGAGCGCAGCACAAAATCACCAACCTGGTGGCCGAAGAGATCATTCACTACTTTGAAGTCATCGATATCAATGAAAACCACGGTAAAGGGATGAGGATACCGGCGAATCCGGTCAATTTCCATCTTGAGCAATTCGTTGAAGTAACGCGTATTGATTGCTCCGGTTGTGAAGTCTGTGCGCGCGGCGAGCCGTTCCTCCTTATGCAGTTTGTGCAGCGCGGCCACAAGGTAAGCTACAAAGGAAAAAAACACAGTCCGGATCATCGTGTTCGCGAAGTAGAGAACGGGATGTGAGTATGACTGTCCGGCATAGAGCTCGGCCACCAACAGGGTCAATGCGCTCAGAAAAGAAACAAAGAGTCCAAACCGGCGGCCGACCGCGAGGGTTCCCAGTACAATGGGGATGAAATAAAAAAGGGACGACACAATTTCATTCCCGGTCAGGTAGTCCAGCACCCCCAGCAACCCGACCAGCATAATACTCATAGCCGTCCAAAAAATCGGATTTTTCCTCTCCAGAGCTTCAAACAGCTTATAAATCTCAAATTCCATAGCAATTCCGTGCCCGGGCCGCTGAGATTATTGAATAGACGCCAGGTTTTGTGGGTTACTAATTTGTCCGCCTCCTAACGAATGGGATTGACCCGAGTAGCAAGCGACCGTATTTTACCCTCTTTTATACGATACCAATTTCTTGCAGAGTCCCAATCGTACATTTTGCTCCAGGAGAGGGACGGGATTTATCGCGCAAAAAGCCTGCCACGTAGCGCCGCCCCGGTTTGTACGTAGACAGGTTGAAATTTCATAATTGCAAATTCCACCCCGTAACTTTTTTTCGATTCTACGTCATGTTAGGGAAGACACGACTGTTCTTCAAAGCGATATGGACGTGGAGCAAAAATGACCGTAGTACTGAAATGGACTGTCGCCGTTCTCATTGCAGGGCTCGTATGGTTGGTGGGTGTTTACACGGACGAATATTTCAGACCATATAAAAAGGTTAGTACGGGTATCAGGCACCGCTAGCCCTGCAGACTACTAAATCGTCTACTGAAAAAAAACTTCCGCGGCTATGCAGCCGCGGAAGTTTTCCTTTCGTGCCTGTGTATGTGGGGATTGGCGCGGGACTCAATTGCCTTTCCACTGGTAATCCTGTACCGTCGTTAGATACTGGAACCCCCGCTTCTCCAGGATAGCCCTGTTCATGTGGTTCGCTTCGATGACGGCATAACGATATCTGCGTTCGTAGATCCCGTTGATTGCTGCCGCCAGCAAATTGGTGTAGAGTCCTTGCCGGCGATATTCCGAAACTGTTGAGCCCGCAGACAGCTTGGCGAAGTGACCACGCGGAAAGTGCGTCCAGGCGATGGAGGCGGGTTGACCGTCCACATACGCCGCGTGCACGCTCAGATAGCCCGGAATTTGCAGGTGTCGTGCTAGACGGTCATCAACCCAGGTGTTATCGCCGCCCCAGACCCGGTCGAGCACGCGAACGGCCTCCCTGAGGCTATCCGCCGTGTCAATGCGACGGATATCGACCCGGCCCCTCTCCGGAAGCTCCCCAGAGGTCTTTCTCAGGTCGAGAACCATAATGTCCGTGGGGGCGGACTCCACGATAAATCCGTGGAAGAGAAGCTGTTCTCTGAGGCTTGGCAGCAGGTCGTGATCATACACCTTCCACGTCACGGGCCGCCCCAGAGGACGAAAATATTCGATCTCGTTATGGATGGCGCGGTGCAGCTCTCGCTCGTTGGCAAAGGTAAACGACACGACGTTCCGGCCCGGCTGTCTGTGCAAGATTCGCACGACATCATTCGTGATTTCCTTGCGCGCTTCTGGATGGGACATCCGTAGGCGCAAGTCTTTGTCATAACGTACCAATAAATTGTTCTTATTCATGATAACCTCTCCAGCTTAAGCCTTGCGAAGCCTGTCTCAAGAATGAAACCGATTCTCTGCAAGACTTTCGCAAGGCTACAAAAGCAGTGGGAGACTAGTCGGCAGCCAGCGCTTCAGGGGACTCTTGCTTCTCCTGCATTCCAACAGCCTCTGCCAGTCCATACTGCGTTTCCAGTTCATGCCGAAATTGCTGCGTATACAGCCGATAGTAGTGCCCACCCAGTCGCAAGAGCTCGGCGTGTGTGCCCTGCTCCGCGATTTGGCCGTTCTCGATGACGAGAATCCGGTTCGCTCTCCGGATGGTGGATAAGCGATGGGCGATGACGAATGAGGTCCGACCTTTCATCAGCGCTTCCATGCCGCGCTGGATCAGGGCCTCCGTCAAGGTGTCTACGGACGAGGTTGCCTCGTCCATGATGAACAGTTCTGGTCGGGCGAGTACCGCGCGCGCCAGGCTAATCAACTGCTTTTGCCCGACCGAGAGCAGGTTCCCGCCTTCGCCAACGTTCTGATCATAGCCCTTCTCGAGCATCACAATGAAGTCATGTGCGCCGGCGATCTTCGCCGCTTCGACAATCTCATGATCACTGGCGTTCAGACGCCCATAGCGGATGTTGTCGCGGACGCTGCCCGAGAAGAGATGCGGCGTCTGGAGCACGATACCGATCTTGTTGTGGATAGAGGCAAGCGTGTAATTCATGTAGTCACGCCCATTGATCCGGATTATGCCTTTGCGCGGCTCGTAAAACCGGCATAGCAGATTGACAATGGTCGACTTGCCTCCACCGGTCGGACCCACGAGGGCAATCATCTCGCCAGGCTGCACCTTTAACGTGAAGTCTGTCAGCACGGGCTTGCGGTCTTCGTAGTAGAAGTCCACATGGTCAAACTCGATCTCGCCCAGGAGAGTTTCCGCTTCCGTGGCATCGGGCCGGTCATGAACCTCGGCAGGGGTGTCGATCAACTTGAAAATTCTCTCCGCCGAGGCGATCGAATGCTGCATCTCGGCATAAACCCGGGCAAAGTCCTGGATGGGCCACATCATGAAGGTCAGGTAGGAAACAAACGCCTGAATACCGCCAATGGTCATGACGCCGAGCGTGATCTGTGAACCCCCGTAGCCGATAATCAGACCCATGGCAATCGCCGCGACAATCTGCACGGTTGGGAGGAAGAGCGCCGAAAGCCAGGCAGCCCGGTAAGATGCTTTGTACATCTGACCGGTTAGCTGCTGAAATTCCTTCGTATTCTCATCCTCGCGCAACAACGCCTTTACGACACGTACGCCCTGGAAGTTCTCGTTGAACGCACCGGTGATTTTTGAATTGGTCCGGCGCGACACACGGTATTCCACGAGGATTCGTTTGCGGAACTGCACAGCGATGATCACCATGATCGGGATAGCGGCTGAAACGATCAACGCCAGCTTCCAGTTAATGATCGCCATGAAGATCAACGATGTCGTGATATTCATGATGGCCCAGGTGGTATCCACGACACCCCAGGTCAGTAGCTCGGAAACGCGGCCCGTGTCTGAGGTCACTCGTGCAATCAGTCGTCCCACCGCATTCTGGGCGTAATAGGAGAGCGAGAGGTCCTGAAGATGGTTGAATAGCATCTTTCGCAGATCGTATTGAACCCGCTCACCCAGCACGCCCGCCAGGTAAATGAATGTAAATACGAACCCGGCCTGCAAGATCTGAAAGACGCCATAAACAGTCGCGATGCGCGTCAGGGCCGCTCTGTCCTTCAGGGTGATGCCGGTATCTACGATCTCCTTGTTGAGGTACGTGAAGTAGGCATCCAGGACGGATGTCAGCATGATGGTGATGATGAAGCCAACGACCCACTTCCAGTGCGGTCTCAGCAGCGCGACGATGCGCTTGAGCACAGGTGTCGTCAACTGTGAAGTATGTTCTTCTTCTTCGAGTTCGATCAGTTCTTCCGACATTCTTATCTCCGTGATAAACGATGGTCGAGTAGCGGCGCTCAGCCTGCGCTGGCTTCGCGCCACGCACCAGAGCCTAAGCATCGTTGGCGGCTCCAAGTACACCCTTACAAACGCCCCGGTTACCCGACCAGCTGAGCGTTTTTAATTGACTCTCGAAATCTCCATTTCGAGCTCTTCATCGATCCGGGTCTGGATATCGTAGATCCGGCGGTACATGCCATCCAGCTGAGATACCAGCTCCTCGTGCGTTCCCATCTGAATCACCTCGCCCTTATCAAGGACCAGGATCAGGTCGGCAATCATGACCGACTGAATACGGTGAGCAATGATGAACGTCGTGCGATTCTCCATGAGCTCATTCAGCGCATCGCGGATGGCAGCCTCAGTCTCTGTATCCACCGAGGAGGTGGAGTCGTCCAGGATCAGGATGCGCGGATTCTTCAGCAAAGTCCGCGCAATGGTCACACGCTGCTTCTGTCCGCCGGAGAGCGTCACGCCCTTTTCGCCGACCAGCGTGTTGTACCCATCGGGAAAGCTCAGGATCACATCGTGCACCGCGGCGGCTTTGGCAGCCCGCTCCACTTCTTCCTGTGACACATCTCGGCCCACACCGTACGTGATGTTCTCACGGATCGAGCGGCTGAACAGGAAGGGCTCCTGCTCGACTATACCGATCTGCTTGCGCAGATAAGCACGCGAGTAATCTTTGATCTCCACACCATCCAACAGGATACGCCCGCCGGTGTATTCGTGGAAGCGAGGCAGCAAGTTCACCAGGGATGACTTTCCTGAGCCGGTCGAGCCAAGCAAGGCGACCGCCTGCCCGGATCTGACCTGGAAGGAGACATCCTTGAGGACATGGTCTTTGCCATCTGAGTAGATGAACGAAACCTTCTCAAACTCTACCTGGCCCTGGACCGGGCCCTCCGGCTGGAACTTTCCATCGAAGAGCGGCTCGCGTGCCTGTTTCACCACTTCCATCAGACGGCCATAGGCCACC
This sequence comes from Anaerolineales bacterium, assembly GCA_036781265.1. Taxonomy (GTDB): domain Bacteria; phylum Chloroflexota; class Anaerolineae; order Anaerolineales; family Villigracilaceae; genus Defluviilinea. Next base: position 22,439 of record DAIQBG010000024.1, on the reverse strand, counting down.
ATACCCGAGGAAGCATTGACAATGATGCGTCCCAGGTTGCGGATGGGCCAGATCAGCCAGACGACAAGACCGACGTAGGCGATATACATGCCGACGGTGATCTCGCCGTTGATCGCCATCAGTGCCGCGTAGACGAACCCAAACAACATTTGGAGTCCCAGCACAATGTCGGAGAGCGGCCAGAACAGAGAGTGCATCAAGAGCAGAAACTTACCTTTGAGGTATTTGGTCCAGTTGTCCTTCTCAAACTTTTCCTTCTCATATTCCTGCCGCCCAAATGCCTTGACCACGCGCACGCCGGTCAAGTTCTCCTGCAAAGTCGTCGAGAGCACAGCTTCCTGTGACTGGTAATTTTCAAAGGCTTTTGTCACCCGCTTGAAGAACCAGATGGAGACGAGCAGCATGAACGGGATGGCGATTACAGAGAGCAGCCCGAGTCTGACATTCAGGTTCAGGATCGCAATGAAGTTAATAACAAAGAGCAGGATGATGCGCCCGATGCCGATGCCCTGCTCGCTAAAGAAGCGACGCAGCGCATCCACGTCGGAGGTCACGCGCTCGATCAAGTCACCGGTCGGGGTGGTGGCGTGATACGAGAAACTCAGTCGCTGTATGTGGTCGAAGAGAAAGTCTCGCAAGCGGCGCGTAATTCCTTCGGCCGTATAGGCGGCCATACGTCCGGAAAGGAACGAGAACGTGCCCTGTATCACGGCTAAGCCCACAAACCCCAATCCGATCCATAAGAAGGTTTGCGTGAGGCTATTCCCGATATAATCTCCCTGTGTCAACACATCGTCGGCGAAGTAGCGCAGGAGCAGATACATGAATGTCTGCGCCAATGCAGAGATCGCCAGCGCCAGGGTTGCTCCCAGATAGGGCAGGCGATAATCCACCATCATCTTCCAGATGCCTTTAAGATGATTTTTATCGATCGCCTTGCGGAAATCGAAGGTCAGGGTGGGTTCGAGTGTGGTCATGGCATACTCTCCAAAGTTTGTGTAAGTGCCTTACACGGGTCCAAATAAAACAAAAAGGCTGTGGCGGGTGCGCCACAGCCTGGATAAACAGGACAGGGATGACCTAGGGACGGTCAATAGGCGCACTACGAAAAGGTAACATTCCGGCATCGGGGATGCGAAAGAAAAGGGTCCAACTAGCGATAAACATGTAGTGCGCTCCTTTCTTCAAGATGTGCTCACTTATCTTATTTTAAGTAAAGCTTGTCGAGTTTACACCAGTCGTGGCAATTGTGTCAAGGCTTATTGAGCCTAAAGCTTCGCGTATAATCAAAATTGTGACGTCAACGTGTTCTGGATTCAGGTTGGTCGATAGTAGTTTGGAGGGTTTGTGGCAAGAGTTGATGTCTGGCATATTACCGAGACGCAGACCATCCCGGTAAACCTGCCCGATGGCTCCTCCCTCGATGAGGTCACGCGGCAGCTGCCGGAGGGCTATTACAGTACATTCCGCACGTTTGAACACGGTACGCGTGTTCTGGGATTGACATTTCATCTACGCCGCCTCTTCGATCCAGTCGCCGCGCCTGATATCAACTCCGCTATCCTGCGCCGGGAACTGAGAGCGCTGCTGAAGCAATATCACCCCGGTGAAGCGCGGGTCAGGGTTGTGATGACCAGGCATGGTAAAGCCTATCTGGCCCTCGAGCCCCTGCGTACTCTGCCACGCGAGGTCTACGAGCAGGGAGTGCGTGTGGAGACCCTGGATCTCCGACGGGAGCATCCTGAATTGAAATCGACGAGCTTTATTGTTCGAAGTTCTGCCGAGCGAAACCATTTGGCGCAGCAGGGAATCTTCGAAGCGTTGCTGGTAAACGACGGCATGATCCTGGAAGGCATGACCAGCAATTTCTTCTATGTAAGCCAGGCCCGGGTGAGACCGGAGCATGGGCAGCAGCGCGCCAGCGCCGTGTTATGTACCGCTCCGGGCGATATCCTGCCGGGCGTCACGCGGCAGATGATTATTGACATCGCGGAGGGGAGGGGGCTGACCATACGCTATGAGCCCCTCCAACGGAATCAACTGGAGCTGGCGCGCGAGGCGTTCATTACTTCCAGTTCACGCGGCGTCGTGCCGGTGATCCAGATTGATATGTCCACAATAGGGGAGGGGAGACCCGGTCCGGTCACACGCGAGCTCGTGGCAGCCTATGAAGCCTATGTGCTGGAAAACGCGGAGGCGATCTAGATGCCTTCGACGTGCACTGTAAGGTTGTTGATCCATTTGCGGGAAAAGTAGCGTTTGATTCCCAGTACCCATTTTGTCGCTTCTTCCGACATCGCGCACAGGTATACCAGATAGACCGGCAAATCGAAGACGAATGCCCCCAGATATGCCATCGGCACACCGACGATCCAGATGATGATCCCATCCAGAAAGAGCGAGAAACGCGTATCCCCGCCGGCGCGCAGGATTCCCACCACAGTCGTCATATTGTTGACGCGGATCCAGAGAAAGAAGGTTACCACATTGATCAGATTGCTGGCATTCTGGATGACCTCTGGTGACACGTTATAGAGGGACAGCACCGGCTCTTTCACAAGCTGTAGCACAACTCCCAGGAGCAGTCCCCCGACTATGCCTATGCCCAGCGAACGACCGGCATAGAGGTAAGCCTCCTGCTCCTTGCCGGCGCCAATCCGATTTCCAACCAGGACGGAGGTTGCATTCGAAACCCCGATAAAAACAACAAAAGCGACTTGTTCGATGGTCGATACGATGTTGACCGCCGCATACGATGGGGTGCCCAGCCGGGCGTAAATAATATTGTACGTGGTTATGCCCAACGACCAGAGTAACTCGTTCAATATCACCGGCATCATCGGCTTGATTACCCGCCCGAAAAAGACACGGTCAAAGCCGGTGAGCTCCCGGAAGGAGGCCGCCACCGGAGAATGGCGCATATAAATAATTGACAAAAGCGCGACACACTCAAGAAAACGGGCGACCACCGCCGCGACCGCCGCTCCCTGGATGCCGAGCTCGGGCAGACCAAACCTGCCAAAGATCAGTGAATAGGAAAGAAATGTGCTGATGAGCAACGCGCCCACGCTCACCGCCGTAGGCGTCTTTACATCTCCGGTGGAGCGCATCACCAGGGCATAGCTGAAGGTAATGGCAAAAAAGAGGAAGGTCCATGAGAAGATACGGATGTAGCTCGTGCCCAATTCGATGACAAGTGGATCGGTTGAGTAAATGCTCAAAATCTGGGCGGGCAGGAGCTGTGCGAGTGTAAAAAAAATCAGGCTGGCGGAAATCGCCAGCATCAGACAGAGTCCGAGCACGCGTCGTAAGTTTGCGATGTCCTGCTTACCCCAGAACTGGGCGGTGAACATCGCTGCGCCGCTGATGATGCCAAAATGGACCAGGTTCAACAGGAACGCGATCTGCCCTGCTAACCCCACCGCGGCAATGGAGGCATCTCCCTTTTGCCCGACAAAGATCACGCCAAGCATGTTCAAGCCCGAGAACACCAGCTGTTGGACCATGATCGGCAACGCAATCTTGCGGATATTGTGAAAATAGTCAGGATCTTTATAAAAATCGAGAACGCGGCGAACGATGGACACGATGCCTCCAGGGGTTCGATTATAAGCGCCCGTAAGAAGGATGCGTTTTTTTTCGTCTGAACCAAACCGGGAGCCGGCTTGCAGCGGAAATCTTAAAAAAAAAGGAAGCGTGGAATGAAAAAGATGCTTGTTGTTTTGATTGTATTGGGTCTCCTTGCGGCCTGTACCCTTGCAGAGACCCAGACTGCTCCAGCAGCCACAACGACGGGTAGTGCACCCATCGCGACGGCAACCCCTGTCATGAATGCTGTGGAACCGACCCTGACCCAACCCATAGCATCCTCTCCCACCCTGGCTCCCGAACCGGATGACATTTACAGCCAAATGGGTATCACGCTCGGGCAACCGATCTGTACAGGTCTGACCCCGCCACAGACCGAAGGTCCGTACTATAAGCCAGATACGCCACGAAGCAACGTTTTCTATGAAGATGGCATGCCCGGAACGCGACTCGTCCTGGTTGGCTACGTGCTTGATCAGAACTGTCAGCCGCTGCCCAATGCCTGGCTGGATTTCTGGCAGGCAGATGCCACCGGCGAATATGACAACGCCGGGTATCGGCTGCGCGGACACCAATTCACCGATGAACAGGGACGGTATTACCTGGACACAGTGCTGCCCGGTCTTTATCTGAGCCGGCCGATCGAGCACCTCCATGTTAAGGTGCGCCCGGAGGGTGGGGAGGAGGTCACGAGTCAACTGTACTTCCCGCAACAGCCCGTCGAGGGTCTGACCGTTACTCTGGAGGAGCGAGAAAGCTACCTGGTTGGTTATTTCAACTTTGTGGTTTCGCGATGAGCGATAGGGCAGGGGGATTTTCCCTATCACGAATTACCAGACTTCCCTGATTACTGCTTCTATTCCGCGCGGCTAAGATTATTCTAAATCTGACGGCTCGATCGAGCTTTGGAAAGGAAATCCTTGAAAGGAGTGATCTCATAGCCTCATGATCGAATTCCTGCAGGGCAAATGGCTAAAACACCCGTTGCATCCGGCGCTGGTGCATATCCCTACGGCTCTCTGGCCTTCCGCCTTTGTATTTGATCTGGTCTCTCAACTCAACAACGATAATGTATTTGTGCAGCTTGCCTTTTATGCGATTGCCGTCGGACTGATTCTGGCAGTGTTTGCGGTCCCTACCGGTTATGCAGATTGGACCGATATCAAGCCGGATAAGCCGGCCTGGAAGTTGGGCCTTTACCATATGATCATTAACCTGTTTGTGATGGTTCTATGGGGTGTCAATCTCTGGCTCCGCCTCCCAACCTTTCAATCGGCGACTGTAGTTCCTAGTGGATTGGTAGCCATCTCAGGTCTTGCCACGTTCCTGCTTCTGGTGTCTGGATACCTGGGCGGGCGCATGATCTATGCCTATGGGATCAACGTGGCGCGGCTCTCAAAGAAGAAGTGGCGTGAGATCGCCATCGAAGGTGGCGGAGCCGTGCCACCGGAGAAATGAAATATGCTTAAGGCGTTCTTGCAGGGCAAGCCCTTCCGTCATCCTCTCCACCCCGCGCTCGTTCACTTTCCAATCGGGCTGTTTCTGCTTGCCCTGATCATGGATGCGCTTGCTTTTCTGGATATTGGAGCTGGTGTGCTTCCTCGTGCCTCTTTTTATGCCATGGCAGGCGGGCTGCTATTCGGATTGCTGGCGGCTGTGGCGGGTCTGGCAGATCGATCTGACATCCGGATCGATCACCCAGCCCGAAAAACCGCCAACATTCACATGACGCTCAATCTTACCGCTCTGGGTCTTTTCGCGATTAATGTATGGCTGCGCGCCGGGCAGGCACAAGGGGCACCCGTTACGGTCGCGGAGCTAATTTTATCTCTTGCCGGCGTGGGCATACTTCTAGTCTCAGGTTATCTCGGTGGGACCATGGTCTATGATGATGGGGTAGGGGTGGGGCGGCACCGGCGCTTCACGCGAACTCCCCGTAAGACGATCAATGTTTCCTATTTAGAGAGGCAGGATGGGTTGGTGGCAGTGTGTGATGAAGGCGAAATCAAGGATGGGGAAACACTTCGTATTGATTGGAAGGGGAACATAATCACACTGGCCAGGCAGGGCGGGGAAGTCTATGCCTTTCAGGAATTTTGCACGCACCGCTATGGACCACTTTCAGAAGGTAAGCTCTACGATGGTCGGGTGGAGTGTCCCTGGCACCGCTCCTGCTTTGATATCCGTACGGGCGAGGTAGTGGAGGGACCGGCCAAAGTCGATCTCAAAACGTATTCGGCATTCATCCGGGCGGGAAAGATATTTATCGGATAGGCCTCTCAGGGAAGAAAGGCACATGACATGCAATTTGATGAGTTTATCGATGGAGTTCAAAAAAGGACCGGGGTGACACAACGTGAAGACGCCTTCACGCTCACACGCGCGGTTTTAGAAACGTTGGGAGAGCGCGTGGACCGTAAGGTGTGGAACGGGATCGCCGCCCAGCTTCCGAATGAGCTAAAAGAATTCCTGTTGGCGAGAACTGAGGGTACGAATCTATACACGCTGGAAGAGTTCTATAGCCGGGTGGGCGCTCGCGCCGATTTGACATATAACGACGCCGCGGAACGGACACGACAGGTGTTTTCGGTTTTGAGACAGGCCATCAGCGAAGGTGAGTGGCGCAACCTGCTCGGAAGCCTGCCGCGTGATGAGTATGGGGAATTGTTTGGAGAGGAGGGCGCCGATGGGCCGTGATCGGAAATCGAAACACAAGCTGTCGAGGCGAGAAGGGAAAGATCTCTTTGGTACGGGCGGGGAGAGCCTGCAACGCCGGCTGGACCAGCCTCCGGGCATGCATGGCCGGAAACCGAACCGGAAGGAAAGCGTCTATGCCGAGCAATTGCGTGAGAAGCAAAAGGTCAAGCGGATGTATGGACTGCGCGAAGATCAATTCCAGCGCTTTATGGACATGGCATTACAATCACGCGAGCAAACTGGCTTAGCTCTACTTAAGCTCCTCGAGCGCAGGCTTGACAATGTTGTCTACCGGTTGGGATTGGCTCGCACGCGCCCGCAGGGCCGTCAGTTCGTGACCCACGGGCTGATTCGCGTGAACGGGAAGCGGTTGAATATCCCTTCGTATATTATGAAACCTGGGGAAGAGATTGAGATGAAAGAATCGGGCTTGCAAATTCCCGACGTTCAGGAGATCGCCGAGTCGGGACAGCCGGTCCCGGGCTGGCTGGAGAAGCGCGATGGGGGAGGGGTGGTTCTGCGCGAGCCGAACCGCGAGGAGATCGACCCGGATATCCAGGAGCAGAGGATCGTGGAGTTCTATTCGCGATGAGATCGATCGGTTTTTTTCTCAAAGATCTCGTAGTAGCCTTTGTCTAGTTCATCATCATCAATATGGGCATATCTCTGGGTGATCTGAATATTCTCGTGCCGGGCGAGCCTCTGGGCAAGCTTGAGATTTCCGGAAGCGCGCAAAATCGTAGAGACGAAGTAATGTCGAAACGAGTGGGGAGTGATGTGACCCTCTGCGTCGTTCCCCAACGCCTGTTTGACACGTTCCGCAACGATATTACGACCGGTTGTTGGAGTAATAGGCTTGATTTTCTGCCCTGTTCCTTTATCATGCCGGGCGAAGAGGGGTAGAGCGGTTAACTGTTTTCCTGACCCACCGTCGAGTTGAGCACGCAGCGACAAATAATCTTTCAGGGCACGCATGGCGCGCGAGGTAAAACGCACGATCGCCTGTTTATCGCCTTTGCCAATGATAATGGCGCGGCCCGCGTTCCAATCGATGTCACCCCGACGCAGGTTGCAAGCTTCATGAATGCGGAGACCGGTATCCGCTAAAGTCAGCAAAAGTGCGCGATCCCGCATTGCGCGTAACCGTTCGGTCTCGGACTCGGTGGGAAGGGAGGCAGGATTCGAGACGAATGCAAGGACCCGTTCAATATCATCTGCTGGAAATTGTGGAAGCCGTATGCCTGGCTTGCGAGTCCGGTGTTCAATCAGCAATTCCATGCGGGGCAAATTTATTTCGGCTAGCCGTTCCGCCGCCAGATACTTAAAGAAACGCGCCAGCGCACGAATATAGAGCTGCTCTGTGGCGGGCGAGAAGGCCTTCAGATGCATTGAAAATTTGGAAATCAAATCTTCTGTCAGGACAGCAGCAGGGGAAGTTTCTGCATCGATCTTCGCTTCCACCAATACTTTTTTGAATTCTTTGAGCGCCTTGCCGTAAGTCAAGGCCGTATTGGGGCTGCGCGCCATTTTAACGACTTCAAGAAATTGGTCGATTGCAGAAGTAATAGACGATGCCTTAATTGGTTGTTCCATAGGAAAATTACACGAAATTCAGTCTCAAGTTATGTTTTTGGTAATGTAACTTATCGAAAGCATAACAAGTATAAGTGAAGATGGACTCTCTGTCAAGTCTCCCCCATCGCTATCCGGGATCAAAAATCTTGTGTTCTTTAAATTCCCGCTTGACCATGCGGAAAATGAAAATCACGCTGATGATTGAATTTGTGTAAGAGAAAGAGGTTCCGGGCTATGCTCTCCCCTCCCCTACCGATCCGATGAATCGCCCACGCATCCTGCCGGCCTCTCCCGACTTTTGCGTGCGCCGGTCATATCCCTTATAATCCAGTCAACATCCATGCTCAAATACTTCCGCGTCAGGCAGCAGGCTGAACCGATCGTGCCGGATCTGGGTGCGATATCCCTCTCTCTGCTGGAACAGGATGCCACCCTTCCTTTTACCATCCGGCAGTTGAATAATCTCCCTGAAACGGTCAAACGGCGACTGTACCGCGCTCTCATCCCCCCCGATCTGCTGACTCGCTTCGGCATCGATCCGATCCAGTGGACGGCTAGCACCAAAGAGACACGCGTTTTTCTCAGTGCAACAGAGAATAGCGAAAAGGTCTTCATCTCGGCCCAGGGCTCCGCGCAGGCAGACGATGAATTCTTTGCCCTGGAGCTTGCCGATAACTCCCTCAATGGGATTGAGCTAAACCTCATCGTTTTGAGCGACCCCGAGTCGCCGCGTTACGCGATTGATCGAGCTGAAGACGGCACGGCGACCCTGTTCGGGACGTTAAAACGCAACTTGAGAGCGGAAGAACTGGCAAAACAAGCCGGGCTGGCTCCCGGGCAGGTCCGTGCTGGTCTGGGCGGCTCACGCATGGTTTTCCAACAGATCGAAGCATTCCTGGCTATGCTTGGACACCGCGCGTATTTCCTGGAGCCCCTGACGTACGCCTCCGCCTGGGTTTTCGAGCGGCGCGGCTTTGCATATGTGCGCGGACACAGGCTGATGGACGATATCCACCGCGAATTCCAGCCGGGCGGGAAACTTTATCAGTGCCTGGACGATGGCTCGCCGTTTCGAAAACTGGATCAAGCTCAGACAGTGCGCGGCCGTGCCTGGGCGATCCATGACGGGATCCTGGAGGCGCTCGACGCCCGCTGGGACAACCTGCGCATGGTCAAACAGATCGGGAGGCATGCCGGAGTTGAGACCTTTCCGGGAGCTGTCTACTAGGAGGTCTATGACATCCACGCACCGCATGACGCGAGCCGCATACCTGGAGTCTCTCAGCGATTTCCGTGAGTTCATTAAGGAGCATTGTGCCGGGGTTCCCGGTGTTACGGATGAGGTCGTATACGACGTTCAGCTGGCCGTCGACGAAGCCTGCACCAACATCATCTCCCATGGATATGCGGCCCTGGATGCGGGTTCGATCATTTTGGACCTCGATATTCACCCCGATAGACTTGTCGTCACCCTGACCGACTTCGGCCACGCGTTCGAACCGAGCAGCGCGCCGGTTCCGGATGTAGATGCTCCCATCGAGGAGCGCGAGGTGGGAGGTTTCGGCTTGTTCTTTATCCAGCAAGCAATGGACGAAATGAATTACCAGGTGACGGAAGACGGCAACAAAATGACATTGACCAAACATCTCAGGAAACCGGATGGAGGATCGCAATGAAGACAGAGGTTCAGCAGGAGAACACGACTACCATTGTGAAAGTTACAGGCAGCGTGGACGCGCTCACGGCAGCCGAGTTATCGAACGTCCTGAGCAAGCAGGTTCTGGACGGACGCGCAAACCTTGTTGTCGATCTCATCGACGTTGAGTTCATGAGCAGCGCCGGGCTGCGGGCTCTGCTGGGCGCCGTGAAAGAGGCGCGCGGCCATGGCGGCGACTTGCGTATTACGTCCACGAACCCGGGCATTGAAAAGGTGCTGAAAATGTCCGGATTTCACAATATTGCCAAGGTCTTCCCCTCCCGGGCAGAGGCGGTCTCCAGCTTCGGTTCCTGATCCATGAGTCATCAAACGAAAAAGATCGCGCTGGTGATTGGGGCGGGATCTGTAAAGTGCGCGGCCGCCCTGGGTCTCTGGAAGGTGCTTGAGCGGGAAGACATCCATTTCGATATGATCGTGGGCTGCAGCGGTGGGAGCATCTATGCGGCTGCCATGGCCATGGGGTTCTCGTTGCAGGAATGTATAGAGAGCACAAAAAAACTCTGGAATCGGTCGATCACCGAAGAACGCAACTGGCCTGCGCTCGTAAGTATGCTGTTGCCTGGCCTGCTGAAGTTCGACAACCGCTTTAGCTTAATGAGCGATCGCGCCATGCTGAGAAGTTTCCGCTCTGTGTTTGGCGAAAAGACCTTTGCGGAGACAAAGACGCCGCTCTATATTGTTGCCACCGACTTCGAGACAGGCGAAGCCGTGACGCTGCATGAAGGCAGCCTGGTGGACGCTCTGCGCGCCAGCGTGGCAATTCCGTATATCTGGTCCGCATGGAAGCACAACGGGCGCGTGCTGATTGACGGCGCGGCGTCCAATCCCCTGCCGGTGGACGTCCCGATCCGCGAAGGCGTGGACATTATCCTGGCCATGGGTTTTGAGACGCCATTGCCAGGCCGGGTCAGGTCCATCAGCCGTTATGCATTCTATATCAACAGCCTCATGACAAATAACCTAATGCAAGCGAACTTTGCATTTCATAACGCCGCCCATCATGCAGAAATGATCTCTATTTTTCCTGATTTCGATCGTCCCGTTCGTCTCTTCGATACGGGTCAATTCCCCTATGTGATCGAGCAGGGTGAAAAAGCTATGCTGGAGCACTTGCCCTACCTCAAACGCTTGCTGGAATCTTAATTATGCAGAATCGCCTATCTATAGTCATTGGCTCCGGCGGAGTCCTCTGCGCGGCAGCACTGGGATTGAGTAAGGCCCTGCGCCGTGAAGGACTCGCACCGGGCATGGCAGTCGGCTGCAGCGGCGGAAGTATCTACGCGGCGAACATTGCCCTGGGTATTGACCCGGACGAAGCGCAGCGCCTGACCCTCCATCTTTTTACGAGTGATGTCTTCGAGGGCTATACCTCGAAGCTGAAATCTGCCCTGAGCGGCGAAACTCGTTTCACCGAGATGTCCAGCCTGATAGACGACAGGATCATGTACGACCGGTTGAATAGTGTCTTTGGCGACAAGACCTTTGAAGATACTGTTTTTCCACTCCACATTGTGGCCACCGATCTCTATACCGGCGAACGGGTCGTGATCTCCTCGGGAAGAATCCTGGACGCCATCCGAGCCAGTATTGCCATTCCCATGATTTTTTCGCCGTGGAAGATTGGCGAACGTCTGCTCGTAGATGGTGCCGTGAGCGACCCACTGCCCATCGACGTTGCAATCCAGCAAGGCAGCGATGTGATCGCCGCGGTCGGGTTCGAGATGCCCACGCGCAAACGGATGAATTCCTATACCGCCGTGACCACCCATTTCAATAGCCTGTATATGAATAACATCCTTAAGTCGACATTTGCGTTTTATAACATCGCGCATCATGCAGAGATCGTCCCGATTCTGCCGGATTTCGAAAAGCCGATCGGAACGTTTGATACCGCGCAGATTCCCTACATCATCGCGCAGGGTGAAAAGGCAGCAGAAGCGCAGATGTCTTATATCAAGAAGCTGATGGCAAGGGACGACGGCTAATGAAGGAGCCCCTGACTGCCTCCAGCTTGCTCGACACCATGGGCATAGGCTACTTTGAAATGGATCTTAAGGGGGTTCTTACCCATGCCAACGAGAGTTTCTTCGGTGCCCTCGGCTATGAGCCCCAGGAATTGCTTGGCAAACACTTCCGGCGTTATATTCCGCGTGAAAAGATCCCCTGGATGTTCAATGTGTTTCAGATGATCTACGTCACCCGCATGGTGGAGAAAAAGTTTCCCTTCGAGTTCCTCTACAAGGATGGGTCTGCCCGCTTTGCTGAGGGTTCCATCTCGCTTCTGCTGGATGAAGAGGGAAATCCGGTCGGCTACCGCGGCATCCTTACCGAAATCACCGACCGTAAGGAAAAGGAAACCACGCTCATCGAGCAGAAGAAAAGAGCAGAAAGGGAACTGGAGATCGCGCGGGAAATCCAATCCAGTTTCCTGGTCAAGGATTACCCGCAACCGGAAGGTTGGGAGATCGCCACGCACATCCGTCCGGCACGACAGGTCAGCGGCGACTTCTACGATGTGTTTCCAATCGCCACTAGCAAACAGATCGCGCTGATCGTGGCGGATGTGTGTGATAAAGGCGTCGGAGCCGCCATGTATATGGCAATCTTCCGCAGCCTTTTTCGCGCATACTCGGACCAGCAGTACATTATGCGCTGGTCCGGCACACCGACCGATGCCCATGGGGAAACTGCTACGGGCATGTTCCGGAGGGATGCGGTGCTGGCCTCGGGGGCTCCCTCCCTGAAAAATGCAATTGACCTGACCAATAACTACATCGCCACCCATCACAGCAGCTCAAATATGTTCGCGACCGTATTCTTTGGTCTGCTGGATCCGGAGAACGGCGAGCTGCTCTATATCAATGCGGGCCATGAGCCGCCGTTCCTGATCTCCAATGGAGAGATCAAGGCACGTCTCGATCCAACCGGACCGGCGGTCGGAATGCTTCCCGACCTGGATTTTCAGCTCCAGCGAATCACGCTTTCCCCCGGTGAATCGGTATTGCTGTATACAGACGGTATCACCGACGGCCTCAGCCCTTCTCAGGAACAGTTTTCTGAGCCGCGCCTGATAGAGGCAGTCACTTCCCCTGCCCCATCCGCCCCGGCATTGATCCAAAACGTTATGCGGGCACTGGATGCGCATATCTCGGGCCGCGAACAATACGATGATGTGACCTTGCTGGCGGTACGGAGGAAATGATGAGAGTTTTTGAGTCCGCCTCCCTGCTCCGGGATTAACGTTCGGCAGGTGTAACCGGTCTAGCCACCCAATACTGGCACACCCTTGAATTTATAGAATATTTGTTCTATAATGGAAGCATGGACCAGCTCGAGACTCTCCAGTCCCTTTCGGAGCAGATGGAGCTTGAACACGCGGAAGAAAACCGGTCTGGAACTGCAAATGCGAAGCCTGCCTGCTTTACCCCCAAAGAGAAACGGGCCGCGTTTGTTTACCCTGCCCAACTCCCCAACGGAAAACAAGTTAAGCTTTTAAAAACCCTGCTCTCCTCCGCCTGCGAGCGGGATTGTTACTATTGTCCCTTCCGGGCGGGACGTGATTTCCGGCGCGCCACGTTCAAGCCGCAGGAGTTTGCCGAGCTGTTCATGAAGCTCTATAAAGCAAACATGGCGGAGGGCATCTTTCTGAGCTCCGGGATTGCCGCGGGCGGCGAGAACACCCAGAACAAGATCCTGGATACGGCTGAGATCCTTCGTACTCGACTTGGCTTCAAAGGCTACTTGCATCTCAAGATCATGCCCGGCGCCTCAAAAGGACAGGTCCACCGCCTGATGCAGCTAGCAGACCGCGTCTCCATCAACCTGGAGGCCCCAAATCGAGACCGCCTGACAAAATTGGCCCCCAACAAGAACTTCTTCGATGAGCTCTTCCAACCGCTGAGATGGGCGGAGGAGATCCGTCGGTCACAGCCGGCTCATCAGGGCTGGAACGGCCGCTGGCCTTCGACGGTTACCCAGTTCGTCGCCGGAGGCTCTGACGAAACCGATCTCGAGTTATTGACGACAACCGATTGGCTGATGAAAAATGTCCGGTTGACGCGAGCCTATTTCTCGGCGTTTCATCCCGTTCGCGACACACCTATGGAAAGCAAAGCCGCTGTCGATCCGCTACGTGAGCATCGTTTGTATCAGGCATCCTTTCTATTGAGGGATTACGGATTTGATCTGGAAGAGATGCCTTTTGTGCAGGATGGCAACCTGCCTCTGGAAAGCGACCCGAAGCTTGCCTGGGCGAAACAAAACTTACAGGGGCAACCCATAGAAATCAACAAAGCGGACCGCAGTGAGTTATTGAGAATCCCTGGTATCGGTCCCAAGGGCGCGAATGCGATTCTTCGAGCCAGGCAACAGCAGAAGGTACGCGACCTAACCTCTCTACGTAAACTGGGTATTGTCACGAAGCGCGTGGCCCCGTTTGTCTTGCTGGATGGCCGCCGGGCAGATACGCAGTTACAGCTGCTTTAGCTTCGCTACAGAGCGATCCAGCCACCGCGCAAGCCCGCCCGCACGGCTTCGGTGCGGTTGGTCACACTCAATTTTGAATAAATAGACGAAACGTGAAATTTGACGGTATGCTCGCTGATGCCCAGTGCGACAGCGATCTGCTTATTTGCCAGTCCCTTCGACAACAAACCCAGTACCTCGGATTCCCTCTCGGTGAGCGGCCCCTGTGAAATCTGTTCATTTTCGGATTCGAACAGCAGGGTCGACGTGCCGACGATCAAACCCTGGGAAAGCGCATGGACGGCTGCGTTCAATTCCTCGGCGGATGCGTCCGTCGGCAGCACCCCCCAGACGCGCAGCGAACGTCTCAGCTCGCGCACGTTGAGCGGATCATCGCTTAAGAGCAGAGTTGCCGCATCGGACCCAGACTCCAGCCCATGTGCGGAAAAAGAAACGTGCGAAGCCGACGCGATCACCACGTCGGCTTCTAATCGAAGATCGTTCTCGTCCAGCGAATCGTTCACAACTTTTACCGTGCTGTCGGAAGAAAGCAAGGCCTGCAGCCCTGCCCGCAACGCCGGCGACGAGACGTTCAACAGGACGCGAACCACTGCCTACTTCCTCTCCCCTACCGTCACCTGGAGAGTTTCTGGCTTCCCGCCGCGCAGCACGTCCACCCGGATTGATGTGCCAACGCTTTCGCTGCCAAGGGCCGCGAAGAGATCGTCCGGATCCCCCACTGGCTGGCCGCTGACTGCCACCAGGATATCGCCGACGAGCAGTCCGCCGCCTTGGGCAGGACCATCCTCTTCCAGCCAGAGCACCAGCAATCCATGTTCCTGCTCGCCCTGGAGAGACTTGCGGGCAGCCTCGGAAATCTGCACCGGTTGGGTGCGCACGCCCAGGTAGCCGCGCTTGACGGAACCATGCGTCGACAATGCTTCTGCTACACGCCACGCTACTTTAACGGGGATCGTGAGTGAGGAGCCGCGCGTCAGACCGGAGGTATTCAATCCGAGCACCTGCCCTTCGGTGTTGATGAGCGGGCCGCCCGAGAAACCGGGATACGGCGTCGTTTCCGTGCGGATGAATTCATCGAGCATGCCGCCGCGAAAGGTGCGCGTGGGTCCGTTGATGGAAGTCACGATGCCCCACGAGGCCTGCATCCCTTCACTGCCGGGTCGTCCGAGTGCCAGCACCAGCTGGCCCACTTTGACATCTTCAGAGGTTTGTGCAGGAACCAGGGTGTTCTCGGCAAGTCGCAGCACTGCCAGATCGGACCCGGGGTCGCGCCCCGCTACGGTGGCTGCCAGGGAACGACCGTCAGGCAGTCGAACTTTGATATCTTCCTCCCGGGTTACGACATGGTCGGCCGTCAAAATGAGGTTCTCCGCGAATGCGATCCCGCTAGCCGGATAGCGCTTGCGTGCATCAACGAGGACAGTGCTTGCGCCAGCCTTTTCCACAGCCGCGGTCAATCCATTGGAAAAATCGGTCAGTGCGTTCGCCATATCTATCTCCTTTTCATCATATCATTTTTCGCACTCAACGCGAAAGATTGATTTCAGTGTATCGCAGCCAGGCTTCCAATACATCAGGAGGACGGGCGGTGCGCACCTAGCCTTTCGGGGGAGGTGCCTCCGCGCATATAATCTATAATCCAGTCATGAATGCGACTGTGCGCCTGAACTCGAAGGTTTTGCCACTTATAGGGTTGCTCGCCCTGGGGATGCAGATTCTGGATCCGTCGCGAGCCTGGGTGATCCTGTGCGTCGGCATCGGCGGCGTCTGGTTGATTTGCCGCTGGTGGGCCTACGGACTGGCGCGGTCACTGCGCTTCGAGCGTGAAATGCGCTTTGGCTGGGCGCAGGTCGGTGACCGGCTCGAGGAGCGCTTCACACTCACGAATGAGTTTGTCCTACCGGCTACCTGGGTAACCCTGCAGGATCATTCCACCCTGCCGGATCATTATGGGTCCGTCGCGACCGGAGTAGACGGCTCGAGCACGTCACAGTGGAAGCTGACTACGCAGTGCACGAAGCGCGGTGTGTATACTCTTGGGGGAGTCAGCATGGAGACCGGCGATCCGTTGGGAATCTATACAGTCCTGATGGAAGACCCGACTTCTGCCACGCTGGCTGTCATGCCGCCAGTGGTCGCCCTGCCCAAATTTCAGATTCTCGCGAGTGGCTGGAGTGGAGAAGGCAAGCCGCACCGGCATGCACTGCAGGAGACGATCAACACATCTCATCTTCGGGAAATGCAGCCCAATGATCCAGTGCGTCTGATCCACTGGAAGGCGACGGCGCGACACTCTATCTCAGAAGATCGAGAGGGCAGGATTAGCCAGTTTCTTGTGCGCCAGTTCGAGGGCGCGCCAGCCGGCGACTGGTGGATTGTTGCCGACCTGGACCAGGCGTCGCAACTGGGTCTGGGCTGGGATTCGACCGAGGAACATACAATCATCCTGGCTGCTTCGCTAGCCGCGCAGGGACTCAACACTGACCACCCGTTGGGTCTGTCCATCAACGGCGCAAATCCTGAGTGGATCCCGCCCCGCCGGAATGAATACCAGCTGCGTTCCTTACTCAAGGCTCTGGCCGTGGCGTCTCCCTCGGACTTGCCCTTGAAGGATTACCTTCAACGCCTTGGACCATCAATAAGCAGGCACTGCAGCCTGCTTATCATCACTGCCAATGCGGATGCGCAGTGGACAGAATCGCTTCTGCCGCTGATGTGGCGCGGGGTCATGCCAACTCTTTTTTTGCTTGATCCGTTAACGTTCGGCGGGCAGACACCAACGGGACCTGTGTCCGCGCTTTTTCAGTCCATGGGCATCCCGTGCCATATCATCCCCCGTGAGCTTCTGGATCGCCCTCAAGCGCGGCCCGGGCGTGAAGGTGAATGGGAATGGCGGATCTCAGGCACCGGGAAAGCCGTACCCGTGCGTACGGCGCAGGACGAATGGCGAGGCTTACAATGATCGCTCGCATCTTGCGCGGCGCATTGTCTGCAGAAGTGATGGGATTCTTGCTCGTCATACTGGCGGTGCAGCTGCTTACCTCTGGCATCGCCGCCTCCCTGCGAAATGTGGATACCCGCTATTTCTTCCTGATCTGCCTGCTCTCGACGCTGACTGCGTTTCGTCTGAGCAAGCGCCAGACGAACGGCATCGTAGCCTCGGTGGTCATGGTAATGTTAGGCGCCGGCGGGATATGGATTCTGGGCGCCCGACTCGGCACACCTCTACTGGGTCTTGGTCAGCAAATCTGGCAGCTTCTGTCCCAGCTGATCCCGGCTGCCCGGTTCGATGTTCCGATCGATACCACCGGTGTTGTGGAAGCGTGGCAAGTTGTGAGCGAAGCATCTGGCGCGCTGGGTGGACGTTTGCTCGTCTGGGTGCAGAGCATCGACGGAAACATAGTCGTCAACGATCCTCTGGTGCGGAACATGGCGTGGCTGTTGATCGTATGGCTGCTTGCGTCATGGATGGGCTGGTACGCGGCGCGGAGGCATGCGGTTGCCACTCTTTTGCCATCTATCGTGTTCCTGGCAGCCCTCACATCCTACAGCGAGCGCCGAGTGGATCTGCTCTGGGGAATGGTTCTCATCTTGCTGATCCTCATGGGTATATGGAATTACAAGAATCATACGGCACAATGGCAACGTAAGAAGGTGGATTATTCCGATAGCATTCTTTATGACCTGGGCCAGACCGTATTCTTCCTGACGCTCGGCATCGGGCTGCTTGCCTTCGTTACGCCTTCCGTTTCATGGCGCCAGATCCGGGATTACTTGCGTGAACGAGACCAGAATGAGGTGGCGGAGATGCTCGGAGTACAGCAGCAACAGGTTGCAGTGCAGCAGGCGCCAGGGCGAAAACCATCTCTACCACGCGATCATCTTTTATCCGGGGGTTTTGCACAGTCGGAAGAGGTGGTGATGACCATCCGCACCGGCGAGCTGCCCCCGATCAGCAATCCGGCTCTGGCTGAGGAAGCGCCTCGCTATTACTGGCGTAGCACCGTCTATGATACATACATGGGCGCTGGCTGGGTCTCGAGCGCTTCATTCCCGCAAAACGTCCAACCCGATACGCCGCTCATCCCGGGTTTGCTCGCCGGCTATAAATCGCTGCATCTGGATGTGGACATGGTCGCTCCCGAAGGGCGGCTGTTCTGGAGCGGCGTGCTCTTCAGCGCCGATGTACCCTTTCGGGCAAATTGGCGGGTACGTCCTCAAACGACATTGTTTGCAGACCAGCGAGCGTTGCTGGAGGCAGACCTGTTTGGCGCAGCCAGTACGGCGACTTCGTATCAGGCGCAATCGTATGTTCCGTTCATCAGCGCCGAGGAGTTGCGTGGAGCCTCGACCGACTATCCCGAAGCGATCCGTGAGCGTTACTTAGAGCTCCCCCGCTCGCTACCCGAACGCGTGGTCGAGCTGGCGCACGAGCTGACCCAGGGACATCGTAATGCCTATGACCAGGCCAAAGCCATCGAGTTCCACCTGCGAAGCTTCCCTTACGATCTCGACGTCCCCGCTCCGCCCGAGGGACAGGATGTTGCCGATTACTTCTTGTTTGAGCTGCAAAGAGGCTATTGCGATTACTACGCCACTGCCATGGTGGTTCTGGCGCGTGCGAGCGGTTTGCCCGCCCGCTTCGTATCGGGCTATGCCTCCGGCTCATACGACGCCGCCAACGCCCGCTATGTTGTGCGAGAGCTGCACGCGCATTCCTGGGCGGAAATATATTTCCCGGGGATTGGCTGGGTGGAGTTCGAGCCGACCGCCTCTCAGCCTGAGAGAGAACTCGCCCAAAGAACGGAAGCGACGGCGCCGCGCCCGGACGGGTCCGCGGAGCGGCTGCTTTACCGCTTTCGACTCGAAACTCTGCTGTACTGGCTGTCACCCATCGCTGGCATTATTTTTGCGTGCATCCTCTATTTCGGGTTGATCGAACCCTGGCTCTATCTCCGAATGGCCCCGGCGGCCGCCATCGAAAAAATGTATCGCCGCTTTTACCGTCTTGGCCGGTTGCTGGCGGGCGAGCGTGCCCGCGCAGAGACAGCTCTTGAATTTAGACAAAAGCTTCTCGAAAGAATGCATGAGCTCAACAATCGGTCCCCTTTTAAGACTGTTTTCGCAGGAATAGAGCAGGACGTTATGCTGCTGACGGACTACTACCAGGAGGCGCTTTTCCGCGACCGAACCATGCAGAAGGACGACGTAAGCAGTCTGTGGACGATCTGGAAGCGCTTGCGGCTGAGAATGTCACTCCTACATGCTTATGTCCTGACTTCTCAGTTGACCCGGAAACTTATTCCCACATTTCCAGGGGACGGCCAACTTCCGACAGGCGCTCTGAAGCCATGAAGCAAACGGCTTGATCTTAAAATATTCGTGTACATGATTTCACTTATTGATTTTGCTTGAGGAATATTGTATATTGTCCGCAGTTGCATAGCCAGCAGCGGGCAGGATGATCTGTTTGGGTTGTTCATCTCCTTCCTGCTGTGGAATGGTGCAGCATCCTGAAGTGATAGAAAGGAATCCGAAATGGTTTCTATGGAAACGCTTGTGATAAAGACCGAAAATAAATTTAGGAGTTTGATCACAAAGCAGGCCTATAAAAAAGGGGAGGTCATATGCGAGATCCCCACGGAAAAAGTTATCGACAGCGCCAACCGCTATACGGTGCAGATCGGACGCGACCGCCACACCGAAGTGGGTAAGCTTTCCGCGTTGAATCACTCGTGCGATCCGAATGTCATCCTCGATACCGAACACCTGAAGATGGTCGCGCGCCGCGATATCGACGAAGGCGAAGAGCTGTCGTTCTTTTATCCCTCCACGGAATGGGAGATGGACGCACCCTTCATCTGTCTTTGCGGCTCATCGAATTGTATCCATGTAGTTGCCGGGGCACGCTTCTTGCCGCTCTCCACGCTGGAGAGCCATTATCTTAACCGCCACATCCGTGAAATGATGATCGAGCTTCTGAACAACACAGAGCTTCATCTCACCCGGCTGCCGGAGTCATAGGGAGTGCTTAATAATTCATCCCCCGTGCTCAATGAAGGTCAGGCTGATTCTCTATCCGACGCTGCGTCTCATTTCAGAGGAGTGCGATGATGGCGAACGATCACTATCCGTACGATGTGGCCATTTCCTTTGCGCGTGCAGACCGGGCCCGCGCCGAGGAGGTTGGCCGCCTGCTGGAGGCTAGAGATATACATGTCCTCTATAGTGAGGCGGAGGCAGCTGAGTTGGCCGGCGGCGATTTTGTTCACTACGTCGCGGAGCTGTGCCGCACAAAGGCAGTCTATTGCCTCATGCTGATTTCCCCGCATTATCCACTCCGGCAGTGGACCGACGCCGAGCGAACAGCAGTACAGCAACATGCATTGCGCGGCGCAGATGAATACATTCTTCCCCTTCAGGTGGAGGAAGCGGATGTGCCAGGCATGACAGAGGCATCAGG
>DAIQBG010000024.1:0-1814 GCA_036781265.1 Anaerolineales bacterium | reverse complement strand
CATTGCATCGCGCAAAGTCATGAAATCAGAGGTAGGTTCCCAACGAGAAAGGTTAGACATGGCAGATACCTCCTTCAAAAATTTGGTGATTTTGCAGCCCTATAGATAAAAAGCTTTTGTTAAAAAAACGCAAGAAGGAGGTTGGAGATTCAAAAATATTCACCGCGGTGCTAGGAAGAATTGCCGTTCAGCTTTCCGTATGCTCCCAGCCACGGTTTACCCAGCCGGTGATTTTCAGAAACAACGATTTTATTGAACTTCTGTGCGATAGTCGGCATGAGGGTAGCAATGGTCGCCCAATCGTCTGCGATCACGGCCGTTTTCATCTTGTCCGCGACTGACCCTGTCCATACCCACTCCATGCGGAAGCGGTCAGCTTTGACCCAGTAGCCGCGCTTTTCCCAGGCAGCGACTGAGACGTCGATCCCTTCGGAGATATTTTTCAGCGCCAGGACAATGAAGGCAGCCAGGTCCCTGGTTTCCCCGGTCACATCACTCTGTTTTGCCAGCTCACGGACTGCCAGCACAATCGCTTTGGATAACTGTGTCCGTTCTTTGCCCGCGGATTCGGGGTTAATCAGTCGGCCCAAGTTTCTTCTCCAGGTTGAGTATCAAGTGCGGGATTATACCCGGCAATCAAGAACTTGTGACTTGAACGCAGCCAGGAGCTCCAATCGGTTACCGCGCGACTACGAGTGCAGCAATAATGAGTATGATCGCTAACAATAATAACCACATCGTCACCGACAACCAGCGCTTCGCAGTGCGGTTCGTGCTATGATGCTCGGGATCCAGCGCGAAATCCAGCAGGGCTTGGAGGGAGAAAACCAGAGAGCCGGCAAGCGCTACGATCCCGATCTCCCAGGCTGTCAGACCCCAGAACGGCGTGACCGTTTCCTTCATAGGAGGAATGATTTGATCGCCAAAGAATGCGATGATAAAAAGCATGGCGGTGACGACTGCCGTGAAGTGCTTGAGAACATCGACGACGATTTTGGTTTTTTCCAGGTCATGTTGCTTGATGTGCAGATGGAGCTTCTGTTCTTCGAATCGCTGGCGTCTTTCTTCCGCTTGCGCACGTTGGACTTCCAGGGAGCGAGGTCTCTTATCCATGTAGGGCGCCACGCCTTCCTCTCGGAGGATGCTTCTATACAGAAACTTTACCCTGTATGATGGTGAGATTATAGCCGGAAATACGATTCGAGCAGCTCAAGATAAAAGCCTCCCTACGTGGCGGGAGGCTTTTATCGTTTGATGGTGGGTTTGTCCAGGGATGTGTAGCGCTAGGGACCTCCTGATCTGTCCCAGAGTGGGATGATGATGCAACAACAATTGAGAACCAGTCCAGTCGTTGTCAGGAAAACGAGCGTAACGACTCTATTCCTGGAGTTCCAAAGCTCGGAGATCCATCTTCCAATAGCAACCCTTTCTGTGGGCTGTGGGGTTTCGTTTGTATTCATCCGTTTGCCTGATCCTTATCCAAAATTGAGATGGCATAAAGCTTACCGGGCCCGAGCACCGTTACCAATAAGGAATAGCCCGCCGGTCAGATAGGGTTTTCACCCTGCCTGCGCCTGAGTAGAGAACCTCTAGCCCTGCCTTCTCGAGTCCTGGTGTCCAGGGTCTGTATGGTTGCGAAATTCCACCACACGGGTATAATCAGCACGCGAAATTAACGCGCTTAACTCAGTATTTGCCGGCTGTGCAGACATTGCTCTGTAGCGCCGTCCGGGGACGTGTCGGAACTGGCAGACGAGCATGACTTAGGATCATGTGCCGAAAGGCGTGAGGGTTCGATTCCCTCCGTCCCCATC
>DAIQBG010000023.1:0-53851 GCA_036781265.1 Anaerolineales bacterium | reverse complement strand
TGGAGGACCAGCCAGGACGCATTGCCATGGCGAAGTCCCAGGACACAATGGTGTGGACCGAGAACATGACCGGGATAATGGCAAAGGCGAAAATGTTCATGGCGGTTGTCAGATGCCGCCATTCACCCTCGGTGCCGCGGAACCCGAGCGCCAGCGTCCGGTAAAAGATCTTGCGCCAGCCGGTGGAGCGGTCGCGCGCCATCGCCAGGTCCGGGATGAGCGGCAGGAAGAGGTACATGGTGCTGCCCAGGACGTAGGTAGTGATCGCCAGCAGGTCCCACATCAACGGTGAGTGGAAGTTGGGCCACAACTGCCGCTCGTTGGGGATCGGGAACATCCAGTACGAAAGCCAGACGCGACCGAGGTGCATAAAGATGCTGGCGCCCGCCTGGATCAGGCCGAAGGTCGTCATCAGCTCGGCAGCGCGCGTGAACGGGCGGCGGAACTCCGCCTTGAACACCCGCAGGATCGCGGAGATGAACGTGCCGGCATGGCTAATGCCGATCCAGAACACCGTGTTGACCAGGAAGATGCCCCAGAACGAGGGCCGCATGACTCCCGCAACATGGAGACCCTCGGCGATCATGTACCCCCAGGCATAAAAGAAGCAGGTCGCTACCAGGAACGCCAGGATCCCCAGCACCAGCCAGAACCGCCAGGAAGTGACGTGCATGGATTCCATGACCATGTCGTTCATCACACCGCGCGGCAGGGGGTCGAACATCAAGAGTTCGCGGGGGTCGTGTTCATCCTCATGCGGAGCGACCTGCGCCCCGCCTGTCCCTGACAAATATTCAGAGGAGACAGCCATAATTATTCTGCCCTTTCTCCGCTCAGGTAGGTGATGCGCGGCAGAGTGTTCAGCTCGTCCAGATGTTTATAGCCTCGCTCGCGTTGGGAAAGCTGGCTCACCAGACTTTCGTGGTGATCGAGGCGTCCGAATTTGATCGCGTCGGTGGGACAGGCCTGTGCGCAAGCCGTAGTGAACTCGCCGTCCTCCACTTCGCGCCCTTCGGACTTCGCTTTGTCTTCCGCGCCGTGGATGCGCTGGATGCAGAAAGTGCATTTTTCCATGACGCCGCGCCGGCGGACGGTCACATCCGGATTGAACTGGTTATGCAGAGGATAGACCAGCTCGCCCCCTTCGACTTCATTGGCGTGGAAGGGCTGCAGGGTATAATCCCGCCAGTTGAATTGACGGACCTGGTAGGGGCAGTTATTTGCGCAATAGCGGGTTCCGATGCAGCGGTTGTAGACCTGCAGGTTCAGCTGCTGGGCCTCGCTGTGCACGGAGGCAAAGACGGGGCAAACCGGCTCACAGGGGGCGCTCCCGCAGTGCTGGCACAACATCGGCTGGAAGGCTGTCGTGCGCACTTCTGGATATTCGCCTTCCCAGAAACGCTCGATCCGTATCCAGTGCAGGGTCCGCCCGTAGCCGGCATCTTCCTCCATCACGAACGGGATATTGTTTTCCATCGCGCAGGCTGCCACGCATGCCTGGCAGCCGGTACAGATATCTTGATCGATGACCATCCCCCACTTGCCATCGGCTTCCTCGGCAAGCGCCCCCTTTGCGCCCACATTATTTAAGTCGATACGCAAACTCATCTTCTGCTCCTCTAAGGATGTTCTTCGCCCAACCCTTCACCATACACGCCAATGCGGCTTTCCAGGCGGGATAACTCCTGCCGTCTGCCGGTCTTCTCGAGCCGGACTTTCATCCCGGCAAATGCCAGGTCACCGGCTTCATTAAAGTGCACCCCCAGCAAGTTGACCGGGTTGGCCCCGCGGCCCTGCGCGTATCGTCCGTAGGCTGTGTGCCCCTGTCCGAACGGCATGGCAATCACATCCGGACGAATAGCCGGGTAAAGATACACCGGTGCCTCCACCTCCCCGGCCTCGCTGATGATCTTGACGACATCGTCATTGGTGATCTCCAGCTCGTGGGCAGTCTCCGGATTGATCTCCACCCACGTGTTCCACATCACGGTCGTGGTCGGATCTGCCAGCTCCTGCAGCCAGGGTTTGTTCGCGCCGCTCTCGCCCAGAGTTGGGGAAACAAAGGGCAGGAAGAAGAACTCGCCTTCGCCGGCAAACTCGGTCCCGCCCACCTGGAAATCGGCGCCGGGTATCCCGCCTGCCGAAGGTGCAGTCAGCTCGGTATTCCGCCACCAGCCGCCGTTCTGCTGGAAAGAGGCGCTAAACGTATTGAGCTCCCCCGCCACAAAAGAACCGTCGGTCTGGGACAAGAGGTTGCTTATCTTGCTCTGGATGTAGGCAACCTCATCCTGGAAGGGAAGGGCCCCGACTCCAGCCTGCTGAGCTGCCGCCAGGAACACATCCGCGGTGGCACGCGTGTTGTAGAGCGGAGAGACAACCGGCTGCGCGCCCGAAAGCACGGACTGGGGCGTCCCGGTGGCGACCCGCTGGTAGCCCCAGGACTCAAGCCCGTGATGATCGGGGAGGATGTAATCGGCGGCGACCGCCGTCTCGTCAGGGTAGGTGGCGAACGAAATGACCGTCTCTACGTTTGCCAGCGCCTCTGCGAACCCCAGGGAGGCGGGCAGCTCGAAGACCGGGTTCACACCGTGAATGAACAGCGTCCGCACCCCGCCGCCGCTCAGCGTGTTGATGAAGTCCGCCATCTCCTGGGCGCTCGCGGCGCCCGCGTAGCCTTCCTGGTTCGGCGCCAGGGCTGAGAAGAACACGCCGCCCGCCTTACCGAAATTATCCGCCATTCCGTTGAACGCCAGCACTGCCTGGGCAATTTGCAAACCGTTGCTCAAACCCAGGGCCGCGCCGCCCGGAATGGCGATCGGGGCGGCAGCCTCCGCGACCAACTGCGCCACATGCTCCATGGTCTCCATGGAGATGCCAGAGTCCGCGACGACCGCTTCCAGATCGACCGAAGCAAACGACCCGGGCACGGCGCCGCCCCGCGCGTCGGCGGCGAGCCTGCTGATGGCAGCCGCAACCATCCCCTCGGTGCCCGGACGGATGGGGATCCATTCGTCGGCGTTCGCGGCGGTCTGGGACATGCGGGCCTCAAACTGGATCAGTCTGCCGCGGCGTTTCGGGTCGCCGCGCCGCATCTGGGCATAGGCACGGTTATAGGCGACAGGCGACAGCCACGTCTCCAGGAAGTTTGCACCGAATGAAAGGACGAGGTCCGCACTGCCGATATCGAAGAAGGGCAGCGCCGCCTGCCCGAGCAGATCCTGCGCTGCGCGTGCCAGTGTGGCGCGGGCTTCGAATATGCTTCCCACACCGAACCGGAGCGGGGCAGGCGCGCCTATAGCAGCCGCCAGCTCGGAGACCATATCGAAGAGGTGATCGGGCGCGGTGCCCATCAAGAAGGCAACGCCGCTCCCATCCCCCAGCGCATCCGCCACAACCTGGACCGCGTCGTCCCAGCTCAGGCTCACCCTATCCGGTAACGGCTGAAAGCGCTCGTTGTAAAGCGCTTCTCCGCGTGCATGGCGGACCGGTCCCGGCACGCGATCCGGGTTGTATAATCCCTGCAATGTGGTCTGTCCCCGCGGGCAGGTCTTGCCGCGGTTGACAGGATGGCTCGGGTTGCCCTCTACTTTATGGGCACGGCCCTGCATCGTGCGAACGATGATCCCGCAGCCCGCGGCACATTCGCGGCACGTCGTGGCGTAATAGGTGCTCAAGCCATTGTAGGTATATTCGGGCATCCTCGAATATGGCTGGCGCTCGATGTAGCGTGAAGCCGGACCGCAGCCGGTCAGCACAGCGGTCGTTGCCGCCCCTGCACTGGCTAGCTTCAAGAAATCACGCCGGGAGATTTTTTCACTCATAGTCAGTCTGTTCCTTTTCGCATGGGGCCCGGTCTAATAATGACATGTACCGCAGTCGGTCAGCTTGATCAATTTCTCGGCATCATCGCCCGCCCGATCCCGATGACAATCCAGACACCAGCCCATGTTCATCACCTGCGGGTTTTCGGCAATTGTCACCTGGGACATATCACCGTGGCAGCGCTCACAGTTTAGTCCGGCTGCAATATGAGGGCGATGGGTGAAGTGCACAAAGTCTGGCACCTGGGAGACAGGCACCCAGGCAATTTCTTGATTGCTTTCAATGACCTCTCGCAGGGGAGCCAGTAGTTGGCTGGTCTGCGTAATCTGCATCTGTTGGTGACAGCCCCAGCACTTGGTCACGGTTGGCAGTCCGGGCGATGGTCCGCGTAGGGCCCCTGGATGACAATACAGACACTGAACCCCGAGCGCGACGTGACGATTATGCGGAAATTGTATGGGCTGCTCCGGGGATTGCTGGGTTGTAAAAATGGCAAATGCCACGATACTGAAGAGAGATAGTGCCGCGACCAACACGGCGATCCGCCCCATTGGCTGAAGCAGCCACTCGAAAATATTCCTTAGCATGCAGGCTCCTGTGACAGAATTTAATCCTGGTATTGCGTCAAATCAGGCCCACGATGAGCGATGTCCATTTGGCATTCGCAATCACCGGTCAGGGTCTTTCCCATCATCGTAAAGGTCCAACAGGAACGAACGGGTAGTCCGTCAACCGCCTGCTCCCTCTCCACTTCCCACGGGAATAAGGAGAGGTCAGAACTCTATTCGTATTTTGAAATGCAGGGCAAACAGGCGTGCGGGTCCATGTCCTTAACGTGACTGCTTCGCTTCTAACACAAGACTCGCCCCGATCAAGTGGATTGATGGGACGAGTGAGTACTCAGACTTGTGTTAAGACATGGATTGCAACTCTATCTCCTCACGAGCTGTCTGCCTGGGCGGCGACGCGGGCATTATACTTCAAAAGCACGTGCAAGTACATATAACGGATAGAATTCATCGGGTTGCGTGCGTGATATACTTAATTCGACGCATGTTGAACGTCCCTTAGGGTCCGGTGCGTGGAGCCTGGTTGCACTGCGAGCCCTTCGGGACGATGTGTTACCTGTCGAAAACTTATGAGAAGACTCTTGCGGCCCCTCATCACCGTTGGACTTGGTCTGGTCCTGGCTTTGTTCAGCGCAGCACTCAGCTTTTCCGCCTCCCCCTCTACAACGGCGAACCCGGGGCTTTCCGACTCGTTCCTTCAGGCGACCATCACGCCACAAGCCGAGGATGTCTCTGAAGTTGGCTCCACGGATGGGATCATGGTGATGGGCTTCGTCATTGGCCTGATCATTATCATCCCCATCCTTATGAGAAGAAAGTCCTGGATGGAGCCAGGGCAGTCCAGGATCTAGCCTATCACGGCGATCCCCGGGTGATCGCCTCGCCATGACGGAAATGAATGATTACTCCCAGTTATTTGCCTTTGCGATACGTTCACCAAGCGGGGGATGAGAATAGAATAGAAAGACCACCCATTTTTCGGGATCGACTTCACCCAGATTCTGGTTTGCCAGGCGTGTAAAAGCCGAAGCAAACGCTTCCTTCTTCCCGGTTGCCTGTAGTGCATAATCGTCCGCCATGCGCTCCCGCCAGCGGGAGATCGCGTTGTCAATCGGCATGGTGATCAATCCGTAAGCGCCGAAGATCAGACCCAGGGCCGGAAATGCGGCAATATCCGCCGGACCGGAAAAACCGAAATAGTTTGTCGCCCAGTTCAAAGCTAGTGATGCGAGATAAAGACTCAACGTTGTCGAGAGCGTGCCAAAGGCGATCAGGAAGGGAATGTCCTTATGCACGTGATGCCCTAGCTCGTGAGCCAGCACAGTTTCGATCTCGTCGGTGGAGAACTCATTGATGAGTGTATCCCCCAGCACAATGCGGCGGGTGTTGCCGATGCCGGTCAGGGCGGCATTGGCTGCCTTGGTGCGCTTCGACATGTCGAACTTAAAGACGCCTTTGACTTTCGTGTTGGCGCGCCGCGCCAGGTCTAGCAAACGCTCGGCGAGCTCCCTGTGCTCGTCGCCGAGCGGGACATATTTATTGAAGAGCGGCATGATGAGGATGGGCGCCAGGTTGGAAAGCAGCACGGTGAAGACCAGCATCCCGCCAGCTGCCCACAGCCACCACAGGTCGCCGGTGACACGCAACGCGAAGTAGAGTAATTCGAGCAGGATCAAGCCCAGCGGCGCGCCGACCGCCATTCCCTTGATTAGATCGATCACCCAGTCCCTGAGAGTCTGGTTGGATTGACCGAAACGGTGCGGCAGGACAAAGCCGCTGTAATAGGTAAGAGGCAGGTTGATCAGCGTGTAGATGCCGCCAAAAATCCCCACGAAGAGCGGGACCAGCAGCCAGGGGTTATCCGTAAAAGTAGTCAGCCAGTCTCGAAGGGCAGTTGCCCAGCCGAGGAACAGCCACAGCAGGGCATAGAGCGCGCTGAAGATGGTATCCACCAGCCACAGTCGGCGGCGGATGCGGGCATATTCTTTGGCTTGTCTTTGTCGTGCGGGGTCGAGGGTTGTCATGGGTGGATCCAATTTACAATTCTTCACTTGCTGATTGCTGCGTCGCGCGAGCGCCTGCTCGCATGGACATTATTTTATTTCACTCTCTCGGCTGCCAGCAGCGCCAGGATCTCTTCCGACCTCATTACTTTGCCATAGGCTTTGAGAGCGGCAAGAAAGGCTTTTTGAACCAGATCGGCCGGGATGACCGTATCGCCAAACTTCAGGTCCCGTGTGGCACAGGCATCCTCGGCAACGATGAGCTGAAAACCGAGATCGTAGGCAGCGCGGGCGGTGGCGTCCACGCACATGTGCGTCGCCATCCCGGTGATGACTACACGCTCGATTTCCCAGGTTTTCAGAAGCTCGAGAAGGTCTGTATTCAAAAAGGCGTTCTTCTCATGCTTATAAACGATTGGCTCCCCTTCGAAGTGCGCGACCGAGTCATGGATGTCGGTGCCGCGATCACCGGGAATGAAATACGCAGCATCCGGCTTTTTGGAAATGTGCTGGATATGGACATGCCGGCCGCCATGGGCGCGGTGCTCCCGGAAACACTGCAGCAGCATATACGCCTTCTGCGCGGCTTCCGGCGCGTTGACGAGCGGATATTTCCCGCCGGGAAAGTAATCCTT
This sequence comes from Anaerolineales bacterium, assembly GCA_036781265.1. Taxonomy (GTDB): domain Bacteria; phylum Chloroflexota; class Anaerolineae; order Anaerolineales; family Villigracilaceae; genus Defluviilinea. The sequence goes on along the minus strand of DAIQBG010000023.1, from coordinate 46,822 downwards.
TTGAAAATCGATGAGCAGCAGGGCGGTCTTCATGCACCGAAGTATAACAAAAAGGAATCAACGTCTCCGGGCGTTGCCCCTGGCGGGCGATGCCCGGAGACGTTGACTTCAAATCTCCTGCGCTAGCTCAAATCACATCGGCGAGTGTCGGCTCGGGTTTTTTGACCGCCTTTTTCACAAAATCGCTTACTACCGAAGCGGCGATGGAGACACTCTGGTCTCCGCCGACGATCATGGCATTGACGCCAACCACCTCCCCCCGGGCATTCACCAATGGCCCGCCGGAGTTGCCGGGCGCCAGCGGCGTATCGGAGCGGACGACGGGCAGCCTGTCGCCGCGCCGGTTCTGCGCCGAGACCAGCGCGCTGACGATACCGCGCGTCACCGTGTTGCGCTGCCCCCATGGGTGCCCGAAGGCAAAGACCATTTCCCCGACACGGGGTGAACTCGCGGCTGCCTTGAGCGAACTCAGACCGGTCGCCTCGATGGTCAGCAAAGCCAGGTCGACATCCGGGTCGCGCGCAACCAGGCGCGCTTCATATTCGCCATCGTCCTGCAAGACAACCGTGGGAGTGCGCCGTCCCACCACGTGGCTGTTAGTCAGGATCAGTCCACTGGCATCCCAGATGATCCCCGCACCTGCCCCATAGCGATGCCCACGGACCACAACCAGGGACGGCAGGACCTGCTCGACCAGATCGCTGATGACCTGCGTAAATCGGCCGTTGAAGTCCATGCTACCGCTCTCCCACAACGACATTGACCGTTTGCGGCTGCCCACCGCGCAGGATTTCCGTGCCGGTTGATTGTCCAGTCATGTCCCCCTGGAGACGTGCAAAGAGCTCATCGTGATGCGAGACCGGTTCTCCGGCAACGGCGACAAGAATATCGCCCACCATCAACCCGCCTCTGGAGGCCGGGCTGTCGTTCTCAACACCGACAATGAGCAGTCCGGTCGGCTGTTCTCGCTTGAGAGCCTTCTGCAAATTCGCGGCGATCTCGACCGGCTGGCTGCGAATGCCGAGATAGCCGCGCTTGATGCGGCCATGGCTGACGAGGGTCCCGGCAATGTTCCAGGCGATATCCGCCGGGACGGTGATGGCTGCGCCGCGCGCGAGACCGGAGGTGTTGATCCCTAGCACCGTTCCATCGGCTGCGACGAGTGGACCGCCTGAGAACCCGGGATAGGAAATGCTGTCTGTGCGGATATAGCGCTCGAGCATGCCGCCGCGCCCCGTGCGTATCGGTCCCCCGATTGCGCTGACCGTGCCGAGGCTGGCTTCGATCCCATCCGGAGATGGGCGACCCAGCACCAGGGCAAGTTGCCCCAGGCGCGCCGGCGCTTCGGTGACCCCGGCGACTGTATCAGCACTGCGTTCCAGCCGGAGCACCGCCAGGTCCAGGCCGGCATCCCGGCCGGCAACTCTTGCCCCGACTTCCGTTCCATCTGCCAGGGTGATTTTGATATCTTCTTCCCGCTCGAGAACGTGATCGGCGGTCAAGACGAGGTCTGCGGCATATAAGACTCCACTGGCAGGCATGCGGCGACGCGCGTTCACAAGGACTGTCGCTCGGCCCGCCTTCTCGGCTGCGTCCGCCAGTGCATCGGAAAGTTCAACCAGTACGTTTTGGCTCATCGAAATACTCCTTTTATATACCTCGGGAGTATAGCCACGATGCTTCCGGGATGCATCGCCGGAATGACTGGTTTTTATACTGGAAGAATGGGGAGGGTAGGTATCAGGGTTTGAGCCTCACATGCGTAGCCTTGGCGGGGGCACCGTGGACCCGTTCTACTTCCTTCCAAAATCCGCCGGGTTCTCGCCCCATAGCTCCGTCTCCCACTTGAGGACCGCACGTTTTGTCAGGGGATGCCCAGCGAGCCAGGTCTCTGCTTCGCGGATCAGTTCGAAAAGCGGCTCATTGCGCCTCGTCGGCTTGAGGTTTGTCCGGCACTTGCCCGCGTACACCCAGGAGATGGCGTTGCGCGAATCGGAGTAGACCGGCAGTCGTTTGTTCTGTTCTTCAAGCCATCGGACAGCATGGACGATTGCGAGAAACTCGCCCACGTTGTTGGTGCCTTCCTCAAACGGTCCCTGGCGAAAAATTTCGTCCTGCGAGTCGGTGTGCACGCAGCGGTATTCCAGCCTTCCCGGGGATCCGCTGCAGGCCGCATCCACACAGATCGAAGGCAGGATGGGCTTGTGGTTGGACTGCCTCCACTTGCCGTGAGACGCGGGCTTGCCCTTGAAGGCTTCGTAATTGGATCTGTACGCAGCTTCTGCTTCCCGGAGTGAACCGAACGATTTGTACTGCGCCGCGCCGAACCCCTTCACCTGTCTTTCCGTCTCCGCCCAGGAGGAATAGATGCCGGGCTTATGTCCCCTCCAGACCACGTAATATTTTTGCTTGGGCATGATGATCAGCCCGGCTGGACGCGCAGCACCGGGAGGTGAGCGCCGTGCCCTGCCGCCTTATTCCTCCTTTTCCTGCCAGCCGATCTCCTCGACTGCCATAAAAATGTCGGTGGCAGAGATAAGACCAATAAGGGCGCCGCTCTCGTCGGCGATCGGCAGGTGATGGATATGATGCTCCTGCATAACCCTGGAACATTCCATCAGTGTCCAGTCCGGGCTGCCCGTAACGATGGGCCCGGACATGATTTCGCGCACTGTAGTCTCAGCCGGATTCCTGCCCGCGGCAGCAATCTTGTCGCGGATATCGGTTGAGGTCACAATGCCATACTGAGGATTTTGTTCCGATGTGGCAACTATTACACTATGGATCTTGCGGCGGCGCATCAACGTGAGGGCATACTTCACACTTGAATCAGGATCGACGACAATTACAGGGCTGGACATCCAATCACGCACTGTGTTGGGCATGGGTTCCTCCTCTGAGATTTGCATCATCGTAGCAGCGGGCAGCCTGGACAGCGCTACAATGATATTTATTTTACAACCAATTCCAGCGAATCCATCCCCAGCAGGGATCCGTCCGCGGCGCTGATATCCTGCACCTCGAGCCGGATGACCGTGCCGGACAAGACGCTGCCCAGTGGGATCACAGCCTCGAATGTCCCCGGCGCGCCCATCTCCGGCGCAGTCACCATGATAGGACCTGCAGCCAGCTCGATGCCGCTCAGGTCATAGATACGATACGCCAGGTTGTTCTCAAAGGGCGAAATGGCAACGTTGCCTCGAATCGGGACAGAGCTGAACACCTCGCTTCCATCCGCCGGTGCTTCGATTGTGATGGTGCGAGGTCGGCCATCCGGGGTAAAGCTTGTGTAATCGATCAGCTCCAGCTGGTTGTCCACGAGGCGATAATGCCGGGTGGTTCGCAGGGTGGGACAGCACATCGGTTCATCGGGGCCGTGGATCACCGCATCCAGGAAGATCTCCCCATTCGCAATGGACATGGCGTTGAGCACCGGCCGGTCGTCCACGATCCGGGAAGTCTGGAAGACCAGCCTCCCCTGGTTTTCTGCGTATACAGCCAGAAAGACAAAGACGCCTGTGCCGCCATAATTCTCCGAAACCAGAGCAACGACTTCATTGCTTCCATCGCCGTTCAGATCGCCCGCGGCAACAAAATCGGTAACGCTTACCGAAACGAAATCTTCGCTACCGGGTGTGCCCTGCTCGAATTTTCCATCGGTTAGCTGCACCACCTGGAGGGAGTCCACAGCGCCGAGCTGATACTCAGCATCGCGGACTTGACTGGCCTCGTCGGACAGGGGGGTTGGCGTAGCAAGAATCGAAGTTGCAGCAGGACCAGTGGTGGGTGCGAACGCGGTTGACTCGGAAGGCGGCGGTGGGGTGGCGGGCCGGCATGCAAATAAAAGGAGGGAGAGCAGCAGCAAGCAGAGGCCTGCCCGTGTAGACACTCTACGCCCTTTCTCACTACAATAGCTCAAGGAACAACAGGGAGCCATGTGGCGCCTCCATCATGTGTGCGGTAAAGTGAGCGATTGCCCGAATCATCCATTGAGATCAGCCAGCCGGCAAGCGGCGTGACAAAGTCCATCGTTACAAAGGAATCGCCGAAGACGATATCCGGTGTGACCGCGACCCATGTTCGCGCCCCATCGCGCGTGACGTGGAACTGCTCACCGTTATACAGGACCGCTTCCTGCCCTGAAAGGAAATCGATCTCACCGGTGTCCGGGATCAATGTCGGCGTGAGCCGCCAGGAATTCCCGGAATTGTCCGTGGTGTATATTGCGGTCTGGGGAAGCTCTCCCGCCATATAGACCGTAAGAAACCCTTCCCCGGAGGGGAACAGCCGCATCTGATCCTCAGTGATACTGAGCTCAGAGTTCTCCGCCCCTTCCGGCAGCCCGGGGTTGATCTGTGCCCAGGTTTGCCCGCTATTTGCGCTGCGAAAGAGATAGATCGTGCCCGGCGAGTAGACCACGCCCCCCACCCAGGCAGTCTGTAGATCGAGCGCCGTCAAGTCCGATTTGAGCCCGCCCAGCGGGAGTGAGTCGCCGGCATTTGGATCGTTCGGATCATTGGTGTAGGTCTGCGTCCAGGTTGCCCCACCGTCAGCCGTCTGGAAAACGGCGATCGCGTTCGACCCTGCGCCGACACCCAGATCGGCGAGCATCCACCCGTTGCGGGCATCGATAAAGCTCAAATCTCCGCCGCTGAACGGAGTTGAGGAAACCGTCCAGGTCAGGCCGCCATCTGCAGTGTGATAAAGCAATCCGTTATTCGGAAAGTTATTGAAATCGGGCTCTTGCAGCCAGACGTGATCGTTATCCAGAAAGAAGGTTTCCAGGGTATCGGTGGCGGCTTCGATCTCCCCGGGTGTAACGTCATACCAGGTGATGCCACCGTCGTTTGTGCGCAGGACCTGGGTCTCGGTCATGCCCCAGCCGTCCAGCTCATTCAGAAACTGGATATTCATCAGCGCCGGTTCCTCGACACTCTCCGCATTGATTGCAGGTGGGGCGGGAGTATCGGGGTAGGGGCTGGGAGTCGGTTCCGACGTTTCGACAGTCTGCTCGGGAGCCGGGGTCAGTGTGTCCACCGACATGTTACAGGCAGAAAGCAAAAACGCCAGAATGATCCATGCATAGCTCAATCTCATCCAGGAAATCTCCTTCTCAAGACATACAAACGGTTGCACCACGTTGAATGTTCCAAGAGGGATTATCCAAGATATTCGACAATGGTTGCCTCTCCCTGTCCCACGCCGACGCACAGCGTGGCAAGGGCATACTTTACATCCCCTCGCAGGCGCATCTCGTGGACCAGCGTGGTCATCAGCCGCGCACCCGAGCAGCCCAGGGGATGCCCGATTGCGATGGCACCGCCATTCACATTGACGATCTCCGGATCGAGATCCAGGTCTTCCATCACCGCCAGGGCCTGGACGGCAAAGGCTTCATTCAGCTCGACCAGCCCGATGTGTTTCATTTGCAGGCCGGCGCGTTCTAAAGCCTTTTTCGTCGCCGGGATCGGACCATAGCCCATCACGCGCGGCGGCACGCCCGCGGAAGCGGACGCGACGATGCGAGCCTGCGGTTTGAGCTTGAGTGCGCGGGCCTTTTCCTCGCTCATCAGCAATAGCGCCGCAGCCCCATCATTCAATCCGGAAGAATTACCGGCGGTCACTGTGCCCCCTTCCTTCTTAAAGGCAGGCTTCAGTCTTGCCAGTGACTCCAGGGTCGTATCGCGGCGCGGGCGTTCGTCGGTATCTACCATCTTCGCTTCCCCTTTTTTCTGAGGGATGGTCACAGGCACGATTTCCTGCGCAAGGCGTCCAGAGTCGATCGCCTCAACCGCACAGCGATGCGAGCGAAATGCAAAGGCATCCTGCTTCTCGCGCGTGATGTGCGGGCGCTCGGCAGCGATGTTCTCCGCCGTCTCGCCCATGGATTCGGTGCCGTAACTTTCTTTCATCATAGGGTTCGGATATCGCCAGCCTAGGGCTGTGTCCCAGGCAGTGAGATTTCCAAATGAAAATCCCGCCTCAGCTTTGGGGATCGAATAGGGGGCGCGGCTCATCGATTCGACGCCGCCGGCGATGTAAAGCTCGCCCTCCCCCGCTTTAATGGCCCGCGCCGCCTGGTTGATCGCGTTCAAGCCGGAAGCGCACAGACGGTTCACCGTCACACCCGCCACCTCGACAGGAAGCCCTGCCAGTAAGGCAGCCATGCGCGCCACGTTGCGGTTATCTTCGCCCGCCTGATTCGCGCAGCCAAAGACAACCTCCTCGATCAAAGTGGGGTCAAGCTCATTGCGCCTGACAAGTTCTTTGATTACGAGAGCAGCCAGGTCATCCGGCCGGACGGCAGCGAGCGCCCCTCCCAGTGCACCAACCGGCGTGCGGATCGCGTCGACAATGACGACCTCAGTCATGATTTCTTCCATACATGAGTCATCATTTGATTCTACCACCGGGAGTTAAGGCGCCCTGCCAAGCAACACAGGGAAAGAGCGAACATCTCCAAATGTATAATTCGCAGGATGACGTTACGAGAAGATCAGGACGCGACCAGGCGAATCTACGCTGGAGCCTATTTTTCCATCGGTCAGTTTCGGCGCGGACCGAAACACTGGAACTTCGGGGGTCCCCATCAGATCGGCGGGACGATTATCGTGTTTCCCCGGACCAGTGTGACCATTACACATGTCGGCAAGGCACCTGTGATCGCGGACCCTAATACGGTCATGTTCTACAACGATGGGCAAGTCTATTCGCGTGACAAACTCTCGGACAAAGGAGACTTATGCGAATGGTTTCGCTTTGATCCTGGGCTCATCGCGGATGCCATCCGCCCGTTTGATGCGTATGTAGACGACGATCCCTCTACGCCGTTTCGCTTCTCTCACGGTCCAAGTGACACCACAAGCTATCTTTTGCAAAGGCTCGTGGTGGATCATATTCTGGCTCATCGCCAGCCCGATCATTTATTTATCGAAGAGACTGTCATGCAAATACTCAACCGGGTGATTGCGAGGAGTTATCGCTACAGGGGCATGGAGCCTGCTAAAGGAAACCTCTCAACCGAACGAAAACTGGTGGACGCGATCAAACAAGTAACGGCCTTCAATTTCGAGCAAAATCCGTCGATTGAACAGATTGCAACGCAACTACATTACTCGCCTTTTCATTTATGCCGTCTTTTTCGAAAGCATACCGGCCAGACGATCCGCCAGTACGTGAATCAACTCCGTTTGCGTGCCTCCCTGGAGCATGTTACCCAGGCAAATGCTGACCTCACAGGCGTTGCCCTGCGGATGGGATTTGCCAGTCACAGCCACTTTACCGAGGCATTTCGTAGAACCTTCGGAGCTCCACCCTCTACACTGCGAAAGACCTCGCGCCGGAACCTGCGTGAGCTATTGAGCAAGATTTCGATAGCATAACCGGGCACATCGTTGTATGGTTGGCTCTATTCTTTACCAGGAGACAGCCATGCGATCTCTCTTTCATCTGATCATCATCTTGCTGTTGTTTACCGGATGCGGCCCGGCCCCTACGCCCGCGGTCCGGTCAACTCCAAGTCCAACGCAGACTGCGGAACCCACCGAATCACCCACGTTGGTTCCGACCCTTCCCAGCCATACATCAACCCCTACGCTGTCCGCGAATGCCATTCCGACAGACCAGTTGGATGCATCTCTGTTCCGTTTCTATGAGGGAAATCCCGTCTTGCAGCGCAGCGATAGCCCCGGCTGGGACAGCCAGTTTATCGACCCCGGTGGGATGGTCTATCATGATGGAATGTTCCACATGTTCTTTAACGGCATCCATGGTTTTCCTGCCCCCGTCGGCATAGGCTACGCAACCTCTGAAGATGGGTATCACTGGACCCGCCAGACCGATGAACCTGTGTTGAGTGCGGAGGCTTTGAGCGATACGAATTTTTCAGGCTCGAACCTGTTTGTCACCAGTGCGCTGGTCGAACCAGATGGTGCTTGGGTCCTGTACTTTTACACCCTGGGCGGCAGTGGGTTTGGAGGTCCGGGTGAGGTTGGGCGGGCTACGGCTCCTGCGGCAACCGGCCCCTGGACGATCGATCCCAACCCGGTCCTCCAACCCGGTCCGGACGGCTCCTGGGACGAGGTCCAGGTGAGCGGACCCAATGTACTCAAGGTCCAAGAGGGCTACCTCATGTACTATGATGGTCTGAGAAACGGCGGCGCTTCCATGATCGGCAGGGCAACCTCACCGGATGGCGTTCGCTGGGAAAAATACAACGACCCGGCGACAAACGACCCCGTCTTTGCAGAGAGTGATCCGGTCTTGAGTCCGAGCACAGAGGGCTGGGATTCCAGACGGGTGATCGATCCCAACGTGATCCAGACTTCCGAGGGATTTGAGATGATCTATCTGTCAACTTCCGGCCTTGGCAAATTCGCACCGGGGGAATTCGCATTCGGTGCGGCGACAAGCCCCGATGGCATCGAATGGACGAAGAGCAGTCAGAATCCGATCCTCTCCAATCAGGATCACCCGCGCTGGTCACAAGCCTTTCTTGCATCGTTGCTGTATGTGGAAGGGACCTATTTTCTGTACTTCGACCTTGTGGCTTCGGGGACGGGCGGCACAAATGTATATCTGGCGACCTACCAGGGCTCCTTGAAATGAGGTGGCTTTCCCGTCAGGCCCGCGTATTTCTCTCGAAGGATGGGCGAAAAGAAGGCATTTTGCCCGACTGACCCTGAGATGCCTGCTATACTTCCCACAGGAGATTTTTCATGAGCGCGAATTCTCAAATTCAGATCTGGGATCTATGGTATTCAAAGGCGGCTGCTACCGGGCTTCCCTTTGGGCGCGGCCGCCTGGACAGAACGGAAGTTTTGCTGGTACATGCGCCACCGCCCGTCTTAACTGTGGAAGTCCGCAGTGAAGACGGCGAGCGTTTTGCATATTCGAAGGACCTTGAACAGACCGCGGATCGCCCGATGGCTCGCCTCACCATCCAGGACGACCAAGTTATTCGTGAGGACCTGTGGCCGGGGCAGGGGGATATCGGCCGTGTCGTTATTCTTCCTGGTGGAGAGGTAGGAACACTTGTGAGCTGGTGGAATGCGGAGGACGGAAGCGAATGGCGCTGGCAGGTGGAGTTTTATAACCACCGCTGATCCTGAGCTTGCAAGCAGATTCGAGGATCGTCCAGACGGCGCAGGTATGTCGACTGGGCGATTTCTTCTTAACGACAGCCCTTGTGGACCAAACGAAATGAATGACCTTTGACGCTCCGGCGGATGACGCAATACACTAGCCTTCAAATTCGGGAGGAGACATAATCAGACTGGAAGCATATTGACCTAATCTAGTCAAACTTCTCAGATAAGGAGACCAGATGCCTGCAAAAGGTTGGATCGAAGTCAGTGACTTGTATTGCAAAGGCTGTGAATTGTGCCTGAGTGCATGTCCACAGGAGGTAATGGAACTGGACATCACCAGGCTTACGCCCAAAGGTTACCACCCCGCGCATATCTTCAAAGACGGATGCACGGGGTGTGCTATTTGTGCGCTGGTCTGTCCGGATGCGGCGATCACCGTCTACCGCGAGATCACAAAGACGGCAGTGCCTGCCACAGCATAAGGCGAATCGTTGAGGCCCGAGGACCACAAACAGAATCTCTTAAGCCCTCACACTCCGCGTCTCTGCGGTGATTAATCGGGAGAAACCTATGACACGTGAATTATGGAAGGGTAACGAAGCTATCGCCGAGGCGGCTGTCCGAGCAGGGCTCGAAGCATACTTCGGCTACCCCATCACCCCACAAACCGAAATCCTCGAATACCTGTCGCGGCGCATGCCTGAGCTCGGGCGCGCTTTCGTGCAGGCTGAGTCTGAGCTGGGCGCGATCAACATGGTCTATGGTGCGGCGTGCGCGGGCGTGCGGGTCATGTCCACATCCTCGAGTCCGGGCGTGAGCCTGATGATGGAAGGGCTTTCCTACATCGCTGGCACAGAGGTCCCCGCAGTACTGGTCAACGTGATGCGAGGCGGGCCAGGTCTCGGCAACATCGCGCCGGCCCAGGCAGATTACAACCAGGCCGTCCACGGGGGCGGGCACGGCGACTACAAATCTATCGTGCTGGCACCTGCCTCGGTCCAGGAAGCAGTTGATCTCACAACCCTTTCTTTCGACCTGGCCGAAAAGTACCGGACGATCTGCATGATCATCCTCGACGGCTCCATCGGCCAGATGATGGAGCCCGCCCGGCTGCCCGAGATGAAACCGGTCCAACGTGCGAACTGGGAGTGGGCCACAGACGGGCGCATGGGCCAGCGCGAGCGCCGCGTCCTGACCTCGATCTATCTGGATCCGATTCAGGAAGAGAAGATGAACTTGAGATTGATCTCGCGCTGGCGAAATATTCAAAAAAATGAAGTCCGTTATAAGGAATATTTCCTCGATGACGCAGAGTTCGTCATCGTCGGGTTCGGCACGGCGGGACGCGTCGCTCTTTCTGCGGTGCGGACCGCGCGCCAGGAGGGGATCAAAGTCGGCCTGCTGCGGCCGATCACCGTCAGCCCGTTCCCGTCCGAGGTGATCGAGCAACTGGCAGGTCGCGCCAGCGCATTCCTGGTCACCGAGATGAACTCGGGGCAGATGCTGGAAGACGTCCGGTTGGCCGTCAAGGGACGCGCGCCCATCGAATTCTACGGGCGCCTGGGCGGTGTAGTGCCTTTCCCGGACGAGATCTTGCACGAGATCCGGCGCATTGCCGCCGGTCCGTTAGCCGTAAGCTCCAATCCGCGCGAGGACTGGTACGAGCGCATGGTAGGAATGAGGTAGAGAATGGCAGCTCCAAACAATCTGGTGTACGAACGACCCGAGGGTTTCACGGATACGCCAACCCATTACTGTCCCGGCTGTACTCACGGCGTGGCGCACCGACTGGTCGCTGAAGTGTTGGAAGAGATGGGAGTCATCGATCAAACCATCGGCGTCGCGCCGGTTGGCTGTGCGGTGTTTGCCTACAACTACTTCGACACTGATTTCGTCGAGGCGCCGCATGGACGCGCACCGGCTATGGCAACCGGAATCAAGCGTGTCCTACCCGACCGGATCGTCTTTACCTATCAGGGCGACGGCGACCTGGCGTCCATCGGCACAGGCGAGATTGTGCATGCAGCCGCCCGCGGCGAAAACCTGACGGTGATCTTCATCAACAACGCCAACTTCGGCATGACCGGCGGTCAGATGGCGCCGACCACGCTGCCCGGCATGAAGACCACTTCCTCCCCCAACGGACGGGACGTGGAGACTCAGGGCTATCCCATCCGCATGGCAGAGATGCTCTCCACGCTGGACGGGGTCGGTTTCTGTGTGCGCAGGTCTTTACACGACCCGAAGAATATCCGCCTGGCGAAGAAAGCCATCCGCCTGGCGTTCGAGACACAAGTGCGCGGGCTGGGCTTCTCGATGGTGGAGCTGCTTTCCACGTGTCCCACCAACTGGGGTATGACACCAGTCGAGTCGCTGAAGTTCGTTGAACAGCACATGGTGCCAGGCTTCCCGCTGGGCGACTACAAGGTAACCGCGGGTGTGGCGCAGATAAAAGTTTAGTGTCATTGCGAGCTCCGAAGGAGCGAAGCAATCTCCGGTTTGATGGACAAATCTCCTCAATGATTTTACGACTTAAGAGGAAATTGCCTCGCAAAGAACGCTCGCAATGACATGGAGGATATGATGCAAAAAGAAATCATGATCGCCGGTTTTGGGGGGCAGGGCGTTTTATTTGCGGGGCAAATCCTGGCGTACGCCGCCATGGACCTGGGCAAGGAGGTGACCTGGATCCCTTCCTATGGTCCCGAGATGCGCGGCGGCACCGCGAACTGTACTGTTGTGATCGCGGATGAAGAGATCGGCTCTCCGCTCGTCAAGCACCCGCCCCTGGCAGTGGCTCTCAACCTGCCATCCTTTGACAAGTGTGAGGAGAGCCTGGCATCGGGCGGGACACTGATCGTCAACCAGTCCATGGTGGACCGTAAGGCCAAGCGCGACGATATCCATGTGATCTTTGTGCCGTGCAATGAGATCGCCGAAGAGATCGGTAGCAAGAAGTTGCTCAACATGGTGGCGATCGGTGCGTTATTGACAGCCTTGCCCGAGATCAGCCTGCAGGACATTGAGAAGGCGCTGGATACGCATTTACCTGCGCGACACAAACATCTGCTGCCGAAAAACTTCGAGGCCCTGCGGAGAGGGGTAGAGGCGGCCAGTCCAGTTCATGTGTAGCTCGTCGATTCGTAAACGCGAATGAGAACCCGTCTCGTAAGAGGCGGGTTTTTGTTGATTCGAGACATAAACTGGTGTATAGTATTCACAACCATCGCGCTTACTTTGTCTGCAAACTTTAGTCGTGGAGTGGAAAGATGGCGAACAAGAAGATCAAGATCAATCGAGCCCCGGTGCTGACTCTCTGGGCGGCGGTCGTGGCAGAAAAATTGGGCTACGAAGAGAAAACGGCTCTTACGCTGGGCAAAGCTGTGGCGGGCCTCAATGCCCAATCCAAGGGAAAGAAGCTGGGGATTTATGAAGAAAAGACGGAAGATGACGAGAAAGAGAAAAAGAAGACAGATGCCTCAGTCAAGACTGAGTTTATCGAGCTACTCGGGCGAGATGTACCGGCAGTGAAAACCCCGGGAGGGCTGCGCGCCGCGATCAAGGGGAAACCGGAAAGTGCAGAAAGTGTGGAATCCTATCTGAAACAGAAGTTCGGCGATGATTACGAAGCAGCACGAGGCGCAATGGAAAAGCTTGCCAGGGCGTTCACACCGAAACAGCTCGAATCCAAGGCGTATGGTTTATATGAAAAGTTCCGCCCGGAGATTCCTGAGGGAAAGAAAGGCTGGGGAGCCAAAGGCGAGCTCGACCTGGACTATATCCGTGAGCTAGCGGAGTGAAGTATGTCCCTTGGCACCTGCGTCCGGTGCAAGTGTTGCAAGGGCTGGTGGTCGAGTAGCCTTGAGCGTTCGTTGCGAAAGGCATATCGAGACCCAGCCAAAGCAATCTCAATCTCCATTGAGTCATTTTCTGATGGAGAAGTCACAGGGTAGAGGAGATTGCTTCGCCCCTTCGGGGCTCGCAATAACAGCTGATAGGAGAATGCCATGGCCGACTATGATTATGATTTGCTTGTGATCGGTTCCGGACCGGCAGGGCAGCGCGCCGCCATCCAGGCGGCAAAGCTCAACAGGCGCGTGGCAGTCGTCGAGCGCAAAGCGATCATCGGAGGCGTGTGCATCAACACGGGCACGATTCCCAGCAAGACGCTGCGCGAAGCGGTCCTGCATCTTTCAGGCTATCGCGAGCATAGTCTCTATGGCGCGTCCTATACGGTCAAGCAAAACATTACGATGGCAGACCTGCTCTACCGCACGGACCATGTCATCCAGCACGAGCTCGACATCGTACGCCACCAGCTCCTGCGCAACCGCGTCGAGCTCATTTCGGCGGAAGCCTCTTTCGTAGACTGTAACACCGTCAGGCTGAAATATGTCGACGGGCGCGGCTGGCGAGACGTGACCGCTGCGTATATCGTGATTGCCACCGGCACCCGCGCGACGCAGAATGCCCACATCCCGTTCGACGGCCGGCGGGTCTTCATCAGCGATGATCTGCTTGAGCTCGATCACCTGCCGCGTACATTAGCGGTGGTAGGCGCAGGCGTGATCGGATTGGAGTATGCGAGTCTCTTTGCCGCTCTCGGTGTGCGCGTCACGATCATCGACAAGCGCCGCCGGCTGCTCCCCTTCGTGGATGCGGAGATCATCGACTCGCTGACCTACCACCTCAACCAGCAGCGCGCCATCCTGCGTCTGGGCGAGGAGGTCGCTTCCATTGAGCCAATCACCGATGAGCATGGAGACCGGGTCAAGATCCACCTCTCCAGCGGCAAACAGATCATGACTGAGATGGCGCTCTACAGCATCGGGAGGACCGGCGCGACGCGCTCGCTCAATATCCAGGCTGCCGGTTTAGAGACGGATGGGCGAGGGCTCATCAAGGTCAACAGCCACTATCAAACCAATGTCCCCAACATCTATGCCGTGGGCGATGTGATCGGTTTTCCCTCGCTTGCATCCACGTCCATGGAACAGGGCAGGCTCGCGGCGTGTCATGCCCTGGGTATCCCGACGCAGAGTTCCCCCGAGCTGTTCCCGTACGGCATCTACACCATCCCGGAGATCTCCACGGTCGGTCGCAACGAAGAGGAGCTCACAGAGCAGGGCATTCCCTATGAGGTCGGGAAAGCGCAATATCGAGAGATCGCACGCGGCCAGATTATCGGCGATCACACGGGACTGCTGAAGTTGATCTTCCAGCTGGATACTCATGAGCTGCTGGGCGTGCATATCATCGGTGAAGGCGCCAGCGAGCTCGTCCATATCGGGCAGGCGGTCATGGCATTCAAAGGCAGGGTGGAATACTTCATCAACAATGTTTTCAACTATCCCACTCTGGCGGAATGCTACAAGACGGCCGCCTTCGACGGCATTAACCGGCTCGGGATTTGATGCCGGCTCGCCTGCCACGCGGAATAAAAAAAGGTACGTCCATGCTCGCGATGGAGCTGAACACCTGCTCGAAGAGCGGCGAGAGCCTGCTGTTGCTCCATGATAAAATTGCCCAACCTATGATCCGCATCAACAGAGAGGATGGGCAGTTGCATGACAAAGCGCAGCCACCGAACCACACTTGACAGAATCCTGCTCTCGATCACAGCCCTGTTTGTGCTGGGAGGGTTTATAGCGCTCGGTTTCTTGAAAAATGTATCTCAAGAAAACCGGGCGCTTCTTGTTATTGTGATCCTTGTCAGTAGTCTGGGCATGGTTGCCAGCCTGGCAGGATTACTTTTCGTGAGCGCCTTATGGAGACGGCTGCGCCACTGGACGTGGCAGAGGGCCATGACCAGCTGGGATCGAAGCTCCCAGGCGAAGAGCGCTCCAAAATACGCATTGCCGGGGGACGTGACTGAACCTGAATTGAGGAGACTTGCCATTCGAAGCTATTCGCGGATGGGCTATCGTGTGCTCAATAAACTGGAGGCAGAGCTCTATTTACAGCTGGTGAATCCCGAGCGGGGTACGGAGCTGGTGGCTTGCCAACACGGCTCGGAACCCGTGGCGCTTCATCATGTCTACAGCCTGGAGCTCGAAATGAGACGCCTGAAAGCCGTGCGCGCCTACTTCTGGGCGCCCGCGGGCTTCACAGCTGAGTGCCTTGAGTGGGCTGCGCCGCGGCCCATTGTGCTTGCGGATCTCTTAGAAATCGGGCGGTTTGTCGATTGTGCGCAAGCTCGAGGCTCGCGTCTGCTCGAACAATGATAAGCAGCAGAGGCTGGGTAATTCATGCATGAGTTGAACCTGCTCATTAATGTGGCCGTGGCTCTCATGGTCGCATTCTTTGGCGGGCTGCTTGCCCGGCGGGTTCGACTGCCGACGATTGTGGGATATATGCTGGCGGGCATTTTCATCGGACCGTTCACGCCAGGCTTTGTCGGCGATATGGGGACGATTCGTCAGCTCGCCGAGCTGGGAATTATCTTCCTGATGTTCGGGGTGGGACTGCACTTTTCGATCAAGGACCTGTGGAAGGTGCGCTCTATTGCCATTCCCGGAGCTTTGGGCCGCATGCTGATCACCACACTGCTGGGTCTGGGACTCGGGCTGATCTGGCGCTGGACATTTCTCTCAGGAATTGTCCTCGGTCTATCCATATCAATTGCCAGCACCGTCGTTCTGCTGCGCGTCCTGATGGACAACGGCCTGCTGAACACCTCTCACGGACAGGCAGCGGTCGGTTGGGTGATCGTGGAAGATGTGGCAACCGTATTGATCCTGGTCGTCATGCCCGCGCTCGTCGGTAGCTCGGGCGGGTTCAACTGGGGACTCCTAGGGGGGACTCTCGTCAAGGCTGCAGGGTTTGTCTTACTGGTGTTATTCGCCGGGACCAGACTGATTCCCTGGGTGCTCCTTCGCATCGCTCATACGAGGTCGCGTGAGCTATTCATCCTGGCCGTGCTGGTGATCGCACTTGGGATTGCTCTGGGCGCGGCGCAGCTGTTCGGCATTTCGCTGGCGCTCGGGGCATTCGTGGCAGGCGTAGTGGTCAGCGAATCGCCGCTCAGCCACCAGGTCGGTGCGGACATCCTGCCCTTTCGTGAATCCTTTGCCGTGCTATTCTTCGTCTCGATCGGCATGCTTGTAAATCCCATTTATCTCTATCAAAATATCGGGCCTGTGCTGGCGTTGACAGGCTTGATCGTGATTGGCAAATCCCTCATCACCGTGCTGTTCGGCTTCGTGTTTCCGTGGCCTGCTCGGACAACCCTGATCCTGGCAGCCAGCCTCGGACAGATCGGCGAGTTTTCCTTTATTCTGGGGCAGGAAAGCATGCTTCTCGGCTTGCTGAACGAAGACCAGTATTCGCTTATTCTGGCAGGCGCGCTGCTGTCCATTATCCTGAATACGCCGATGGTGCCAATCGTCAACACAGTCGAAAGATGGATGCAGAAATTCCCCGGGGTCTGGAAGCTGCTGGATCGACACAGGCCGTCCGTGCCTGAAATCAGGAAAACCATGGAAGGTCAGGTGGTAATTGTTGGTTATGGACGCGTGGGCCGCCACATTGTCAGCCTGCTTGGAGAGATGGAAATCCCCCATCTTGTCGTGGAAGCCGACTCCCAGCGCGTAGAGGAGCTGGACCGAAACGGTATTCCAACCCTGTATGGAGATGCAGCAAATTCGGAAGTGCTCAACCACGCGGGCCTGACCACAGCGCGAGCACTTGTCGTCGCGGGTCCAGATGAAGACGCCAGCGCACTGGTCGTCACTGCCGCCCGCGATATCGCGCCGAACCTCCCGATTATCGCTCGCGCCACCAGCGTGGATGGCACAAGACATCTCACGCAGCTGGGAGCGCAAGATGTGATCCATCCGGAGCTGGAAGGCGGGCTGGAAATCGTGCGTCACACGCTGCTGCAATTGGGCTTTCCCTTGCAGGAGATTTATCGTTATACCGATGCGGTCCGTCGCGACCACTACGATATGGGCATCAACACAGAAGAGGAGCACCGCCTCCTGCATGAGCTTATTGATGCTGCCAACAGCATCGAGATCAAATGGTTCCGTCTCCCGGAGAACAGTCTGCTCCTGGGCAAGTCGATTGCCGGGGCAAACTTGCGGGCACAGACGGGCGCCTCGATCGTTGCCATTCTGCGCGAGGGACGACTGATGGCGAATCCCAAATCCATAACGGTTTTTCAGGCGGGCGATCGGATCGGGCTGATCGGGGACACGGAGGAAATCGAGACTGCAGAGAGCCTGCTATCTGTATCGGTGCAGAGTCCATTGCAAGCCGAACCCTTCATCCCGGCTTCCCCCCTGCAAGACCTCTGAAAAAGATCTGTTCATGAAATAATCTGAAAGGGAGGGAACTTTTTCTTTCGGTAAAATTGGACAGCTTTTGGGTTGAGAGACAACTTAAATATTTTGGAGAGACGATGCATGAAGTAACGTTATTGATCAATATCGCGATGGCACTGGTCGTGGCTTTTCTGGGGGGAGTTCTTGCCCGGCGTATGGGCTTGCCAACCATTGCAGGATATTTACTGGCGGGGATCGTAATTGGACCTTTCACGCCGGGTTTCGTAGGAGATACGGAGACAATCGCCCAACTGGCGGAGCTTGGGGTTATCTTTCTTATGTTTGGGGTGGGGCTACATTTTTCCCTGAAGGATCTATGGAGGGTTCGCTCGATTGCTATTCCTGGCGCAACGGGTCAGATCATCTCTGCCACGCTGCTGGGCTTTTTCATCAGCCGATTCTGGGGTTGGTCAGTCCCGGCAGGCATCATCCTTGGGTTTGCGATCTCCATCGCGAGCACGGTTGTCCTTTTGCGCGGTTTGATGGATAACGGTTTGCTGAACACGCCCCATGGTCAGGCGGCTGTCGGCTGGCTGGTGCTGGAGGACATTGCCACGGTGCTCATCCTCGTCTTGATGCCGACCCTGTCCAACACCACTAACGGGTTTGACTGGGCAGGGCTTGGCTTGACCCTCCTGAAAGCCGCCGGGTTTGTGATCCTTGCACTGTTCGCCGGAACGAGACTGATCCCCTGGATCTTGATGCGCATCGCACATACTCGATCCCGCGAATTGTTTATCCTGGCGATTTTGGCAATTGCGCTCGGTGTTGCTCTGGGCGCGGCGCAGCTGTTCGGTATTTCGCTGGCGCTCGGGGCATTCGTGGCAGGCGTAGTGGTCAGCGAGTCGCCGCTCAGCCACCAGGTCGGCGCAGACATCCTCCCCTTTCGCGAATCCTTTGCGGTGCTATTCTTTGTCTCGATCGGCATGCTGGTCAACCCGGTCTATTTGTACAACAATATTGGTTCTGTGCTGACTTTGACGGCCCTGATCATGATCGGGAAACCGCTGACTACGATTATCATGGGGCTTATCTTTCCCTGGCCGGCGCGTACCACGCTTGTAGCGGCCGCGAGCCTGAGCCAGATCGGTGAGTTCTCCTTTATCGTGGGTCAAGCCGGTGTGTCCCTGGGATTACTTGAGCAGAGCCAGTATTCACTGATCCTGGCCGGCTCACTCATATCTATCATGTTCAATCCGTTAATGTTTCGCCTGATCCGGCCGGTGGAGGAGCGCCTGAAAAAATACCCGGGGATCTGGAAGTGGCTGGACCGGCAGGGTCCGCCGTTGCCTCAGCTTGTGGAATCGCTGGAGGGACATGTGGTCATTGTCGGCTTTGGACGCGTGGGACGTCAGATCGTGACCCTGCTCAATCAGGTGGGAATTCCCCAGTTAATCGTAGAGGCAGATGCTGAACGGGCAGAAGAACTCAACCGCCGTGGTCTCCCCGTTCTCTATGGAGATGCAGCCAATTCTGAAGTGCTCACGCATGCCGGCCTGGCCCGGGCCCGTGCGCTGGTCGTTGCGGGACCCGATGAAGACGCCAGCGCGTTGATGGTGACCGCGGCGCGCGACATGGCGCCCGATTTGCCTATCATCGCTCGCGCCATAAGCGAAGATGGGACCAGGCGCCTCGCCCAGCTGGGCGCGCAGGATGTCATCCACCCCGAACTGGAAGGCGGGCTGGAAATCGTCCGTCACACGCTCTTACAGCTGGGTTACCCGCTGCAGGAGATCTATCGCTACACCGATGCCGTCCGCCGCGACCATTACGATCCAAACCTGAACACCGAGGAGGAGCACCGGCTGCTGCACGAGCTTCTAGATGCAGTGAACAGCATCGACATCAAGTGGTTCCGTCTACCGGAGACCAGTCCGTTGATCGGCAGCACCCTGGCGGATGCCAACCTGCGGGCGCGCACCGGCGCATCGGTAATTGCGCTTCTGCGCGAAGGCGAGCTCATGGCGAATCCCAAGTCCATGACCCGATTTCAGGCGGGCGACCGGATCGGATTGGTGGGCGAAAAAGAAGAGATCGACGCTGTGGAAAGGCTTTTATCTGAAGCCGAGCCCGAAACCAGCCAGGCTGGCGTCGAATGGGAAACATAAGCGTATACCGCTTCATCAAAGGATGCGCACAAGCGCTTAACCATGGAGGAGAGTAGATCGGCATGAAATATGAAACTGTCCACGGGGTTTCTGTCCCCAAAATAGGCTTCGGAACCTGGAGGATTGGAGGCGACTCCTATCCGGACCCGGAACGTGAGCCAGCTTCGATGCAAGCATTACAGACCGCACTCGAGGTAGGCTATACACACTTCGATAGTGCGGAGGTCTATGCCGGCGGGCATTCGGAGGAGCTGCTGGGGCGCGTCATCCGGGAGACTCAGACTGAGCGCGAGAGCCTGTTTATCACGACCAAGGTAGACCCGGGGCACCTGGAATACGAGCAGGTACTGCGCTCCTGTGAGAACAGTCTGCGTCGCCTGCAAATGGAATACGTAGATCTCTATCTCATCCACTGGCCGCGCCTCGGCATGAAACTGGAGGATACTTTCCGGGCGCTGAACAGGCTGGTGAGAGATGGCCGAATCCGCCATCTCGGAGTCAGCAACTTCAACCTGAAGCTACTGAAGCAGTCGCAATCTTTATCGGAAACGCCGCTGCTCACGAACCAGGTCCCCTACCGGCTGCCCGACCGGTCATATGTGGAAAACGGGGTGCTCGCCTATTGCCAGGAGAACGATATTTTGCTGACGGCCTATTCCCCGGTCAAATTCCGCAACCTGCCTGCCAATCCCACCTTACAGGAAATTGCAGACGCCCATTCGGCTACGCCGTTCCAGATCGCACTGGCATGGCTGGTTGCTCAACCGCGAGTCATCACAATCCCCATGTCGCTTAACCCGCAGCACATCCGGGAGAATTTTGAAGCGGCAGAGATCGAATTGACAGAGCAGGAATTCGAAGCGCTGAACAGGCTCTATTAATTCGGGTTATTGGCGGAGGACGCGCATACATCCAACGGGCGCAGGTTTTCCGTATATATTCATGAGTGTAAAGACCTTACCTGAGATTGAGATCATCGAAGATCAGGAAGAGGAAACCGAGCTGGAGCCGCTCTATCGAGTCCTCATCCATAACGATGATGTCACCCCCATGGACTTTGTGGTACACGTGTTGAAAACAATCTTCTATCTATCCAACCCCAAGGCATACGAGGTCATGTTGATCGCGCACATCACCGGCCTGGCATACGTGCAGACTCTGCCCAGATCGGAAGCAGAAAAACGCGTCAACCGGGCGCATTTTGCAGCGGGCTTGGAGGGTTATCCTCTCCACTTTTCGATGGAGCCGGAATGATGACATCCAATCTCGACAGGCTCACCCAGATCAACCTGGATGATCTTGTTGCCTCTTTCGGATGGCAGGACCATCCCCTCCTTGCAAGGCTCCTGCGTCGCGCCTTTCTCTCTCCCCCTCAGGCGTTTGCCCACCAGATGGTCGAGTTCGATTCCGCCATCCCGGCTTATGGCCTGGTCGAGGCCTCCCGTCGCTCCGTCCGGCAATTTGTGGACGATATCTACATCTTCGGGCAAGAGCGAATTCCGACCGGTCCCTTTCTGGCCCTGGCCAATCATCCAGGCATGGCGGACACGCTATCGCTCTTCATTGCGCTCAACCGGACCGATCTCAAGATCATCGCTCTCAACCGGCCCTTTCTGGAAGCATTGCCAAATATGAGCAAACAGCTCGCCTACGTCACAGGCGATGCCGACTCCCGCTTCAAGCTGATCCGGGGAATCAGCTCTCACTTGCGAAGCGGGGGCGCAGCGCTTACTTTCCCCGCCGGGAGCATCGAGCCTGACCCCGATCTTCATCCCGGCGCGGTCCAGTCCCTCCAAACCTGGACGGACAGTGCCGGGATTTTTGTTCGGATGGCTCCCGCGACGGCGGTGTTGCCTGTCCTCGTGCGCGGAGTGATCCGCAAGAAGACGGCGCGCAACCCGCTCACGTACCTCAAGCGGGCGCGGGCAGAACGCGAAAAGTTTGTCGCAGGGCTCCAGCTGCTTGCCCATGTGATGTTTAAGAAGAAGGATGTCCATGTCCGGGTGCAGATTGGGAATCCGATCTTTACGCAAGTCCTGGGCACCACGGAGACAAAGGTCATCCACCGGGCGGTGCTGGAGGAGATGCAAAATCTGATCAAGAATCCACCTTGTGAGGGAGAGCGCCTGTTATGAAACCCAGCCCGCCTCCGCCCTCGCCAGGAGCACAGAAGGCTCCCTTGCCCATCGGTCCGGGAGCGGCCGCCACGTCAACGGAATGGGGAAGCCCGGCATTTCTCCGGTTCATGCGGCTCCTTCTGCTCTATACTATCCTTGCCGCCCTGCTCTATCTCGCGCTGCGTAACGCGCCGCTGCGCGAGATCGCGGCTGCGCTCGGACAGCTCCAGCTGTATCAGCTTGGAATCCTCTTTTTGCTGAACGCGCTGGTGATTGCTGCCATGACCGCCCGCTGGTGGGTGATCGTACGGGCGGAGAATCCAGGCATGCCCTTTTTGCCGATGATCCGTTACCGTCTCGCCGTTTTCGGGTTAAGTTACTTTACACCGGGACCGCAGGTGGGCGGAGAACCGCTGCAGGTCATTTACCTGCAACGCTACCATGGCATTTCGATTGCCGGCGCGACCGCAGCCGTCATCGTGGATAAATTACTCGAATTTCTCGCCAACTTTGTTTTGATCGCGGTCGGGCTAATCGCGGCCCTGCACGTGGGTCTGTTCGCACGGCCCAGTCCGCAGATCTCGGCAAGCTTGATCCCCATGGTAGCCGTCCTGCTATGGCCGGTTATACATCTGGCCCTGCTGTACCGGGGCCGGTATCCGATTTCCAGCTTACTGAATACCGCGACGGGCTTGATCGGAACGCCGCGCTGGGCGCGCCTGATCATCGTCTCTGAACGGATGGCAGCTGCATTCACCCGCCGCCGGCCAGGCTCCTTATTGATCGCGCTGATGTTTTCCTTTGCCGCCTGGGCAGGCATGGCGCTGGAATATTTTCTGATCGCCTCGTATTTGAATACAAGCCTTTCCTTCGAACAAACGCTGGCAGCTCTGACCGCGGCGCTGGTCGCGTTCCTGATGCCACTGCCTGGCGGTCTGGGTGCGCTGGAAGCCAGCCAGGTGTTCGCTCTACAAGCCATGGGTTATGCGCCCGCGCTGGGGATCAGCATCAGTTTGATCATGCGCGGACGGGATATTTTGAACGGGGTCGTAGGATTACTTTTCGCAGGAAAAGCAAGAAGAAAGCAGGCGGTAAAAGACGCCAGCCTGCTGTAAAACTTACAGAAAAGGAAAAGGAGTTGAAAATGAAACTAACAGGTAAGCATTACGGCATCATCCTCTTCGCACTCGCCACAGCGGTGCTGCATATCATCCTGTTCCCGGATATTATGTTCACGCTGAATGGACTTGGGTATCTCGCCCTCCTGGCCGCATATTTCCTGCCGATCCCCTTCCTGCAGGAGAGACGCAATCTGATCTGGTGGGTATTTGTCGGCTACACAGCTCTCACCATAATCCTGTGGGTAATCATGGGCGACAAGAACTTTGTGGCAGGCACGTCCAGCGCCACCGGCTATTATGCAAAAGCTGCCGAAGTACTTCTGCTCGTATTTCTCTTTGCCGACCGATCGAAGCCCCAGCAAGTGACAGCCAAAAACCAGTTCAGTCGCTAGACGTAGAGAGCATCAGGTCCTGGGATAACCCAAGGTAAAATGGGGGTGTGAACCGCAAGACTTTGTACTTCACCGCGCCGCGTCAGGTGGAAGTCCGCGAGGAATTCCTTCCTGCTCCCGGCGCGGATGAGGTTCTCGTGGAGACCACCTGCTCGGCGATCAGCGCCGGGACCGAAATGCTCATCTATCAGGGGCAGTTCCCGCAAGAGCTGGAAGCAGACCCGCTGATCTCTTCTCTGCGGGGGGGCTTCAAGTACCCGCTTGCTTACGGGTATGCCTGTGTGGGAACCGTGCGGGAGGTGGGTGCCAGGACGGACCCGGAATGGCTGGACCGTTCCGTGTTTGCATTCCAGCCGCATACCTCGCATTTTATCTGCAAGCCTGAATCATTGCTCCCGGTTCCAGAAAGCCTCTCCCATGAATGCGCCTCCTTCTTGCCCAATATGGAGACGGCTGTTAATCTGGTGCAGGATTCGGCGCCCATCTATGGTGAACGCGTGCTTGTGCTCGGACAGGGTGTGATCGGTCTGTTGACTGCCTCGCTCCTCAAAGAATTTCCACTCGAGGCGCTGGTCACTGTGGACTGCTTTGAGCGCCGCCGAAACTCTTCGCCGGTACCCCCTGGCCTATGCCTTAATTCAGAAGCGCCGAGATTTCACGCGGACACCCGGGACCGTCTTCACGGTCAGGCGGACCTGACCTTTGAACTGAGTGGAAATCCGGCTGCCCTGAATGATGCCATTGAGCTGACCGCATTCTCCGGACGGATCGTCATCGGCTCCTGGTATGGAAAAAAGAGCGCGGAGATCGATCTTGGCGGAGCATTCCACCGCTCACGCATCAAATTGATCTCATCACAGGTGAGCACGATCGCGCCAGAGCTTTCCGGCCGCTGGGACAAGGAGCGCCGCTTTGATGTCGCCTGGCGGGCTCTTGGGCGGGTGAATCCCGAAAAATGGATTACACATCGCTTTCCCCTCGACCAGGCAGCAGAGGTTTATCAATTGCTGAATGAGAAACCCCAGGAGACGATTCAAATCCTTCTTTCCTATGCATAAGGGCTACGTGTGAAAGATTATGCTGGATTCTGGAGACGGACAGGGGCGTTTGCTCTGGATTACTTGCTTATTCTCGGTTACTTGCTCGGGATCACCGTATTACTAATGACTCTCAACTTGCTCTTCGATATTAACGAATGGTTGTTTGGCGATCGAACCCGGGCACAGCTCGTTGCCTTCTTGCTGGTGACAATACCGGTGGCGCTGTACTTTGCGATATCCGAATCGTCCCCACAACAGGCGACGTGGGGAAAGCACCGGCTAAACCTGAGAGTCACAGACCGCGCCGGAGACCGCATTCGCTTCGGGAGAGCCCTTGTGCGTACGACCCTGAAATTCATTCCATGGGAACTCTCGCACACTCTCATCTGGCAGATCTCATTTGCACCCGAAGCAACTTCCGTCTGGATCAACTATGGATTTCTTCTGGTTTATGGATTGATTGGAGTGAATCTCGTCAGCCTGCTTGCGACCAGGCGACACCAGACGTTATATGATCTTCTTGCAGGGACGTATGTAATCGGCGCGCGCTGATTGGAATCCAGTTTTGAAATTCCACTACTCTTCCTTAGAGACTTGTCACGAGGCGACCGGGGTGGTGATCGTAATCGATGTGCTGCGCGCCTTTTCAACGGCTGCCTACGCGTTCGCCTGCGGTGCAAAAGAGATCATGCTCGTCAGCACTGTCGAGGAAGCCCTGGCGCTCCGGGCGCAGCTCCCGGGGTCAAAGGCGATGGGCGAGGTAGGTGGACTTGCACCGGAAGGTTTTGATTTCGGCAACTCTCCCACGCATCTCATCCAGCACGATCTAAGCGGACTGACTCTAATTCAGCGAACTGGCGCCGGGACGCAAGGGGTCGTTCGCTCCAGAAAGGCAGAGAGCCTGGTTGCCGCCAGTTTTGTGGTTGCAAAGGCTACAGTAGATTATGTCTCCAGACATCAGCCGGGAGAGATCACATTTGTGATCACCGGCATCCTAAACAACGAGGAGGATATTGCCTGTGCGGAGTACCTCGAAGCACTGCTGAAGGGTCACAAGCCGGATATCGCGCCGTTCGTGCAACGGGTCTATAGCTCCAGGGACGCCTTCCAGCATCTGGATCCTGACCAGAAGGCATTCCCGCGATCTGACCTGGATTATTGCACGCAGATAGACAGATTCGATTTTGCCATGCCTATCACCCGTGAAAACGAGAGACTCATTATGCGCCCTGTCAGACCTCGGGAGTCTGGCAAGGATTATTGAAAACAGGATAGCTTTCCATAATCCTTCGCAAAGTCGGCGCCTGAGACATCCCACCTTAAACCGGAGCAACTTAATGTATACACTCGCAGTAAGACGCGATTTTATCGCACGGCACTTCCTGATCGGCGGGGACTGGGGACCGGAAAACGATCCGAACTCCCATCATTACGTCCTTGAGCTGCAGTTGGAGGGCCGGGAGCTTGACCGGCATGGCTACCTGGTGGATATCGTGGATGTGGAAAAGCAGCTCGACGAGATCGTGAGCTACTACAAAGAGCAAATGCTGAACGACAGGCTGGAGTTTGCCGGCCTGAATCCATCCATCGAGCATTTCGCGCGCATCCTGGCGACGTCCCTCAGTGAGCGCATCAAAGCGGAAAACATCTCAACCATACGGATCGTGCTGTGGGAGAATGCTTCAGCCTGGGCATCTTACGAGCTGAAACGCTAGCGGCTTTTGAGCTTTCGACAGCATGAACATTGGCCTGGTGATTTATGGCTCTCTCGATACCCCGAGCGGCGGATATTTATACGACAGAAAGCTGGTTGAATACCTGCGCTTGCAGGGAGACACGGTCGAAATCATTTCTCTCCCCTGGCGAAGCTATGCGGCACACTTGATGGATAACTTCTCGTTCAGACTGCCGGATTCCCGGCGCTTTGATGTCTTGATTCAGGATGAGCTCAACCATCCCTCCTTGATCCTGGCCAACCGAGGCGAGCATCCCTATCCGATCATCTCCCTTGTCCATCACCTGCGCTGCTCGGAACTAAGGCCGGACTGGCAGAATGCCTTTTATCGAGTCGTGGAGCAGAAATACCTGAAGTCGGTGGATGGTTTCATCTTCAATTCAAAGACCACACAGCGTGTTGTCATCAGCTTACTGGAAAAACCGAAACCAGGCATGATCGCCTTTCCGCCTACCGACCGGTTTGGCGAACCCGTCTCGGAAGAAACGATCAGGAGCCGGGCACACACGGAACCGTTCCGGATCCTGTTTCTTGGAAACGTGATCTACCGAAAGGGATTACACACTCTCCTGGAATCAGTCAAACACCTGCATATACCCGTCCTCGTCGATGTGGTGGGTGGATTAAATGCCGGGACCGCCTATGTACACCAGGTCAAGAAGCGTATCGAACAGGATCGTCTTTCCTCTCTCATCTTTCTTCATGGTCTCCGGGACCAGGAATATCTGATAGAAACGCTCGAACGCGCCCATGTACTTGTTGTCCCTTCCAGCTATGAGGGGTTCGGAATCGTTTACCTGGAAGGTATGTGCTTCGGTCTTCCGGCGATCGGGACGACCGCGGGAGCGGCTAGTGAGATCATCGAGCACGGACAGACAGGCTATCTGATCGCCCCCAACGATGTGGAGTCTCTGGCCGCTTATCTGAAATCCCTGGCGGAGGATCGCGAGCTGTTAATTCGCCTCTCTCTCAATGCGCGCCAGAGGTATCGGCGCCAACCTTCCTGGAAGGAAACAGCCGGCAGGATCCGTGATTTTCTTTCCATGATGATTCGCGATTTTTCCTGAATTCCGCGCTATTATCGGAGCAACTGATCCACAGAAAGGCCGACATGGACTACTCATTCCCCCGCTACCTGCTCTCCAAACAGACTGTCGACGACCGCGCCCTGAACAAGGACGTAGTCCAGGCACTGCGGACCCATCTACCGCCCGAGCCGGTGAGGATCATCGAAGTTGGCGCAGGGATCGGCACAATGCTCAAGCGCCTGGTGGAATGGGATCTCTTCTGTACGGGTGAATACCTGCTGGTGGATGACTCAGATGCGAACATCGCCTACGCACGGGAGTGGCTTCCGCAATGGGCAGCGGAGGCAGGCCTGGAGGTCGAAAGCATCAAGACAAACCGGCTGCGGCTGACAGGGGACAGGCACGATGTAGACATCCGGCTGGAGCCCGGGGATGTCTTCGACTTCATCCGCCGAAATGAGAGCCCTGCCGACATCCTGATCGCGCATGCCTTTCTGGATCTCCTGCCCATGCCCGAGTCACTGGATAAATTGCTGCTCCTCACCCGAAATCTTGCCTGGCTGACCATCAACTTCGATGGGGTCTCCACGCTCCTGCCAGAGATCGATTGTGCATTCGACCAACAAATCGAATCGCTCTATCACGTCAGTATGGATAGACGACCGAGCGGCGGGGACAGCCACGCGGGTAGAAGACTGTTCCATTATCTCCATGCCTTAGACGTCGAAATCCTGGCGGCCGGAGGATCCGATTGGATCGTGCATGCCAATAGGGGCCAGTATCCTGCCGACGAAAAGTACTTTTTGCAGCATGTGTTAAGCTTCTTCGAAAACTCACTCAAGGGCTTTGACGAGCTCAAGGGTCCAACCTTTGAAAACTGGCTTGCCACCAGACACGAGCAGATCGAGCGCGGGGATCTCGTCTATATTGCGCATCAAGTAGATTATCTGGTCCGTAAGCAGGGTTGATCCCGATCGAGAACAGGAATTCGCCTGAAACGATTCGCGGAGTTCGCCGTAGAATGAATACGGAGCGAGTATGGTTTACACGTACCAGATCGAAGGCATTCCCCTGCAAACGGGCGACATCATTTGCACCATGAATGGCAAGCCGGACATCCTGCCAGGCGAGTTCTGGCGCCTGGTCGGCCGGCTGGTCCCCGGAGACGTAGACCATGTCGCTATGTATATCGGTCCAAACGGCAGATGTATCGAAGCCGGAGCGCACGGCGTGATCAAGTTTACGATCTTCAATGGCGAATGGAACACGGAACGTATGGCGCGCCGCCGTGGACACTTATTCGATACCTTCTATGGGGTTAGCTCGCCCATCGAGGCGCTGGGTGCTTCGGAACAGGAAGAGCAAGAGATGCGGCGGGTCGTTGCAGCCTACTGTCTGGCGCAGGTGGGGAAACCCTATAACCTGAATTTTTTGAATGCGGAGACAGAAGCGGCCTTCTATTGCAGTCAGCTCGCCTACAAAGCGTACCAGCAAATCGGAATTAACCTGAACACCGGACTTTCCATGGAACAACTCCCCGGGACCAACGCAGTTGTCTATCCACAGGAGATCTGGCAGGGATTCAACCATCGCGCGGCCGCGGGCATGGACACTCGTGCGGTCACGTCCCAGAGGGTCGGCGCGAGATAACCTCTCTCGATCCTGTAATCTTTTATCAGGGCACACGTAGGGAACGGGAACACAGAAGTCCCTGGAGGTACGCTCACGCTGGCGCGAACAGTGTATCGCGACAGGGGAGCAAATCTGCGGGCAGCTTTTTCCTGGATTTAGTGGGGGGTCCAGAGCAGGGTTGACTTCATCTGTAGGGTATAATCTCTTCACATAAATCACACATCAGCAGTCCACCGCTGTTTTTGCGTTTGAGCACTTCCTCAACTCCCCAAAACATCCCAAGACTCTGAAGACAAGGAAACGTTTTGAACTTCGAACAATTCGATTTGGATTCCCGCCTCATGCAGGGAATCAAGCAGGCGGGCTACGAAACCGCCACACCGATCCAACAGGCAGCCATCCCCGCCGCCCTGCGCGGACGGGACATTATTGGGACCGCCCAGACAGGCACGGGAAAAACCGCAGCCTTCATCCTGCCTATTCTCAACAAACTGCTTGATGGGCCTCGCGGCATGCCGCGCGCCCTGATCGTCACGCCGACCCGCGAGCTCGCCGAGCAGATCCATCAGGTCGCGCGAGCACTGGCGGTGGGAACCAGGCTGAAAAGCACGACGATTTATGGCGGCGTCGGAGCCAATCGCCAGATCAAGGCGTTGCGGGAAGGCGTGGATATCCTGGTGGCGACACCGGGTCGCCTGCTCGATCTTCTACAGCAGCGCTATGCAAAGCTGGAGAAGATCGAGATCCTGGTTTTAGACGAAGCCGACCGCATGTTCGACATGGGCTTTCTCCCGGATGTGCGCCGCATTATCAAGGCGGTCCCCACTCAGCGGCAAACCATGCTGTTTTCAGCCACCTTTCCACCCGAGGTGGAACAGCTTGCGGCACATTCGCTGCGAGACCCGCAACGCATTTCCATGGGGCTTAGCCGTCCCGCTCACACGGTGACCCACGCCCTTTACCCGGTTCCCTCACACCTAAAGTCCGCATTACTCATCAGGCTGCTCAAGCAGACCGCCACCGAGTCGGTGCTGGTCTTTACCCGTACCAAGCATCGGGCCGAAAAGCTCGCCCGTCAGATCGCGCACGCCGGATTCCGGGTCACGAGCCTGCACAGCAACCGCACACAGGGACAGCGTGAGCAGGCGCTGCGTGGCTTCAAGACCGGTCACTTCCAGATCATGGTCGCCACCGACATTGCCGCTCGCGGGCTCGACGTGGAAAGCATATCGCATGTGATCAACTACGATATGCCGGACACCGCCGACGCGTATATCCACCGCATCGGCCGCACCGGGCGCGCCCAGCGGACCGGCGATGCCTTCACCCTGGTCACCCCGGAAGATAACGATATGATCCGGACTCTGGAGCGCATCATGGGATCCCTGAGACGGGAGACTCTCCCCGACTTTGACTATACAGTCCCTGCGCCGCCAACGCATGGCTCCGAGCGGCGAGAAGGGGTCCGTCCTCCACGCCCTCGTCCCACCCCCTCCAGCTACGGGCACAATCGCCTGGCGCCAAGACGGAAGAGATAGGCTCTCGCTAGCATCATAAAAACGCCTCACACGGAAATTCCTGAGACTGGAGTGCCATCGATGAAGGAAGAGTCGTTTCTGACCGCTGGCTCGTCATCTCCTGAGAAAGCGAACACGGAAGCCGCATACCAGACAGGCTTTGTCCTCTGGCGTGCGGCCGAGAATGGATTCGCGAGCTGGGCGCTGAAGGGTCTTAGCGTTACCTCCAGGGGCGCACTGGAATTGGACCGTGCAATGGCAAGAGCAGAGTCCGATCCCTATCCAGAGGGGGCTTATCACGGTGGAAATTACTATAATGGGGGGACATTCTTCTTAGGGGAAGCCATCAGCCCCGAGATAAAAACAGCATTGCATTACAGGGAAGCGATCGCCTCCTGGAATGCTCTCACGCCCGGGGGCTCCTGGCTGGAGGTTCAGTTCCGTGCCCGATACCGCTCTCGCTGGAGCAAGTGGTATGTGCTGGGCATCTGGGCCTCGGATGATTCGACGATCAGGCGGCACTCTGTAAAACACCAGGGTGATGCCGACGGCTTCGTTGCAGTGGATACGTTCGTCTCTACCAACCAAGAGGAGACCACGGACGCATTCCAGCTCAGGCTGCGCCTGTTCAGTGCGGATGGCTCTGCGATTCCGGTTGTCCAGAATATCTCTGTTGCGTATTCCACGGCTAAGCCCGCGTCCGTGCCTGTTTCCCGGGGTGATCAGAGCCGCTGGAATACATTCCTGAACGTCCTACAGTGCTCGCAGATGGTCTACCCGAATGGCGGCAACGTCTGGTGCAGTCCCACATCGCTGGCTATGGTCCTTTCGTACTGGGATGGCTATATCGGTCCCCGAGAGCCGCGCGTCCGTAGTTTTGTCGACGGCGTTTTCGACTGGATCTTTGGCGGTCACGGCAATTGGCCCTTCAACACAGCTCTGGCTGGGGCGTTGGGCTATGAGGGTTACGTCGCCCGCCTGACCAGCCTCGAAGCAGTCGAGGAATTTGTTGCAGCCGGCTTGCCAGTCATTACTTCGATTGCCTGGGACAAAGGCGAATTGAGCGGTGCAGATGTGGAAGGCAGCGATGGTCACTTAATGGTGGTCGTTGGCTTCGACTCAGCCGGCAATCCGATCGTGAACGATTCGGCTGCACCTACCGACGAGGGTGTGCAGCGCACTTATCTGCGGACGGAATTCGAGCCGCTCTGGCTCCGGGCATCGGGTGGCACGGTGTACCTGATCTATCCCCCCGGCACTGGCGTCCCTGACTTTCCATAAGTCCAGCAGAAAACCTGCATTTGGAAGAGGGGATCTTGAATCTAGTTCGTGTCAGGAAAAACCCTACTCCCGCGGGGACATTCCTCATTCCACGCCGGCTGGAAAGGTATTATAGTGTCTTCAGGATGCATGAACCCTGCTCTAACCCGCAGCCGCTCCAAAATTCATCTTCAGAGTGACGATTCACCATACAGCAGACGTTCTGAGCATCCAGATGAAAGCAATAAGGATGATTCGATTTCACAATCGTAGGGACGCTGGCAAGAAATTGGCCGAGAAGCTGACGCATTACGCCGGCCGTCCGGACGTGCTGGTGCTGGCGTTGCCGCGCGGCGGGGTGCCTGTCGCTTATGAAGTCTGTCGCCGGCTAAACGTCCCCATGGATATCTTTATTGTCCGCAAGCTGGGATTGCCGGGTAGAGAGGAACTGGCGATCGGTGCCATTGCAACGGGCGAGGTACGCGTTTTAAACGAAGATGTTATTCGTATGCTCAACATCCCGGAAGAAGTCATTCGCTTTGTCTCCAGGAAGGAGCTGGAAGAGCTGAAACGCCGTGAGCAGAGCTATCGGGGTGATCGTCCCCGCCCGGATGTTCGCGACCGGACGGTTATTTTGATTGATGATGGTCTGGCAACGGGCGCAAGTATGCGGGCTGCCGTAAAAGGACTACGGGCTCAACACCCTGCCCGCATCGTGATTGCTGTACCCGCCGCCGCCGCGGAAATCTGCGAGGCGTTCCGGCATGAAGTGGATGAGATCGTTTGCGCCATGACCCCGGAGCCCTTCCAGGGCGTGGGTCGCTGGTACGAGGATTTTAGCCAGACGACGGATGACGAAGTGCAGGCGTTGCTGGAAGAATCGAAGCAGCAGTTACTCCGTGAATAAGTGTTTGCCTTTATGAGGTATCATGAATAAGACAATGACTGAAAATCGTTATGTACAAATTCTAAGCACCGGGGTTCGACTCGAGGGGATTGTGAGCATACCGGATGACGTCAGGGGATTTGTTGTTTTTGTCCATGGCAGCGGCAGCAGCCGGCATAGCCCGCGCAACCAGTATGTCGCCCAGACGTTGCAGGAAGGCGGTCTGGCGACCTTGCTCTTTGACCTGCTCACGCCCTATGAAGAAGAAAGCGACATGCAGACCCGTTATCTGCGCTTCGACATAGACTTGCTCGCCAGGCGGACTGCGGGGGTGCTCGAATGGCTTGATCTGCAGCCCTATGTCTATGGTCTGAAAAAGGGCTTGTTTGGCTCCAGCACGGGAGCAGCGGCGGCACTGAT
This sequence comes from Anaerolineales bacterium, assembly GCA_036781265.1. Taxonomy (GTDB): domain Bacteria; phylum Chloroflexota; class Anaerolineae; order Anaerolineales; family Villigracilaceae; genus Defluviilinea. Next base: position 14,153 of record DAIQBG010000023.1, on the reverse strand, counting down.
GGCTGCCGCAGAGCTGCCCGACCGCGTGGATGCAGTCGTCTCGCGCGGCGGGCGTCCAGACCTGGCAGGCCGGGCATTGCCACAGGTGGAGGCGCCAACATTACTGATCGTGGGCGGAAACGATGATGTTGTCGTGGATTTGAATGAGCAGGCGCTTGCCCAGATGCAGCCGGGTGGACTTAAAAAGTTGACCGTCGTTCCCGGAGCATCCCACCTTTTCGAAGAACCTGGAACGCTAGAATACGCCGCCCAGCTCGCCCGAGATTGGTTCCTTACTCATTTGAGCACCGTATTCGCAGAATGATACGCCTGATAGAAGATCCGTAAGTAATGGCCCGCTTCTTTTCGAAGCGGGTTTTGTTTTGTAACGTTATAATTTTTGCATACCTTTCGAACGTGAGGGCTCATGAACCAGATCATTCTCGCAACGGAACAGGGCATTGCGATCTTTCAACGCCATCAAATGGATTGGCAGGAACTAACTCGCGGCTTAAGCGATCAAAACGTTACAAGTGTGACCGTGCACAATGAGATAATTCTCGCCGGAACGGAAGATGGCATCTTTCGTTCCACGGACGCTGGGAAGAGCTGGGATGAAAAAACGGGGGGCTTAACGGTTCGACACGTCCGCTGGATCTCCCACCACCCTGACGTTTCCGATCTTGTGCTTGCGGGCACCGAGCCCGCCGGTATTTTCATTTCCCGGACCGGTGGTGACTCCTGGCGCCTCTGCCCGGAGGTGGCGAATCTGCGGGATAAATACGGATGGTCACTCCCGTATTCGCCGGAAGCCGGCTGCGTGCGCGGTTTCGCTTTCCACGGCTCGCGCATCTACGCTGCCGTGGAAGTCGGCGGCGTGCTCGTCTCCGACAACAACGGTGAAACGTGGCAGCTTGCCAGGGGCAGCGATGGAAATCCGGATTTCGAGGGTCCGCCTGAGCCGTTTGTCTACCCGGATGTCCATTCGATTGAAGTCCACCGATCCTCCGCGGATCTTGTCTACGCGCCGACAGGCGGGGGATTTTACCGCTCGAATGATGGCGGTAAGACCTGGCGGCTTTTATACGACTGCTACTGCCGTGCCACCTGGATAGATCCAAACGATTCGGAACACATCATTTTAGGCCCCGCCGATTACGTGGACTCCAATGGACGCATCGAGGCATCACACGATGGTGGACGAACCTGGTCTCCAGCATCGGATGGACTTAACGTCCCGTGGCGGCGCGGCATGGTGGAGAGATTCTTTCAGACAGAGGATGAGCTCTTTGCCATCCTGTCGAACGGTCAGCTCTTCACTGCCCATCTTTCAAACCTGGGGTGGCAGCGCATTCTGCCTGACATCACCGGTATCAATGCAATGACAGTCATGAAATAGAAAGAAGGACAACATGCGAGTCGCCGTCATCTCGGACATCCACGGAAACGATCTGGCATTCGACGCCGTGGAAGCAGATATCCAGAAGAAACAGGCAGTCGATCAAATCGTATGTCTTGGCGATGCTGTGCAGGGCGGACCGCAGCCCGCAGAGGTCGTACAGCGGTTGCGGAGATGGAATTGCCCGGTTGTGATGGGTAACGCGGATGCCTGGCTGGTGACCGGCAAAGAGACAGCCGATGAGGGGATTCCGCCAGAACGCCTGAAGCAGATGGAAGAGATTCGGAAGTGGTCACTCTCTCGGCTGACCGAGGACGACATTAACTTTATCTCGAGTTTCCAGCCGACCGTCACCATTCCTCTTGAAGATAATCTGGAGCTGTTGTGTTTTCACGGTTCCCCCGCTTCCTTCGATGATGTCATCCTGCCCGCGATGCCAGAAGCGGGGTTTCAGAAATTTCTTGGCGCTGATGCGGATCGTATCTTAACAGGCGGGCATACACATTCCCAGCAGATTCGACGAAACGGGGACTACTTCTTTTTCAATCCTGGAAGTATCGGCTTTGCCTACCGCCATAACCAGCCTAATGACCAGTTCTCTGCCGACCCATGGGCAGAATATGCGACACTCAGTATGAAGAATGGCTCAATCAGCGTAGAATTCCATCGCGTTCCTTTCGATGCAAAAGCATTGATAGGCATCTATCGGCAGAGTGGGCGACCTTTTGCTGAGGAAGCCAGCGCACAATATCAATGATCTTCGGAATCAAAAGAGCCTGACGTTCTCACGTCAGGCTCTTCTTCGTCTATGCTACGTTCAGTTGCTCATTGTGACGTTGGATGCCTGCGGACCCTTTGGGCCTTGTTCGACATTGAACTCGACCTTCTGGCCTTCTTGCAGGTTGCGGAAACCGTCGCCCTGAATGGCGGAGAAATGGACGAAAACGTCCTTTCCACCTTCGCGCTCGATAAAACCGAAGCCTTTGTCACCATTGAACCACTTAACCGTACCAGTTATACGTTCAGACATTGTGTTTGCCTCCTTTGGCAATTTGTAATATTTAGGTGTTCTGTTTGTTCCATCGGAGGGCAAAATAAAACAACCCACGGATCTAACCGTGAGTTGCTGGTATTTGTACTTCCAACATGAACTTACTGTTATCCTACAGCAGGAATAATAACACATTACTACAGATACGTCAATCCATGGGGATGAGTATCCTTTAAGGCAGGAGAGTCACGAGAGAGTCATTTCCTTGGTGCTATAATCCTCTCCACGTATGAACTTCCTCATTACCGGAGCCGCGGGATTCCTCGGCTCTTCGCTTGCCAACCAGCTCGCCCGGGAGGGACACGAGATCCGCGCGCTGGACGACCTCTCCACAGGCGATCCTCAGGCGCTCGGACCCGATGTCCATTTCACGCGCGGCGATGTGAACGACCGCCCCAAACTCTGGACCCTGCTGCAGGATGTCGACGTTGTTTACCATCTGGCGGCGCGCGTCTCGGTGCCCGAATCAATCACCTACCCGCGCGATTACAACAATGTCAACGTCGGCGGGACTGTGGCTCTCATGGAAGCGATGCGCGATGTCGGCGTGCGGCGCGTAGTGCTGGCGTCTTCGGGCGCTGTGTATGGAGATCTGGGGGAGCAGCCACTACGCGAATCCATGACTCCCAATCCGCGTTCACCCTACGCGGTTTCCAAACTGGCAGCAGAATATTACGTCCGCACGATCGGGGGATTATGGGGCATCGAAACCGTCAGCCTGCGGATTTTCAATGCCTACGGGCCAGGACAACATCTTCCCGCCTCGCATCCCCCCGTGGTGCCGCATTATCTCAAGCAGGCACTGCGAGGCGGGACACTTGTCATGCATGGCGATGGCAACCAGACCCGTGATTTCGTTTACGTAGACGATGTAGTCAGTGCACTGGTCGCCGCAGCCACAGCACCGAATGTGAATGGGCTGGTCATCAACGTGGGGTCGGGCGAGGAAACAAGCATTCGAGACCTCATTCGGGCTGTCCAAAGCGTTACAGGCAGCAACGCCGAAGTGATCTATAACCCCAAAACACCGGCAGGTGTTTCCCGTCTGTGCGCCGATCTCAGCCTTGCCAGCCAGAAGCTCAACTACCGCCCTTCCATTGAACTCGCGAATGGATTGAGACTGACATTAAAGCGTGATACTCGTTTCAGGTGATTCGTCCATCTCCGTGAGCCCCGTGATGACTACGCTTTCCCGTGAATTCTACAGTCGCCCTACGCTAACCGTGGCGCGTCAGCTCCTCGGCGCGCGACTGGTTCGCAATCTTGATGGTCAACAGCTCGTCGGGTTGATCACCGAGACCGAAGCCTACATCTCTCAAAAGGATTTAGCCTGCCATGCCAGAGCCGGTCTGACGCCGCGCACGTCAGTGATGTTCGGCGAGCCCGGGCATGCCTATGTCTATTTCACTTATGGCAATCACTGGATGCTCAACGTTGTCACCGAGCGAGCGGGATTCCCGGCTGCCGTGTTGATTCGCGCCATCCAGCCTATCGAGGGTGTGAATGTCATGCTGGAGCGCCGCAAGAGACGAGATACATTCGGTCCGGGCAAGCTTTGCCAGGCGATGGGTATCACGAAGAATGAGAATGGCCTCGATCTCACCGAGACAACCGGTGGCTTGTGGATCGAAGAAGGAGTGAAAGTCCCCAATTCACTCGTGACGAAAGGTCCTCGAGTGGGTTTAAATAATACGCCGGAGCCCTGGCTCTCGAAGCCGTGGCGATTTCTGGTGAAAGGCTGGACAATCCCTGCATAGCCGGCGCTCTGCAGCACTGTGCGACGCAGAAAAAATTCGGAGGAGCAATGGGTTTACTTGACGGCAAGAACGCACTGGTTTTCGGTCTGGCGAACGAGCGGTCCATCGCCTGGGGGATTACCCAGGCATTTCATCGGGAGGGCGCTATCCTGGGAATCAGCTATGCAGGCGAAATGCTCGAGCGCCGGGTCCGGCCGCTGGCGGAAAACGTAGGCTGCGAGTGGGTAGAGCAATGCGACGTGACAAAAGACGAAGAAATCAACGCGGTCGCGGAAAAAGCCGCCCGGCATTTCGGCAAGATCGACGTGCTCGTGCACTCGATTGCCTTTGCGGGGCGGGAGGAACTGACCGGTCCCTTCTATAACACTTCGCGCGAGGGCTTCAAGAACGCGCTGGATATCAGCGTTTTCTCCTTCATTGCTCTCACGAGGGCATTCCTGCCGCTTATGAACCCCGGCGCCTCGGTCATGAGTCTTACCTATTATGGCTCGGTGAAAGTTGCGCCTCACTATAACGTCATGGGGGTCGCCAAGGCCGCGCTGGAGTCCTCCACGCGTTATCTCGCCTACGATCTGGGTCCGCAAAAGATCCGGGTGAATGCCATTTCTGCCGGTCCGATTCGGACGCTGGCCGCCGCAGGCGTGGGCGGCTTCCGCGACATGTACAAGCATTTTGCCGATATGTCTCCGATGCGGGAGAATATCACCATCGAGGATGTGGGCAACGCGGCCGTCTTCCTTGCTTCGGATCTTTCCGCCAGGGTGACCGGCGATGTCCTGTATGTGGATTCCGGCTTCAATATTATGGGTGTACAGATGAGCGCAAAAGAAGAGACAAAAAGCGATGGGGCGTAGACAGGCAGGCATATAAACCTCTAGACATGTGAAAAGCACACTCATGTTTCTTTTTGTGCTATTTCCCGGCGGACCTCGGCAATGACTCGCCTGTGGACCCCGGGTCCCGTTCTACGGTACAATTGTCGTATATGTTCAAACGGAATTCGATTCCTACCGAGTCGCAGCAGCCTATACAGGGGGTAGAGAGGATCACCTCCGTGCTGGGTTCCGGGGTGATCTGGCATGGCTCGATCAACGGCTCAGGCGGCGTCCGGATCGAGGGGGCATTCGAAGGTGAAATTGCCCTGCGGGGCATGCTCGTGGTCGGTGAGACCGGGCGAGTCACCTGCCAGAACGTGCGCGCCAATACTGTCATCGTGGCCGGTGCGGTCCGCGGTAATATCACCACCCAAAAGCTGGAAATCCGTTCCTCAGGACGGGTGTGGGGAGATGTTGTCACGACGGCATTCGTAACGGAGGAGGGCGCGTTCCTGCGCGGGCAGATCCGCATGGAAGAGACGGTCGAGTTGGACCTGGAGCCGGCTCCAGAGACCACCCCCTCCGAGGCAGCGCAAGCCGAATCCATCGCCTCGACGCCCCTCGTCATCCCTGAAGCCTTTTCAGACGGGACAACTCGCAAAATATTGAAAAAGAAATGAGCAGTACAGTACCCCTCCGCAAGGAGGGGTCTCTTCGTCCCCATGAAGTATCGTGACCTCAACATCGAGACTCAGCGTGAGGCTCCGAATAACGCCCGGACCGAGGGTTTTGCGTTTCTCGTCCGCGCGGGCTATCTGACCCGTGAAAATAATCAGACACGGCTTGGTAACCTTGCTTTGCAACATCTTCAAAGCCTTTCCACAGATGCAAATTTCTTCTCACAATTACATATACCGGCGCTTCGGAGTCCCGAAGAGATTTTCTTCCCCATCACCCCGGGTTCGATCGAGATCGTCCATTGCCCAACCTGTCACTACACAGAACGACTCGAACTCGCACGCTTTGCAAAGACCCCGCTTCAACACGAGACACAACTACCGCTGGAAAAAGTGTCGACGCCGGACTGTCACACCATCGAGGCACTGGCGATTTTCCTCGGCATTCCCCGGGAGCAAACGGCGAAAGCTCTGATGTACATGCGACCGGGCGATGGCCGGTTCATCTTCGCTGCCGTACGTGGAGATATGCAGCTCAGTGAAGCAAAGCTCAAACGGCATGTCGGCGAGATACGCCCGGCGACCGTGGATGAAATCGAGGAGTCAGGGGCTTCCCCAGGCTATGCTTCGCCAATTGGGCTGAAGCGGGCGCTGGTTGTGGTTGATGATCTAATTCCCCGGTCTCAGAATCTAGCAGCTGGCGCAAACGAAACGGGGTTTCACCTAATTAATACCAATTACGGACGAGATTATTCTGCGGAGATTATTGTTGACCTGGTACAGACGCGCGCTGGGGATCCATGCGTGAATTGCGGCAGCCCGTATTCTATCCTGCCTGCAATTGTTTTGGCTACCCGCAATTCGTATCGCTTTGAAAATATCCTGCTGGCAATGGCCGAGACTCATCACGATACAAAAGGCCTGGTGCTCCCTGCTGCCGTGTCGCCTTTTGATGTCTATCTGATGCAGGTTTCGGGTAAGGAAATCAATACGAGCGCCGCTGCGCTGGAGCTCTATCATGCGCTGAGGCAGGCAGGTATATCCGTTTTGTTCGACGATCGGGATGAACGAGCAGGCGTTAAGTTCAACGACGCCGACTTGATCGGCTGCCCCCTCCGAATCACTGTGGGCGAACGGGCCCTCAAAGAGGGAATGGTAGAATTGAAACCGCGCACGGAAAACGAGAATCGACTGATTCCTTTCACGGGCTTGAGGGCACTCACCCGTTCACAAGAGCTCTGGGACTTTCTCAAAGCCAGTTAAGTGGTGTTGGACCTGTGACATTCGAGTATGGATAACACCAGAGTCGGACACTTCCCCCCTGCCAAACAATTCGGTTTGCTTCTGCATGTGATGATCGTCATCGTGCTTGGCGGCACCTCGCTGTGGGGATTCGTCAACCTGACGAACGTCCAGATGGGACCATTGTTCGTGACCTACCTGCTCGTCGGCATCCTGGCGTTTGCTCCGATTCCGTTTCTCGGCTATCGTGCCTTCGCTCTCTTAAAAGCAGATTATTACATCGACCGTGACAGCCTTGCCATCCTCTGGGGGCTGCGGATCGAAGATATCCCCCTGACCGATATCGAATGGGTCCGCCCGGCATCGGACCTCACGCACCCCCTGGCACTGCCACGCTTGCGCCTGCCCGGAGCCGTGCTTGGGACGCGTCGCCATCCGGATCTCGGGGCCGTGGAGTTCATTGCCTCGAGTGCAAAGAATTTGATCCTCGTCGCTACCTCGAAGCATGTCTTCGCGATCTCGCCGCGGGATGCAGCTTCCCTGGTGCGGACGTTCGCCCGCGCAACCGAACTGGGAAGTCTGACTCCGGCCGAAGCCAAATCGGTATATCCCTCCTTTGTCATTACGCAGGCCTGGGAGAGCCCGGCGGCGCGCTTTCTGTGGATGAGTGGGCTGCTTCTCAATCTGGGGCTTGTTGCCTGGGTGGGTTTTCTAATTCCTGCCCTCTCCCAGGTGCCATTCGGATTTGATACGGTTGGCGTCCCCAATGTCGTCGTGCCTTCGTCGCAGCTAATCCTGCTGCCCCTGATTAGCGGACTGCTGTTCATCACGGGGTTCCTGGCAGGTTTGTATTTATACCGCTGGGACAAGGAGCGGCCACTGGCATTCATCATCTGGATCTCTAGCACCCTGAGCGCGTTGTTGTTTTTGCTGGGGGTTCTATTCCTGGTGACGGCGCCCTCCTAAATGCAGATCCTTTACGGCTTCGTTCTGGCAAGCATCGTCGCCTCTCTGGCGTACCGTCTACGCAGTCTGAGTATGAGTGGAGCCGTCGCCGCGACTCTGGTGGGCACGGTCATCTTTGGCGTAGGCGGCTTGGAATGGGCGATCCTCCTGCTGATATTTTTTGTGACATCCTCCGGCTTGAGCCGCCTCTTCAAAAGCCAAAAGCGGGACCTGGACGAAAAGTTTTCTAAAGGTCATGAGCGCGATGCTGGACAGGTGCTGGGCAACGGTGGCGTGCCGACATTCTTTGCAGCGCTGCATGCATTCTTCCCTGACTCGATCCTTCCCTGGATCGGCTTCGCCGCGTCTCTTGCGGCCGTCAATGCAGACACCTGGGCGACGGAGCTGGGTGTTTTGAATCCCTCGCCACCTCGCATGATCACAAATCCGGCTAAACGAGTGGAAAAAGGAACATCTGGTGGGGTCTCGTTGTTTGGCACGTCTGCATCCCTGTTTGGAGCAGCAATCATCGCCCTGCCAGCGGTGTTGCTCGCGCCGGCTGGCACGCTGACCACGCCTCACTTTTTACTGATTACACTTGCCGGGCTCGCCGGTTCACTCTTCGACTCCCTGCTCGGCGCGACCGTTCAAGCCATATACTTATGCCCCACCGATAAAAAAGAAACCGAGAAACATCCCCTTCATACCTGTGGGACAGAAACGGTGCACATCCGAGGCTGGAAGTGGCTGAATAACGACGGGGTTAATTTTGCATGTGGAGTGTTTGGTAGCTTCGTGGCTCTCACCGGAATTCTTTTGCTGCTAAACACCTAATGCGCCAGCGGCAGTCTAAGAAAAGCAATTTGTCGACGACATTTCGATCACTTCTCCTCTTCTCGGGCATATTGTTAACCTTTCCTTTTCTGGGCTTGCTTGTACTCCTTCCAGGCATGCCTGTTTCCCCGGTTGGCGTTCTGTATCTGCTTGCTTATTTTCTTATGCTGACCGGTATGCTGTTTGCACCATGGCGGCGACAGCTTTCATTACTTATGCTCTTTGCGGGCATGATGATTGCCCTGGTGACAGTCACAATTCGCATCATCTTTCCTCCATCTGGCGCGCGGACGAACCTAATGACTTTACCGGGAGCAACCGGGGCGCGGCTTCTTACGCGTCTCCTGGACGAACAGGATATTGTCCTCTTTGGCGCAAAGGTCGCTCCGTATCTGGGACTTGTCTCCACACAGGAAGAGAATTCTCTGAACATCAGTTTCTCCCAAACGTTTGAGGAGATGAAAATGGAGAGAGTTACCCCTCTCTCGCCATTTGTCACGACGTATTTGAATCAGCAGAAACCAGGAAGATTTGACGCTGTCGTATCCGAACCGGTGTCTGGGTCACCGCCAACCACAGGCGTCATTTATCTGCACGGGTTTGGCGGCAGCTTCACAGTGCAGTGCTGGTTGATCGCCAGCGCAGCCGACAGCATCGATGCCATCACTGTTTGCCCGTCGACCGGTCCGGTAGGCGCCTGGTGGAGCCGGAGCGGGGAAGCCATCGTACAGGAAACAATTGCTTATCTTCACGAGCGGGGCGTAGAACGGATCTACCTCGTCGGCTTGTCCAATGGCGCGATCGGCGCCAGCCGGCTGGCGGATCAGCTCAAACAGGAGGTCCTGGGATTGATCCTGATCTCAGGCGCGGATCCGGCTGCAACGATGACTGAGCTTCCTGTCCTGCTGCTCCATGGCAAAGACGACGAGCGGATCCCGGCTGCTGTGATGGAGCGGTATGCCTCCGCTGCGCCGAAGGCAACCTATCACGTGTTTGAAGGAGATCATTTTCTGCTGCTCAAACAATCCGACCAGGTACAGGAAGTGATAATCAACTGGCTGCTGCAAGAGGAAATGAGTCTAGAGTAAAATTGAAAAGAAGAATTCTCTGCCAATCGCAGAGAATTCTTCTTTCCGCCCCCTTTGCCCCCTTTATGTATTCATGAATGAGGTTTTCTATTGCCTGGTGTGTGCCACAAAGAAGTCCCAGATTGTCTGGGTGGCAGGCAAACTTGCCTCCCCGGCACCCGATGGCCAGTCATGCTCCAAGCCTTCGATCGTATATACCTCAACAACAGCACTCGCCTCACAACCAGAGTAAACCGTGTGAGTGACGGAGCCGCTCGTATTCACCTCCGGCGATTCCGAGCAATTATTCCATTCTGCCCACTGGCTGATTCCCTGCTCGACGGGTGGAAATGTCGGCAGTCCGCCCTCTATGCTTTCTCCACCCGAATAGGGGACGATAGGATCGTCCAACCCATGGACATGAAGCACCGCAACTGGATTGTCAGGCTGGCACTGGTCATAGAAAAGCGGACCTCCCACGGCTGCAATCCCTGCAAACTTCCCTGACAATTCGCAGGCAAGACGATATGCCATCATCGCACCATTGCCTAAGCCTGCAGCAAAAATACGGTTGGTATCTACCGTAATCATTGGTTCCAGATCGGAGAGGATTTGCTGCACAAATTTGACGTCATTCACGTTATCTTTTACCGGGATGCTGCAGCACCCGCCGCCGTTCCAGGAAGTCCCAAAGCCTCGAGGATAGACCAGGACGATCCCACTCTGGTCGGCAAGGTCATCAAAATCGGTCATAGACCGCATTTGAGCTACCGTGTGTGTCGCTTCATGAAAGAGGATGACTACAGGCACGGGCGCCGACTCAGCCACCCCGGGCGGGATATGAAGGACGTAGGACCGATCCTCACCATCCACGCTGACAGAGCGGTCCGAGTTGCCGGGCTCCATGGTGGGCCCAAGTGTAGGAGCCAGCGTTGCCGTAGCAGCAGGATCTTCTGTGGAAGCTAGAGTAGCTGGCGCGGGAGTGGCGGGTGGACTGTCGCAGCTCACCAGAGAAACCCCGACCAACAGGACAAGCAATTTGAACCCGGTTCTATAAAGGGACCGTTTAGCAACTATAGTTCGATAAGCAGTCATAAGGATTCCTGTAAAAATGGAATGGAGATTGATTACCCATGCAGGGACGATACCTAAGATTACATTCGCGCGTTCAAAAAGTCACCCTCCCTGGGGAGGGTAAAGGGAGGGGGCACATCGTGTAGAATAGCGAAAGAATGAAACGGGCACATTCCATTCAGAACGGCACCTTTTCCGAGCGGATTACGGAGCGCGAGCGGCAAATCCTGATGCTGATCGCAGACCATCGCAGCAACAAAGAGGTCGCCGCCTCCTTGCATCTGGCCCTGAGCACCGTAAAGTGGTACTCGCAGCAGATTTTCAGTAAGCTCGAGGTTCGGAATCGCCGAGAAGCAGTCGAGCGCGCGCTGGAACTGGGTCTCCTCGACACTCGTCAAAATACAACGATCCCCAATAATTTGCCGTCCCCCATAACGCATTTCGTTGGTCGGGAGGATGAAACCGAAGAGATTGTTCGATTTCTTGTAAAAGGTGGGTCCCGGCTACTGACCTTGCACGGTCCTGGTGGAAGCGGCAAAACTCGTCTCGCAATTCAGGCTGCCTCCCTGCTGCTTGAATCGGCGCCAGATATAGTTTTGGATGGTGTCTGGTTCATCTCGCTCACGTCATTACAAAACTCTGCATCCATCCTGCACACGATAGCGAGCACAATAGGATATAACTATTTCGACCGGGAAAAGGAACTGCTCCAGCAACTGCTTGATTATCTTCGTCACCGACGTTTCCTGTTGCTTCTCGACAATTTCGAACACTTGATCTCCGAGAAAAGTATTCATCTACTTACCGAGATCATCACACATGCTCCTCATGGAAAACTATTAATTACTTCACGGACACGGCTAGGCGTCCTGGGCGAACAGTCTTTTCAGGTCATGGGAATGCAAGTTCCCGAAACGGGCAACGAACTGGCGCATGACTGGCGCTCGTTTAGTGCAATGCAATTGTTCCTTGGATCCGCCCGGCGTGTCCAGCAAGAATTTGAAATCAATGACAAAAATGTAGTCTCCATCATCCGAATTTGCCAGCTTGTTGAAGGAATGCCGTTAGGACTCGAGATGGCAACCGCGTGGCTGGAGCTGTTCACCCCTCAAGAAATTGTCACAGGAATAGAACACAGTCTGGATTTCCTGCAAGTGCCGACGAGTGAGAAACGGCATCAGAGCCTGCGGATTGTTTTCGATACCTCCTGGAAGCTACTCTCCGATCAAGAACAAAGCTGCCTTCAGGCGCTGACCGTCTTTCGGGGCAGCTTCACCCGCGAGGCTGCGCAAAGAGTCTCAGGGGCGGCACGAGAGACATTCTTATCGCTCATCAACAAGTCCTGGCTGGCGCGGGAATCCGGAGGACGTTATCATATTCACGAGCTCCTCCGGCAGTATGGATATGAAAATCTGCAGCAGCACCCGGTTGCCTGGAATGAGGCGAGAGATGCCCACGCTCGTTATTACGCCGGGTTGCTGCACACTCTTGGGGAAGAGATGAAGGGCTTTCACCAGGTGCAAGCCTTCGACCTGAGCGAACTCGAATTTGAGAACCTCCGCGCGGCCTGGATTTTGCTGACCGAACAGGGGGAGATTAAACTGCTCATTGAGCAGATACTGCTTGGCCTGTTCCTTTACTCAGAAGCAAGATGGCGGACCAGCGACTGCCTGCAGTTAGTTCGGCAGGCGCAGCAAAAATTGGATCAAAGCCCAGCAAACGACCACACGATCACTTGCAATGCCATTTTGACGCTTGCAGAGGTGGCGTTTTTTACTGAATTCTTCAGCCTCAGGGAAACAGGAAGCTCCGAATTGCTGTGGGGCAAAGGATTGTCGGTGGATAGAGTGACCTCTGCTTGGGATGTGCTCTGTGGAAAGACCGTCGAGGAAGTGAATGGTTTCTGGCTGATCATCTCGGCTCACCTCCATGCATGGCCCACAGATCCGGCTGCTGGTTTACAGCGATTAAAAGCACTCCGGGAGATCTTCACGCAACAAGGAGAGACGTGGCTTCAAGGCGTCGCCGGGTTCAGCCTGGCGCGCGTCATCTCAGGGTACGGATACTGGTACACGATGGTCAGTTCCCAGATGTCCATCGACGAGCATACCAGGCACCATGGGGAGGTTTCCCGTGTCCTGCGGGAGTCACTTCGTTGTTTCCGCTCGACCGGCGATTCCTGGAAACAGGCTTACACCCTGCAGCTCCTGGCAGAGTTTGCAGAGGACGCCCGGGCGCAGATCACCCTCTTGGGGCAGGCAAAGGAATTGTTCGATAAGGTGGGCGACATCACCACATCTTCTCTTCTCTTGTATAACTTGGCAGAGATCCATAAGCGGCTCGGCAATACGAACGAAGCCTTTCAGTATTTTCAGGAGCAGCAGAGGATCTTCCGTTGGCTTGGCAACCGACGTCTACTGGCCAATTCGCTTTCCTGGGAAAGCATCGAGTCGCTTCGCCATGACACGCTACCGCATGCACGTCAGGCACGTCATGAATGTATCGCCATACTCGAGGAGCTGCTGTCGGAAACCCGTCGAGCATCGGAAAACTCAGATCACATGGAGATCGAATATGCCTGGGCGCTTTATGAGCTGGGCGAGATTGAGCGAGTGGACGGGAATCTCGAGGCAGCCAGAAAAGATTATGCAAAGGCAGGCGAGGTGTTTGACCGTGAGGGCATATCGGCAGGGCAAGCTTTTTATCACTATGGGATGGGACAGCTGGCTTTGTCCCTGGGTGAGTACCAAACTGCCGGAGAGCACTTTGATACTTCTGTGACAATTTCACGATCTGCCCCGCATGCCTGGATCGAAGTCTGCGCGCTGTGCGGAGCAGCCAGAGCCGCAGTCGGCTTGAGGCGGCACGAAGCCGCCAGGAATGCTCTGGCTAAAGGACTGGGCATTTCAAACATACTCGACCACCGAGAATTGTTCATGTTGGTGTTTGCAGGCTGGGCATCGTTGCACCTGGCAGAAAATAGACTTGAGCCAGCCATCGAGCTTGCCAGCCTTGTATTTCATCACTTTGCGTCGTGGAAGGAAGTAAAACAACAGGCAAGATATGTCATGGATGAGGCGTGCGCTCAGCTTCCTTCTACTATTGCTCAATCGGCAAAAGAGCGTGGAAAGAACATGGGTCTTGAAAGTATCCTGAGAAAATATCTGGCAGTAGAACAAGCCGGGCAACCACCGAAAGGCGTTCCCCGAAGCTGATCTCTTATCGGCTATTACGATTCTGCAAAGAAAGCTTGCGTCCCCCAGCCCTCCCTGACTGACCTGACAACCAATTTCGACACATCGGAGGGATAGAT
>DAIQBG010000022.1:0-56377 GCA_036781265.1 Anaerolineales bacterium | reverse complement strand
TGCCTGCCCGCGTGGTGGCGCTGGATATGATGGGGTCGCTGGCAGTGGGGATCATTGCCGTATATTCGGTTGCCACACGGCAGCCCATTTTCCTGGACGTGGCGATTGTCCTGGCGCTCATCGGGTTCCTCGGCACAGTGGCGTTTGCCTACTATATTGAAAAGGGAGCACTACCATGGCCGAAAGCATAAGCCTGATCCTGCTCCTGCTGGGTGCTGTTTTCATGCTGCTGGCAGCCATCGGGATGGTACGCATGCCAGATGTGCTTACGCGCATGCATAGTAGCACGAAATCGGCCACGCTGGGCGTGGGACTCATCATGCTGGGGGTTGCCCTGTTCTTCGGCGACTTCGCCATCGGGGTACGCGCGTTCGCAATCGTGTTCTTCATGTTCTCCACGGCGCCGGTGGCAGCGCATATGATCGCCAGAGCTACATATCTCTCCGGTGTTCCGCTGTGGGAGGGAACGCTCAGCGACGAGATGCGCGGACGCTATGATCCCGACACACATACGTTATCCAGTAAGGCGCCGCCTGCAGAGGAAGGATCGCGTACGCAGAAAACGGAAAGTGCCTGATTCCAAATCTGCCCGCTCAAGAAACAGGATGAGGGCACAGAGGATTTTCTCGGGCGGCGAATGAATCTGACGCTGCCGGTTTATATAAATAAACTCATTTCGTGTACTCTGAACAGGCAAAGTTTCCAACACTGCAGCAAGGCGCCTCTAACCTCACGGTAACAAATCGGCGCTCAGAGGTAAGATCACAGGTTCCCATTGAAAAAGGGGGATCACTGTGAGCGTCTTTCTCCCGTCCGCTCCCGTGCAACTATACTGTCGACCTCCGAAGGCAGAAGGCGAGCCCGGTCGCGTTTTTCCACATCGTACGCTGATCTTCTTAACTGCGGGATAAGACCCGAAGCTGTTCGCGGTACTCGGGGATCTCGATCATCGGTGGACGGTCGCGTTCGGCGATCTCTTCGACATCGAGCCGGAAGCTATCCTGCTCGTAGTGGATCAGTTTCATCGTTCGGTTTACATTTTCCAGGATGCTCTGCCCGTAGCGGGACTCTAGTTTGCGTATCACAGCCTGGATGATGGCGAAGGACATTTTGCTCAGGGCCTCCAGCGGCTGGTTATGGTGAATGCGCTCCTGCAAATCCACCTGGCCCACGGCGCTCAAGCCGAATTTCTCAAGCACGTCGATCAGCAATCCGATCTCGACCCCATAGCCGGAGAAGAAGCGAAACTGCTCGAGCGCGCTCCGGCGCCCGCCGTATTCTCCCGAGAGAGGCTGGATGACGCCGGATAGCTCCGGATAAAACAAATTGAGCAGCGGTCGCGCCGTCAATTCGGTGACCCGCCCACCACCGCCGGCCTGGATTTTATCCCCCACTTTTAAGGGTCGCCGGTAAAACCCTTTCACAAACTGGATATCGGGACGCAACAGCAACGGACCGATCAAGCCATATGCAAAGCGCGGGTGGATATTGACAATATCCGTATCCAGCCATATGACAATGTCGCCCCGGGTGCAATACAGGCTCTTCCAGAGCGCCTCGCCTTTTCCGCGCCGCGAGCCATGCTTTGGCAAAAGCGACTGGTGGATGTAGACCGGCACATCCAGACTCTCGGCGATCTCCCGGGTGCGGTCGGTTGAATTGGAATCGATCAACACGATCTCGTCAATCAACGGCACATCCAGCATGAGGGCCTGCTGGATGGTCGCGATCACGTTCCCGACGGTCTCCTCCTCGTTGAGGGCCGGGAGCGCCAGGCTGATCGTCAAGCCGCGATCACGCTTCAGCTGATGAAGGTATTGCAGATCCTCAAACTCATCGGCATGGAAAGTATTCTCTGCAAACCACTTATCCACAAGGACCGAGATCGCAGTCTGACCTGCCTCCTCGCTCTCCGGGTCAATCAGGAGCGGGCGCTTGGTCTTGACTACGATCACGCCGCCACGGCTCTCCTGCATAATACGCTCTGCAACCGGCCCAATAGAGCTGACCTCCTCTGCGGGACGGGCACTCGCACCCATGACGATCAGATCAAATTTCTGCGACGCTTGAAAGACCGCTTCTGCGGGGCTATCTGTCACGAGCTGTTGCTGCTTCACTTCAGGCAGGTTTCTTAGCACTCGTTCCATACCCCGAAATGCCGCGTCCTGCTCTTTAGGATAAGCATCGGAAACTACGTGGAAGGTAGTTACCTGGATCGGGCGAGCGGACTGCATCGACAGAGCCGTCCGCAGGGCAAGCTCTGCGTAGGGACCGCCACGGATCGGGATCAGGGCATTATTGAGTCCATCGGTGATATTCGAATTGACGATCGCAACGTCACAGGGAGGATGAGTCAGCACTTCTGTGGGGGTAACCCGTAGCGCCTCCAGCTGGCAGCCATACTCCAGGATTAAGAGATCTGGGGCTTCATGCTCTGTCGCTCGTATGATCTCATCCCAGGGACGGTGAGTCGCAAAGACTTTCGCCCAGCGAACGTTGTGACGTGTGCTTGCGAGGCTGCGCAGCATTTGACGCAGCTCCCGGACCTGGGTTGCACCGCTGCTGAGAGATTCTCCTTCTGGAATGTAGACCAGTCCAATAAGGACGATATCTCCCTCTCCTGCGATGGCGCGAGCAGCACTCAGGGCAGAAGTCTGCTCGCAGCCGTAAACAATCGGGACAAGCACCCTGTTAAAAAGTTTGGTTTTTTGTGGAGTTGACATACTGTCTCCTGACGCTCACTCCCCGAGGAGTGGAGCAATATCGCGCGAATAGATACTTTCCCATGCATATGCCCGGCGCACCTCGACTCGCATGCGAAACACAGGGCTCAACGCAAGGGTATCTGCAAGTATCTTCGCAAGCTCGACCGGGTCGGCATCAGGCGAAAAGTAGACGGCGTGAGGTCCACCCAGGCTGCGCAAAGGAGGGATGTCTGAGCAAAATACGGGTAAGCCCGCAATTGCAGCCTCCAGCACGGGGATTCCAAAACCTTCCTCATGCGAGGGAAGGAAGAGCGCATCCGCAAGATGATAGAAATCAAAGATGATTTCGTCCGGGATGTACTCGGCGGTCAGCTCCGCGAGAAAGAAGGCGGTTTTCTCCACTCCCAGCTCCTTGCGCAAGGCGGTCAGCTTCCCAAAGTACTTGATATTCGCGGGGTTATGAGGACCCAGTGGACCGGTGATCACCAGTTTTGTCCTGGGGAAATGCTCCCGGAGAGCTGCACAGACGTGCAGCGCCAGCTCGATGTTTTTTCGGGGTGTAATGCGGACGGGTAATAGGAGCAGCGGCTCCGCATCCATGAGTTCCAGTGTGCGCGCATATGCACTCGTTTGCTGTTCGAACTTATGGAACCTGGCGATATCCACCCCGTTCGGGACCAGTGTAATCTCGTCCTCTCGGATACCAAAGAGCTTAGCCAGCTCCTGCCGGCGCATCTCGGAAATTGTGACCTGCAGCACACCGGGCCAGGCCTGCCGGAGCAGATCCCATGGATAGCCATCATACAATTCATCGCGATAGCGAGGCGTCGTCCAGGCCAGGTCATGATGCCATAAAATGACTCTCCGGTCCGTGCGGCTCGTGAGCTTGCGGATCGCCGCCGTCAGCGCCAGGTTCTTATTCAACGAACACACATTGTGAGCAATGAGAACCTCCACCCCATCCAGCACTCGGTTCAGGTCAGATGTGAGTGTATCGACCAGTTCGCCAAACTGGGGCGGGATGCGACCCGCGTCCAGCTCCGATTTGACACCGAGCACGGTCAGATGGCGCGAGTCAGCCAGGGGCAGGTGGAGGAAGGGGATCCGCGGGTCGGTTTGTTCTCCGCGGCCTGCCACGATGCAGACCTGGTGGCCTGCGTCCGCCATCAGACGGGCATGCTGTCCCACCACGCTCTCCACACCCCCGATCACAGGCGGCGCCGCGTAGTGGAGAAGGGCGATCCTCCTCACTGGGCTTTTTCCCGGGCAGCCTGAATGGCGAGATCGATGAACACTGCGGACGACCATCCGAACATCGATGCAGCCGCCGGTGGATTTTCTCCCGTCACCGGATCGTAGTATTCGTAGATATCATCGCGGGAGCTGATCAGGTCCAGAGTGCGGCGGCGCAGCTCGCGAGCCAGATCCTGATAGCCTGAGCGTTGCAAGCCTTCGATCAGCAGGTAATTGACATTCACCCAGGTAGGTCCGCGCCACATTTTGCCGGGTGTGTATTTAGGGTCGTCCATGGCTACCGTTGGTACCGGATAGCGCGTCCAGAACTGGCGCTCGTCGGTCAGGTGGGCGACCAGGCGTTCGGCAACCTCGGGCGGCATCTGTCCGGTGATCAACGGGAACAGGCTGAAGGGGGTGCGGACGTTGACGCGTGACCCGTTGCTGCGCGCCCAGAAGAAGCCGGACTCCTCATCCCAAGCGCGTTCCACGAGACGACGCACCATGGCTTCGGCTCGACCGCGCCACATTTCAACATCCTCGTCCTTGCCTATGGCGCTCGCGATTTTTGCCAGCGATTCCTGCTGTAGATAAAGATACGTATTCAGGTCAGGCGCTTCGACGGGCATGCCCTCGTCCCACAGCGGACTATCGTCCAGCCCGGAGGAATAAGGGTGGTGGTATTCACATAAACCGTTGCCATCTACATCATTGTTCTCAAACCACCAGTTATTCCAGCGCACGATCGGCTCGTAGATCTCGTCCAGGAACTCGCGGTCGCCGTCGTGCTCATACAGTTTATAAGAAGCCCAGGCAATGAGAGGCGGCTTGGTCACATCTGCGACGATCGGGTGATCGAGGCGGGTCACGGTGCCCTCATCGTGGATGGCGTCGGGGATCATGCCATCCTCGCGCTGGTGGTCCAGCACAATGCGGATCTGGTCATGCGCCAGCTGCTTCTCCACATGACGGTATGCCAAAGCGTGGAAAAAAGCATCCCATTGCCATACGCCCACATAGTGAATCATCGAGGGCGTCATCGCTTCGCGAGTGGTGTAGAAACGAGTAGAGATCAACCCGGCGCGCATGATCCACCAGGCATAATAGTATTGTGGCTGGTACTCATCCTCCACCCGGGGTGCGCTCGCGAACCACTGGTGCCAGCGCTGCGCGGCAGCTTCCATCGCTTGAACTGGATCAGGGATATACCGATTGAAACCCAGGCGAGGGGTGATGTTCAGCAGCAGGGACTTGCCTCCCGCCGAGGCGTCCAGGTGCAGATGGACAGCCTGGTTCTCCTCACCGAAAGCCTTCGTGGCATGTGAAACGATCCGGGCATTCGTGGTGTATGCCACATTGCGGCGGATGTCCCCGGTCAGACGCAGGATGCCACCGCGGCGGTCAGTCTGGATGCGGTCGAGGTTGGCGTTGAACTTGATCGAGCACTCAGCGGGAGGAAGAGTGATCAATATAGTTTCAATATCCACAAAGGTCAGGCTAAAGATGCCGACACGGGTTTCGCAATCAATGCGGTGTGGATAGGTCGTGACCTCGATCTCGAGCGGGTTGCCTTCCCCATCGGTGAATATCCATTCATCGATGAGCGGCGGGCGCTGGCGATATGCGGCGAGCTGGCCTTCTTTTTTAAACCAGCGCTCTGCCAGCCGGAACGTTAAATGATTACCGGACTGGAAGATTAGTAACCGCGAACCGCGCTCACTAAAGGGAATATCGCGTAGATTCACGCGATCTTTCAGTAAACTTAGGTACTCTGACTGGACAATCCTATTCATACCTTTCACCTCAACCATAAAGTTTCGTATGGCGCAAGCACCAGGCTGCCTTGTTGGGAATTGTGGGAGCTGCGGCCGGTAATGAGATCCCTAAATTGATGCAAAGGCATCCCGTTCATGCCTTGCAAGCTAACGGGGACCTGTGCGGACCGATTTGAAATATTCTGGAGGCACAAGACCTGTTCAGAGCGATCCGGTGAGCGGCGCAGCAGAGCGAAGACAGCATCCCCGGAATCTAACACCTGTTGTTCGCCAGATGGCTGGAATGCAGCCGAGGCACTGCGCGCGCTCAGCAACTGTGAATAACGATGAAAGACTTGATGGCGTAACGAAGACTCATCGGATAGCTCATGTTCGAGCGTTTGGAGATCGAACTTCTGGCGATTGATTGTGCGATTGCGACCCGTGAGCTCCACGCCTGCCTGCCAGCTGCGTGAGCCAAACAGGCTATGAACATAGATACCCGGCACACCGACCAGCGCTAACATAATCGCCTGGGCAGCCATAAAACGGTCGATCTGAACTTCGAGCGGTTCGCCGGCATTCGGATCCGAGAGGGCATCGAAGTAATTGATATTGAGCTCATATGGGACTTGCGCGCCGCCTGCCACATGCTTGTACGACACCAGGCCGCCATGTTGGACCACGCGTTCGATCATCCCTTCGATCTCTGCCTCCGAGAGAATGCCGCGCGCCGGGTTGACGCCGATGCCATCGTGAGAAGCCAGGAAGTTGAAAAAAGTGGTCCGCCGGGAAGGCAGCTTCAGCGCGGCTGTCCATTCGGAGAGGACGCGGCTATTTCCGGTATGCAATGTATGCAGGACCAGGGGCGGCAGGGCAAAGTTGTAGACCATCTGCGCTTCATTATGACCATCCCCAAAATAGGAAATATTATCGATATGTGGCACATTGGTTTCGGTAATCAACAGGACATTGGGCGCGACGACGTCGAGCACGGAACGGAACAACTGGATAATACGATGGGTCTGCGGCAGGTGAATGCAGGAGGTGCCGATCTCCTTCCACATATAGGCAATCGCATCCAGGCGAATCAGCTCTGCGCCCTGAGACACATAGAACAGGAGGGTGCCGATAATCTCCAAAAGCACATCCGGGTTTTCGTAATTAAGGTCCACCTGGTCGGCGCTGAATGTCGTCCATACCTGTTTGGGACCGGAGGGTGTCTCGAACGTTGTCAGGAGCGGCAGGGCGCGGGGTCGCACCACTTGAGACAGGTCCGGACTGCCCTCGACGACGACGAAGTACTCTCGATAACCCGGGTCATCTCTCAAGAAGCCCTGGAACCATTCATGCCCTACCGAGGCATGGTTGATTACTGCGTCGAACATCAGGCGGAAATCCTGACCTAATAGAGAGATATCCTCCCAATCCCCCAGGGCAGGATCCACCCTGCGATAATCGGACACCGAGAAGCCATCGTCCGATGTCCAGGGATAGAATGGCAAGATATGGATGCCGTTCACTACGCCCTTCACATATCGCCTGCAGAATGCCCCCAGTGTTTGCAACGGCTTCTCGCCGGGCGCCTGCACCTGGTCCCCATACGTAATCAGGATCGAGTCTCGCTCAGTCAGATCACCCGATGATGCGGGAATTCGCCCCGCATAACCGGAGATGATTTGCTGCAATCGATCTATCAAGTGTGGCGCACGTCCGGCTCCATATAGAAAAGTGAAGTGAGATAAAAAATCAGTCATTTGGATTTTCTGCCAATCACTCGATCCAGTGTTGAGGCGGAGCGCACGGGGAAAATTCCCTGCTGCACAGAACGCAGCTCTTCCACGGTGAAGAACGCTTTCGGATGGACTTCGTGAATCAAACTCATAACATGGGAGAGCTCTTTTCGCATGACCACCGTGTAAACAAGCACGACTGGACCGCTTGCCCCATGTCCATCTACATAGGTTGCCCCATAGCCTTTTGTGCGCAACCGGTCCACTAGCTGTGCCCCGTCCTGGGAAAGGATCACACGAATCACCAGTGTGCCGATTGCCAGCCTCTCCTCGATGAGCATGCCCACATAGTTGCCGACGGCAAACCCGGCGGCATATGCCAGATAAGCCGCAGCATTCTGAGCGCCGCGCACGATCTGAGATACCACCGTAATCCAGATGAGCACTTCTACAAAACCAAGCAGCGGGGCAAGGTACTTCCGGCCGCGGGAAAGAAAAATAATACGAACTGTTCCCAGAGACACATCGACAAAGCGCGCCAGAAAAACAATAAAGGGCAGGACGACCCAGCCGTACCAATCAAACTCCTGCATGTTTCAGATTATAAACTGCGGCTATTGCCCATGCTGGGGAGAATCCATTCCTCATCGTAGAAACTGCGCAGGATGCGATAGTAAAACAACGCTTCCTTGTTCTGCAAGTCATAAGCCCATTGCTCTTTCAAGCGCTGGCGCTCCGCAATGAACTCTTCATTCGAGATTTCAACCTCAGCATATTGCGTCATGAGGTCAGACGAGCCGGCGCCACTTGAAAACTTTTGCTTGGGTCGGTTGACAATCTCGTCAGGCAGGTCATCGGCAAATGCCTCACGTAAGAGCGCTTTAGGAGTTTGTTGATGGTGCAGCTTCCAGTCGGCGGGCATCCCCAACGCGAGCGCAACGGATCGAACATCCAGGAAGGGAACACGCGCTTCGAGACCAAACGCCATGGACATGCGGTCGGCTCGCTGCAGGTTGGTATTGTGCAGCGCGTGGGTGATGTGGAGCATTTCGCTTTGCAACTCATCCGGGGTTTCAAAGCGGGAAAGATAATCATATCCAGCATAGACTTCGTCCGCACCCTCCCCGGTGAGCATGACTTTGACGTGCCCGGCAGCCAGCTTGGCCAGGAAGTAGTTAGGAATTGCGCTACGAACAAGCGCCGGATCAAATGATTCAAGATGGTACAGAACGTCTGGCAGTACCTCCATCATATCCTGCGTGCTATACACATACTCGTGATGAGTGGTTTCGAGATGGTCCGCCATCCGGCGCGCGGCAGCAAGATCGGCGCTCCCCTCTATGCCGACGGCAAAAGAATGTAATTGCTCCGTCTCTTCCCGCGCCAGGGTTGTGACAATGCTGCTATCCAGACCACCGCTCAGACTCACGCCCACCGGCACATCGGCAAGCAGGCGTTTGTGCACGGCTGTGCGCAATGTAGATTTGATGGCAGGCAGAGCATCTGCAGGAGAACCGTCGAATGGCTGGATGGCCTCTTCCAGACGATAATACTTCTGCCAGCCCAGGCGCGAGTGATACCAGTGCCCTGCCGGAAACTCCGTGATGCTTTCCACCTGCCCAACCAGCGCCTTGATCTCGGAACCAAAGAAAAGATACTTTGCATCGGCGCTGCTGCCGTAATAGAGCGGCTTGATACCCATCGGATCGCGTGCCAGCAACAACTCGCCCTTGTGCTCAATAGCGAAGGCAAACATGCCATCCAGCAAGGCAACGCACTTCGGCCCGAACTTCCGATAAAGATGCAGCAGGACTTCAGTATCCGAATGAGTCTGTAGAGACGCGCCGTGCAAATACTTGCGTTTCAAGTCCCGATAGTTATAGATCTCCCCATTAAAAACAAGCGACGTCTCCTTAAAATCCATTGGCTGGTGTCCCCTTTCAACATCCAGAATGGCAAGACGTGTATGCCCCAACGTCCCATTCGAGACATCGACCACACCCTGACCATCCGGCCCGCGATGCAAAATACTCGCAACCATCTCGGCAACAGCTTGACTGGCTGGTTCTTGAAAAACACCAGCGATCCCACACATGAGAACTCTCCTTTCCAAACTAGACGATCAATGATTTCTACAAATAAAGGCTGTTTTTAATCGACCGTTCCATCCTGGACAAAGCGCGTTAGTTCACTAACACTCCACTGCTCCAGACCGAGTTTCTCCACCGTGCGGCCGCGCCGCCAGTAATCGGTGCGGTGGATAATGCTGGCAATCTGGATCATGCTTTCCATGCCGCGTACCGACACCCCGTACCGTTTTCCCAGAGAGGCGATCGGCACGAGACTCATCGGCACATCTTCGAAGATATAGCGGTGATTCAGCGTGGCCGGGGCTTTGATGCCGTAATACCCGGGCTGGTTGTGAATGGCCTCGTGCAAGTCGGCGCCGGTCGTGTCGTAGGCAAGCTTCAGCCACTCCAGGGAGGTTCGGGCCCGGATGCCCAGCGCGGAGGCAACCGTCACACGCTCGCGATCCAGCACCTCCAGCACACGACCAACCGAAGGCGTGACTCCGTCGATATAGAACTGATAATCGCCGTGCGTGGCTTCTATCCAGCCCATGTTGAGCAGCGTCAGCGCCGGGTGAAAGATCGCACCCATATTGTTCATGCCGGTATTGAGCACATCCACGCCGTCGATGAACTGCGGATACGCGTCACAAATGGCATCCAGAACACAACGCGTGCGCGTCGACGGGAGCGCCGCCAGAGGTACAGCCTCCTTGATGCGGAAGATGCGCGCCTGCACAGGACCATCGGAGCGCGAAGCGTAGATAAACGTCTCCGCTTCTGCCACGGTCACATCTGCTTTGCAGCCATTGTCTCGAATGATCTTGACGAATTCCAGCGCTCCACAGGTCCGGCCGGGGTGCAGGACCACGATCTGTCCGCCTTTCAGGTGAGGCGCCATGGCTCGGGCGATATCCGCATGCGCGGAGGAGGGAAGGACCACCATGATGACTTCCACGTTCTTGACTGCCTCCGCCATATTGGATGTAACCAGCCGCAGCTCGCCAAACCCGTGCGGGCCGCCCTGGGGACTCTCCAGCTCGATGCCCCCGCGCTTCTTGATAATTTCAACGTGATCCGCTGTGCGATTGTACAAATTGACCATAAATCCCATGAGCGCCAGATGAGCCGCCATTGCCTTCCCGCCATGACCCGCACCAATCACTGCATATTTCCTTGTCATTGTAGACTCCTTTGTCGGGGTTGACCTTGCGAAGCGTCTCTATTCCGAAGGCAAGCTTTCGCAAGGAGTTCGGGGCCAAATCAGATCAGACTCAATATACGTTCTTGCTCGCCGAGCACTCTCCCTTCTGCATCCACAGCCACATTCGCACCATTGACGATCATGGTGCGCACCGCGCCGCGACCGAATTTGTTGTTGCGCAATTGCGGCGCATCCATGAGACCGCAGGTCACAGCCCGGGTGAGCGTGGCAGGATCGATGAATGGGTCGGCAACCCCGGGGCCTGCGAGAGCGGCGATCCCTTCCAGCAAACGATTCGCCTCGTCCACCAGTTGTTTCCGGCGCGCCTCGATCTGCGGGTCTGCGGTCATGTCTGGGGCGCCGCGCAGCGCGTTCTCGATCGCACGCCTGGCGATCTTGGTGGCTTCGATGATGTCATCGGCGGTCGCGGCATGATGCGCTTCCGTATGACCGACGATATGATAAATATGAGGCTTCAGCGCCATCTGTAGATAGGTCGCCGCGGCAAGATGACCACGGGCGGCATCCGGGTCAAGCGGGTGCGAGAGTAAGCCGATCCGCGTCTGCCTCCAGACATGGAAGTTCTCATTCTGCAAGGCCTCGACCATGTCCAGCACCGCCAGCATCTTCGCCAGGTCCATTGCATCGGAGAGACCGGGCGGGCTGTTGAACATAAGCTGCGCAATGTAATCCCTGACCCCGAAGGCTCGCGCGTTGTACGCTGAAAGAAACCCTGAGACGACGAACACAACATCCGGTGCATCGCGCATTCCCCAGTGATGCGGCTCGTTCAGCTCCACGGGGATCCTGTGTTGGCCGTACCACTCCATCACACGTTGGTGCTCGCGGATCGAGCCTTCCAGGTCCCAGGGACCGCGCCCGTCCATCTGGTTGAACCAGAACAACGGGATCGCGCACCAGGCGATATTGATCGTCTCCACATACATCTTTGCCAGGGGGATGAAATCGTCGGTGCCAGAATAGGTGCGCAGCAGAGGGAAGTTCCCGCGCCGGCTCGCGGCATACAGAGCGCGGTAATCCTCTTCCGAGCGTACAGGCACGCCGCCCGCGCCTTTGCGCCGCGCGTCCTGCCGTTCGGGGTGATAGAAATTTTCCTGAGCGTCCTGGTCGATGCCTAGAGAAATGACATCCAGCGCCTGTGCTTCCGCGATCTTTGCAATACCGTCGCAAGTATCTTGCATGGTAGGAAGACCGAAGTGATGGCGCAGAATGGGATAGGGGGACTTCCACCGAATCCGTTCCACGGTCGACTGGGGGAAACCTGCCTCTCCTAATGCGGTTGCCTGCTGACCCTTCAAGTAGGCAAGGATGGTTTCGGAAGGTTCACTTCCGTCAAAGAGGCGCTCGAAAAAGCCAATCTTTCCGGCGCGCTCGACCACCGGAGGCGTCCCGCCAAACGCAAAGCGTACTCCGCGATCGTGTAGCTCGGAAGCTGCCTCGGCAAACTCCCCCAGAAGCCGCTCGCCCGTTTCGGGTGTAAGACGGTATGAGATTCCAACCATGTCGGCCTGTTCGCGTTCCGCCGCAGCGAGCATCTCTTCCACGGAGACAGCCGGACCCAAAAACACCGTACGCCAGCCTGCGGATTCGGCAAGACGCAAAAAATTCGTCACGCCTGCCACGTGAACACATTCACCCAGTGCACCCGCCACAACAGTTCTTGTCTTCTGGTTCATAAGATGTTTCTCCTTCCACCAGGAGTTGCTCTTCTCCCCCTCACACGCAATCAATAGCGGCCCACAATTTTTATACCATAAAAACGCGGGGTTTTGGCTTAAAACCGGGAAAACTGACCTTACGGATTGTTTTTAATTTTGTTGGGACTCTAAAGAAACTACAACCGGCTCTGTATCAGTTACGGTCACAGATTTGCCGTTGGAAAAAACGATATCTGTCTTCTGTTGACCGCAAATGACTTTCAATCCTCTATATTGGACAGTGACATCCCAGGGAAACGGATTAGGGCCTTCCAGCCTGACCCGCGTCGCCGAGAGGATTTCTACACCCAGGACACGCAGGAACAGAGCGACGGGAGCCAGCCCGCTGAGGGCATTGCGCTCGCCAAGCCCCGTCCCTTTTTCGGCGTGATAGCGGGCATAGAAGGCGCGGTTTTGTTTGAGGTTTTGAATGATGCCCGTCATGAGGTGGGCGAACAGGCGCGCAGCTTCCGAGCGGAACCCGTAGGTGAGCAAACCCTCGCCGATAAACAAATTCCATGGCAGGTGAACAGCCTGGGAGACTGCCTCCGCCTCAGGCTCGGTAAGCGACGGACAGGCGGGCACACCGAAGGGACGCTGGAAGCGGCTAGCATCCAGAAGAGCACGGGCAACCATGGTCTGGGCACGCTGCTCATCGGGAATTCCGGCCCAGAGTGGCATGAAGAGAGTATGATCCTCGGTCGTGAAATCGAGCGTGCTGATGACGATCGTGTCCTCGTCGCTCAGACCTCGGATGGAAACTTTTCCGAGTCTCGAGTACACCTTCTGCGTGGTGTAGACCAGGCCGCGGTTGCTCCACTGATAATCGCCGCTGGAAACGACCTCGTCTGCCCGCTTGCTCGCATACTCATGGATGCGAATCTCCGGCCGTTTTGCTGTGGGGGTTTGGGTCTGTACTTCCACCAGGAGACGCAGCGGCTGATCGAATTTCATCTTGGGGGAAACGATACCCGGACCCTGCTGCTTCACCAGCATTCTGCCTGCAAGACTCAGGCCCGTGGCGCGATCCCGGTAGTGATACAGACCGGTGCGCGACTGCCACGTCGACCCAATGGATTCGCGCAGCTTTACCGCCTGTTCGTGCAACAAAAGAAGCACATCCTTTCGTTCAAGCCGCTCTGCCATTTTGATGAGACAGACAGCTTCGTGATACAACATCGCTTCGAGCGCAGGGCTGTGGACCTGGGTAATATCCCCACCCAGCGCCCACTCATGCCACGAGTCGAACAGGGGATTGTCCTCGAAGCCAGTCTGCAGGATGTGCTTCCATTGAGGTAATCCATCCCGGTCTTCATCGTATTCTGGAGAAAACCACGACCAGAAGAATTTGTGGAGTTTTGGAAAGACCCCGTTGAGGAACTTGTCATCCTCGGACTTCTCATAGAGCTTCCATGCCAGGCTGGCGAGAAGCGGTGCGGCGAGGTAACGCCCGCGTTGCCCGGCGATCCCGGGCTTTCCATCGATAAAGCCATCCTCGTTCTGAATGGACATGAAATTTTCCAGCAAATCTCTGGCGGCATCTGAGGCAGGCAACACACTCGACAGGTAATAGGCGTCGAAAGGAGTCTGTCCATTCCAGGATGGCGGATAATCCGTCCCATCGCCTCGGGGCGAATTGCCATTGTCGGGTCCGCGCACTGCTACAGCCGAAGAGCAGGGCAATTGCGTGTCGGGCGCAAAGAACAAGCCGAACCCCGCTTTTTGGCTCAGAGCAAAGGCTGCGTCCCAGTCCTTGTCGCCTGTAGAGATATCAATAGTCTGGCTGGCATTCAATAATTCCAGCCGTGTCCGTTCTGCCTCCCAGAGACGAGCCGAGGTCTGCCTCGCCAGATCAAAGGACGTCTGCACATTATCTGCGGCCGCTTGCACCCAGGTGAGGGTCCGCGTAGCTCCTGGCCCCAGGTCAAGGTCCAGATAGAGCGACGGATAAGGCCCCGTCCCGGGCGCCGGTCCGCCAGTCAAGAATAAGACAGGCGCCAACCCACCGGTCTGCCCCGTAAGGACGTTGACCATTTGCATCTGTGTAGCGGTCATGATCTGACCGTTGATGGCGGCCAGGATCGCACACACATCCATCCGGATCGAGCGTGCGGTGCTGGTCTTGTTGGCAACACTCACCCGCCCACCGACAGCGTGGGACTGTGGAACCCAGTACTCGGTTGTGACGTCTATATTCTTGAGAGGAGAGTAGTCGAGAGTGAGAAAATTCGGGTAGAAACGGCGAACGGTTGGCCCTGACGCAAAAGTGGACGGGTCGCTGACGCTTTTCCCATTTTCGCTGAAACGCAGGAAAATGCGCATGGCCTTCGCCCGCAGCCCGTAAGTGGTCTGGAGTGCGAGCGCGGGAGGCTCCCCTCCGCCCAGGCTGAGTTCCCAGATATGATCGTCGAGATAATCAGGGATGGAGAGGCGTGAGTCCGCTGCGAGGGTGAGGCAAAGCGGATCGCCTGGAGCGAGTGACCAGTCACGCATAGATGTATTGTATAGGCAGACTGTCAAGAGGTCAAAGGGTATAATTTAGTCCCCTGGTCTTCTAGCCGGCTCATCTACCAGTCAAAGACAAGAAGACCTGAGACAAGCAGACGAGGAGACGAATTCCCATGGGCCTTTACTTTGAAGATTTCAGCGTCGGGCAGAACGTGGTCACCGAGAAGCGAACCATCACCGAAAACGATATTATGAGCTTTGCCGAATTGTCCGGCGACGACAACCGCATCCATACTGACCCGGAGTTCAGCAAGACCACCATGTTCGGCAAACAGGTGGCTCATGGCTTACTTGGACTGGCGGTGGCTTCCGGCCTGGCGTGGAAAACGGGCATCCTGGATGGCACGGTGATTGCCTTCCGCGAGGTCAATGAGTGGAAGTTCATCAAGCCGGTGTTCATCGGTGACACGATTTACGTCGAGATGGAAGTCAGAGAGGCAAAGGCGCTTCCCCGCATTGGCGGCGGGTCTGTCACGATCACCCTGGAAGTAAAAAAGGAAGATGGCGAAGTTTGTCATCGCGGTCTATGGACTGTGTTGATGATGAGCAAACCGCAGTAAATGGAAACAGATTTGGTGAAACCTTATGGATAGTGAAGAAGAGAAGAGAAGAGAAGAAGAAAACAGACGATTTCTAAAGAGACTGATCGAGTCTGAAGCAGAAACGCGTACGGATCTCCCGGCGGAGCCGAGGGAGGATGGGGGTGTCGATCCGAATGCTACCACGCAAGCCAGCCCCGCACACCATCGCACGCCCCCTCCCACCCGCATCACACTGGACGAAAACAATCTGCCGCTGCCGCGCCGTGTAGATGAGCTCGACCTGGAAGGCACGCGCGTCTCGCCGGTTGCCTATGAATCCTCCAATCGCTCAAGAAGCGCACAGACGCGCGTCGCCCAGCCGGTTCCAGCGCCAGCTCCTCCACCCGTTGTAGGAGCTCCGGTCGTCTCAGGCTCGCGCAGCGGCTGGGGGGGCTGTCTCCTGCGCGGTTTCCTGGTCGCTTTGTTCGGCATGGTCCTGCTAATGATCCTGGGCGGATCTGCAGCTTTGTATTCTTATTACTCCATCGCACGCACACTACCAAGTGTGGAGGACCTGCAAAATCGCGCCTCCCAGTTCGAAACAACGCGTATCCTGGACCGGAACGGGAATCCGCTCTACGATATCCTGGACCCGACTGCCGGCCGGCGGACGTATGTAACCCTCGACCGGATCTCGCCGGTCCTGCTGGCGGCCACCATCGCGACCGAAGACAAGGATTTTTATAGTCACCCGGGCTTCGACGTCTGGGCGATCACGCGCGCCCTGTGGGAGAACTACCGCACAGGCGGTGAGGGCGGCGGCGCATCCACGATCACGCAGCAGCTAGCGCGGGCCCTGCTGTTGTCCCCCGAGGAGCGCGCCGAACGCAGCTATTCACGCAAAGCACGCGAAATCATCCTGGCGGCAGAAATCACGCGCCGCTATTCCAAAGATGAAATCCTGGAGCTGTATCTAAACGAGATCTACTACGGCAACCTTGCCTACGGCATCGAAGCTGCCGCCGAAACGTATTTCGGCAAGACAGCCAACCAGCTCACCCTGGCGGAGGCGTCTTTCCTGGCAGGACTGCCTCAGTCTCCTTCGGTTTACGACGTATACACCAATCGGGATGTCACCCTGGCGCGCCAGCAGCAGGTGCTGGTGTTGATGTACGGGCTCAGCCAGGTAGAGGGCTGCATCGACGTGAGCAACAGCGATGCCCCGGTCTGTGTTGACGAGGTCGGTGCAGCCAGCGCTGCCAATGAGATTAAAGCCTATCCCTTTAGCCCCCCGAATATGAATGCGCGCTACCCGCACTGGGTCAACTACGTCCGCTCGGTGCTGGAGGAGCAGTACGACGCGCAGACGATCTATCGCTCCGGTTTTATCGTGTACACCACGCTCGACCCGGTGCTCCAGGATGAAGCCCAGAGGCTTGTGACCGAGCAGGTCGCGCTGCTGGCAGACAAGAACGCTCACAACGGCGCACTGGTCGCCATGCGACCCTCCACAGGGGAGATCCTTGCCATGGTCGGCTCACCGGATTTCAATAATGAAGCCATTGCCGGCCAGATCAACATGGCAGACAGCCCCACCCGCCAGCCGGGTTCTGCTATCAAACCGGTCAACTATATCGCCGCCTTCGAAAAGGGCTGGACGCCTGCCACCGTTATCTGGGATGTGCCCAGTGAGTTCCCACCCTCCGGAGACCCCAACGACCCGCGCGAGCCATATCGTCCTGTGAACTATGACGGAGGCTTTCGGGGACCGGTCACCGTCCGCACGGCGCTCGCCAATTCCTTGAACATTCCGGCTGTCAAGACGCTGGATTTCGTCAGGATTTATGATGACCCCAACAGCGCGCAGCGCGACGGCATGATTGCGATGGCGGAGAGACTTGGCATAACAACGTTCACGCGCCCTGATTACGGACTGGCTCTCACCCTCGGCGGGGGTGACGTAAGCCTGCTGGAGCTGACTTCCGCGTATTCGGTCTTTGCGAATGGCGGACAAAAGGTGCCGCCCGTGGCGATCCTGCGCATCGTGGACTTTCGTGGCAATGTTGTCTACGAATACCAGCCGCCCCAGCCCGAGCAGGTGGTACGCGCGGAGCATGCCTTTCTCATCTCGTCGATCCTGTCGGACAACGAAGCGCGGGCGATGATGTTCGGGCGCAATTCGCTTTTGAACCTGCCATTTCAGGTGGCTGCCAAAACCGGTACAACCAACGACTTCCGCGATAACTGGACGCTCGGTTACACCCCTGATCTGGTCACAGGTGTATGGGTCGGGAATGCCGATTACACGCCGATGGTTAATACGACCGGTCTGACCGGCGCAGCGCCGATCTGGTCGTCGTTCATGCAATATGCTGTGCCGATCCTCACCAGCGGCGCACCAAGGCCTTTTGTCATGCCCCCGGGGATTGTGGAGCGGGTGATCTGTTCGATTTCGGGGACGGAGCCCTCGCAGTGGTGCCGTGGCGGCCAGCGTACGGAATTATTCGCTGCAGACCAGCCCCCACCGCCAGCTTCTCAGGACCTTTTCCGCCGTACGAGCATCGACACCTGGACAGGCTTGATCGCGGGGGAGGCGTGTAAGGAGTTCGTGAAAGAAGAGCTTGTGCTCAATGTCCAGGACCGATGGGGACGCCAGTGGCTGCGCTCCGGCGCTGGACGCGACTGGCTCGAAGCGCATGACCTGCCGCGTAATCCGTTCTTTGCCCCCGACCGGGAGTGCAATGCATCCGACCCGCGCCCGGTACTCGAGTTCAGCAATCTAAACAACAGCTCAATCGTTACGGAAACAACACTCCCCATCCAGGGCGTGATCGATGTCCAGAACGGTGGCTTTACGGGCTGGCATCTCCAATACGCTGTTGGCGAGGATCCATCAGAATGGATCCCGATGGCGCAGGGCACGAATGCCTTTCCAAGTCCTTCTGTGATCTACACCTGGAATCTGGAAGGGATCGTGGAAAACCGTCTGACCCTGCGCCTCTATCTCATGAATGGCGAGGACAATTTTGCCGAGCGGCGTGTCACCATCACGCTCAATCTGCCCACAGCGACTCCGACCCTGACGCCCACTCCAACACTCACGCCGACAGCCACACAATTCCCGCCGACCGCAATCCCAACGGATACGCCGGTTCCGCCCACTGCAACCGAAGCTCTCCCAGAAGCGCCGACGGACATCCCAACCACAGCAACCACACCCTAATCCCACAAATACAATCACCCCGCTATGCAGCGGGGTGATGTTTTACTACTACAGTTCTATTCGTTATCCACAGGTTGTGAGACCGTGGAAGAAGCCGGGGCACGACGAGACTGATCGTCGCGCACCGCCCGAATGCCGTTATTGACCTGATTGGTGATGCGTTCCAGCTCTGCCTGGAGCTGGGTGAGGCTGTCAATGACATAATCATCTGCATCGGCACGAATACCTTCCGCCTGAGCCCGCGCCTGCGCCACGACCTGGTCTGCACGGCGCAGGGCCTCCTGGGCAACCATATCTTTGGAGACGAGTTGTTCTGCCTTCTGGCGAGCAAGCTCCAGGGTCCGGTTGGCTTCTTCCTGAGCCTGTGCCAGGACACGGTCGCGCTGCCCTAGAAGCTGCTGGGCTTTCTTAACTTCCTCCGGAATAGCGATGCGCATCTGATCGATGATATCGAGCATGCGATCTTCATCGACCATCACGTTGCGAGTCAGCGGGATGGCTTTGCTCTGATTGAACAATTCTTCCAGGCGGTCGATTAACTGCAGAATATCCATAAACGCCTCCGTCAAGCGGATGACTCTTATTCTATCTCATTTTTAATCACGCAACGCGTTCGGCATCGCTTGACCATCACCCAGCGTCATGACTTTTTTTTTCAGAGCTTCCTCTACATGCGCGGGTACCATACTGGACACATCCCCAGCCAGCGAAGCGATCTCCTTAACGGTACTCGACGACAGAAAGGTATGCTCTTCTGCAGTGATAAATGCGACAGTCTCGATATCGCTGGCAAGACGCTGGTTTGCCAGCCCCATACGGAATTCGAACTCGAAATCCGAGAATACGCGCAAACCACGGACGATCACCTGGGCATCGATCTGACGCGCGTAGTTGACCGTCAGGCTGCTATACCCGGTTACCTTGATCTTCAGGTTGCCTTCGAACGCCTGTCGGACGAGGTCCATACGTTCCTCAGGCGAGAACATCAACGACTTGAGTGGCTTATCGTAAACAGCCATGACCACCTCGTCGAAGAGTCGCGAGGCACGCGAGGCAATATCGATATGACCGTAATGAATGGGATCAAACGTCCCCGGGAATAATGCTCTGACCATACGCAGTCCGCCAGTCCTTTGTCTTCTAATCTGCTCGTCTTCCATCTTGCTTTCTCTCGATTGCACCGGCAGTCGCATGGTCATTCCTGACGAGTCGACGAATGACCATACGAGTTGGCTAACTCACATCCCCTTTGCCATCGCCCCAGAACCGCCCAAAGGCTTCTGCCAGCAGGGCATTCTCGGGCTGGCTCAAATAGGCGTCCTGGTCGAACAATTTCTGAGCCTGGAGGCGTGCCTTCTCGATTAAGGTGAGGTCCATAATGCTCGCCATGCGCAATCCACTGGAGTAACCGGACTGGCGCGTTCCGAGGAATTCACCCGGCCCCCGCTGCTGCAAGTCTTTCTCGGCGAGCACAAAGCCATCGTTGGATTCGGACATGGCGCGCAGACGCTCGTTCTCTGCGGCATCCTCATGGGTAGGGATCAACAGGCAGTAGGATTGATCCGAGCCGCGCCCGACGCGGCCGCGCAACTGGTGGAGCTGCGCCAGACCGAAGCGGTCCGCGCCTTCGATGAGCATCACCGTGGCGTTCGGCACGTCCACGCCCACTTCAATCACAGTCGTTGAGACCAGGATGTCATACTTCCGGTCGCGGAACTTGACCATGGTCTCGTCTTTTTCGTGCGGTCGCATGCGTCCGTGGAGCAAGCCCAGCTTAAGATCCGGGAAGACTTCCTTGGACAGGGTCTCATAATCGTCCACAGCGGCGCGAGCATCGATCTTGTCGCTCTCTTCGATCAAAGGATAGATAATAAAAGCCTGCTTCCCATCCTTAATCTGACCGCGCAACAATGTGAAAGCACGCTCCCGTTCCTGCGGCCGGAGCACATAGGTGCTGACCGGAATACGTCCCGCCGGCATCTCATTAATTACGGATAGATCCAAATCCCCATACAACGTGAGAGCCAGGGAACGCGGGATCGGTGTAGCGGTCATGACCAGTAAGTGCGGGTTCGTACCTTTCGTCCGCAGGGCCGCGCGCTGTTCCACACCAAAGCGGTGTTGCTCGTCGATCACCGCAAGTTGTAATTCCTGGAACGCGACCGGCTCCTCGATAATTGCGTGGGTGCCGATGACGATCTTGATCGAACCCTCTGCGAGGCCGGCGCGGATCACTTCCTTCTCCGGTTCTGGCGTGTCACCCACCAGCAAGCGAATCTGGCTCTCCTGCAGAACCCCATTTTCTCCCGCAAGCAGCCGGACGAAATTCCGATAATGCTGCTCGGCGAGAATGGAGGTGGGAGACATAATGGCGGCCTGTGCGCCGTTCGCCGTGATCATCGCAGCGGCCAAAGCCGCGACGACGGTCTTCCCCGAGCCCACATCTCCCTGCAGGAGACGGTTCATCGGCCTGCCAGAATCGAGGTCGATCCGGATATCTTTGAGTGCATTTTGCTGTGCGCCGGTCAGCATGAAAGGCAGGCTCTGTAAGCGAGCCTCCAACCACTCGTCCGAGACCGGAAACCGCCTCGCATCCACCGACTTCCAATCGATCTTCTGGCGCAGCACACCCATCTGCAAATAAAAGATCTCATCGAAGGCTAGCCGCTCCCGTGCGGCTTTGAGCTGCTCCTGCGAATCCGGGAAATGCACCTGCATCAACGCCTGAGGTAACGTCATCAGCTGCGCCGATGTGCGAGTGCTTTCCGGGAGCGCGTCGACCACGCGTGGCGCCCAGTACTCCACGACCTGTCGCATCACATTGCGCAGCCACTTCTGCGTGACACGCTCCGTGAGCGAGTAGACGGGCACGATGCGGTTGGTGTGCAGGCTCTCGACCTCGACCGATTCCCAATCCGGGCTATTCATGACGAGGCGTCCGAGGTACTGATCTACCTTTCCGGAAACGGAAATGGCCTCGCCCGCCTTGAAACGATTGGCAAGCCAGGGCTGGTTGAAAAATGACAGACGCAGCCCGGCTGTCCCATCGCTGATGATGACCTCAATGATCGTTGCCTTCCCGCCGCGGATGGGCCGGGAGTGCACGGTCTGAATGGTGCCGATCACCGTCACCTGCTCGCCATAGAACAGGTCCTTGATGGGCTTTAGCTGGGAGTAATCGTCGTAGCGGCGCGGGTAGTAGTAGAGCATGTCGCCGAGGGTCTGCAAGCCAAGCTTGCTGAGAGTCTCGGCATGACGCGGACCCACACCCTGCAAAACGGTCAACTTTGCATCGAGAGCCGCAGGGGTAGCAGAGGTTTTTGCCCCCGGCGTGATCTCGGAACGCGGTGGCGGCGCAGTGCGCGGCTGGCGCTCCTGCCGGCGAGGCTCAGGGGGAGCATATTCCTCGCGGGGTGGGGCAGAGCGCGGCGCAGGACCCGCTGCTTCCCCTTGCGCCTGGACCGGTTCGGGCCGCCGCTGGGGCATCCCGCGCGGCTTTTGCTGTGCTTCCGGGTACGCTTCGCCGATGCGTTTCCACAAGCCCCTTAACGCGTCTGCACGCGACTGCGGAGTAAGCCCTTCATAGGAGCGGAGCCTCTGTACGACGGCTTGAATGACCTCTTCTTGAATATTATCGGCCCGGGCTTCGCCTTCCCAGTAATCGAGCATTTTAGCGAGCCCACCGATGATCGCGCTGTTGCTGTATCCGTTCTCATGTTCGAGACGGAAGAATTTTCTTAACTTTTCTAGAGATGGCTGCATGAGAAGTATTTTATCATGCGGGCAAGAGGGACACGGACGTCACAGATTGCACGGATTTGCACAGATCATTTTCTTATGGCTGCAAACCCCAGCCCGTTCGGGCCCACATGGGTGCCAATGACTGTGGTCACATTCACCATCAGGATATCGCGCGGCACAGACTGGCTGGCGTTCTGCATTAGCTCATTCAGGAAGTCTCTGGCGCGTGCTTCAGCGCCTGTGTGTAGGATCGCCAGTTTGTCGAGCGAACCACCCCCTAGCAAAGATTTTGACAGCTTGTGGTTAGCCTGGCCGGTTGTTCGGACCGCACCGACGGCTTTCACCTCGGCGTTTGTCAATTCAATCAGCGGCTTGATATTCAGCAATGCTCCGAGCATGGCGACCGCAGCCGGGACGCGCCCGCTGCGCTTCAAATATTCCATCGTGTCGAGGGCGGCAGCAACGTGCAGGCGTTTGCGAGTTGACTCGACTGCGTCGAGAGCAGTTTCAAGGCCTAGCTCCGCAGCCTCAGCAGCTGCCAGCACCTGAAAACCAAGCCCCAGGGAAAGCGAGGTGCTGTCCACACACGTAATCCGGTCGGGGAAGTCGCCGGCTGCCTGCTGGGCGACACTGAGGATGGAAGTCAGCGCTCCGGCGGCGTGGATGGAGAGAATATAGTCAAAGCCGCGGCTCAGGAGTGATTCATACCGGCGGGAGAAATCGCCGATGGAAGGCGCGGCAGTCGTCGGCTGTGTCTGTAGCGCGGATAGTTGCTCGTAGAACTCTGCTCGTGTGATGTCTTTCCCATCCACATGCTCTTTGCCATCCATCACCAGAATGCAGGGAACGACCTCCAGTTGGTGCTGGTCCACTAAGTACTGGGGAATATCACACGTGGAATCCGTCACGATGCCTAGGTTCACGGAGCGGACTTCTCCCGGTCCAACCACAGCTCCCGGTACTTCCGATTCCAATCGATGAGAAAACGGTAGGCTACGACCAGTCCGCAGGCCAGGGCGATCCACATCTCAGGCCCGCGAAAATTCAGTAACCAGAAGAGTGGCGCCACCAGGATTCCCGTCAGCACGCCAGCGCGAGCGCCATGACGGAAGATCAGCAGCAGCGCAAGCAATAATCCCAATCCGAGGAATGCTGAAAACCAATCGACAGTAAAAAGGGCGCCGCCGAAAGGCGCCAGTCCCATGCCGCCGCGGAACTGGGCAAAGAGCGGCCAGCAGTGACCTGCCACGCCAAACGCCGCGGTAAGAGCTACGATCCAGATATGACCTGAATACTGGAGAGCCAGGAAGGTGGGAATAAAGCCTTTGGCAACATCCAGGATAGCCACCACCGCGCCCCAACCAAAACCCGCCTGCCGGATGGTGTTGGTGGTGGTCGCGTGACCCGAGCCTGCAGCCCGCACATCCACATGCTTTGCGTACCGCGTGACCCAGACAGAAAAGGGAAGCGATCCAGAGAGATAACCAAGAAGCGGAAAGATGATGAAGGAGAGATCATCCATGTGACTTGTTCGCGAGTATAGCACAGGGGTCTTGGAAGAAAAAAGAATCCGGGTCATATGGTTTAGACAGATCTTGTTACGCATTTGCAATAGTACTGCGAGTTTTTCATAGAGCATTTATCTAAGCCATGACCTGAGTAATGCGTTTACAGAAATGACAACGGTTTTGGTACCGCGCTCCCATTTCGTTTATTTTCAATCTGCATAAGATGGACACTGTTCATCCGCTCATCGTTTTCGTTCTCATCGAGTTCGGAACGCCATCATTCTTTATCAATACGGAGTCGTTGTGAAACAGACAACTGCTTCTCAAAGGAGAAAACGATGAACAAACCAATCTACCGAATTGCAAGTGTGATCGTGGCACTTGCCCTGATCCTGGGGAGCACAATCCATAGCAAGGCGGCAGGAAGTGTGTACTATGTTTCCCCCACCGGAAGTGACACCAACCCTGGAACTTCCTCCGCCCCGTTCAAGACGTTTGCCAAGGCAAACTCACTGCTGACTGCGGGCAGCACTTTGCACATCTACGCAGGGGTGTACAACCAGCAACTGAAAATCTCGAAGAGCGGCACCAGCAGCGCGGGAATCACCATCCAGCCCCTCGGAGGTGCGGTTGTGATCGACATGCAGAACACGACCACCATCGGCTTGGATATACGCGCTTCGTATGTCACCGTGACCGGGCTGGAAATCAGGAACTCCAACAATGCCTGCGTGAACCTGGCAGGCGGCAACATCACTGTCAATAGCCTCATCGTGCACGACTGTACCGCGCAGGGCATCCAGGCGACGAACACATCCAATGCCAGGATCCTGAACAGCCGCATCTACCGTACGGTGCTATCCAACGCCGCACGGACTGCTTCGAGTGGGTGGGGCTCCGGGCTCAGGATTCGCAGTGACAATGTCCTCGTCCAGGGCAATATCATTTACAACAACTATGGCGAAGGGATTGTCCTGCGCGGCGCCAACATCACCGTTCGCGCCAATACGCTTTACGACAATTATGCCTATAACATGTATGCCAACAACTCAGAAAATGCAGTGATCGAAAGAAACCTTGTCTATTGCACGACCAATAGCGGCTATGAGCTGCAGGGCGCGCCCGCCGTAGGTATTGGTATGGGTGAGGAATACGTGGAGGGCTGGGGCGCGCGATTGAGGAATGTCAAAGTGCTCAATAACATCGTTGCCTTTTGCAAGCATGGCTTTCGCTACAAGGGCGCAAACGACAGGCTGGCTGACGGCGGCTTGAAAAACGCGACCATTGCCTACAACACCCTGTACGGCAGCACCGACGCGGTCTTTAACATCGCCGATGAAAGCGGCCAGAACGGGACAGTCATTGCCAATAATATTGTGTGGCAAGCGCAAAATAAATTTGATGCCATCAAGAATCCAACGGGCTTAAGCTTCCAGAACAACCTGTGGAAAGCCCAACCGCCCGCTGCGCTGCAAAACCCCGCGGACAGAATCGGCGAGCCCGGCTTTATGAACGCTCCCGGCTTCACGGCCGAAAGCTACATACCGGCAGGTTCATCGCTTGCAGCCGGTGCTGCAGTAGACCTTGGCGTGACCAGTGACTATTTTGCCAGGCAGCGAGGCCCAAGCTTTGATATCGGCGCGATTCAGTTCACTGCCGGCGGCGGAGCTTCTGCCCCTCAGGCAACAGCTAGCCCGACCGCGCCAGTAGTCCAGCCGACGAGCACCCTGCCCCCGGCAACAGCCCAGGCGACCGCCAGCCCGGCTCCGACCTCTGCCCAGCCGACTAACGCGGTCACAGGACCTACGGCAACACTCGTTGTACCGACGATCACGCCGACAGCCGTACTTCCCACTCTTGCGCCTACCCAGGCTCCCACACAAGCACCGACCAGAGTTCCGCCGACCGCCACAGCGCAGCCTACCATCTCGGCTCCACCTTCGACCGGCAGCGGGATGTGGATCACGGGCAGCGAAATCATGGCTCTACCTACATCGGGAGCGGCCTGGGATCGAGTAAAGAACGCCGCCTATGGAAGCTGGGGCGCCGCGGACCTCGCCAACCAGGATAATAAGCATGACCTCAGCGTGCTTGCCGGAGCGCTGGCATACGCCCGGACTGGCGATCCTGCTTTGAGAAGTAAAGTCCGAGATGGAGTTCTGGCTGCAAAGCGCTCTCTGGATCAAAGCAGCGAATGGCAAACGGACAATGGCGTACTTGCGACCGGACGACAACTCGGCGCCTACGTGATTGCTGCCGACCTTATTGACCTCAAGCGCTTCGATGGGGCTGCGGACAATGAATTCCGGAGCTGGCTATCTGCCATCCGCACAACCGAGATCGGGACCCACGGCCGCTGGAGGACGCTGACCTTCACCTGTGAAAACGCAGCTGCCAACTGGAGCGCTTTTGCCTGTGCCAGCCGTATTGCAGCGAGCATCTACCTCGGCGATACTGCGGATGTAGATCGAGCAGCTAACATCATGCGGGCAGCGTTCGGTGAGCGAAGCGCTTACCCCCCCGATGCCCCGGGCAGGGACGGCTACTTCGCGCACGCCTCCAGCTATAACGCCTCCTGGGCTTGCGACGATGCCAACTGGATCGCCATCAATCCCTCCTGTGCAAAGAATGGCATCAATATCGATGGTGCACTTGTGGAAGACGCCTCGCGCGGCGGCGGCTGTTGTGTGCTCCAGGGAGACGGCATGATGTATTCCAAGGAGTCGCTGCAGGGCTTCTTCTTCTCCGCAGAGCTGCTCCATCGGACGGGCCGCTATGGGAACCCCTACAACTGGTCAAATCAGGCGCTCAAGCGAGCCCTCGACTTTATGCAGCGCTCCGGATGGGACTTTATCACCTACGTTCCGTGGCTAGCAAACGACCGCTATGGGACATCCTACCCTCAGCCTGAAAAAGGCACCGGAAGAATCATGAGCTGGGGCGACTGGCTCTATCAGAGGTAACCTACTCTTCCCGGTCGTTTAGAAACAACAGGCAGACGTTATGTCTGCCTGTTGTTTTCTTTGAAGATCCGTTATTGCGCTCAGCCCGTCTGATACAAATCAGCATGCTCGCCGCGTCGCACAACTTGCTTTCTGAAGATCTGGACCTCTCCGGCTTTCGCAAGATTCATTGCTTCAATGATCATGACCTTTAGTTCCTCATCCGAAACGTTATCCCCTTCCAGATCAAGCAAAAAGTCATGTCCCTCGACATATCCGCCGTTTGTAAAGTCTACACGAAAGTCGAACTTCACGCGGTGCTCGGACTGCGAATTCGGCTTATACATGGGGTACCGATCCTGTCAATTGCAGGCTCGAGGGCGTGTATTCCATTAGCTCTATTTGATTCCCATCCGGATCCTGAATCCATGCCTGACGGGAATTTTCCATGCCCATGGAAATCTCCGAGACGTCCACGCCTTTGGTTTTGAGCATCGTGCAAAATTCCTCTATCCCCGTGACTTCCAGACAGAAATGTCTGTAACGAGTCCCCATGCTCAGTTCCACTACATTTCCGCCCCACACTTCAGCCGCCATAGCCTGGTCAAAGAATTCAAGGAAGGTTGTGTCGCCGCAGGCAAAGTAATATCCGAACGGCTTGCCCTCTTTATTGTTCAACGTGAACCTGATTTCCATCCCCAGTTTGTTCACATAAAAGTCAATAATCCTCTCCAGGTCATTGGTGACAAAATTCAGATGAGCCAGTTTTCGTATCATGAGTTCCTCCTTGGTTGTAATGAATGGCGATTAGTCATGAGCGGCTTCACAAGAGACTGGTTGAAAACTCGTTTTGGGTTTCAGCTACGGAGGCGGGACGGTCTCCATGCGCCAGGATGTCGTGTATTGTGAAAACCGAAGAAGCGGGATCCAGCCTCCGCGCTGCAA
This sequence comes from Anaerolineales bacterium, assembly GCA_036781265.1. GTDB lineage: Bacteria > Chloroflexota > Anaerolineae > Anaerolineales > Villigracilaceae > Defluviilinea. The sequence continues at coordinate 28,573 of DAIQBG010000022.1, read as the reverse complement.
CCTGCCCCAGACATTGGAGCCGGAAGGCTGATAGGCAATCAGGCGTGCTGAGTCTCCGGCTGACAACTTAACTCCGGTTTCTTCAATCCGGGGACCGGGCTCCGGCTGGACATATACATCCGTTTGAATGGTGACATCCATGGGCAGGATGGGAAAGGGTTCCAGCCGGTCCATCTTGACCCAGACCGGCCGCCGGCTCACGAGGGGATAGTAGATATCCCCCCTGGGAGGCTTTGTGAGGATCGTGGTCTTTGAGGATCGTCTCCAGCCCACCACGACAAATTTATGTACCACGTCCGGCCGCGTGACGTAATTCACATCTTCGGCATTCGGCGGGCTGGCATAATCCAGCGTGCTCACCCGGCCCCATTCACCCTGGATCTCGTCCAGGGTGACAATGTTGCCCCCCATGGTCAGGCTTTCCATCTGCGGGAATCCCGCTGTATTGAACAATGCGGTGGCATCTGATTTCAGGTAATTTAGCTTGCGCTGATCGTTGCTATTCAACATATCGATGAACGTGCCCCAGCCGCCATCGACGATCGTCCTGCCGGTTCCGGAGGTGGTATTGGGCAATAAATACATTGGCACGATTTCAGGGGTTTGAGCGAACAATCCCCAGTCCTCGGCGATGGTACGCGATCTGTAATTGAACTGGGCCAGCTGGTGGTCGTGTTTGAGACGATAATACTGCACGCGTTGCGCCGGGGTAGCACTTGGAATGATGATCGAGGGGACGGGACTGAATGTCGGTTCGGGAGTGAAGGTGTTTCGCGGCGTGGATGTAATCGTTGCCGGAGCAGTGACTGTCGGCATGGCTGCCGCTGTTTGCAGCGAGGCTGCATTCGCCGTCTCCGCAATGAACAGGTTAATGGCGTTCGGGTCCAGGGTGCCGACCGGCGTCGGAGTAATGAATGCCGGAACGCAGGAAGTAACGAAGAAACATATTAGGAACCAGATAAGAATTGCTCTTCTCAATGACGGCATGATTTCTCGGTGGATGGAGATCTATTCTTCGACAATTGCTTGCACGCGCCCGACCGCGCCGCTCTCCAGCCGGACTTTGATTCCATGAGGATGGGTCGGAGATTTTGTGAGTATTTCTTTGACGATACCCCGAGTCAGTTTACCTGTTCGCTGATCCTGCTTGAGGACAATGAGCACGGTCATACCCGGCTGGATAGAAGAACGGGTTTTTCCATTCATGGGATCCTCTTATAACATTTAACACGGAGATAAGTCACGGGGAAATCGGTACGGGTCTTCGAGAATCGAGTATAGCACAGGCGTGGCCATGGAAGCCACCTTTTCAATCCTTCTTTATGCACGTACAATCATGCCGTTATGAAACTTGCCTCCTTCTCTGATTCAGCAGCCGTAACCTATCAGCAAGAGCGGATATCGCACTGGGATGCGATCGCGCGCAGGCGCGATGGCTGGCAGGGGATGGGCCGCTGGTATCACCGGCGTCTGCAGGAAATCTACCGCTTTCACGTCAGCCCTAATCAAAGCGTCCTCGAAGTGGGTTGTGCAGAAGGAAACCTCCTGGCGTCCCTGCAGCCGTCGCGCGGCGTGGGAATTGATTTCTCTGAAGAGATGATCTGCCGCGCCCGCCAGCGCCACCCCACGCTGGAGTTTATCGTTGCCGATGCGCATGACCTTACCGGGCTGAAGGGCACCTTCGATGTGGTCATTTTGTCAGATTTGGTCAACGATCTCTGGGACGTGCAGAGAGTGCTGGAGCAGTTGAAAGCGGTCTGCAGACCCAATACCCGAGTAATTCTGAACTTTTACAGCCGGCTATGGCAGATTCCGCTCAGCCTGGCACGAACGTTCAATCTTGCCAGCCCCAATCTGTATCAGAACTGGCTGACGCGTGAAGATATTCACGCCCTGCTACGCCTGGCGGATTTTGAAATCATCCGGGGAACACAGGAGATTCTATGGCCCCTGCCGCTCGGTGGGTTTGCCAATCGTTTCCTTGCCCGCATCTGGCCATTCTATGAGCTGGCTTTTTCGAATCTCCTGATCGCGCGGCCGGCACCGGCACGCTCGGCCGAACCGATTGTGTCGGTGATCGTCCCGGCGCGCAACGAAGCAGGGAATATCAAAGCCATCTTCGAGCGGACTCCCCGAATGGGACGTGAGACCGAGCTGGTTTTCGTGGAAGGGCATTCGAAAGATGACACCTATGCGTCCATCGAGAGGGAGACCGCCTCCCATCCAGATGTTCCCAGCCAGCTGTTCCGCCAGACAGGCATCGGCAAAGCGGACGCGGTACGGCTGGGCTTTGCCAAAGCCCGGGGGGAGGTTTTGATGATCCTGGATGCCGATCTGACGGTGCCGCCTGAGGACCTGCCGCGTTTTTGCGAGGCGCTGGTTTCCGGCAAAGGTGAGTTTATCAATGGTGTGCGGCTGGTCTATCCGATGGAAAAGGAAGCCATGCGGCCGCTCAATTTTCTCGGCAATAAATTTTTCAGCCTGGCTTTCTCCTGGCTGCTCGGGCAGCCGATTAAAGATACGCTGTGCGGCACAAAAGTCCTGTGGAAAACAGACTACGAGCAGATTGCCGCTAACCGTTCCTATTTCGGCGATTTCGACCCGTTTGGGGATTATGACCTGATCTTTGGTGCTGCCAGGCTCAACCGTAAAATCATCGACCTGCCGATCCGTTACCGCGAGCGGACTTACGGCTCCACCAACATCTCCCGCTGGAAGCATGGTCTGCTATTGCTGCGTATGGTCATGTTCGCTGCCCGACGCATTAAATTTGTGTAACAGGAACAGTCCCGCGAATGGCTGCTAAGAAACTCGGTCGGGGATTCGTCATCGCAGGCCTCGGGGGAGTCCTGCTGGCAGTGATCGCGGTTCTTTTATTCAGTGAAAGCGAGAACATCCGGTCGGTCCAGATCCTCATCCTTGAAGTGGCGTTACTCGTGATCATAGCAGGAGTTGTCCTGGTACGGGCCGAGACAGGCAGCAGCCAGATCGGCGGTCCCCTCAATCCGACCAACGATTGGTCGGTGGTACTCTGGGTATTGATGGGTTACCTGGCTGTCTACATTCTGCTGTTTCTGTTTCCGGTCTTTCTTAGCCCGAATCTGGCCATGAATTATCTGACTGGCTATATCCCGAACCTGAACCCGATCGGTAATGATCTGACCGTTATGGTGGATTTGATCCAGGGCTGGGTCGCGGGGAGCCAGTCACCTTATACTATCCAGTTCTATCCCCCGCTGACCTACATCCTTTTTGCTCCGTTACTGCTTATTGAGGATCCTTTAGCACTGTATAGATTTTTTACTCTGCTTACGCTTGTCAGCTATTGTCTTCTGACATTTGCGCTGCCGCTGCGGATCATCGACAGGAGGTATCTGTCTCTTACATTGTTGATCTTTGTGACAGGGCTGCTGTCCTATGGGTTCCAGTTTGAGATGGAGCGCGGTCAGTACAATGTCTTCACTTTCTTGCTGTGCCTGACCTCCATTTACATTTTTCATTATCACCCCCGGTACCGGATACTCGCGTACATCCTATTTTCCATCTCCATTCAGTTGAAGCTTTATCCCGCGATCTTTATTGTCATGCTCGTGGATGATTGGAGGGATTGGAAGAAGATCGTCCTCCGGTTCGGAGCGCTTGGTGCTTTCAATCTATTGCTTTTCTTCGTCATGGGATACCAGACATTCTGGGACTTCATTCGCTCGGTAACCGCCCAGGTGGTCAGCCCCAGCTGGATAGGCGTCTGGAACCATTCGATCTCTTCCTTTGTCAGTGTGTTTAAACAAGATGGTTTTGGACTGCTATCCCCTGAAACTTTGAGAACCGTGAGACAGAATTCGACATGGGTGGAGGGATCTTTACTCGTGGCGTTCGCGATCCTCTTTGTTTGCGCTCTCATCCTTTCGCATCTGAGAAGAAAACCCGGCCTAGATCCTTATTTATTACTGGCTTGCACCATCGGAGCGCTGATTCTGCCTATCAGTTATGATTACACCCTCTCGATCCTGGCGGCGCCCATGCTCCTGTTCCTGAGTGCGATCCCGGGAACGGATAGACGAAGCCTGAAGCTTGTTTCCACTCTGCTACTCCTCGGGATCTCAGTTGTATATTTTATGATCCTGACGCCTTATAGCTACAGGCCCTATTTCTTGCACAATAGCTTTCCTCTGTTATTTCTCCTCTTAACCCTGTCAACAATGATGAATGGCCTGCAATATAAGCTGGAAAAGCAACAGCCAGTCGATGTGCAAGTCATGCGTTGAACCGTGCTAACGCCCGTGAGAATATCGCTGTTCCTGTCCATCGGCCTCATAATCCTGGCATTAGGCGTCTTTGCGAGCCAGTGGGGATTGGATCCCAATCCGGGCCTGGGACGAGGACGGATCGGCCTGCTCATACTGGGCCTGGTCACTATGTCGGCTCCCTGGGTGATTTCCAGACGCACGCAAACGACACGCAGCGACCTGTTTACATTGCCTGCCCTGCTGCTTGTAATCGGTTTGTACTTCTGGACTGTCACACTGAGCCGGGACTTCACCTCCAGCTACTATTCCCTGTTAGCCACCTCATTCCGTAACGGGGAGCTTTCTCTGCCGCTTAACCCGGAGCCCGAGCTGCTGGCGCTGCCCAATCCTTACGACCCTGCTGCCCGTCAGGGCATTCGGGTGCCGGTGGATTTATCTCTCTACAATGGCAAGTTTTACCTGTACTGGGGACCTGCGCCCTCTGCGCTGCTCGCCGTCGTTCAACCCTTCCTGCCGGGTCGGATCGGCGAGTTTGTATTGTTGTTCCTTTTCATGTGCGGAATCTTTCTTGCACAGTACCTGTTGATTATGCACCTCCGGGAGCGCTTCTTCTCCCGCATTCCCCGATGGATCGTGGTCCTCTCTATCTTTCTGGCGGGATTCGCCAACCCGGCCCTCTGGATGCTGGCCCAGCCAAAGATCTACGAGACCGCCATTGCTGGCGCTCAATTCTTCTTCTTCGCGGGACTTGTCTCTGCCGTCCTGGCCCTGGACCGGGAGTCCCCCACCCGCTGGGGGTTGGCGCTTGCCGGGTCTCTGTGGGCGCTGGCGGTGAGCACCAGATCGGTCGCCCTCTTCCCTGTGGTTTTCATGACTGTCATGGTCACATGCCAACTCTACAAAACCTATCGCTCTTCGCTCCTTCGTTTTATGGAAAGGCTGCTTCCCCTTGGAATCCCCCTTCTGCTGGGAGCGTTGGGATTCGCCTGGTACAACTGGGCGCGTTTCGGTTCATTTCTCGAGACCGGTTTTACCTACCAGCTCGCCGCCCCTTACCTGCAACAACATATGCATGAATTGTTTATGCCCTCTTATGTCGTTCAGAATCTTTATAACTATGTGCTCAATCCATTCACCGTACATCCATCATTTCCCTTTCTATCCGCGATCCGGGGGAAGCTCGAGGCAGTGTCGCCGTGGCCGGCATTACCTGATTTCTACACTGCGCAGGCTGTTACAGGCTTTTTGGTGGCCGTGCCGTTCTTAATCTTCGCCGCTCTGCCTGTCACTCTCTTTGCGAAGCAACGGCGTGCATCCACGCCGTCTGAGAGTGGGACCGCGCTTTCGTTGGACTGGATCATAATCAGCCTGGTGGGATCCTTCCTGCTGCCTTTTCTTTCCCTTCTGGCTTTCTTCTGGGCTGCGATGCGCTATGCGGAAGATTTCATGCCCCCCCTGACGGTGCTCAGTATCATTGGCTTCTGGCAGGGATACCATCACCTTTCCCCGGTTTCCGGGCGGGGTAAAATATACGTCACTCTCGGAGTGATACTGTCACTCATATCCATTGGGAGCGCTATACTCCTGGCGCTGTCCATCTTTTATGCCAACGGTCTGCTCGGCAACTGACTGCGCAGCCGCACAGGATCTCTATGGGAATTGATTTACATCAAGAATTAATCCAGAAAAACATCGAGTACTGGAATCGAAAGCCGCTGCTTCAGATCCTGTATGGCGATTTTTACCGGCTGATCGCGCAAAAGCTGAGCAGCCTGCCGGAAAACAAGGTGGTGGAACTGGGCTCCGGCCTGGGGAACATCAAGGAGTTCATTCCCCACTGTTTACGCACCGATCTCTTCCCCAACCCGTGGATCGACCAGGTCGAGAACGCCTACCAGCTATCGTTTGCCGATCACTCAATCTCTGACCTCATCATGACAGATGTCTTTCATCACCTGGAATATCCGGGCACGGCGCTGCAGGAATTCCACCGTGTGCTTCGCCCGGGTGGGCGGGTGATTATGCTCGAGCCGGCTGTCAGCCTGCTGGGATTGATCGTCTATGGAGCAATGCACAGCGAGCCAATTGCCATCAATCAGAAAATCGAGTGGCTGGCGCCCGAAGGCTGGTCGGCTGCCGATGTTGATTATTATGCCGCTCAGGGGAATGCAACCCGCGTCTTTGTGGGGAAGAACTATCGTTCCAGGCTGGGGCAATGGCGCCAGCTTGAAACCACTCGTCTATCGGCCCTCGCGTACGCGGCGTCCGGGGGGTTCTCGGGCCCGCAGCTTTATCCGAAGTCTGTTCTGATGCTGATCAAGGGTGTGGAAAAAGTGCTTGACATCTTTCCCTCTTTATTCGCCACCCGCCTACTCATCATCCTCGAAAAATAATCACGGACATTGCCGCGGGCCCTCCTGCGGCACATACAGGGTAATCTCATCGGCCGGGAATGACGTCTCCTCACGGTAATGGCAGAGGATATGTTTCATTACGCGTCTGACCCAGGCATTGTTCTCTTCAGAAAAGCCCCGATTCCTCGACAGCAGGTTGTACTTCAATGGATCGACAACGATCAAGTCGAAGCGCTGAGTCTCCATATCGTGGATGAACCGGGAGAGATAAGGCTGGTTATTCGACATCGCCATTTCCATGAGGTCTTCGCGCTCGTACTCCGGGATCAGACTTACATTTTGAAGCATGCCCATAGAAATGAGGTGCCTCTGGGTAATAAAGAGTGTCTCTCCGCCCTGCGCGTTGACCTCATTTACGCGTTCCTGCACTGTGTCAAGAACAGCCTGTGTCCGCGCCGGATCATATCTCGGTGGAAAGCCCACGCCGAACTGGAGGTATGTGGTCACAGGACTGTACAGCAGGGCCATGACCAGCAGCCAGTGAAGGGATACGGGCTTTGCCAGGTCGCCACGTTCGTCGCGGTAACGCGCAAAGACGAGATAGGCGGTAAAGATCAACAGGAGTACGAAGTAGGCGTCCATGTTGTGCAGGTTTGCCCCCCCGCCGATCTTCAGGCTAACGATGATCCCGCCGATACAAATAGCCAGGATGGCCAGGAATATAAACAGGGGGCGCACAGGGTGCCAGTCGCTCCTGCGGGACCACAGCAGGATTGCAATGGTCAGCCACAGCGGCAGGGACGTCCAGACGATGCCCGGCAAAATCCCGAATGAAAAGGAAGAGTTGGGCCAGAGCCGGTACCATAACAGGTCGGAGATAAAGCTTGTGTAAAAGAGTCCGCTGTCGCCGACACCGGACAAGGCAATGTAAAGTCTCTGCGCAAGGAATGCCACCAGTGTGCCGACGAGGAACCAGAGAGCAGGCTTGAGCAAATAGCGCCACAACGATTTCCCGCTCACCGGCACCTCCAGCAGGTAAAGAAGAGCGGCGATGATCCCTGGCATAGGGTACCAGTTGACGCGGCTCCAGCCGCACCAGATCGATGCCAGCAAAACGGCGATCCAGGTACGGCGATCGTTCTCGCGCGAAAATCCCAGCAAGACGAGAATGATGGGGATAGCAAGGTGAAAATAGACCGGCCCCATGAACAGGTACAGGAACATCCACAAGCCGATCGCCCAGCGCGCGAGGCGGCTCGGAATGGCAAGGCGGCCCAGCAGTGCCGGGACAATCGCTCCTACGAATAGATACCGCAATGCCACCTGCCAAAGCCTGTGGAACCAGAGCGGCGCATCGAACAGGTAAGGTGGCGAGAGCAACATATGCAAAGACGGGTTCTGAATGGGCCAGTGGTAGCGCTCTCCGTACACCAGATTGGAGAAAAAGAAAGAGGGATGATAAAAGCGGCTCGTTTCCGACCAGCCCATGGCAAAGGGATAATCGGTCACGCGCTGCCAGTAAAGCAGGAGGAGATGAAATGTGGACTGACACAGGAGAACGGCGATCAGTGCGGAGAACCATGGCGTTTCTCTGCGCAGCAGCTTGAAGCCTAGCATACCAAGGAGGCTGAACCCCCAGAAGACCAGGATGCGCATCCAGCCAATGGCGCCCAGCAGTCCGCTGACGACGGGCAGCATAAAGACGAGACTAAAACCGATCACTGCAATCCCTAGCAGAAGTGCCCCTGTCCAGCGGAAAGCCCGGGGGGCGCGTTCAGGGAGCTCCGCCAGAGACAGGATCTGCTCGCGGAGGCGGGACCAGGTGAGGGCAAGAAGAGCCAGTGCAGCCAGTCCAAGCAGTATCAGCCCGCTCACCAGTCCCAGCCAGCCACGACTCGCGGTCAGATCCACGCCAAGGTCACGCGCCCGTTCCGCGGTCTGGAGAGCGGTCAGAAAAAAAAGCAGGGCGCTCACCACAAAGATGAATCGCCAGAATACAGAACGGGAGGGAAGGAGGATGCTCATCTGCAACTGGAAATATCGGCTAACTGCCGGAAATCGGGTGCGGAGCCAGCCTGGTTTTGTCTGGCGCCCTCGATCGTTTCCAGCACGTCGACACATGGCTGGGCGAGCTGGGCGTCGTATTCTTTCCAGTAGTCCTTATCGGCATATATATACGAATAACCAGCCGCGTTTAATTGATAAGGATCCGGGTTTTCGATCAGCGCTGTAAATTCTGGTGTGAAGACGCCAAACCGGGCAAGCGAATCCGCCTGGCGACCGAAGACAGTCTGGGACCGCGAGTAGCCGGGATCAAAGACCCAGGCATCCGGGGGCAGGCGATCCCAGTAGCGTTCGTAGTAGCGGGCGTCCATATCGGTGATGAACACTGCATAGACAGGCCGGGGTATCGCGACCAGCTGAATGGCGAAGAGCACGAAGCCGGCAAACATGGTCGTGGCGATCAATCCATACGCCAGCGCATGTTTCCATTCGGGCTGGTCCCGGAGCCACAGCCAGAGCAAAGGGATGCCCAGTATTTTACACAGAAAGAGCATGATCGACAGGAACCGGGTCGTGGCAGTGATATCGGCATTGCCCGAGTACTCAACGAAGATGGAAAGCAAGCTGGGGATGACGGCAGCCGCAAGAGCCGCCTGAATCCAGCGTTCCTCACGCAAAGCCTTGCTACCCCACACTAAGACAAGTGGAACCGCGAGGATCATTGGTCCAATTTCAAACACGGCGGCTAGCAGCTGATAGGGATGAAAAAGTGACATCTTCCCAAGATGAGCTGCGATCACGGCAGGCGAGATCAGGGAAAACTGCGCTGTGAAATAAGATTCAGCCTGCGAGGCCTCAGGCAGCAGGCGGATCCGGAAGAATTCTGTAAGAAAACCGCCCTGGAGCAGAACGAAGAGCCCCGCCACCGCGAGGACCATAATCCACAATTGCGCTGAGTCAGGCGGACGAACACTTTTATGGCGGATCACCCAGAACATGCCAACCAGCAAAGCGCCCAGACAAAACAGTCCAAAATCTACCTCGTTTGCCAGCGCCAGAGAAGCGATCAACGCGATAAAAAGGACGCCTGCCTTCCGGGTCGTCTGGCGACCTGCCAATAAGATCAGCAACAACATGATCAGCCCTGCCGAAACTCCATAGCCGTAATGGGCCAGGATGGACAGGTCATGTATCCCATTCACGAACGCAAATGGAAAGGCAATGGGACCGCTGCCAATAGCATTCCAGGGTTGTGAGAGCGCCTGAAAGAAGTCGGGAGCCGTGTCACGCCCTGATCCGAGCAGAGTAATGGATGAAGATATTCTGTCAAGTAAGGATGCGGGCAAGAAGAGAAGCAGCCAGCGCGTGCCTGTCGCAAAGGCATAAAACGCCCCCGAGAGCCAGACGGCGAATTTGTTACGGGTCAGTCGCCAGGCAAGCAGGCAGACGTAAACGAGAGCCAGGGCTAGAGTCAGCCCGCGCGCCAGGTCAAGGGCAGTCCAGGGGGGTGCGGCTGCCACGCGCATGAACTGGACGCCGATCAGCATCAGGAAGTAGTGATAGCCATAGCGAACATCCGGTGCGCCGGGCAGGTGAGGAGGGATGTCCCCGGTTGCCATAAGAGACGTTGTCGGCAGATTGTGGTAATCGTCGAACATACCCATGCCGCGTCCGATCAAGGTCAAAAGCATCGCGGCTCCTGCAAAGAGCAGCCAGGGTAACCATTGAATTCTGTGTGGGGGCACCGTGAGCTCACGGGCGAGAGGCCGGGCAGCAAATAATCCAAGTACGAGAGCCAGTCCTGCGGAAACCCAGAAGACAATCGTCATTGGCAGAACACGCACCAGGAGGTTTGCCATCCAGTTCGAGAAGATCATCCCGATACCAAAGCCGATGAAGCCGCGTTCATGCGGCTCCAGATCGAACCAGCGCAGTGTGAGCAGCCAGCCGCCGATTCCCCAGAGCAGGAATAAGAGCAATAACGGGATGATCTCAAGCTCGCCCAGAAGATACATTGCCGGTCAATTCTTGCACTGCGAGATGTCGGCTAACTGCCGGAAATCCGGGGTCAAGCCGGCACGCCTCTGATCCACGCCTTCGACTGTATCGAGGATGACCACACACGGCTGGTTCAGCTGTGCATCGTGCTGCTTCCAGTACTCCTTATCGGCATAGATATAGGAATAACCGGCTGCATTTAATCGGTAGGGATCCGGCTCTTCAAGCAGGGCCATATATTCAGGCTGGTTGACGCCCCAGTTGACGAGCGACTCGGCCTGTCGGCCGAAGATCGTCGGAGCGCGCGAAGAGCTGGGATCCAGCACCCAGGCTGTGGGCGGCGAAAGCCGGTTCCAGTATTTCTCGTAAAAACGCGCATCCATGTCGCTGATAAAGTCGGTGTAGGTGGGCCGCGGGATAGCGACCAGCTGAAGTGCAAGCAGGACCGCGCCGCTGAGCCCGGTCACAGCGCCCAGAGCATAGGCCAGGTTATGCCTCCATTCTGGCTGATCCCGCAACCAGGACCAGACCAACGGCACCGCCAGGATTTTGCACACAAAGAACAGATTCGAGAGTAGACGGGTGGTCGCCGTCACGCCCGCGTTGCCGGAATACTCGATCAAGACCGAAAGCAGACTTGGGATTGTCGAAGCCACAAGAGCTGCCGTAAACCACTGCTCCTCGCGAAAAGCCTTGGAGCCCCAGGCGAGCACCAGCGGAAGCGCCAGAACCAGTGGGCCAATCTCGAAGATCCCTGCCAGGAACTGCCAGGGATGGAACAGGGACAGCTTGCCAAGATGGGAGGAGATGACTGTAGGCGACACAATCGAGAAGCCCACCTGAAAGTAAGAGTCCGGCTGGGCTTCGGAAGCCAGACGTCCTCTTAAGACTTCGGTGATCAAGCCGCCCTGCACCAGAGCAAGGATTCCCGCCATGAAAATGACAACTATCCAGAAACGCGCCGAATAGGGAGGGCGAACAGTTTTATTGCGGATCAGCCACAGAGCTGCCACGAGGAGCACGCCGAGATATAACAGAACGAAATCGACCTCATTCGCCAGAGCCAGGGACGCCAACAGCACGGTGAGAGGGATGCCTGCTTTCCATGTTCGTCGCTGACCAGCCAAGAGAAGCAGCAAGAGCAGAATCAGATTGGCCGAAACTCCATAGCCATGGTGCGCCATGATCGCTGCCGGGTTGACTCCATTGACGAACGCAAACGGAAAAGGGATCGGCCCGCTTCCCGCGACTTCCCAGTAGCGGGCGAGTCCTTCTGCCAGGTTGGGAGCAGTGATGCTCCCCGAGCCAATGAGCGTGACCGCCGAGGAAACTCTGCTCAAAATCGTTCCGGGAAGCAGCAACAGCAGCCAGCGGGCCCCGCTTGCCAGGGCATAGAACGCGGCGGAGATTATGGCAACCGTCTTGTTTCGAGTGAGACGCCATGCCAGCAAACCGACCAGAAAAATGGATAAAGTCAGCGTCAGCCCGCGCGCCAGGTCGAGAGCCGTCCACGGCGGCGCAGAGGCGACGCGCATGAATTGAACGCCGAGCAGAATCAGAAAATAATGATAACCATATCTCAGGTCTGGATCGCCCGGCAGATGAGGCGGGATATCACCGGTCGCCATGAGCGAAACTGTAGGTAGGTTCTGAAAATCGTCCAGCATACCCAGCCCGCGCCCGATCCAGGTGAAGATCAAGACGGTAGGTACGACAGCAAGCCAGATATGCCAGTAGGTTTTTGGCTCGTCGGGAAACACCGTGCGATCCAGGGGGCGGGCTGCGTAGATACCCAACCCAAGAACCAGAAACGCCGAAACCCAGAAAGCGAGAGGCAGTGGCAGAAACCGCGCCAGAAAATTCCCACTCCAGTTGGCGAGGATCAGCCCCAGCCCCAAGCCGATCAACGCACGTTCATGAGTCTCAAGCTCGAACCAGCGGAGAGTCAACAGCCACCCGCCCAGGCCCCAGACAAAGAACAGGACGAGAAGCGGTATGAATTGAAGCTCGCTGAAGAGATACATGCCTAGGCTCGTGGCTGCGATGCGATCACACGGATCAGCGTGACGGAGTCGATCTCAGCCCTGCCGCTGAGGAATTCCGGACGGATGTGAGAGCGCACTCTGCGGAACGCTTCCTCGTCACGCCCCAGAACTTCGATTTCCACCTGGTCAAAGCAATCCTCAAATGCCCCGCGATAATCCCACAGCCGGTAGCGGTTGTGGTTGCTGGAAGGATTTAGCCACTTGCGCCAGGCGCTTTCCGAGAAACGCAACATCTCGAAGGGGTACTTGAAGAAATGATCGCGTAGATCGATAAAGTGGATGTGGAATCCATCCGGCTTTGTCAGCCTGGACAAGGCCCGCGTAATCCCCTCGACGTCATCCACGTGCTCGTAGACCGAGCTGCTGAGGACAATGTCGACGGGCTCGATCCCGCGGACTACTCCCTCATCCCGGATATCCGCCTGCAGTAGCGTCATCCTTTCCGGACGTGGGCGGAGACCCTGTTTCTCCACTTGAAAATATTCCGCCTCTGCTCCAAAGAGCTGGCGGTTGTGAGGCTCGTCCGGCGGCGCGTATCGGTCGCACAGAATGACATGCGCGGCTCCCTTCTTGAGAAGCCCGAAGCCGATGTCAAACCGACCGCCATAGCCGAAAACCAGGACACGTTTCCCGCCGAATGAAATGCTGCGCGCAGAGAGTACCTCTGCATAACGCTGCACGGCCGCGAACGGACGACTGGTCTCGAGCCCGGGCCGGATGATGATATGCCGCAAGAGCAAACCGCGCACGAGCGTTTCCGGCAAAAAGCGGCGGACGAGGCGGGGAAGCAGATAGGGAAGATTTAAGTACAGGGAGCCCATAAGGTTTTTGTCAGGCACGCCCGATCATTCGGTGACGTGGATCGGAAGGATTTGATCGCACTCCGAGATATCCAGGCGCGGCACCAGCAGCTCCACATCGACACGCTTCAATCGATCGACAGGCTCATAGTAGCAAAGCAGGGGTATGGAGACCCATTCTACCCAGGCATTATTTTCTTCGGCGAAGTGACCCTCGCTTCTGTCCAACCGCCTGTTCACAGGATTGGTCACGATCAACGAAAAACGCCGGGAAGCCAGATCCTCATAAAAGCTCTGGAAGTAAGGCGCGTTGGCACTCATCGCCTCGTTGATCAGCACTTTTTTATCATATTCGGGCACGAGCGGGACATCCTTGATGTACTCAAACGTGAGCAGCTGGCGCTGGTCCATGAAGAGCACATCTCCCCTCTGACTGGCGTCCGCAACGGCCTGCTGGAGCTGCTGCAACGCTTTTAAGGTGTCGGGGTCGGAGGGTATCGTATCCGGCAGAGGATTGGGCAGAGGGTCCTCATGGATATCGGCAAGTCTGGCAACCGTTTGCAGATTCTCCCGGATCGCCAGGGGCGACATGAGCATCAGTGGCTTATAACCCGGGATGACGATCAGGGCGATCATCATCAACTGGACCCAGCTTGGAGCCAGAAGCAGCTCGTCAATCCACCGGCGACCTCCATTGCGCCAGGCAATCGCGCCCGCAAACATCAACCCGATGATGAACATATCCAGGTTATGCAGGTCCCCGCCGCCGCCGATCTTCACACTGACAATCAGCCCGACCACCAGAAAGGCAAACAAAGGCAGGAGGATGGCAAGCTTTTGCCAGAGGTCGAGCTTCCAGCGGCCTGTGCGCGAGAGATACATCAAAATCAAGATCAGAGGCAGCGTCGCCAGCGCCAGCCCCAGCAGAATCCCTTCCCCATAGGTTGCATTCGGCAACAGCCGGCTCCAGATCAGAGGCTGGGCAGAGAGACTTGCATTCACGGCGTCCACAGTCACGCCCGCGCTGGCGATCACTTCCCCGGTAGCACCCGGGACGGCAGCCACCGGCGCTTCTCGGATCGAACGCGCCCATTGCAGGATGCCGGGGATCCAGAAGGGAGCAATATACCCGCCCAGTACTCCTGCCGTGCCGAGCGAAATTGCCCGCCCCCAGGCGCGTTTGTTCGACAGAAATGTCTGGACGGCTGTTTGATTTAGCTCCAGCATCGCCGCCCACAGCCCGGGCGCAAACATCCATGTGAATCGTGTGGTCCCGGCAAAGTAGCTGGTAATGGCGATTACCGGGATTGCCAGCCAGAGCGGGCGTCCCCACATCAACGCAACGACGATGGCACACAGCAGAAGAGGCGGGTGAATTGGTCCCTGCCTTACAAACGTAAACGCCCAGATGCCCGCCAGGAGCCAGGGCCAGCGATCCTTTCCCGGTAGCCGGAAGGCAAGCCAACCCAATAATAAGTAGGGAATAATATCCACCAGGGCAAGCCACAACCGGACCTGCCAGATGTTCACATCAGGAAGAAGAAAAGGAAGGCCGCCGACAAACTGCCTGCCCGTCTCCAGGAAAACGTGGATGGGCAGGTCGGAGGGATAGTTGTAGATATCGCGACCGAACAGGACAGAATAGTCCCAGAGCCGGTTCCCCTCCGACCAGCCCAGCGAAAATGGATAATCCGTGACTTCGAGCAGGGGCGTAAAAAAAGTATATGTGCCGGATACCAGCACCAGCGCCGTGAGCGCGGCGGGCCAGCTGATCATACCCTGTGGATTTTTTGTAAGGAGCCATCCAAGCACAACGCTGGATAAACCTGCCAGCAGCAGACGTAAAAAGGGTCCGTGCAACACGATGCCCCAGAAGGAATATTGCAGCAGAAAAACAGGAAAAAGCAAAATAGCGGCAGCCAGGATCCAGCGGAGGGTGCTGAACCGGTCGCGCACGGAAGCAGCCCGCCGGAAAGCTCCCTCGAGCCTTTGCGGAGCCCTGAGCGCGATCCCAACCAGGACAAGACACACGATACAGAACCCTATGAAGAGAACGAGAGCCAGCGCCCAGGAAAAGGATAGCTGCCCCAGCCAGATTCCCGTTCCCCAGGCAACCCGTGTGAACTCCACCACGGAGCCGATTAAGACGCAGGCGGAAAAGGCAAAGAAAAATAATCGCTTGAGCGTGAGACTACGCTGGGACATTCCTTCATCCTGTTTCATGAGGCAATCAAGCCGGCCCGCGGAGCAGCATTTCGAAAAAAGCCAGCCGGGCGGCTTCTTTCTGACCCGCATCGATTAATGGGCGGAGAGCGTCGCGATCCGCCCGGCAGCCACGCATGCGGTAGGCAAACTCGCGGATGGCATGAGCGTGAGTCTGAATATTATCTTCTTTATTTGGAATTTTCAATAGAAAGTCAAATGCAGCCTGGTTAAGATCGGTGTCGGTATAGGCAATGACGGTCGGCAGTCCAGACGCCAGGCACTCACGCGTCTTCAAAGGCGAGGCTTCCTGCATAGCCTTCCTGTGCAGCGCAAGAGTGCTGATCGCCAGATCCGATTTCCTCAGCAGACCCACATACGCATCCGAATGGAGATATCCATGAAAATGGACATTTGCAGGCCGCGGCTCAGCCTGCTCCGGACCGTCATAGCCGACCACATGGATTGTAAGGTCCGCATGCAAACGCGCCAGTGTCAATAACTTATCCACGCCATGCCAGGAGTACCCGGGCGTAGCGATAAAGACCAGGTGTGGCGTCTCGTTGTAAGGCGCCGGAAGGGGCTCGATCGCATCTAGTTCGATCCCGTTGGAAATGACTATCGTCGGTTTTTTGAAGGATGCAAACGCATGCGAAGCGGCCAGCTCGTGGGAGACCGCCACCAGTCCATACACACGCTTCAATAAGATCCCGCGCGTGAAACGGTTATATAGACTATAAGCTGGACCCAGTTCCTCGTGCTGCGACAGGTCATTGGTGTTGATCTCCTCCACTACCGGGGCGATTTCCGCCAGGCGATGAGCAGGATACACATACATCCCATAGCGCAAAAAAATGATATCTGGCTGGAAGCTGCGCACGGCATTCACCAGCTGCTTTGCGGCGCGGACACGGTTGATTTCCGTTTTTACTTTTCCTGCCCCTGTGTAGAAGAAGTAGTCTGCCTCGATCAGCTCAGATAACGGCTCGAAGGCAGAGGTATGCATGAACAGGCGGGCCTCATGTCCCATCCGTTGCCAGGTTGCGACGTGCGACTGGATCTTTTTTCCGACGCCGCTTTGACGCGTGCGCGGCCAATGCAGGCTGACGTAAGCAATGCGCATATTGCTTAATATTCTTGAGCCACGGTCATGCGGAGAAGATTTCGCCGGCAGGAACCATACTTTGATGGATATGGATAGTCCATTTTTCCCGGAAGAGGTTCATCAGGGACATGGCCTGGACGTAGGTCCAGGCCCGCTGAAGACTGCGGGTATCGCCGCGATTTTCTGCTTCCGTGAGGTCGGCTGCGATCTTCCTGCCATTCCAGATCGGCGAGTGCTGGAAGTCCGCGCTGGCAACGGAGTCACGGATGAATTGCCGGCCTTGCGGCGAAGTTGAGGCATCCGGAGGGCTGATAAAGCCCAGCTTCTGGGTGCGAGTGCGAACGGGCTCAGGCAAGATGCCTTTCATCCCATCGCGTAAAATCCGCTTTGTAAACCCGCCGCCTACCTTGGAGGTCGAAGGGAGTGAGAACAAAAAACAGACCAGGCGCCAGTCCATAAAGGGCGAGCGAACCTCCACGCCATGCGCCATGGACAGCCGATCGAAGTTGCGCAGCACAGATGGCAGCTGCGTAAAATGGAAATCGGTGTACAGGCTCCGGAATAAAAAGTCGCGTTCCTGCAGGCGCGGCAGATCCACATCAAAGCCTGGAGATTGAAAATCTGCCTTCTGCTGCAAAAGCCAGGAAGAGGCGCGACGGCTGGTCCTTTTTTCGAGCAGGGACAGAGCGCTTTTCAGGTAAAAGTTTTCGCCCGGGAAGAGATCGAGGCCCTTCATCACTTCTAACAGGTCCCGGGTGCGCCGTGGCGAATACGTGGACAGCGAGTCTCTGATCGCCGCGGTGACATGCCAGGGATACCCGCCCAGCGCCTCATCGCCGCCGTGCCCATCGATGGTGACTACCACATCATGCGCGCGCTGGGCTCGATATACGAGCCAGGGACCTAGGTGGATATCGGAGATAGCTTCAAGCTGGAACAGGATTTTATCGAAATAGTCAAAATAATCACTTGAATCCGCGGTACAGTAGATGGGCGTGACACCCGTGTGCCTGACCACCTCATCGGCATATCGCCTCTCGTCTAGAGGCGCGCCTGGATAGGTCATGATAAACGCCTTTTGCCATTCGCTTGCCATGCGCTCCATATCCCCGCCCGCCTCACGAATAGTATGCATCCCGCACAAGATAGAACTTGAGTCCAGCCCTCCACTGAGAGCGGTCCCGACGGGCACATCACTTCGCATGCGGATGCGACAGGCATCCAAGAACAGGTTGCGGAAATGAAGCACCTGGTCATCGTAATTGAGAGGAGCATCTTCCAGGTGATCCAGAGTGTTCCACCAGCGCCGGATACGCGGGGAGGCAGCTTCCCGCAGAGTGAGGCAATGTCCACCGAGCAAATGTTTCAATCCACGGATCAGACATCGCTCATCGCCCTCGATCAGCCGCTCGTTGGATAATGCCGCCGCCACCATGGCGGGATCGAAATCGAGCTGGAACCAGTCCAACGCCAGGAAAGCTTTCATCTCGGAAGCAAAGGCGAAACGATCCCGGTCGGAATAGTAGATCAGCGGTTTGACGCCGAAGCGGTCCCGCGAGAGAAACAGCGTTCGCTCGAGGCGATCCCAGATAGCAAGCGCCCACATGCCGTTGAAGCGCAGCTGGCAGTCCTCACCCCAGTGGTGGTAAGCCGCCAGAATGATCTCGGTATCGGAGTCCGTTTTGAATCGATAGCCGGCTTGCTCCAGCTCGGCTTTCAGCTCGAGGAAGTTGTAGATCTCCCCGTTGTAGATGATCCAGTAACGGTCCCCCAGGAAGGACATCGGCTGACGGCCGGCGTCCGATGTGTCGAGAATCGCAAGCCGGCGGTGCCCGAGTCCAAGGTTCGCTTCCCGATCAATGTAAAAACCCTCTCCGTCTGGACCGCGATGGGCCAACTGATCTGTAAACCGCTTCAGCTGACCCGGGGAAACAGGCTCCCCGTTCCGATTCCAGACTCCAACGATTCCGCACATGTCCCTAACTGTCTCCTATCGATTTCAAGCGTTCCGCAAACGCGCGGAAATTAGCTTCAGCATTATAGCCTGTCTCCCAGACCTGGCGACTCCCCGTCCGCAGGCTGGCAGCCAGCACCGGATTATCCCATATCTTGAGCAGGGCGGCGGCAATCTCTCCCGGCGTCGGGTTGGCATTCAGTAGAATACCGTTTTTTTCGGAGACGATCTCCGGATTTCCTCCCACCGCGGTCGCCACAACCGGGATGCCGCAGCCGATCGCCTCCTGAATGGAGACCGGAGCGCCTCCTTCCGTCCTGCTGACGTTCACGAAAACGTCGACAGTGTGGTCTCGATAGTGCTGCATGATCTCCGCATTGGGCACATAACCGGAGAGTCGGCTCTGCACATTCGAAGGAAGCTTCCGTGTAACCTGGCGCTGGAAAGACTGCATGCCTTTCCCATCACCGAAATGCAACCACTCAAACCGCTGGCCGGGGCGCAAGCGAGCTGCAGTTACGATGCCATCGAGCAAGAGATCGAGCCGCTTCACCGGCACAATGTAGGAGCAAGATACAATTCGAAATATGCCATCCTCTGATGGCTTTGTCAGGAACCCGGGGTCCTCGATCCCCAGATGTGCGGTCTCGAATTTCGAGCTGTACTCGGGGTAGCGTTTCTGGAAGTAATCCCGGCCCGCATCGGAAGCCACGAATACGGCGTCGAGTAAAGCCAGGGTCTCACGGCGGTAAGGCCAGTAATGCGGGAAATAATATCGCTCATAAATATCGTAGCCATGCGCCCGGGAAACGAGCTTCGCTCCAGGGAACTCCTGCCTGAGCATGGCAAGACCGGTGGGAGTGTGATCGAACCAGTAGCTATAAAGAACACAGGCATTAACATCGATCCGCTGTGCTGCGAGCATTTGTTTCGTCCATGACCTGGTCAATTCCGCCCGGGCGGAAAATAAGATCAGTTTCAGGAGCTTTGCCGAAGAAAACAAAAGCGCGGGATGGGCGCGAATCTCGGAAAGGAACGGATGCGAGCGAAATGCAAGTTCGAGCATTCTGCGCGGACTTGCATTGGCTTGCAGGGTCTCCGCATATCTAAGATCGGCTTCCACGCCCGCAGGAAGAGGAAGCTGTTTGCCTGCACACATTCTGGGCACAACAAGGATCCTGTCAAAACGCCTTACCAGGCGGCGGATTTCAGGGCCGATGAATGCATACTCGGCCGTAAAGTCATAAGGAAAAGAGGTTGTAAAGAGAATGAGCAGCATATGATCAGGGAGATTAAGCAGGATCGAAGAGGAAGACCAGTTGCTTTTTCATGCACGCAGTTACTGACTTGACTTCTGATACAGACAAAAGCTGGAGCTAAAGGCAACCTCGCATTCTTTCCAAGTTTGATCTATAAATTGTAGGACTCCAGCCGTGCTACGCACAAAGCGCTCAGACCGATAAAAGACACATAGCGCCTTCAAGAGCTTATTCATCAGAAAATAGGCAAAAGGACCGCGAGCCTCGATACAACCGTGTAGAACAAACGAGACTGCCCAATACTGACGATTGTTGTAGCCCACAGGCTCTGAAATCCTGCTTTCGGTTTACACATTGTGTTCCGTCTAAGAATGGCTATTGGCTTCCCGGCTAGTTAGCACGGCTACGCCCCTGCCCAAAACATATCCTAAGAGTTTGAGCAACCAGAACGGATTGTGCCGGATACCAATCAATGAATAGTGCATAAACCTTTTATAGCTCCCTGACCAGATGCTTCTTGCAGCCATATCTACAGTTTCTGAGGTTTGCATTTGGATCAACAACTTTCGTATTGCAGGAGATATGCTTGAGTTGTTTGAATAAAGCCGAATCATTGCCAGGTGCTCATCTGCGCTCCGAGCGCGTTGATCACTATTCCTGGCAAAGGTAAGAGACTGGGGATGCATACGGTACTTATAGACGAGATCATCAATAGCCACGTACTTAAGGTTGTTCAAGGCGAATCGGAGCATAAAATCCCGATCCCCCGCAATCCTGTACCCGGGGTTGAACTTACCTATCTCATTAAACGTGGACCTGCGATAAAACCAGGCATTGAAAAAAGCTCCGGCTCCAGTCAGATTTTCAATCAGACTTCTCTCGTTTGGATCGTAGCGGTTGACGATGGTGACTTCTCCATTATCCAGATCAGAAAAAACAATGGCACGACCGGTCACGCCCATAACCGTCGGGTCCTCGAAATTTTCTGCGACCGCGGAAAAAATGTTTTCTGCATAAAGATCGTCTGTGTTTAAAAACCCGATAATTTCGCCTGTCGCCAGAGTCAATCCCTTATTCAGCGCGTCATACATTCCCCGGTCGGCTTCACAAATCACTTTGAGATGAGGATACTGCCGCAAGATTCGAGGCGTATCGTCGGTGGAGCCTGCATCCACGATAATATGCTCAAACGCCGGCAAATCCTGAGCCAACACACTTTCAATCGCATTGACAAGCAATCCCGCCCGATTCAGTGATGGTGTAATGATTGAAATTGTTGTTTTCGAAACTGGGTTAACTTCTTGCAAGGCACATCTCCACTCCACCTAACAGGAAGCTAATTCTTCGTAAACTCTGAGAGTCTCACGCGCCGTGCGGTCCCAGGAATAGTCCTCCAGCGGGCTATTCGGCCTGGCTGGGGATTCTCCTAAGAAACAGGCCATATCAAGGGCTGAAATAAGCTCATCCTTATTTAAAGGCTCAAAAAAGTAGGGAACATCCCGGGCCACCTCTGCAAAGACAGGAATCCTGGATGCGACAATTTTGCACCCACAAGCCATAGCTTCAAGCAAAGGGATTCCGAACCCTTCAGCCAGGGAAGGGTAAACGAAGGCAAGCGCCTGGTTATAAAGCGCACACAGCTCTTCATCATTGACAGCCGACCGTAAGATCACCTGCGATTCCAGGTGGGCACCCGTGATCTGTCTCCGCTCTTCCTCCGACCAGGGCGTGCCAACGACCAAAAGCTTTATTTCATGCTTATGTGCCCAACCGGAATAGGCATCCAGAAGGGTCTTAAAGTTCTTATAGTGCTGTCGCATACCCACATACAGGATAAAGGGCGGCTTGACCAGATACTCAGGTGGAATATCTTCTTCTGGTAATGGTCGAAAGATCTCTCCACATGCTAATGGGATCGCAACCACGCGTTCTTGGGGAATATTGTACGTCTCCACCACCTCAGATCGAACGGTCTCTGAAATACAGATAACTTTATCGGCTGCTAAAACAGCACGTCTTTTTCGTTTTCTTAATATCTCATCATAATTCTTCGCAAAGAAGTGAGGGAATTTCTCGTGAATCAAATCGTATACAGTGACAACTTTCGGTCCATGCCACCAGCCAGGCAGTTGAAAGTATGTAGCATGCCAGACCGTGTTTTTGTCATGGGTGATAAAACGGGATTGAACTCTGGTACGCAGATAATCCTGCAGCCTCCAAAACACGGTTTGTGGGCGAAGTAGACGGCGAACAGGGATATGGGAAAAATGTCTAAAAATTTGGGAATGCTCGGGTAACGACTGCAGAAGAGACTCGGAAGTCAGGATAGAAAATGAAACTCGCCAGTCGAGCGCACAAATGCGAGGCAGGATTTCATGATAAATTCGAGAGATTCCGCCAAGCGGTTGTTCCTCAAAAATTTTGCCCTCGAGAAAGATCTTCACGTGTAACTATCGCTCCAGTTGCTTATTGCCGTCGCTTTTTCTCGACAATCTTCTGTATACCTGAACGGGATGACTGGACATACTTACCGCTCAACAAGTATTTAACTCTTCTCTCCTAGCCCAACATGGACTTGTATATACTTAAGGTTTCTTGTGCAGCTTGTGGCCAGCCAAACAGGCTAGCTTGTTTTCGGGCACTCGACCTGAGCATGGAAAGTTTCTGTTGGTCTGCCGCAAGTTCATCCATCGCACTGGCGATCTTCTCCTCGTCCAGGGGATCAACAAGGATACCAGCTTCTCCCACAATTTCTGGTATAGATGTAACATTCGAGGTAATAACAGCCGCACCCAGGCTCATCGCCTCCAGAACGGGCAAACCGAAACCCTCAAAATGTGAAGGATATACAAACGCAAAACAACTCCGGTATAACCATTGCAGGGTGGACTCATCTACATATCCCAGTAGAATGACATCTTCCTGCAATCCCAGTTTGCGGATTTGATCCTTGAAATCGTTCATGAGCCAGCCGGGACCACCGGCGTGCACCAGTGGCAACGCTTTCCCGGATTTCGCTTTGTGCCGAGCGTAGGCTCTTAACAGGCCCTGATGGTTCTTACGCGGCTCGAGCGTACCGACACACAACCAGAATTTGCCTTCCGTGATTTGATGGGGCAATTTTTTTGATCGCTCCATTTTCTCAGAATACGCATAGCGACTGGCGGGATAGATAACATGCGTCTTCTCCGCCGGATAATGCGGAAAAGTTCGGAGAAAATGGGAACGAGAATATTCTGAAATCGCTAAGATTACATCAGCATATAAACTGGCACCATAGACGCCTTCAAAACAAAGTGTCCGATTCGCTTCGGTGGTCCATTCTGGATGCTCCAGAAAACTTAGATCATATAGAGTATAGATAAGGCGAGCACGCCTTAACCCTCTGGGACAGAAAAAATTGTTGGAATGGACAATATCGGGGTTTGCCAATGCTCCATCGAGATCCTGAGGCGGGTTATGCCAAAAGTATCGCGGGACAGTGAATTGAGGTCCCAGCCTGAAATTCGGCTGCGAAATTCCGCAGGAGGCTGGTGAAGCCTGATGATCCCAGATAAATTCGCCAAACGAATTGAGCAACAGATATTCGCTCTGATGATCAATATCTGCCAATCCCCGGATCAAGCTGTATGCGAAATAGCCGCAGCCTGCTTTGTCTTTTCCGGTCTGGCTAATGTCATATGCAATACGCATCGATCTTAACTCCAGATCTCTTACTCATTTTTTTCGAAGACTCATCCAGCTTGCTATAGTAGCAAGCATCTCTCTCGATATGCCATGATTCCATCTCAATGACGCCAGGAGAGAGTAGAGTGAAGTTATCGCCATCCTCTGCCAGCCCCGTGGCAGGTTCTGTCCAGCCACTTTTACGTGAGCATAGTTAAACAGCCACTTCACAGGGACTTTGCCAAACTTCTTTTTCATCATCTCATTGATCTCAGCATGGACAGCTACGCGCTGAGAGAGCGTTTTGTTTTCTGTGTACATGCGCGACCCCGCGAGTGGCTCGGATAAATAGGCAAATCTAACGCCGTTCTTTGCAAGACGCAACCAAAATTCGTAGTCCATGCAAAACTGAAGCGATTCATCTAGCATTCCATGCTGCTGCACGGTCCGACGGCGAAAAAAAGCAGCCGGCTGGCAGACAAAACATATACTTAGGAATCTTTCATAATTCCACGGTTCAGTGTAGTAAGGTTCTGTCTTATTATCGTCCACGTCAAGATGAAAAGCATCTCCATAAACTACGTCAATATCCGGATGTTCATAGAAATACTGCTGCACCTTCGCCAGTGCTCCCGGGTAATAAATGTCATCGGAATTTAGCCAACCAATAATATTGCCCTGAGATGCAGCAATACCCTTATTCACAGCATGCGCCTGTCCTCGATCCGTCTCTGAGATCCACTGCAGACGATCTTGATATCGTTGCAGGACTGTCAACGTTTCATCACGGCTGCCGCCATCGTATACAACGTACTCTAACTCCGGAAAATTTTGGTTGAGCACGCTGAGTATGGTGCGCTCAATAAATTGTCCCTGATTGTAGGACGGTGTGATTACACTAATAGATTCGTGCGCCAATTCCATAGGGATGGGAAAATGATCTTTCAGAATAAGATCGTCATTCGATTAGACGGACAAAGCTTTTTTGAACACAGTCATATATTGAATAGCCATACGCTCAGCTCCCTCAAAAAGCTGGACGCGCTCATAACCCTTAGCCACGAGTTCATCTCGTAAGCCCGGCTCTTCAGACAAACGAATCAGGCTCTCTACTATTTGCGCAGGGCGGCGGGGATCAAAATAAAGCACAGCTTCGCCGCCCACCTCAGGCAAACTGGTCACATCACTGCACAATACCGGAACTCCTGCAGCCATGGCTTCCAGCAATGGAATTCCAAAGCCTTCATACAGTGAAGGAAAAATCATAGCAAAGGCCGACCGTAGCAGGGAGTCATACTCATCGGGTCGTAGATAACCCGGGTAAGTCACCCATTCTTCTAACCCCATCCGGCGCACATCTTCACAGAAGCCTTCCGCCTGACGTCCAGGCGTGCCTGTGCATACCAGTTTTAGCTTTGAATCACCACGCCTGCTCCGATATAAATTGAATGCTGTCAAAAGCATGGCATGGTTTTTATGCCGCCAAAAGTTGGCTGGATAAACTATATATTCACCCGGATTCAGCCCGTACTTTTCCAGCAGAGTATCCTGGATCACTTCATGGAGTAACTCTGGTGTCCGAAGCAATCCAATAGGAACAGCGCTCACGTGATCGGAAGAAAGCTGCGTGCTTTCAAGAACGGTCCGCTTAACAAATTCCGAAATCGTAACCAGATCACTGGCCTTCTCATAAGCCATCCTAAAATTGTCTTCCCTTTGGATGAACTCTTCTGGCGTAAAGAATTGTGGATATGCACGATATTGCAGATCATAGATGACAGAAACCGTTGGAATCTGGGGATCTGCGTAGAACGGGGCAGTGAATGGGCAAAACAAAAGGTCAGCACCTATTTCGCGCACGAGAGAGACTGACACAGGTGCGGGCCTGGACCTTTTCCACCACCACGCTCCAAGCTGTTTTCTAATCCTTAAAGGCAAAACCCGCTTCGCAATCAGGACCAACCGATCAAAGACTTTCTGCTTCCAAAGGGGAAACAAAGATCGTAGCTCCACAATTCGCTGTCGTAAACCTGATGGTAGAAGACGTTGGACTAAAGATTTTAGTTGCGCAAATCTATTACCTCTCCATGTCGTATTAAGTGAGGGGGTTAGCATGGATGATGTAGTGGTCGTACTGTTATGCAGCACACATCTACGCTGGATATTTGGAAAATCGTTTTCTAAGTAATCCAACTCCCCATGACTCACCTCAGCAGTAAACAACACGAACGACGTATCCGGCAGTAATCCGGCCAGGGCCCTCACTAATTCGATCGTCATTAATTTCGCACCACCGTTCTCCCCTCCCGGTAACATTGGAGTGAGATCTATGGCGATTTTCTTTCCAAAGAGACTGGAAACTATGGACTCTGTTTTGAAGGTCATAGAATCCAAGCGTTCACTTATCTCTGCTCCCAAAGACGATGTCTTCTCACAATAGAACGATAGATGATCATTGTAGTTGAAATCCGCAAGAAGGTTAATGTAATCTCGTACAAGGGCAGGGTTACCTTGACGAAAATCCGACCACTGTGCCGAGGTATAACTCTTCAGGCCGGGAAGGAGGGTCGGTAGAACAACCAGCGTAGAAAACCCGCTTTTTCTGGAGATTTGTGTAATTTCATCGAGAACGACATCTCTTTCGATCCAGGTCGGGTCGTCCTGTTTATAGGTCCTGATAAACTCTATGGTCTCTGGAGATCGGGAATGACGGGCGCCCGGTTCAATGAAAACAGCTCTACCGCCTGCTTCCAAAACTCGGCTCATCTCACGAAATGTCTGTGGGTAGTCATGCATGTGATGAAGCGTATCGAAACAGCATACATGAGAGAAAAAACCATTGGGGAAGGGCAGATTCATTCCACTTCCCGTTACCGGAGTAATGCTTGTTGAGGCTAAGCGGCGATCGGCTGAAGCACGAGCGTGAATGGAAGCTGGCATACCCTTGTCAATATCTAACGCATACACTTCGTAGCCCAAGCGGGCTAGGAATTCCGAAATCCAGCCTGTGCCAGCTCCAAAATCAAGCACGCGTTTGTTTGGAGAAGATGAAAAGCAGCTCAACATAACGCCAAAATCAAATAACAGGCGGAACGTGGAACGTCCTACGTTAAAAGGCTCCATTGCAGATGTTGGTATCTCTGGTTCTGCCATTAAAATAATCCCATTCTCTTGCCAGCTTTATACAGTGCTGAACTGGTGATTTTTTCGAGTTTGCGGTGTGTTTCGCTTAACATCTGCCGGGTTTCTTCTAATTCACGCCGGGATTCTTTCAGCCAGCTATCATATTGGACGATCTGCTCCCAGCGAGCAGCCCTATCCGTCTCTGCTTCTTGTAAGCGCTCTTTTAGATCGATCGATTCAGCATTCTTGTCCAAGAGTGCCAGCACCAAACGTCCACCGGGAGTTGACAGCAAAGTTTCTTCGATAGCTTCCGAGGGATTGGTGTTCAGTGGATTTCGACTGGCGACGAAAAACATATCATATTGACTGAAGAAGGCCGGTTCAAATTGGATGTATGGCAGATTGCAGCGATCCAGAAATTGACGAATAGACGATTGGCTAAATAAATAAACATGCTCCGGCGGCTGGAACATCAAAAGGAAAGGATTGTTTTCATCCTGAAGTCTATTAAAAGACAAACCCTCGGGATAAGCAGGAGTTTGAACAATTAAAATTCCATCTTCTTTCAGGAGTCCGGCAGCTGCTGTTATCGTCGCAACCGGGTCCGGCAGATGTTCGAGAACATCCATCAATACGATCGCATCTAACGAAGCTGGCTCTATGTTTTGATCCTCCAGTTTTCCCTGGTGCATTGGAATCTGAAAGGCTTGATTTGCAAAATCCACCACCCAGGGACTCAGCTCCAATCCACTTGCCTCAAAGCCAGCCCATCTTAATATAGAGACAAAACCGCCGTGTGAACAGCCTAATTCAAGTGTGCTTCCGGGGGGACACTTATATTTAAGCAATGTACGAAGCCAGTGAAGCACCCGTTCAGGCAGGTCGGTTCTCGCACGATTGACGATATTCCCAAAGCGAAGATCATTTTCCTGGTGCTCGAACCAGTATGACTTACCGTAAAAATCTCGCTCATCGAGCTCGACGGCGAAAATCCGTTCCTCGGGCCATTCTCTTAATACAAGTGTTTGGCAATTTGTACATAAGAGATATGTGTTTGAAAACGACGAGAGCTCGTAATTTCCGCACCAACACACAGGAGTTGCAGTCATAGTTAACTTTTTCTCAGGGCAAATACAGCCCCTGCGCCTTGACGATGATCAGTAGAAAGCTTGTATAAGCCGCTGAGAACGTCCTGCATCCCTTCCGAATAGTTAGGAAGTTTCAAAAGTACCGGGTGAAGAGCAGTGCTAGCTTCCGTCTGTTCATACGGAATATGCCAAAGCTGATCAAGAAAAAGAAAGAAATGAGCAAAAGTGTCTGGCAAGATAGGAATATGTTCTTCAACCACGAATCCGGCTACCTCGAACAACCGTATCCATTCTTCTACCGGAAACGGGTTGCGCAAGTGATGGTAGCTGAGATAGTCCTCCTGCAAGGCCGCCCATCGTTCTGGAAAGCCCAAGACGCCTGTTAAGAATGGCAATGGTGTCCAGTCGAGAAAGTGATCCGTCACCACCGAGAGCAAGAATTGACCTTTTTGACGCAGTACCCGATTTGCTTCCCGGAGAACACCTTCGATATCATCCATGTGCTCGAGAGCACAATTTGAGAAGACACTTTCAAACGAATTGTTTTCGAAAGGTAATTCACTTGCGGAAACATTCTCGACTGTTCTGTAGACGCCTGAAGATTGTGCTCGTTCTGCAGCGCCCTTATCAAGATCAATCCCAACCACATCGCGAATCTCCGGCCATGTCAATCGAAAGAAGCTGCCGTCCCCACACGCGAGATCTAGCACAGGCTCCGCTAACTTGAA
>DAIQBG010000021.1:0-64424 GCA_036781265.1 Anaerolineales bacterium | reverse complement strand
ATAAGTATGCCCTCGTAGCTCAGTGGATTAGAGCGCTTGCTTGCGGAGCAATAGGTCGCGTGTTCGAGTCGCGCCGAGGGCGCCTCTTTCTTGGGAGCGGAATCGCCGCTCCTTTTTGTTTACTTTATTCTCAGCGAATTACATATGTCAAAACGAAAACCACAAATCCTGTTGACTAATGATGACGGTATCCTTTCGCCCGGTTTGTGGGCGGCTGCCGCCTCTCTTTCAAAATTAGGGTTTGTCACCGTGACCGCGCCACGTGACCAGGCGTCCGGCATGGGACGGAGCCTGCCCAGTACTTCAGACGGAATTATCGAGGAAAAGCAGGTTCAGGTCAACGGGCAGGATTGGACGGTCTATTCCGTCGGTGGTAGTCCCGCCCAGACGGTCCTCTATGGCATTCTGGATGTGATGAAGCGCAGGCCGGATCTGGTCGTCTCCGGGATCAATTACGGGGAGAACGTTGCCAGCGGGGTGACGATCTCCGGGACGGTCGGCGCGGCTCTGGAAGGGGCTGCCCTCGGCATCCCTTCTCTGGCAGTCTCGCTGGAGGTGGAGGCGAAATACCACCTGACATATTCCGAAGAGATCAGTTTCCTGGTCGCGGCTGAATTTACCCACCGGTTTGCACACTTGCTTTTGGAGAAGAGCATGCCCTTTGACGTGGATGTCCTCAAAGTCGACATCCCTTCGGACGCCACCGTGGAAACTCCCTGGCAGTGGACCCGCGTGTCGCGCCAGAGATATTATGAGCCGCTGGCAACAGAACGAACGACCTTGAGCGATCCCGGGCTGATCGGCTATCGCGAAGCGGGCAGGCTGGAGGATGAACCGGAAGATACCGATGTCTACGCCTTGCGGAAGAAGAGGGTTGTGTCGGTCTCGCCTCTCAGCCTGGATATGTCCTCCCGCGTCGATCTGGCAGAACTCGAACGATTACTGCATCCGGAGTCTTAAACGAAAAGGACAGCGGAACCGCCTCCGCTGTCCATCGCTCTTTCACTGTCTTAATTGAAGTGAGGGCTAAAACGCGCCACCAGTTTTTCCTTGGGCATGAATCCGGTAATGCGTTCCTTGATCTCCCCGCCCTTGAAAAATAGCAGAGTGGGGATTCCCATCACGCCGAACTGCATCACCAGGTTTGGGTTCTCATCCGCATCGATCTTGACGACTTTGACCTTCCCATCCCACTCGCCAGCCAGCTGCTTGACAATCGGGTCGAGCATTTTGCAGGGCTGGCACCAGACGGCGCTGAAGTCGACCAGCACCGGCTCGGCAGAGTCCAACACTACTGTTTTGAATGTTTCTTCATTAACATGTAACATTTCAGCCATTTGAGCCTCCAGGTTGCTAGATGCTCTCACGAAACAGGGTCTTACGTTGACGTTGACTCTCTCCCATGTTAAAATGCAGTCCGCTTCATTTTGGGCGCGTAGCTCAACGGCAGAGCAGTGGCCTTTTAAGCCATTGGTTCAGAGTTCGAATCTCTGCGCGCTCACATCAAACACCCCCGGGGGTGTTTTTGTTTTGGCTGTATATCCTACTTAAAATATATAATGGGTGACCCTGGACAGGTAATCTCTAGATATAGAAGACAATCCCGGGGCCCGGAGTCCCTCGTCAGGATTCTTGCGCCAATACGAAACTGCCGCATATAAGCAGAGTGAATGTCGACCTTCCCTTCGACATTCACTCCCGGTAGTGGCTTCCCCCTTTGCATCCCCTTTCCTCGGTGTTGAAAACTTGTTGCCATTGTAAGGTTGACCCTACCCTGCTTCAAGAGAGAGAATTGCCTAGCCCCGTAGACAGTTGTACTGTTGACGAAAAGCCGATAAGGTCTTGCATTGACGACGATTTTTTGCTACTCTCAAGGTATTAGAGATTGGAAATACAATGAAAGAGAAAATTCGTGTCATCATCATGGATGACCATCAAAGCATCGTCGATGGTTATCTTTTTAGATTGAGTGAAGTCCCTGAGATCGAAGTGATAGCGACCTTAGGCTACAGTGAAGAGCTTGAACCAACCCTAAAAGAAAAATCTGCCGATGTCCTCATTCTGGATGTACAGGTTCCCATTTCAGCAGTCAATCCCGGCCCCTATCCGATCCTCCACACCATCCCCCAATTGCTTCAGCAATACCCGGATCTTGAGATCCTCGTCATCAGTATGTTCGATGACCGGGCTCTCGTTCGAGCTGTGGTGGATGCGGGTGCCTCAGGATATATTCTCAAAGGTGACAGCCAGGTTATTCAGCAATTGGGTAGGGCTGTGTTTTCGGTGGCAAACGGCGGGGTCTGCTTTAGCGATAAAGTTCTGAAAGCACTGGTCAATAAACGGGATGAACCCTTCACTGCGCGCCAGCTCGAAGCCCTCTCCCTGTGCGCCGCCTACCCAAATAGCAAAACGGCGGACCTCGCACGCCAGATGAAGATTGCTAACTCGACCTTGCGCAACCTGCTGTCTACTGTCTACTTAAAGCTGGGGGTACAAACTCGCGCCGCAGCCATAGCCAAAGCGCGCCAGCTAGGGATTCTCTCTCCTGATCCAACCGTTCCACAGCCGTAAGTGAAACAGCGGGCTGTAGGCTCGGG
This sequence comes from Anaerolineales bacterium, assembly GCA_036781265.1. Lineage (GTDB taxonomy): Bacteria > Chloroflexota > Anaerolineae > Anaerolineales > Villigracilaceae > Defluviilinea. The sequence continues at coordinate 61,827 of DAIQBG010000021.1, read as the reverse complement.
GGTTCGAATAGCTCCTGCCCCGGGATAATCGCAGGGTCCAAAAGGGGACCAGTACCCCCCGGCTCGGGTGCGGGATCTTGTTTCGAAATCTTCCTGGCTCCCATCTTGCCAAGGGACACCGCTCTGGCATGCTGGTGGCTCCTTCCCGCGATGTCGGATAACGCCTCCAGGCAGGAGTGCCGGGGTCCAGGAGAGATGGAGGCATAAAGGCCTTCCGCACTCTTCATTAGTTTTCTCCCTAATCCTTATCAAAATTTATTTGTTGTGTAACTTGCAGAGATTTGGTGGGTTTTCTCTTTACACGACTCCTCTTTGTAAGACATTTTGAGCTCGTCAACGAACGACGGGCAATGATCAGACAGCCAAACAGTGATGAGGGAACTTTGAAAAATCACTCCATGACAGGTTCGATAATGAAGACCCGAAAGAATTTCATCTTGTGGATTTTTGAATTTATCCTGCCCTGGCTTGTGCTGGCGCTTTTATTGACGTATACCTATGCCAAGTTTTTCAGGCATTCGTACGGCTTTCGGGTAGAGGCGTCCACAGGGCGCGTTGTATCGGTATTTGACCAACAACCAGAACCAACCCTGCGAGAGGATGATCAGATTCTCCAAATAGGTTCCCTGAGCTGGGAGGATTTTCAAGCGGACATCCGTCGGTCCTTGTTTGAAGGATACAGACCGGGCGATACAGTCCCCATCACGATTGATCGGAGCGGGCAGCAGATGGATATCTCATGGAACTACCCTCGCTGGAATGATGCGGAATTCCAGGACCAGTTCGACAGTGAATGGTGGATCGCCTATATTTTCTGGCTGGCCGGGGTCATCACCATTCTGCTGGTACGTCCCCGGGATGACAGCTGGGTCCTGATGTCCCTTTTTAATTTCCTGACCGCCAGCTGGTTGATTGCCGGAAGTGGCTTGTCTGCCTATCACATCTGGTACAGCGCCATCGTACTGCGCGTCGCAGTGTGGTTATGTCTGCCGGTCTACCTGCATTTACACTGGGTGTTCCCACGTCCCTTAGGGAGGCTGCCACGCTGGCTGCTGTGGGGCGTTTACGGAGCCAGTATTCTGCTTGCTATTGCCCAGGCATTCCAGTGGCTGCCCACTGAGCTTTATCTCCTGGCGTTCCTGATCGCGCTTGGAGGAAGCCTGATCTTGCTTCTGATCCACGCTTGGCGACAGCCCTCGATTCGCCGAGATTTTCGGCTGCTCCTGCTGGCCTTGGTATTAGCAATTGCCCCACCGCTGATATGGGTGAGCCTTGACAGTATTTTCCCCTTTCCGCCAGAATTTGGCAGCCTGGGAATCATCAGTCTCCCGCTCCTATCGTTTGCATATCTCTACACCGCTTTCCGGCGCCGGTTGGGCAGTCTAGAACTTCGGGTCAACCGATTTTTTACGATTTATATCTTCCTGATCCTGGTCGTTTTCTTTGGTTTGCTCTTCATCGCTTTTCTTGACCGGGTCCCTGACGCTCCCGGTAAAACGACCACCATCGGCTTTACAACTTTGCTGCTGACCGCGGCTGTATTCATCGGGGTGTATCCTCCATTTGCAAAATTCATTGACCGGAGCGTGTTTCGTGTTTCGCCAGCCTCCGAAAATCTGTTGGAATCCTTTTCTGCCCATATCAGTACCAGCCTTGTCCTGCCGGATTTGATCCGGGTTCTGCAGGACGAGATACTTCCCAGTCTCTTGATTCGCCAGTTCGCATTCCTTCACCAGGATCAAGGCGCGCTGAATGTCCTTTCCACCATGGGATTGACAGGCGAGCCTTTGCCGGATGAGAACGATATGCAATACTTAATGGACCAATCGGGGAAGTACCGCTCGCCGGACCTTCTGGCTGGTGACGAGCCTTATCCATGGATCCGCCTGATCCTGCCGCTCCCGTTGGGCGAGCAGTTGATCGCCTTCTGGCTGTTTGGACGCCGCGACCCGGATGACCTTTATGTCCATCAGGAAATCCTTACTTTAACGTCGCTCGCCAATCTGACGGCGGTTGCGCTGAGCAACATCCTTCAGACGGAGCGCCTGACCTCCATGTATCAAGCCAACATCAATCGCTATGAAGATGAAAGGGTGAGCCTGGCGCATGATTTGCACGACAGTATTCTGAATGAGCTCGCGGCCTTACTCAACCACAGGGACGCGCCTGTCTTTTCGCCTCCCTTCCAGAAAGCATATGATGGAGTTTCCGATCATCTACGGGAGATCATCGGCCACCTACGACCTCCCATGCTGGAGTTTGGCCTGAAACTGGCATTGGAAGCCTATGCCGATAATCTTCAAGATCGAGATCCAGGCTCCATGGAGATTTCAACCGATATCCAGGCAGACGACGAAAACAAGTATCCGCTCATCGTCGAGAGCAATCTGTACCGCATCGTCCAGGAAGCCTGTGAAAATGCCCTGCGCTACGCGCATGCCAGAAAACTATCAATTTCGGGCCGCCTGGCTGAGAAGCAAATCGAACTGCGAGTGGAGGATGATGGAATAGGGCTTGATGCGGACATTAGCCTCAAATTCAACGATCTGGTGGCTCACCGGCATTTTGGTCTGGCCGGGATGCACGAGCGAGCCGCCGTGATTGGCGCCAAAATTGTCATTACCTCCAAGCCAAATGAAGGAACCCGGATCCAGGTGACGTGGAATTCAAAAGAAGCGAATTGATTTCGGTTATTTGATATCTAACAAGCTTAAAGAAAAGATTCATCACTGAAATTTTAAGCCAACCGCAGGATTGAACATTGAACACGCGTGCTATAATCGCGCGTAGTTCGAGAGTTATGTAGTTTGGCGGTTTTGTCGAACAAGACCGGTCAGCCCGCTACTGGACCGTCCAACTCCCCAGCGACCAAACCAATATGTCCTTTGCCCACCTCCACGTCCACACGGAATACTCCATGCTCGATGGCTTCTCGAACATTAAGAAGCTGGTCAAGCGTGTGAAAGAGCTGGGGATGGACCATGTGGCGATTACCGATCACGGCACCATGTTCGGGGTGATCGACTTTTTCCATGCGGCGAAGGCAGCGGATGTCAAGCCAATCATCGGGGTGGAAGCCTATCTGGCAGCGCGCGGCATGACCGACCGCGACCCCAAGCTGGACCGTTCCTCCTATCATCTCCTGCTGCTGGCGGAAAACGAGACAGGCTACAAGAACTTGCTGAAGATCTCCTCTGCGGCGCAGCTGGACGGTTTTTACTATTATCCACGTATCGATCATGACTTTTTAGCAGCCCATTCGGAAGGCATCATATGCACCTCCGGGTGTATGTCAGCGGAAATCCCGCGCGCGCTGCTAAACGACAACCCCGAAGAAGCGGTCCGGCGGATGAACTGGTATTACGATGTGTTCGGCCCCGATCGGTTCTTCGTCGAGCTGCAGCAGCACAATATTAAGGAAATCACCGACCTGAATCGAAAGCTGGTCGAGATGGGGGCGCGCTACTCGGCGAAGTACGTCGCCACCAATGATGTGCACTACATCAACCAGAGCGATTCCCGCCTGCAGGATATCCTGCTTGCCATCCAGACCAATACCCTGCTCAGCGATCCCGAACGCATGCGGATGACGGATGACTCGTATTACCTGCGCACCCCGCAGGAAATGAGCCGGCTCTTCGCGGAAGTCCCTGAGGCGTTGAGCAATACCTTGTTGATCGCCGAGCGCTGCAATGTGGACCTGGAGCGCAAAGGTTATCATCTGCCCGATTTTCCAGTCCCGGAAGGTTACACAGCCGAGACGTACCTCCGTTATCTGTGCGAGCTGGGCGCCAGGGAGCGCTATGCGAGCCGCGCCACGAGCCAGCAGGTGCAGGAGAGACTCGATTACGAGCTGGGCGTGATCAATAAAATGGGCTTTGCCGCCTACTTCCTGATTGTCTGGGACCTGTGCCGGCACGCCCGAGAAAATAATATCTGGTATAACGCCCGCGGCTCGGCGGCAGGGTCTATCGTTGCGTATGTGCTGAAGATCGCGCTGGTGGATCCGCTGCATCATGACTTGCTGTTCGAGCGCTTCCTGAACCCCGGTCGCGTCTCGATGCCCGATATCGACCTGGACTTCCGCGATGACCGCCGCGCAGAGATGCTCGAGTATTGCGTGCGCAAATACGGGAATGATAAGGTCGCCCAGATCATCACATTCGGTACCATGGGCACAAAAGCCGCCCTGCGGGATGTGGCGCGGGTGAATGATATTCCGTTGCCGGAAATCGATCGCGTCGCGAAGCTGGTCCCCGCTGTGCCTGGCAGACAGATTACTATGCAGGATGCCATGGCAGTGCCGGAATTCAAGGAAATTTATAACTCGCAGCCGCACCTGCGTGAGCTGATCGATACCGCCGCCAAGATGGAGGGGACCGTCCGCAATGCGGGGACGCACGCCGCAGGCGTCGTGATCTCGGATAAGCCGATCGTCGAGTACTTGCCTCTGCACCGTCCCACCTCGAACTCCGAGGAAACTCCGATCAAAACGGTCACGCAGTTCGAGATGGGCATCCTCGAGAGACTCGGCATGCTTAAGGTGGATTTCCTCGGACTCATCACTTTAAGCGTCATGGCAAAAGCCTGTGACCTGATCGAGAAGCGCCACGGGATCAAGTTCGACCTGGACAACATTCCGCTGGACGATCCGAAGGCTTTTGAGCTGATGGGCAGCGGTCATACCGCCGGCATCTTCCAGGTGGAAGGTACAGGCATGACCCGCTACTTGGTGCAGATGAAGCCCAAGACGCTGGATAACATCATTGCCATGGTGGCGCTCTATCGCCCGGGACCGATGGCGTTCATCCCTGATTACATCGCTCGAATGCATGGTGAGGCGGAAGTGGAATACAGGCACCCTGCGCTGGAGACGATCTTCCAGGATACGTATGGAATCCCGGTCTACCAGGAACAGCTCATGCGCGCCGCAGTGGAGCTGGCGGGCTATACCCCCTCTGAATCAGACGATCTGCGTAAAGCGATCTCGAAGAAGAAGAAAGAGGATATCGAAAAACACCGGGCCAAGTTTGTCGCCGGGGCGGTGAACAAGGGCATGCCGAAGGAGACCGCCGAAGCGATTTACAGCGATTGGGAGGAATTCGCCCGTTACGGCTTCAACAAGAGCCACGCCGCCGATTACGGCGTGATTTCGGTCGAAACCGCTTATCTGAAGGCCAACTATCCCGCGGAATATATGGCTGCGTTGCTCTCGGCATTCGCAGGGCAGACCGATCGAGTAGCTCTCTATGTGGCGGAGGCGCGCAGCATGGGCGTGACGGTCCTGTCGCCCGATATCAATGCTTCAGGCTGGGATTTTGAGATCGAGGATGTGGATGGCAAACCCAGCATCCGATTTGGCATGGGTGCGATCAAGAACGTAGGTCAGGCGGCGGTTCAGCTGGCGATCGAAGAACGAAAGGGTAATGGTAAGTTCAGGAATCTGAACGACTTTGCCCGTCGTGTAGACCTGCGTGCTGTGGGCAAACGAGCCCTGGAGTGCCTCATCAAAGTCGGCGCGATGGATGCGTTCGGCAACCGCTCGGCGCTGCTGGCCTCGCTGGATCGGCTCGTGTCTATCAGCAGCCACCACTTTCGCGCGGCCGAGTCCGGGCAAATGTCGCTGTTTGGCGAGGTTACGGGCGTGGTAGAAGAAATCCATCTCCCCGACGTCAGCGACGTGGATAAGCGCGAGATGCTCAACTGGGAGCGAGAGCTGATCGGCCTGTATATCTCCGACCATCCTCTCACGCCTTACCAGAAAACGTTTGCCCAGATCGTCAGTTATTTCTCGGGTCAGCTTCCACAGGCGCAGCATGAGGAAAAGGTCCGTGTGGCGGGTCTGATCACCGCGGTCCGCCCGTACACCACTAAGACCAACAAGCCCATGGGCTTTGTCACTATTGAAGATATTCAGGGCAACATCGAGCTGGTGCTGTTCCCGAAGACCTGGCAGAGGTCGCAGGAGCAGCTCAAGGTGGGTCAGATCGTGATCGTCGAAGGCAAGGCAGATGCCACGAGCTCGCCCCCCAAAATACTGGTGGATGAGATTCGGACAGAGATTCGAATTCTCGAATCTCTGGATGCGCCCCCTGTTCAGCCGAAGCCTGAGACGGCCAAACCGGTTGCTCCACAGCCCCTGCAAAGTCTTCCCCCTGAAGAGAATGTCCCCATCAAGCTAAGCGTACCTTCGGTGGCACGCCGGGTGACAGAAACGCCAGGTCCCTCCTACGCCGCCGATCCAGAGTTCGACGACATGCCTCCCCCTCCGGATAACTTCCCGGATGACTGGGAAACACAATGGCAGCCCTCGTTCGACCAGGCCAAGATTGCCGCACGCCCGGAGCCCAGGGTCAGCGAGCCACCTGCCGGTAAACTGCCTAAGCAAACAGAGCCGAAAAAGCCAGAGATCAAGCCCAATGGGCAGGAATCACCCCCCGTTGTGCGGGAGTCGGTCTTCGTCCAGCCCATTGAATCCAAACTAACGCATTACCCGGACATGCTGCCGTCGCTCTATATCCCGCTGGCGCAGGAGGAAAAGGACAAGGATCATCCTCCACAGCAGATCACGGTGGTGCTGCGCTCCACCGGTGACAAGGAACGCGACCGGCGTCGCATCAAGAGCATTTACGGGACGCTCATCTCCTTCCATGGGAAGGACCGGTTCAGCTTTCAGATTTTCGAGGATGGCAGGGGCCACCTGATCGATTTCCCCAATGACACCACCCGGGTCTGCCTCGAGGTGCTCGATCGTTTGAAGAAGCTGATGGGAGAGGAGAGCTGGCGCGTAGAAGAGATTACCTTCCAGTAGGCTTCACCGTATTACATTGCTCGCAGTCGAACCGCTCGCATAACAAGGCGAGCGGATTTTGCTTAATCAGCTCGTTGGCCACCTGAAAGAGTCGCTGCAGCGGCACAGCCTGAATGAATCCGTCCCGAAGCGGCACACGGCGTGTGTCAAAGCTCAGGTGAGGCTCGATCCGGTCGAACCCCGTCGAATCCCCCGGATAATTCGGGCATTCCACCACGCGATTATCTGCCAGCGCCCACCGGACGAATTGTTTTCGTCCGGCGAGCTTCTCGGCGTAATGGATGCTCGTGTTGACAGTGTGGTCCACGTTGATCAGCACCACCCAGCCCTCCAATTCTGCCAGCGCGCCGATGGGAGCCAGCGGCTCGTAGAGTGTTTGCGTAAACAGGATGGGATCTGCACGGATGCCTGCAAACGAGAGGATTGGGTGTGCGGTACGCGTTGCGGCAGGGTGGTTGCGCAGAGCCTCTGCCAGGATTCCCATCATGCGGTCGGCGCGCAGGTCGGGATGAAATGGCTCCGCCAGCTTATTGCAAGCCTGCCCGCCGCCATAGCGGATGCCGTTGTTTGGCGGACCGACATCGGGAATGATTTCCGTTTTGTACGTGAAGGTAGGCATGATAACACTTGCAAAGGAAGCCAGCATGGCTTCCAGCACAGCTTCCGCGCCGCCTTCGATAAAGCCGAAGGGTCTCAAAGAAGCATGTGCGATAACATGCTTGTCGTGGAGACCGAGTGATTGGAACGCTGAGAGAAATTCAGCATGCTCGGGCATTTACTTGCCTTTCCACTGAGCGGCGCGCTTCTCGATAAAGGCTTGCATGCCTTCCCTTTGGTCCTCGCTTGCGAACAGGTTGTAAAATTCCTGCTTTTCCTCGGCGAGTCCATCTGTAAGAGACTGTTCGAAACTCTGGTTGATCATTTTCTTTGCAGCGCGGACTGCCAGTGGAGCGCGCGAGGCAATCTGCTCTGCCAGTCTGAGCGCCTCCTCCAGGTAATTCTCCACTGGAACCACCCGGTTCACCATCCCGAATTGATAGGCTTCCTGCGCCGTGAGCCGGCGGTCGTTGAGAATCATCTCCATGGCGATCGCCTTGCCTACGGCGCGGGTCAGGCGCTGAGTCCCGCCAGCTCCCGGGATGACGCCGATATTGATCTCTGGTTGTCCAAATTTTGCTGATTCCGAGGCAATGATCATGTCGCACAACAAAGCGACTTCGCAGCCTCCGCCCAGCGCCCAGCCAGAGACCGCGGCAATGACTGGCTTGCGGATCGTGCGAATCCTGCCGAAGACTGCGAGGTGGTCTCGATCCATCATGTCGCGGATGGATTTATCCGCCATCTCTTTAATGTCGGCGCCCGCGGCAAAGGCTTTTTCATTGCCGGTAATGACCACGGCACCGATGGTCTCGTCATTGTCGAAGGCTTCGAGTGCGTGCATCAGCTCGCTCATCAGCTGGTTGTTCAATGCATTCATCGCCTGCGGACGGTTGAACGTGATCAACCCCACTCTTCCACGCGTTTCAGTCAGGATCAATTCATAAGGCATGAGTTCTCCTCCATCTTTGCGAGCAGCCCCTAGCCAACGAAGCAATCTCCCATTTAATGAGGAGATTGCTTCGGGCTACGCCCTCGCAAGGACATATGTCTGGATTTTACACGAGAACAGGAAGTATGCTACCATTGCGCGAGCTTTCCCTCTCTGGAGCTCATCATGACAGTTCTTGCAAACCTGGTGATCGCCATCGTGGCGATCCTGCACCTTGGCTTTCTTGTGCTGGAGATGTTCCTGTGGAATCACCCCATTGGCAGAAAGACGTTCAAGATGTCAAAGGAGGTCGCCCAATCGTCGGCAACGCTAGCGGCGAATCAGGGTCTCTACAACGGATTTCTGGCGGCGGGTTTAGTCTGGGGGCTGCTCTCAAATGAATTTTCTGTGAAGCTATTTTTTCTTATCTGTGTGCTGATTGCAGGAATCTTTGGCGGTTTCACCGCGAAGCGCTCGATCCTTTATATTCAAGCATTGCCTGCATTGTTCGGTTTGATATTGTTATATCTTTCATGAGATCGCTTTTTATGGGTAAATCGCAACGGATCAGGCTCGCCGCGCTTGCCGGCATCCTCGCGCCCATCCTCTTTGCCCTCGTAGTTACCGGGCTGACCATCGCCGAGGCCGATTTCATGCGCACCCTCGGTTGGAATCCGGCCGGTCCGGTCATAGATTGGCCGAGCGGACTGGCGCTTGGTCCGTATGGCTGGATCATGGTCGTTACATTTTTCGTTTGCGGAGCGCTAATGGTATTCTTTGCCTACGGGTTGAAGCTGGCGCTGGACGACAGGCTTGCCACCACGTTATTGATGATTGCCGGTTTCGCGATGATGGCGCTGGTCTTCCCCTCTGACCCCACGATTGGGCGCACCGAATACACCTGGCATGGCTTTCTGCACGACGCGTTTTTTGCGGTGCTGGGTCTCAGCCTCATGCCCGGAATGCTCCTGTTGGGGCGGGTCTTTCAAAAGCACAGGCAATGGAAGAATCTATCGCTGTATACCTGGGGGACCTTGGCGCTTGTGATCCCCACGTTCTGGCTCAAGGGGGTCGCCTTTTACGTATTTTTGTTAGCGATTCTCACCTGGAGTGAGGTCGTTGCCTTCCGCTTGAGGGCTACACAGGGCTAACCGTCGCGGAAATCAGCGGATTTTCTTCTTTGAACAGGCTGGTGACATCCGCTGTGCTTTTCAGAACCAGATTTGCCCCCAGTTGCTTCAATTCATGCTCTTCGCCGAAACCGCATAGAACGCCGACAGTTTGCGCACCGGCTGCCTTGCCGGCCCGAATGTCCACCGTCGTGTCGCCGATCATCAGGCATTCCTCGGCTTTCACACCCATCTTTTCGGCAGCCAGCAGGATCGGATCCGGATAGGGTTTCGTGTGTGACGCAGAAAGGCCGGTCACGATTGGGTCGAAGTATTTGCTAAGATCGAACTGGGTCAGGAAGCGCATCGTGCTCTTTTCATCCCGCGCACTCACCACCGACATCGGGTAGCGCCCATACAACCGTTTGAGCATTTCCTCCACACCGGGGACGATCAAATATTTCTTCAGCGGGCTCTTGCGGTGCCGATTCATCCAGTCGATCACCGCGACCATCTCATCGTCGATGCCGATCCGGTCGGCAAAACCGAGCAGGGCGTTGCCGGGTGACTCGACCCACATCACCATTCTCCGAGCTGTATGCACAGGATCACGGACCAGGGAACGCGGCAAAAACGCTGCAATCTTGTGCGCGTAATAATCGTCCGTGTCGCTCAAGGTGCCGTCCACGTCAAAACACAGTGCTTTTATCTTGGACACGTCGAGGGACATGGGCGCAATTTTACCGTAGTTGAATCCACAGGACTGTTTCGCTGGTGTGCTATACTTTGATGGTGGGTATGTATTTTGCACTTATGATTAGTTGAATCGGTTGGATTCTATGTCATTTCCGAAAGAGCAAGATCGCACAAAAGCCTTGCTAGAGCTTCTCTATCATGTCAGCCGTGAAGTCGCCACTGCGCTTGACCTGCGCACCGTGCTTCAGCGTGTGTTATATGAAGCGCTGCAGAATGTAGGCGGCGAGCGTGGCAGCATTGTTGTGCTGGACGACGCAGGCAAAGCCGTGGACGCGACAATTGTCTACGAGAAGCAGATCCACGAGCATACTACCCAGCAGATGCGAGATACGATGGAGCGCGGCTTGGCGGGCTGGGTCATCCGCAACCGAAAGGGAGCGCTCATCCTCGATACCAGCAAGGACGAGCGGTGGCTGATGCGCCCCGACGACGCCGTGGACCGCTCGGGGGCTAAGTCGGCGATCTGTGTGCCGCTTCTGGCACGCGAGAAACTGGTGGGGGTGCTGACCCTCGTTCATCCTGCCCCGAATGCGTTTACAACCGAACAGCTGGACTTGATGCAGGCAATTGCCGACCAGGCAGGGATTGCCGTCCTGAACGCACGTCTTTATACAGAGAGTCAGCGTCAGGCGCGAGTGATGACGGCCCTGGCAGAGGGTGCGGCTGCCATGAATCTCTCCCTGCGCATGGAGGACGTCTACCAGCGGATCCTGATCCAGACCATGCAGGCGTTGCAGGTGGAGACGGCTGTGCTTGGGATGCTGGAAGGAGAGCAGCTTGTCTGCCGCGCCGCAACGGGTCACAACGCGGGCAATATTCTCGGGCGGACGATCCCCCTCGGCAAAGGAATTGTTGGCACTGCTGCTCTGGAAGGGCATGGGATCGTCGTTCATGATATTAGCCAGGATAAAAATTATAGGCAGGAAGATACGTTCGGAGGGATTCATGCGCGGGCGGTGATCGTTGCGCCGATCCAATCCCAGGGACGACTTATTGGTGTGATCGAAGCGATCAACCCCATCGCACGCTCTTTCGATCCGGATGCTCTCCTGGTGATGACCGGCATTGGCGGCCTGGCAGGCTCTACACTCCAGAATGCGCAATTGTTTGAGCGTTTGCAGGCGGCCCACCAGCGCTATCAGGAGTTATTTGAAGACAGTATCGACGCCATGTTGATCACTGATTGGGAGGGGCGAATCGTAGAAGCCAATCGCCAGGCGATCTTGCTCAGCGGCCATACACGTGAGGTACTGCAGACCCTGCGCGTCGATCAGCTCCACGGCGTGAACTGGAGTCGCGTCGGGCACGCGTTTGAAACGCTGCGTGAAAACCGCACTTGCTCCTATGAGTCCTCGATACAGGGCGAAGGAGACGCCCGCACGCCTCTGGAAGTCCATGCCCGACGCGTAGAGTTCGAAGAAGCCGATTCGATCCAGTGGATCCTGCGTGACATCACCGAGCGCAAGGAGCTCGACCGCCTGCGCGAAGACCTGACCGCCATGATCTATCATGACCTGCGTTCTCCCCTGGCAAATATCGTGTCGAGCCTGGATGTGCTGTACGGGCTGGCGCCGGAAAATGACAAGGAAACGGTGCTGACCATCCTGAAGATCGCGGAGAACTCAACTGACCGTATCCAGCGCCTGGTCAGCTCCCTGCTGGATGTGAACCGGCTTGAGTCGGGCCAGCCTGTAGCCAACTTGAAGGTCGTGAAGACCATTCCGCTTATCCAGCGTGCCATTGCAGATGTGGAACCTGTGGCAAAGGGTCGGCGCCAAACCGTCATCTCGGACCTGCCTGAGCAGCTCCCTTCGATCCGGGTAGACGAGGATATGGCGCGACGTGTCTTGATCAATCTCATGGAGAATGCGGTCAAGTTCACACCACTCGATGGCAAGCTTGAAACCGGCGCCCGCCAAGAAGGCGACTGGGTTCACATGTGGGTCAAGGATAATGGTCCCGGGATCCCTACGACAGATCAGGAACGGATCTTCGATAAGTTCACGCGCTTACACGGAACCCAGAAGCAAAACGGGCTTGGCATTGGCCTGGCATTTTGCCGTCTGGCAGTGCTGGGGCATGGTGGGCGGATCTGGGTGGAAAGCGAACCGGGTCGAGGCTCGACCTTTCACTTTACCCTGCCGGTGGCTGTCGGGGAGCAGCCCGAGGCAGACACGGAGTAAGCAGCAGCTCCTACATTCCGAGGAGCAAACAGGAGTGCTGATTGATGGATTCGATTGCAGACAATGTTTACATCGAGGATAGATATCTAGGCGTGACCCTCGGCGTCATCGTACAGCCACGCGGCTTGATCCAGATCGATGCGCCGCCCTCCCCGGAAGACAGCCGCATCTGGCGCGCCTCCCTGATGGGGATGGGCGGCGGTGCCGAGCGTGTGCTGATCAACCTGGATGCTCATCCTGACCGCACCCTGGGTGCCCGAGCCATGGATTGCACAGTGGTCGCGCACGAGAAGACGGCGCAAGCCTTTCGCAATCGCCCCAATACCTTCAAGGCCCAGGGAGATGAAACCGGCGCCAACTGGGAAGCAATCCCCGGGCTCGGAAGTGTGCGCTGGGCGCCGCCGGAGATCTCCTTCATGGAGAAGATGATTCTATACTGGGGCGATACGCCTATCCTGCTGGAAAGCCGCCCCGGACCCGCCTCCGGCGCAATCTGGGTAATCATGCCTCAGGAGAAAGTTGTCTTCGTCGGGGATGCGGTTACCAAGAGTCAGCCTCCCTTCCTGGCTCATGCCAGCCTTCCGGAATGGATTGAATCGCTCAAAGTGCTGCTGGAGCCTGAGTACAAGGGCTATACTATCGTGAGCAGCCGAGGCGGTGTAGTCACCCCACAACTGGTACGCAGTCAGGTGGACATTCTCAAGCGCATGCACGATAAGGTGGAAAAGCTGGGCACGAAAAAATCGCCAGCAGCAGCCATCGATAAGCTTGCCGAGCAGCTCCTGAAGGATTTCAAGGCGCCCGCGGCACGCCAAAAACAGTATGCTCACCGTCTCCGCTACGGCTTAAATCAGTACTATGCACGCCATTACCAGTCTGCTTCACGTCATTTGCTGGACGAGCAGTGAGCGATCCACAGCCTCTCTTTGAAGTCACACGGGGGAATATCGTCGAATCGGTGCATTATGGTTCGATCGCTGTCGTGGATTCGAATGGAAAACTGATCGCAGCCTATGGCGACCCGCACGGGGTCGCTTTTTTGCGCTCGAGTGCCAAGCCATTCCAGGTGCTGCCATTTGTCGAACACGGCGGGGTCGAGCACTTTGGGCTAACGCCGCGCGAGCTTTCCATCGCTTGCGCTTCTCATGAAGGCAGTGCCATGCATGCGGAGACCGTCGCGGGTCTGCAGCAGAAAGTGGGGGTGGACGAACGATACTTGCAGTGTGGAATCCATATGCCGGGAGATATCGACTCATTCAAATCTCTTATTGCAAATAACCGGCAGCCGACTCCCAACCAGAATAACTGCTCCGGCAAGCATACCGCCATGCTGGCGTACGCCAGCATGCGCGATCTCCCATTGGACAACTATCTTGATTTAGAGCACCCCATCCAGCAGGAGATTTTGTCCACATTTTCCGAGATGTGCCTGCTCCCGGTCGAAAATATCGAGCTCGGCACGGACGGGTGCTCGGCGCCAAACTTTGCCGTTCCCCTCCACAACGCGGCACTGGCAATGGCGCGTCTGTGCGATACGCACTTGCTCTCTGAGACGCGTGCCTCTGCCTGCCGGAAGGTTACTTCCGCGATGACCACGCATCCGGAAATGGTCAGCGCATACGGGGAATTCGATGAGCAGCTGATGCGTTTGGGAAATGGGAAGATCGTCTGCAAGCGCGGCGCCGAGGGCTACCAGATCGTCGGTCTATTACCTGGTGTTTTAGAGCAGGACTCCTTCGGGGTGGGCATCGCCCTGAAAGTCTCCGACGGAGATGCCTCCCGGACGGCGCTGGATTTATCTCACAGTCCGCGCGTCCGCCCGGCAGTCACGCTCGAGATCCTGCGCCAGCTCGGGGCGCTTTCGCCGGAGCAGACGCAAGCCCTGGCTGCGTTTGGACCCGTCAGGGCTGTAAAGAATCACCGCGAGATCCTTACCGGGCAGGCGCGGCCGGTATTCCAGCTTCAGAAGTTTTCTTAGTCCATCAGCGCTTCGAACATTCGGTTGTTGTCTGCCACACGTTCTGCGAGCAGCCGCGCAATCCACTCGTGGAAGAGCGCCGCAACCTCCGGGTCGTTCTGGCGCATTTGCTTCAGCGCCTGCAGGGAGAGCCGGTACACGACGCTGTGCCTGGATGCTACGACGGAAGCCGTTCGCAAGCCCCCCAGATAAATGCCCATTTCGCCCACAGTCGCGCCGCCGCGGATGGTGCGCACTCGCAGGCGTTTCTGATTGGGCATCTCGATCTCCACGCTCACCATACCTGACTCGATAAAATACATTTCATCCGAGGCTTCGTTTTGTTTCATCAAGTATTCGCCGACCTGCACTTCCCTGCGTTCCAGATATTTCATCAGACGCTCGACGCCTTCTATTCCCGGCATCAGTCGCTCTAATTGGGTTTCGATGCGTTCGATAAAACCGGTCAAATCCCCCAGCCCCTGCCCGGCAAGGATTTTGTTCTCGCACCATTCCACGCCCTCATCCAGGGAAGGCAGGATGAGGAAGCTGTCATCGGACTTGTCAATATGACCGCCGCGCTCCAGTTGTTGAACGATATCCGCAGAGACCTCCGTCCACACCATGAGAATTTTATTTGCATGCGTTAATTGTTTGAGACGCGTGATCCCAAACACCGCGGATGAGTCCAGGCGTGGCACGCGATGAAAATCGATAATCAGGAACTTAAGCGGCTCCTGGGTGGGATCGCTGAGTCGCATCCTGACCTTTTCCAAAATACTCTGGATCGTCCCGAAAAATAGGTACCCTTGCAGGCGCAAGATGTAGATCTCTGTCCCTTTGACGGTCAGAATGTCACGGTGGAGCTTGGGGCGGTCCACTTTACTATGATAGATGGAACCGTTCAGGACGGTCTTGATGGCATTGATTCGGCTGTAGCTGATCACGAACAGGATGGCTGCGATAAAGATTCCGGCAACGATGCCCTCCAAGAAACCGACAGCCGCGATGATGACCAGGATCACCCAGACCAGCAGGTAGTCCAGCAGCGGCAGGGACTTGCGGGCATCCACGAGCCACTCCACCAAGAATGCCAGGCCGAGATAAAAGAGTAACCCTCCCAGGACAGGCTTGGGGAAATAAGAAATGAGGGAAGCCCCGAAGAACAGGGCCGCGCCGCAGACCAATCCGGAGATCAAATTGACCAGCCGGCTTTTCGCGCCGAGGCGGTGTGCCAGTGCAGACATCCCAAGGGCCTGGTATCCGACCGGGCTGCCTCCCAGTCCGCCGGCAAGGTTTGCCCAGCCGGCGCTCTGCAGCTCTCTGTTGAGATCGATATCCTGCTTGACGGTGACTTCCAGCGCGCTGGCATTCAGGAGGAGCGAAATCACGGTTAGCACCAGAATCGTGGCGATCTTGTCGACCTGCTGCAAGATCACCTGCCAGTGGACAAGTCCGAATGCGGAAGGCGTAATTGGCTGGTATAACCCGCCCGAAGGAAAAGGTCCCAGCAGCCAGCCGCGTGCCGATGCCTCCGATATAGAAACTCCGGCGACCATCATGTATGCATAGAAGAGAAGAGTAGCCAGGATCACAGCTCCCGGCGTGATTAGAAAATGACCAGATCGTCTGAGCATAAGAAGCAAAGTGATCGCGAAAATAATACCGGGCACCCAGATGATCATCAGGTCCAGGCTGAAGAGCCGGGACAGGTTTGCGATATTCAGTGGCAGGTCGGTCATCACATTCAAGCCGCCTAACGCCAGCAGCCAGCCCGTCCCAGCCAGGAAGCCGCCGATGACTGGATAGGGAATGTAACGCACAAAGCCGCTCGCTCTAAACCGGCCGAGCAATAAAAGAAATATGCCGGTCAAAACAGTAGTAATGATGATCGCTGCCGTAACCGTTGCATAAATGGCTTGGGGGACGGCGTCACTCATGCCGGCCGCAATTCCCGCTGCCACCAACGCCAGGATCGCCGCAGGTGTATCCTGCGGGAAGCCAACCGTCCCGGGCAGGGAGGTGGTTAAAGAGATCACAATCCCCATGATGAACGCGCCGAACAACATCAAGCCGATGCCTCCCCCAAGGAATCCGTTGAGGTCGCCAGAAAACACGAGCGCTGCGAGCGAAATGACGAGGCTGATCGTAATGATCGCTGCAATCAACCCGGCGATCAAGCTGGGCAATAAAAGACTGGGTCGAAGTTGAGCCTTGAAGTCTTTGAAGTTCATACGGACTCTTATGAGACTGGAAAATAAGAAATTTCTTAATCCGGTAGTATAGCACGACAAAGCCAGAGGGCAATTGAACTAAAATAAACAGTGTTACAATGAAAACCGAAGAAAACCGTTTCACCCAGAATATCTTTCCTAAAGAGAGTAACCGATGGCTTCCACCGGGGACCGAATATTACTCGTTGAGAATGATCCTGAAATCAGTGACCTGATCGCTCGTCAGGTCCTCGCGTCGGTGGGTTATGCTGTCGATGTAGCGGCTGACTCATCGGCCGCCATCAGGATGGCGCTGCAGTCGCCTCCGGACCTGGTGATTGCCGACCTCAACCTGCCGGGTTTGAGCGCCAAGGACCTGCTCGTGGCACTCTCGTCGCAGGGCATAAATATGCCCCTGCTGGTCATTGCCAATAAGGGTCAGGAGCACGATATCATCCAGGCGTTCCGGCTTGGCGCAGCCGATTATTTGCTGTGGCCGGCGCGGGATGCCGAGGTTCTCTCCGCAGTGGAGCGGGTGCTCCGCCGTGTGCATGAGCTGCGTGATCGCCAGCGGCTGGATATTAAACTCAGCGAAACGAGCCAGGAGCTTCAGCGCAAGGCGCGCGAGATGTCAACCCTCATTGATATCGGCAAGGCTGTAGTCTCGATGACAGACCACCGGCGCCTGTTCCAGAAGATTGTGGAGGGGGCTGCCCAGCTCGCCGATGCCGATATCGTCTGGCTGCTCCTACGTGAAGAGGAAAGCAAGTCTTTTCTTTTGGCGTCTCACCGGGGCCTTCCAGAGGTCTGGTCGAGAAAAATGAACCTGCCCCTCGATGACGGTATCAGTGGATTGGTCGCGCTCTCCGGCGAGACCCTGTCCATTTCGGGAGAACCCCTGCAGAAATTCCGGGTTGCCCATCTGGGTAAGTCTGCCTGTGCCGTGCCGATCAAGGTTCAAAAAGAAGTGATTGGGATGTTGATCGCCGTGCGCAAAGATGAGCGGCCTTTTGGGGGAATGGAACAGACCTTACTGGAAGCCGTGGCTGACTATGCTTCGATCACCCTGGTGAACGCCCGGCTGTTTCGAGCGCTGAACAGCTCTGCCCAGGCGTCCCGGGATGGAGAAAAGCGCCAGAATGCCCTGCTCGAATCGCTGCGCAGCACACTGAACGAGGAGCTTCCGGCGGCGCTTTACCCCGTCGATTTGTTGTTAACAGAGAAAACCGGACAGCTTACCGGTGATCAGCGCCAGGCTTTGCAAACCGTCAGGGTCGCGTTGCAGCGCCTTGCCCGCGCCGCCGAAAAGACAAATTCGCCGGCGCAAACCAGAGCAAAAAGGAAGTAAAATTCCTTCTCTCACCATGCCCAAACCTGACCTCATCCTGCTGGCATTAGAAGAATCCTCGATCCTGACACTCATGGATCGCGTGCTCCGGGCAGTGAAGTACGAAACTGCAATCGCCAGAGACCTTCAGTCCCTGGGAAAAATTCTCAAGGAAGCGACTCCCTCGCTCGTGCTCATCGGGGAAAGGTTTCATGGACATGATTGTTTGAAGATCGCCGGGGAGTTGCAGTCCCGGTTTCCAACGCTTCCCTTCCTCATCTACGCGGAAAACGTAAATGCAGCTTTGATCAAAGGTGTTTTCAAGCTGGGGCTGAGTGGCATACTTGCGCCGCCTCTTACGACAGATGACATTGTGGATGCGGTCGAGACCTGTTTGAAGAATGCCCACCGCGTAGGAGATTGGCTCCGTCGGGAAGTTCACCGGACCACAGCTTCGCTGGAAAAACGCGCCCGGATCTCGGAAACCGAGCGGGCCCGTCTCGAAGCCGTATTCAATAATATTCATGATTGTGTCATGATACTCAACCATCAGCATGCCATCCTGCTGATAAACCCGGCTATGAGCCATGCCTTTGGCGTCGATCCGAAGACAGCCATAGGCAAGCCGGTCACGGAGATAATCCAGCATCCCGATTTGCTGACCCTGATCAGCCGCTCTGATGGCAACGATCCCTACCAGTACCATGAGGTCAATTTTCCAGATGGCAGAGTGGGCAATGCACATCTTGTACCGATTCATGAGGTGGGATTCGCTTTTACCATGCAAGATATCACTCATCTCAAAGAGGTAGATCGGGTGAGAAAGGAATTCGTACACACAGTTTCCCATGACCTGCGCTCGCCGCTGACCTCTGTGATCGGTTATGCAGAACTCATCGAGCGTGCAGGTCCAATCACCGAGCAGCAACATGACTTTGTGAGTCGCATCCAGGACAGTATTCAACATATCACTTCGCTGATCAATGATCTGCTCGATATTGAGACCATCGAGGCAGGCATCGATACACGTCGCGAATTTGTTCAACTGGAAGGCATTCTGCGCTACACCGTTGATATGCTGCACGGACAATTGAGTGCAAAACAGATTCAGATACGAACGGAGATTGCACCCGGTCTGCCTGCGTTGCGTGCGAATCCCATCCGTTTGCGCCAGGTACTCGACAACGTCATTGGAAACGCGATCAAATATTCATACGAGCGTGGGGAACTATTTATTTCGATCCATGCTGAAGAAAGTCAGGTCATTCTCGAAGTCAGGGACCAGGGTCCAGGGATCCCCCCTGCAGACCAGCCGCGCATTTTCGATAAATTCTATCGAGCCACAAACATCGATCCCGAGGTCGAGGGCACGGGGCTCGGTCTGGCAATTGTCAAGAATATCGTGGAAAATCACCAGGGTCGCATCTGGGTGGAGTCCACGCTGGGCAAAGGCAGTTCGTTCTTCATTGTGCTGCCTGTGGTCCCCGAGCCTGCTTACACCGTGAAACGATTGTAAAGATCGTCCGAAAAGCACTTCCAATTCTGGAGTTAAGAAATGCCTCCGCCGGGACACTAGGTCGTCAGCGGAGGCTTTCGCCAAAGGAGGAGACAGTGAGGAGCATTTGGAGGTGTCTTTGTTCCGTCTCCTTCATCATCATATCCCAACAGGTTGTTCACCGCCATCGCAGAATGTAACCCTTTGATAGTGTCGTTTTTCACAAATTAGGTAGATGCAAATGGAGGGATTTCGAAGTCGAAGAACGGTGTTCTCCGAAGTCCCTTCCATCCTCACAATGGCAAGAACCCCACTCTGTCGAGCAGCCTTTTGGGTAGGAGTTGGCCGTTCGCGATTGACACACAGATAAGCATCTGGTGCACTCCCTCGCCGTCAAGTTACCTCTAACCAAACCCGACGTATGCGATCATTTCTGAGGCAGGCGGCTCAGGATGGAACTCCGCTGCCGTCTTTGCGTTGGCGTATTAAGATCAATCCCCGAGCGCATGCTTTCCAGCTCGGAGCTAAAACGCATCCAGTCGTCTACCAGGATTACCAGATGGGGAGTCTTATCCTTGAAGAAGAATCGGTACAGGAATAAGCGTAATAAAACCGGTGAGATCGGATAAGCGTTGAGCTCGATCACCAGAGCGGTCTTGATCGCCAGAGGTGAAAAAATCTCCTGGACCCAGCCTGACATACTTTTTTGCGAAAAAATATAACGCATCTCGGTCGTTGTAGTTTTCCGGATGCGCTTATAGGAGATATTGATCCGCATGAATGGTGTAGCCAGCTTCAAATACGTGGGATGGGGCTGCACAAAGGCCAAAACTCGAATCACCCAGAAAAAGATACCGATCCCGATTGCCAGCCCACCGACCGCCGCCGCCAGCTGCCAACGCCAGGGCAGGAAGGGGCCGAGGGGTTCGATGTACTCGCTGTATGCCAGGGCGAACATCCCCAGACCGATGGCAATCATGGCGGGCCACCACCGGTTTAACATATGGCGATAAACAATCAACGGATATCTGTGGCCCGCACGCGCCATCCTCAATCATCCTCATTCATGGGAATTGATACCCCACCTCGGCCATCGTCCTCGATCTGACTACCTGTAAGCTGGTTACTCAACCGGCTAATCGCCTCTGCCAGAGCCTGTCCACGCAGGCTGAAGGTGACGTCGCCGCGGGTCTTTTCGATGATGCTCCGCGCCAGGTCAGTTTGACGACGCAGACCGTTTGTGATCGCGTCGGGGTAGTCCATGGTCACCAGCACCGCGTAAATGTCGTCCATGTGACCCAGCAGACGCTCGACTTCTTCCGAATAGCCGGAGCGCAGGATATCAAGCGTACGCCGGCGCAGCTCACCGATGACTTCAGCCAGCCCGTTCAGGTAGGTTGCATCCTCCACGCCCAGATCCTGTGGCGTCTGGAGGGGCTTATTCTGGATCAGTGCACAGGTTACGTTGGCTTCGACAAATTCCTTGAGCGAGTCCTGGGTGTAGCCGGCATAAAACAGCTCGGGATGACCCCTGAGGTCATCCCGGAGCCGATCGGCCAGCTTCTGGGCTTCCGTCAGGCTCGCGACCATGGCTTCCAGATCATCTCTGTGGACTGCACGGATTGCCAGTGAGCAAGCACGAGTCAGTTGGCGAGCCTGCTTCAGCGCCTCATCACGCTTTGCTGTCCGCACATCGAAGTTCTGGCGGATACGGTCGGCTATGCTTTCCAGTTTATACATACTGCTCCATTCCGTATACAGATAAAAACAGAACGTTAGAAATTATTCTTCAGGCGATTCAGTTGCGGGCGGAGGCGGTTTGAACAGGCTCTCCGCCAGCGAGCTATTGCTGGGAACAGAAATCTCCCCAAAGGCAGCCTCGTAGCGAGCGATGTTCTCGTGAAGCGCTCGTAAAAGTAATTTGGCGCTGAGCGGGGTCATGACCACCCGAGAACGGATATTGGCGATCTTTTCGCCGGGCAGTATGTGCGCAAAATCAATGACGATATCGGCGGGCGAATGCGAAATACGGGCCAAGTTGGTATAAGAGGGCTGCATGCCCTCGGGCACAATTATTTTCGGTCCGGGCGGTCCTGACGGTGCGGTCATAACACGGTCCTATGGTCTAGCCGGTTAATACATCCAGCGGTCAACGCCGGATGTCTGTGACTTGTTCGATTAGAACGGGATATCATCCTCAGCCGGGATTTCTGCCGGTTCCATGCCTCCCATCATCGGACCGTCCCCGGGCCCTTCGCCACGCGTAGATAGGAAGCGCACCGTGCCTGCGGTCACTTCGAAGGAAGCGCCGGTAGAGCCATCCTGCTTGTTCCAGATCCGCGGACCGCCGGTGGCTTTGTCGGGAGTCAGACGACCTTCAATCAAAACTTTCGAGCCTTTCCTGAGATACTGGTTGCAGATCTCCGCCTGTTTACCCCATGTCGTGACGCGAAACCAGATTGTCTCCTTAACTTGTTCTCCGCTACCGGTAGTGTACTGGCGATTGGTAGCTACGGAAAAGGACGTCACGGCCTGACCGGAAGGGGTGTAGCGCATCTCCGGATCTTTGCCGACATTGCCAACGATGATGATTGTATGAAACATGGGAATCTCCTTGGAGCCTAGGTACCCGCCGCATTCTTGAAGATCCCGCATCAGCGGGGCGGCAGGGGAATAAGATAGACGGTATTTTACTCTTACTTTGATGATTTGTTAACGTAAGCGGCAGGTTGGGGCAATTTCGCCTTGCTGTAAGAAAATGTAGATTTCTTGAGTCCTGAATATGATATGGACTCAGTATGACTTGGGACGCTCGCAATAGAAAGGTAAGGACATGACCATTACATACAGAATGGGAACTCTTGCAGACTCCTATGCCGTTTTCCAAATCTTCGTCAGAACGATCATGGATTACAGCGAGCGAATGAACGTGATGGCAATTACCGGAGGCAACGATCCGGCCGTCATCGAAGCGCTCTGGCGCAGACGTCGCTCCATGTTCGAGTTCCTGGCGGAACATGCAGCGCAGTTCTGGGTGGCAGAGAAAGACGGCGAAATCATTGCCTATGCCCGCTCGCTCGAACACGGGGGCTTGCAGGAGCTGACAGAATTTTTCGTGTCACCGGGCCAGCAATCCGCAGGGGTAGGAGGCGAGTTGTTGTCGCGTGCGTTCCCCGACTCCCCAGCGCGATATCGCACGATCATTGCTACCCTTGATGAGCGTGCCCTCTATCGCTATATGAAGTCCGGCGTGTATGGACGTTTCCCCTTCAAGTATTTTTACCGCAAGGCGCAGCAGGTGGAAGTGAACACCGACCTCGAGATCGAGCCCATGCAACCGGGAATGCAACTGCAAGAGATCAATCAAGTCGATCAGGAAATCCTTTATCACAGGCGGGAGTACATTCACCGATGGATCGCCTCCGAACGCAGGGGATTTGTTTACAGGCGCCGCGGTGACATCGTTGGTTATGGCTATGTTGGGCAAAGCAGCGGCCCCTTTGCCGTACTGGATGAGAGTGATTTTCCTGCTGTTCTTGCCCATGCCGAAAGTCTGATGGCTGAACAGGGAAAGGATTTTGGCGCGGTCACGCCTTTGCTGAATGAGAAAGCGGTCCAGTATTTCATCGAACGCCAGTATCAGATCGACTCCTTCTCGGCCATTTTCATGAGCAATGTGCCCTTCGGCAGATTCGAGAACTATTTGTGCTTTAGTCCTGAATTCTTTATGTAGCGACCCCGCTGCACTTGTTACCGGATTGTCACCTGACTGAAACATTCTGGTGACATACGGCGTTTAGAATAAGGAGAGACCAATCTTAGAATGGAGGCTCCATGAGAGCAATTAAGCTCTTCGTATTGCTTGTCGTACTGCCACTATCTGCCTGCGGGCAGTTTAACGTCACGATTGAGCCTATCGCGTCTCCGCTGCCCACGCTGACTGCTGAGATTCCGACCATGACTGCAGTCGTCTCGCCGACCACCATACCCACTGAGCAAATCAACCCGACCGCGACGTTGAGTATACCCTCGGCAACCCCGGTTCTTCCGACTGCCACCCAGGTTCAACAAATCCCATCTGCCACATCAACGCCAATCCCGACCACGGCCGGAGAACAGATGGTCCAGATCGTTCTGATCGAACTGGAGGGGAACGGCCAATCGGGACCGATGGTCGGCTGCGGCGATAGCGCCGTACCGATCAACGTCACCATCCCCCGAACTCAGGGAGTCCTGCGAGCGGCGCTGGAAAAACTCCTTTCCGCCAAACAGCAGTTCTACGGTGAGTCGGGATACTACAACGCGCTGTACCAGTCGGACCTGCGTGTGGACCGGGTTGCGATCGAACAGGGAACCGCCGTTATCCACCTGAGTGGATCGATTATCCTGGGCGGCACCTGTGATGCGCCGCGCGTCCAGGCGCAGATCGAACATACGGCGCTACAATTCTCCACCGTCAACGCTGTAGAGGTCTTCGTCAACGGGACGCCTCTCGCAGAAGTCCTTTCCTCCCAATAGGCTTGACGCGACTGAGAAAAATTCTCTCTCGAGCTCGAGAGAGAATTTTTCTTTTTTGGGGTTGTTCCATACGGGTTGTTACAGTCCTGTAACAGGGCAGAAAATGGGGAACTTTCAGATTAAGGGCGCCGTCCATGAGCAGCACAACATGGAGGTGCAAGATGAAACTCACTACCAACTCGGTCCTTATTTTATTCGGTGTGCTCGCCTTTACCGTGATGGCATGCTTCCCCGTCACGCTGTTCGCGATGCCGCTTCTGCAGCCGGATCCGTCCAACTCCGAAGATACCATCGCCACGGTCCAGGCGGTGGTGACACAGACCATGTATGCCATGACGCAGAACGCGCCGACATCCATCCCTGCGACGTCGACGCCGGTGCCCCCGACCAGCACCCCGGTTCGGCCGACTGCTTCGCAAACGCCCGTTCCCAGCCCGGTCACCTATTGCGACTGGGTGGCATTTGTCAAGGATGTAACCATCCCCGACGGGACGCAGCTCTCCGTCGGCGAGGTCTTCACCAAGACCTGGCGTTTACAAAACCGTGGCACCTGTACCTGGACGCCTGATTACATGCTCGTATTCACGAGCGGCAATTCGATGGGCTCGACAACCGCCGCCCGTTTGCCCGGTTACGTTGCCCCGGGCCAGACCGTGGACGTATCCATCACGCTGACAGCCCCTGCTTCCGCCGGTTACCACATTGGCTACTGGATGCTGCGCAACGCCTCGGGTGCCCTGTTTGGCTCCGGGAGCAAAGCCAACGAGGCGTTCTATGTGGAGATCAAGACGATTGTGGAGACAACGCTCGGAACGGTGACAGGCAGCCTTTGCTATCCCAGCGAGTTCAACCCGCCCATGACGCTATACTTTGAAAAAGCCGGCACGAACGAGAAGATCCAGTTCTCGATCCCGGAGGCGCAGAATTTCTATAATGTGCAGCTGCCCAGCGGAACGTACTACGCCTACGCCTGGGCGCCCGGTTACAACCTCGAAGGAGCCTATACCGACGCAAGCGGATTGATGAAGACCTTTGCCGTCAACGGTGGACAGACCACAGTCGACATTCACCTGTGCGACTGGAGTCCGTATCCCCACGGACGTGGATAATAATCAGCCAAAGACGACCCCGATGGGTCGTCTTTTTTTACCCTGGACTCCGATCTCTTCTCTAAATAAGACGAAACGTATGAGAATTAGCGCAATTTAAAAGGACAATCTTCACTGGAAGTCGAGAGAATCTCCCGTGATAATGAACTGGTATCCGCTCGAAAAGGATCCTGCCCCGGATGAACAAGAATCTCGCTCTTCTTTTGCTCTGCTCAATTTTTCTCTCTGCCTGTGTATCCCAGTCACCCCCGGCTACTCTCAAAATTGCGGTTCTGCCGATCATTGACACTCTGCCGATGTACGTCGCGCAGCAAGAGGACCTGTTTGCAAGGCACGGCGTGGTGGTTGAGTTTGTTCCGGTCGCATCTGCGCCGGAGCGCGACCAGCTCATCGCCGCGAGAGGAGCGGATGGGACGGTCAATGAGACGCTTGCCGTGATGCTCTTCAATGAAGAGAACATCGGAATGCAGGTAGTCCGATATGCCTTGCGTCCCACGGAAACGCACGGCCATTTCTTTATCCTTGCTTCCGGACGGAGTGGGATTTCATCCGTGGAAGAACTAAAAGGGGTCGAGATCGGTGTGTCGCAGGGCACGGTCATCGAATATGTGACCGAACGGCTCCTCCAGGCAAACGACTTTACGACAGATGAGATCAGAACAGTTGCCGTTCCCAGAATCCCTGACCGGATGGCATTGCTTACTTCCGGAGAGCTGTCAGCCGGCGTCATGCCCGATCCACTGGCTTCACTGGTAGTGAGTCAGGGCGGCGTCATCATTGCGGATGACTCGGGTTACCCGGAATATGGCTTCAGCGTCATTTCCTTTCGCAAGGACGTGCTCGATGCAAATCCCAATACGGTGAGAGCTTTTCTGGCTGCCATCGAAGATGCCACAGCATTGCTCAACGCCCGTCCGGATGCATATAAGGACCTTTTGAGCGAACAAAAACTGGTCCCGACGCCGTTGCTCGAGACCTATGATGTGCCTGCGTTTCCTCCGGCCGGCGTGCCTACAGAGGAGGAGTGGAACGACGCCCTGACCTGGTTGAAAGAAAAAGGAATTCTGGCGACTGGGGTCTCCTATAAGGAGTCGGTAAACCCGGCTTTCCTTCCCTGATCAAAGACATGCTAGAGATCAACTCGATTACCTTCAGTTATCCTCATCTCACGCCACTCTTTGAAGAGTTTTCCCTCGATATCTCGCGCGGCGAAACCTGGGCGATCCTGGGTCCCTCTGGCTGTGGAAAGACAACTTTACTCTATCTGCTCGCCGGATTGCGACAGCCCATTTCAGGACAGATCTCTATTGAACGAGAATTTCTCACGCGTCCTCGCCCGCGCAGCGGCTTGATCCTGCAGGACTACGGGCTGCTGCCATGGTCCACCGTCCGCCAGAATGTCGAGCTGGGATTGCAGGTGAGGAAGTTCTACGGGGAGGATGGCCGGCATACGCCGGTCGATTTTCAGCCGGCGAAGGATGTGTCATATTGGCTCGAACGGCTGGGAATCGCGGGACTGGCAAACAAATTTCCCTCGCAGATCTCGGGTGGACAGCGCCAGCGCGCCGCTATTGCCCGCACCCTGGCCCTGGAGCCCGACCTGCTCCTGATGGATGAGCCGTTCTCTTCGCTGGATGCCATCACCCGCGCCGACCTGCAAAACCTGACCCTGCATCTCTGCGCCGAACAAAACCTGACCCTGGTGATCGTGACCCACGCGATTGAAGAGGCGGCTGCTCTGGGGAAGAAGATTCTCCTGTTGAGTGTTGCTCCCAACCGGGTTCCCCGGGTCTTCGAGAATCCATGCGCCGGCCCAGGTGAGTACCGCAACAGCTGGGGGTACCATGAACTTTGTGATCTGCTCTGGAAAGAGATGCATCGTGAAGCGGCGTGATGCAGGTGTCGCAGCGCTGGCGTTGCTGATCGTATGGCAGATTCTGGCAAAGATCGTGAGCCTTCCCATTCTGCCGGCTCCATTGCAGGTGTTAGGCGTCCTGGTGAGCGAGCTGCAATACGGCTTGTCGACCCACTTTGTATATAGCCTGTGGAGGGTGTTCGCCGGGATGGCGCTCTCGGTCCTGGCCGCCGTGCCGGTTGGACTGGCGATCGGCGGATCGAAAATCTTGGACCGTTTTTTCTCCCCGCTGATCTATCTACTGTATCCCATTCCCAAGGTCGTCTTCGTGCCGGTGGTCATCTTATTCCTGGGAATCGGCGACACGGCAAAGATCACGATCATCTTCATGATCCTGTTCTTTCAAATTGTTGTGCTCGTCCGTGACCAGGCCGCCGGGCTGCCTCCCCAGTTGATCCAGAGCCTGCGCAGCGTGGGCGCCGGACGGCGTGCCCTGTTCCGCTTTGTTTATCTACCAGCCAGCCTGCCAGCTATCTTGACCGCGTTGCGTCAATCGATCGGAACGGCGGTAGCGGTGTTGTACATCACGGAATTATCTGCGACTAAATATGGGTTGGGATATTACATTTACTACAACGGCAGCACGCTGCTGGATTATC
Organism: Anaerolineales bacterium; assembly: GCA_036781265.1. Lineage (GTDB taxonomy): Bacteria > Chloroflexota > Anaerolineae > Anaerolineales > Villigracilaceae > Defluviilinea. Next base: position 34,307 of record DAIQBG010000021.1, on the reverse strand, counting down.
CTGCCATGTATGCCGGTGTGATCGCCATGAGCCTGCTCGGGCTTGGCATGTATCTCACGGTAGATTGGCTGGAGCGCCGATGGTGCCGTTGGCAGTTTGTCAGTTAAGAGCTATTCCCAGCCAGAACAGGACACTGAACAGAAGCGCCGTCTGACCTGTCCCTGCGAGCGCCGCATTGAGTGGGCGACCCTGCCGTGTAAGCACAACCCCGGCGGCGCGAACCGCCAGCGGCATGGATAGCCACGCTAGCAGGGCTGACCAGGATATCACACCGGTTGAAACAGCAATCGGCAGCACCGAATACGCAACGACCATGCAGAACAAATATTGAACCTTTGTCGCCCGCTCACCCAGCATGACAGCCAGGGTTCGCTTGCCTGCCTTCCGGTCATTCTCCAGATCCCGGAGATTATTCACCACTAGGATCGCAGTGATGATCAATCCGGGCGGGATTGCCATCCACCAGGCGGCCACAGAGACGAAGCCCGCCTGCACGTAATACGTCCCGGCAACTGCGGCAAAGCCAAAAAAGATAAATACAAAGAGATCACCTAAGCCATAATAACCCAACGGAAAAGGTCCACCCGTGTAGGCAATGGCTGAAAGGATCGCAGCAATTCCGATGAGGATGATCGCCCATCCGCCCAGCCAGGCAAGGTACAATCCCAGCACTGCCGCCAGTGCAAAGACGACGGCCATGCCAGTCTTGACCTGTGAGGGAGTGAGTAGCCCCGCCTGAGTGACGCGCACCGGTCCCGACCGTTCCGGCGTGTCAGTGCCGCGCTCGAAGTCGAAGACATCGTTTGCCAGGTTGCTGCCAATCTGCAGCAAGATGGCAGTCAGCAGGCACGCCAGTGCGGCATCAAGCCGAAAGAATCCATCTCGCCAGACGAGTGCGCTTCCCATGATCACGCCTGCTGCCGCGGCGGGCAATGTGCGCGGACGGATGGCCAGCAGCCACGCCTTCCAGGTTGATGATCTTTTGTCATTAGCCATGCGATGAATGTTTTGCAGTATAACGTATACCAAACGAGCCTTACGAAGGCTGCAGTAAGTGATTTCGAAGAGGATGAATGACCCGACTGACCGGACAGGAACGTGCTGCGTACGTGCAAAACATGTTTACTCGGATCGCCCGGCGATACGACCTCATGAACCGCTTGATGACCGGCGGGCAGGATGTTCGCTGGCGAAGGCATGTCATCCAGCTGGCGCGGCTGAATCGAACTTCACGTCTGCTGGATCTGGGCACCGGGACTGGCGACCTGGCGCGGGAGGCGCTGGCGCAATTCCCACGGGCCCGGATCATCGCCGCGGACTTCACCCTGGAAATGATGCGCGTTGGACAACAAAAAGGTTCACTGAACTTCTCGTCTGCTGACGCGCTCCAGCTTCCATTCCCGGACTCGCTCTTTGACGCAGTAGTGTCCGGCTTTCTCATGCGCAACGTGATTGATCTCCAAAAAGCCTTACACGAACAGCACCGGGTTCTCAGGAAAGGTGGGCGGATTGTCATCCTCGATACCACGCGGCCGAAAAAGAACCTGCTTTCCCCGTTCATCTCGCTGCATATGCATGTTGTTATCCCGGCGCTCGGAAGGCTCATTACAGGCAGCAGCGAGGCCTATCGTTATCTCCCCGAAACCACGGAGGGATTCGTCACAGCTGAAGAGTTAGCGGCGCGCATGGCAGCCGCCGGATTCAAAAAAGTTGGCTACGAAAGATTGATGTTCGGGACGATTGCCATCCACTGGGGCGAGAAGTAAACGAGCGCCTACATCTCATATGAATAGAGGATCGTTTCCATCTCCTGGGGTGTCAGCCCGCCATGGTGGCCGTAAAACCTTTGCTCATATTTCCCCTTCTCATACCACCAGACCGATTCGTAACGATACGGCAGGATCACGAGATTTCCCACGCGTTCTCGCAGACGGGAAGAGACCTCGGGTCCAAAATAGTCATTCTCGATCAGGTATTCCGTTTTGACGACATCGGCTTTGCCTTCCAGCCGCGCACTGAGAAACGACTGTGCTTCGTCGAGCATGTCTTCCCTGATATAGAGGAACATATCGCGCGGGGAACCGGCTGGGACAAGCAATTGGCCCTTGAGGTTCGTTTTCAGGAAGCGCTCTACTCCGGCGAAACGAGTATCTCGGTTTAAGTAAACTGTGGTCTGAGGATTTATTTCCGTTTGTCCGTGATCGGCGGTCATCAGGAATAGAATTCGCCGGTCCCCCTTGAACACGCGCTCGAAGAAATAGTCCATGATCAGCAGGAAGGTCAGGATCTCCGCTTCGGTCTGTGGGGCAGTGGGACCATAATCATGAGCCAGCATATCGATCCTGTCCAGATAAAGATACACATAAGACGGTTGAGTCCGTTGCTCGAGCAGCAAGCCCAGGTTGACCAGCGCTTCGGAAAAGGTCTTGAACGAGCGTAGCTCCGCTCCTTGTGTAACCGCGCTCGAATATGTGGAGGGAGTATAGTCGCGGATCCCAAATACAAATGAGTCTACGCCCATGATGTTTAGTTCCGGGTAGAACCTACCTCGCGGATAAAGGAACGCGGGCTGCACCCCGGTTGGTTTCAACAGGTCGCGCTCCCACTGGCCGGCATAGGTAAACAGGAGCGGCGAGATCATCGCATCCAGCAGAGGCTCATAGTAGATCCATTCGTGGACCCCGCTTTGCCCGACCGTCCAGCCTGTATGGATAGTGGTCAGGTGCGCCGCAGTTGTGGATGGAAATTGTGAGATCAGTTTCTCGACCTGCCCGAGTGTTGCCAATCGTTTAAGAAAGGGCGCATCTTGAAACCGCTCGAAGAACCGCCAGCCAAAACCGTCCACGAGAAAGAGGACGACGGCATCATACTTACCCGTGCCGAATGCCTGTTTGATGCGCTCCGGAAGTCCGGCAAACCCGCCTTTATCATAGCGCGGCTTGACGAAATCGGGATTCACTGGTTTTCTCCAAGCATCTTTTTGGCCGCGCGTCTGCCGATCTCCACCGCAAAATTCGTGCCCCTGTCCCAGGGGTAGACCTGGCTCATCGAAGCAAAATACAATCCCTCGATCGGGGTCTGGATGCTGGGGATGTTCTTCGAATGATTGACCAAAGGCACCGGCTGGGCGTAATTCGTCTTGAACACCCAGACTTTCTTGACCCAGTCGCGTTCGAAAGCAGGGTTGAACTTCTTGAATGCCGGGATAAACCGTGCCAGTAACTCCTCATCGCTCATCGAAAAATATTCGTGACCAACCTGCAGGTAATCTCCGGCATATACAATATGGTCTCCACCGAAATGCTCCTTCGAGACAAAATTGGTGTGTTCCACCAACGCCAGCATCGGGTACCCTGCTTCCTTGGGAAGGTTGAACCAGTAATAGCCCTCTTTGGACAGCTGGTGCTTGAGCGACAGAACCATCACCACCGCGCCCATGGACTTAAGTTCGAGCAAGCCCTTCAAATAATGTTCAGGGAGCTCAGAGCTAAACTTCGCCAGCAAATTGGGCGAGGTTGTCACCAGCACCTTGTCGAAGATTTCAGACTGCGCGTCGGCTCGCACCGACAATCCGGCCTGCTCCTTCTTAATGGACTCTACCCGCGCGCCCAGCCGGATCTCTACGCCCAGTCCGCGCAATGTTCTGGCAAACAGATCTGCGAAATTCTGGAAGCCCCCTTCGAACGTGCCCAGGCGTGTCGTCCGTGCTTTCAGCCGGGCCCACATCCACGCCATGTTGACCTGGTTATAGTAGGGACCAAATTTCCCCACGAGCAGCGGCTTCCACATCTTTTCATAGACGCGCCGACCGGCATATTTGCGCATCCATGCATCTGCCGTATAGCGTTCCAGGTCTTTCCAGTTATTGGTCAGGCGTAGATAGAGTCCGACAAAGCCGAAGCGGATCTTGTCGAGCCCAAACCCCAGTCCCGGGAAGAGCAGCGCGCCCACGATCGAATCAAAGGGATACCATTTGCCGTTATGGAGCAGAACCGTATACGGGCGCGGGAACAGGACCTTGTCGTCCCAGCCCAATTCCTTGATCAGCCCCAGCATATGGTTATCCGATTGAAACCAGTGGTGATAGAACTTCTCGACCGACCAGCTCCAATAGGGCTCCTTGAAGCCGGATGCTAATCCACCCACATAATCGGCGGATTCGTAAATAATGACTTCATGGCCTGCGTTTTTTAAATCATAAGCGGCAGCCATGCCGCCAAACCCCGCTCCGATAATTGCAACTCTCATTCACTCTCCCAGAATTAAGACGCCACCGGGATACCGGTTGAGTCGAAACCCACAAAGCGATCTTCTATGAAGTAGGAGATCGCTTCGCACAACACGCTCCCGATACAGCTTTTATTTATTTTTCGTGCGCGCTTCCACCTTCTCTGCAAGGATTCTAAGCTTGCCCCACATCTGGCGAACAACGTAGATCATTGCCAGGTTTTGCAGCCAGCGCGGCTCGCACTGGGTGTTCTCTGCCAGCCGCTCGAAGACTTCAATCGCCGTGTCGTCCGTGCGCCTGGTCCTGGCATACTCGCTCGCCAGTTGCTGCAGATAGGCTTCATTCCGTCGGCGGAGTTGCTCTGCCTGGATCATTTTCCGACGGGTCTCCTCTACGCGAGGATATACGCGGGCAATGGCCGTTTCCAATTCATCGATGGTAAAGGGCTTGATCAGATATTCCTGTACGCCGCTGGAGATGGCAGTCCGCAGAGTGGTTGTATCTTTCTCGGCCGAGATGATGATGCAGCCAATATCGGGATGCACCTGCGCAATCCTTCGGTATGCTGATAACCCATCAAGCTCGGGCATGTTGATATCGAGAAGAAGGATGTCTGGATGATGCTGCTCAGCCATTTGGACAGCCTGAATGCCGTTCGCCGCCATAGCCACCACTTCTACGTCATCGATCGTAGCCAGCATCAGACGCGTATTCCGGCGCGTCTCCTGGACATCGTCTGCGATCAACACCCTTAACTTCTTCCTTGGCGATACAGGGGTCTGCACCATTGTATGTTCCTTGATTTCGACCGGTCAGAGCATTTGACGATAAGTATAACGCATGCGAATCGAGCGGAGCATAATGATTACAGGTTAAACAAACCAGGCGGCTCAGCCGCCTGGTTCCCTGGGGTTCATGCCTCTGCCGTTTCTGCCCGAAGTGCATCGTTCCAGTGAATGCCTTCCCGGGTTAGGTAGTAGGCGCCGAGCAGCGTAATCGGCAGCCAAAGCGCCACGTGCAGAACGAGCGTGTATCCCACAGCCACGGAGTGCTCTACGCCGTAGGCGGTGAGCACGGCAATTCCAGGGGCATCGAAGGTACCGATATACCCCGGTGCCGAAGGGATCGTTGTTGCGAGGTTGACGATGCCGTTCATCAGCATCAACGCAAAGAACGAGACATCGAAATCAAACGCGTGCATCACAAACCAGTACTTGCCTGTTTCGAGCAGCCAGATGAGTAAAGAGGTGAAAAAGACCATTAACACGTTGAAGGGGGAGCGCAGTGAAGCGAGCCCGGTCAGGAACCTGGTCATCAGGTTGATGATTCGCTCCTGCAGTCTCTTCGGCAGCACTAGCGAAAAAAACCAGACCCCCGCTCTTGCCGTGAAATGCGGAAACATAGCCGCCAAGAGAAAGACCGCCAGAGCGCTGAGAAAAACGCCAGTCCCGATAAGAGCAACTTGTTGAATATTTCCTACAAAGCCCGATGCATCTGTCAGATTGGCAAGCTCGGGCAGGTTGACGAATACAAAAGCCAGCATCACCACTCCGTCGAAGATGCGTTCGACGATAATGGTTGCCAGCGAAGCGGACACCGAGACGCCTTCCCTACGCTTCAGGATAACAGCGCGCAACACCTCGCCGGCGCGGGCAGGATAGATATTGTTGCCCATGTACCCGATCGTAGTGATGGGGAACATGGTCGAGGTGGGCAGCTTCTTAATGGGGCCCAGCAGGTAGTGCCAGCGCCAGGCCCGTACCCAGACACCGACAAAGTAGACGCCAATCCCCGGTAACAGCCAGATATAATCGGCTCCTCGAACCGAAGCCCAGAACTCATCCAACCGTAAGCCTCGTAGTGCCAGCCAGATAAAGACGACGCTGATCAGCACCCCAAGCCAGAACTGCCATTTTTTCATGGGCGGGATTGTAACATGGGGTTTTTCACGCACTGCCCAAAACACCGGTACCGTGTACGTGCTTCACAACCGAAGCGCTTTCCCCTTACGATATAATGATTTCATGCCATTGAACGAACCCGCGCCTGACTTCGAGTTGCCGGACCTGGCAGGAATCATGCACAGGCGTAGTAATTATCTCGGCAGAATCGTCGTACTCAATTTTTGGTCGGCGGAATGCCCGCACTCGGAACGAACAGATCGTTATCTGTTGGACCTGGTTGAATTATGGCAGGGAGAGGTGACCATGCTGCCGGTCGCTTCAAACCGAAACGAATCGTCCCAATTGCTGCACCAGGCGGCTCAGGCGCGCGGCCTCTCTCGGGTCCTCGTGGATGCCGGGCATGGGGTCGCAGATCTCTACGGAGCATTGACAACCCCGCATGTCTTTGTCATTGACCGGGAAGGCATCCTGTGCTACCGCGGCGCAGTGGATGATATGACCTTCCGCCAGCGGCAGGCGACCCGTTTCTACCTGCGAGATGCGGTCGAAGCGCTGCTCCAGGGACGCCAGCCTGAAGTGAGCGAGATACCCGCATATGGTTGCACCATCGTCCGTGAAATTTGATAGAATCAAAACGTGACAGTCGAACTTTCCGCCCGATTGGCATTTCTCAAGCGAATTCATCTTTTCCGTAATCTGACGGATGAGCAGCTCACGGCGATTGCGGAAAAGCTGGGAGAGTCCTCTTATGCCGCGGGGGGAGTTGTTTTTGAACAGGGCAAACGACCCGAGAGTTTTTATCTGATCTTCGAGGGAGTTGTTCGCATTACCCGCCGGCAGGACCGCAAGGAGATGCAGCTTGCGCGGCTGGTGAAAGACGATTACTTCGGCGAGATGGGACTCATTCAAAGGCGCCCGCGCTCTGGGACGGCGGTCGCGGTGACGGATCTCGCGCTGTTCGTTATGGCCCGTGAGGACTTTGAAAGGTTCTACAAGAAGCTTCCGCAGCTCCGTCTCAATTTCGATCTTGCGATTCGTAGCCGGCAACTGGCGCGCAAGTTGCAGTTCAAATGGCTGCGGCCCGATGAAGTGATTTATTTTCTGGCACGCAAACATCCCATCGTACTTTACAAGCGGCTCATCGGACCCCTGTTTGGGCTCGCGCTTCCCATCTTTTTTACCTATGCGTGGTTTGCGATTGCTTCGTTTACGATCGTTGCCATTGCTGCCTTTGTGTCTCTGGTCGCCATGGCACTGTGGGCTCTCTGGTATTATATCGACTGGGAGAACGATTATTACATTGTCACCAACCAGCGCGTCGTCTGGCTGGAAAAGGTGATTGGTATTTACGAAAGCCGGCAGGAATCCCCTGTCCATACAATTCTCTCCGTTGCCGTAGGGACATCGCAGCTAGGGCGCATTCTCGATTACGGGGATGTTACCGTCCGTACATGGGTGGGACGGATTCCGTTTGACGATGTGAGTCATCCCGAACAGGCTCAGGATATGATCGAGGAGTACTGGGAGCGGACAAAAGAGCAGGCCAGCGGTATGGAAAAAGAGGCGATGAAGAATGCGCTTCGCAAACAACTGGGCATCCCCATCCCTCCGCAACCGAAAACCGAGCTTGTAATACCGGTACCGCCCCCCCCTGAGCCGCAGCCCAGAAACGGTCTCATCCGCTTGCTCGGGTTGCTCGGAGCTGGCACGCTAAAACTGCGCTATGAGGCCGGCGACAGCGTATTCTATCGCAAGCACTGGTTCGTATTGATCAAACAGGCCTGGATATCCCTGGCGGGCATTCTTGCCGCGTTTACCGTGTTTGTTTGGCGGCAGGTCCGGCTGTTTCAATCGTCAGACGAGGCGTTACTACGATACGTCAATGGCACACTGAGCGTAGATCCCTTTTCGGTGGCCATTCTCATCACTTTCATTCCCCTGGGCTTGTGGTTGATCTACGAGATCATGGACTGGAGCAACGACCAGTTCCAGGTGACTCCGGAACAGATCATCGACCTGGACAAGAAACCGTTCGGGACACAAACTCGTAATGCTGCTCAGCTGGACAGCATCCTGGGGACGGAGTACCAGCGTATCGGGATCCTGGGTGAGATCTTCAACTACGGCACGGTCTACATCACGGTGGGCGGTTCCAGGCTTGCCTTCGAGGACGTGATCGATCCGGCGAGTGTCCAGTCGGATATCGACCGTCGGCGGGAAGCGCGCCAGGCGCGTCAGGCCGCAGCTAAAGTTGCCGCGGAACGCGAGCGTATGGCAGAATGGCTGGCTACGTATCATCTGAATGCTGAACAACTAAAAAGCGAAGAAGAGCAGAAGAAGCCAAAACCGGGATAAAATCGGAGCCTGCTTATGGACAATACTTCATCGCGCACGGATAGAGGTAAATCAAGGAATGGCTCTTCGTAAAATTATCACTCTCCCCGAGACGGTGCTGCGCCGGAAGGCACGCGCCATTACAACGATTGATAAAAACCTGCAGACACTAATCGATGACATGATCGAAACCATGCGCGAGGCGCCAGGCGTCGGGCTGGCTGCACCGCAGATCGGACTCTCCGAGCGTATTATCGTCATCGAATATTTTGAGCGTGAAGAAGACGAGGAAAAAGAGGATGCTCCGAAACGGGTGTGGGCGCTTCTGAATCCCGAGATCGTGAAAACCTCCAGCGAGACGCTGATCGGTGTCGAGGGCTGCCTCTCCATCCCGGGTCTGGTGGGGGAGGTGGAACGTTATGCCTCTGTACAGGTCAGGGGCTTGAACCGGCATGGCAAGCCCGTTAAGATCAAGGCTGAGGGCTGGCTGGCGCGCATCTTCCAGCATGAGATAGACCACCTCAATGGGGTGCTCTTTACGGACCGCGCCATCCGGGTCTGGAAGCCGCAGGACGACGTGGAGCCCGAGCCGGAAGTGTAGTGCCAATTGGGCTCTAATGTTCCACTGGCGTGCCCGGTGCAGTGAGCTTGGCATGTATCTCAAACGCCTTTCCCTCACTAACTTTCGTAAGTTCACTCGCCTGGATGTCGATATCCCCCGGCAGGTCGTGCTGTTGGTGGGAGCCAACGCCCAGGGCAAGACCAGCGTGCTGGAAGCTATTTATTTCCTGGCGGCCTTCACATCCTTTCAGACGCATGCCGATCGCCAGATCATCAACTTTGATGAGGCCAAAAACGGCTCCTTGACGGTCACTCGCCTGGTTGCGGAATATCAGCGCAGCAAGAGCAAGCATCGTCTCGAAGTACGTCTTATTCTTGAGCCGGTGGGTGTGCTGAACAACCAGCGTCTACGTAAAGAGATTCTGCTCGATGGCGTGAAGAGACCGGCGAACGAAGCCATTGGTCATTTCAATGCCGTGATCTTTGTGCCTCAGATGTCGCAGATTGTGGAGGGCGCGCCCGAAGACCGCCGCCGCTACCTCAACCTTGCCCTGGCGCAGTCCACGCCTGCCTATGCGCGCATCTTGAGTGAATACAACCAGGCTTTGACGCAGCGCAACGCTCTCCTCAAAATACTGGGCGAACGCGGATTGAACAGCGACAGGCGGAGCACGCTGCAGGGCAGCAATGTGGACCAGCTCGAGGTCTGGGATGAGGCGCTGGCACGGCTCGGCGCGCAGATCATCCTGTGGCGTATCGAAGCCATCCAGCAGATCGAGCGGCTGGCCTCACGTGTCCATCATGAGCTGACACGTGGATCCGAGATCCTCCGTCTTTCGTACGAGCCCGCCTTCGATCCCTTGCCGAAGCCGAACGGGCAACTGGGCTTAAAGATGGACATGGCTGTCGATCGCTCACGCTTGGAATTGAATGAAATCCGGGATGGTTTTCGCGCCAGCCTGAGCGCCTTGCGTAGCACGGAAATCGCTCGCGGCGTCACCACCATCGGACCGCACCGTGACGAAGTCCGCTTCCTCGCCAACGACATCGATCTTGGATTTTATGGCTCGCGCGGCCAGGTCCGCACGGCGTTATTGTCGCTGAAGCTTGCAGAGGTGAACTGGATGAAAGACCGCACAGGCGAATGGCCCGTGATCCTCCTCGATGAGGTTATGGCAGAGCTCGATTCTCAGCGTCGCGCCGATTTAATGAGATATGTCAGTGAGACCGAACAGGTGCTGTTTACCACCGCCGATCTCCAGGCCTTCACACCCGAATTCACTGAGAAGGCTGAGCTGTGGCAAATTGAAAATGGGCGGGTAGAGAAGACGTGAATTGTCCGCTCACTATCGGGTGCGGAACGGATCGATGACACTCCCCAATGCGTTCCTCCAGTCTGTCCTCAAAGAGATTGATGCTCCTGAGGTCGTCGGTGTTAGCATCGTGGGAAGCTACGCACGCAAGCAGGCCGGCCAGTACAGCGACGTTGATTTTGATATATTCACTCGCAGGCTTCCTGAGAATCCCTATGACCGGTACACACTGCGATATTGGGATGACAAACTCGTCAGTTTGAAATATACACGACTGGACGATGAACGCCTTGCGCTCAACGACCCCCGGCGCGCGATCTGGGCAGTTCCTGGTTTGCGGAGCATGAAGATCGTGCTCGATAAGGATGGATCGATGGGGGAGTTGCAGCAGGAGGCTCATGCATTCGATGGGTCTTTGCTACAGCCTGCCGCCAATGAGTTTGCGGCAGAGCAGGTGATGGGCAATGCAGAAGAAGTGCACAAGATCCTGAATGGCCTGGCAAACGAGCACGAGTCTACTGTGCTGTATGCGACCTGGGGTCTGGTGAAGAACCTGCTCGAGGCCGTCGCCGTGCAGAGAGGCATTCTGATCATCAGTGAGAACCGGTATTTTGACTTGATCCAGGATTCAATGGGTCGTGACTCGGAGTGGACGCGTGCCTTTCGCACAGCCTGGGGGCTTGACCCGGAGGACTCGCAGTATCGCGCCCGGGGCGCGGCGGGGATTCGGCTGTATCGCCTGAGCGCAGAAATGTTTGCGGACCTGATTCCAGCGAAGCATCGAGATGTAGTCTATAGAACGGTAAAAGTGGTTGAGGAGGCCGGGTATCCATGAATCCGCTTGTGAAGCGCGCCCTCAAAATCCACGAGCGTTTACTCGAGGTCTACGGTGAGCCGGTCTGGCGCAATCCCCTGCCAGCGATCGACGAGCTGGTTTCAACCATCCTCTCCCAGAACACCAATGATATCAATCGTGATCGTGGTTTCAATGCCCTGCGGGTAAAATTCCCCACCTGGGAGCAGGTTCGTGACGCGCCAACCGCCGAAGTTGTTGATGCAATTCGCTCCGCGGGGCTCGCCAATCAAAAGGGACCGCGCATCCAGCAAGTGCTGCGCTCGATCACCGAAGAACGCGGCAGTCTGGATCTGTCCTTCTTAGAGAATTTACCGGTGGAAGAAGCGCGCGCCTGGCTGACGAGGTTCAATGGGGTGGGACCCAAAACGGCAGCGATCGTTTTGTGCTTTTCGCTGGGGAAGCCCGCTTTTCCCGTGGACACGCATATCTATCGCGTGACCGGTCGCGTTGGGCTGCGACCCGAGAGGATGACGGTTGAACAGTCCCACCCACATCTCGAAAGCCTTTTTCCGCCGGAGACCTATTACCCCGCACATTTGAACATCATCCGGCTGGGTCGTGAGATTTGCACGGCGCGCAGACCCTATTGCGAAAAGTGCCCGGTGGTCCGATTGTGTGATTACGGGATCAATGTGATGGCCCAGGCGACCGCAGGAAGTAATCTCATGGAATGAGCAATGGGACTCCTTATCGATTATCTCCCTCGCCGCGGATAGTTCCCCTGTCCAACCGGTCATACAACTTGGCGATATTGTGTTCGGCTATGTCATCCAGTGAAAGATCCAGCTCCGTTGCGACCTGGGCGATATACCATAACACATCACCAAGCTCGGCTTTGAGCGCCTGGCGTGTTTCTTCACTAATTTCGCCGTCCTGATCCCGGAAGACTTTCTTAATCTTTCCCGCGACTTCGCCGGCTTCGTTGACCAATCCTAGTGCGGGATAAATCACTGGATGCCCAATGGCAGGGTAACCGGCTGTCTTGCGCGATTTGAGTTGATAGTCACTGAAGTTCATTTTTATCTTCGATCATCAAGTCAGGAGGAGGTTTGACTGGCAACTATCGTATAAAAGACCCACTTAAAAGCAAGCGCCACGTCATCGAGAAGAGAAGGCTCGGCGCCTATGTTAACCCGAGGGGGAGTTTGGCTCAGGCTTTCATGAGTTACAAACAGCAGGTATGTAAAGAATGTATTGAAAGCATCTTCAGATGGAGACTCTGCAAAGGCTTCCCAATGCTTGGTGAGTTCCCGATTTCCAGCTGCATTGACTAACCGATCAATCTTCAGGATATCTGCATCATCTTCTGAAGTGGCCACGACATAAAGGATTTCTGCCAGAGCGCTCGCTGTATCGATCTGGGCATGGAGTCCTTTATTCTGGGCTTCTGATGTATCCAACCTCGCCTGGGCATCCTCCAGATCGGAGCTTGCTTTGTCCAGATCTGTCTTGAACTGGGACAATTCCGCATTCAGTTTCTCATTTTCGCTTGTGACGACGGCATAATCGGTCTGGAGCTTTTCGTGTTCAGCCTGCAATGCTGTTAGCTGCTGTTGCGATGTAGTAAGCTCGTTGTTCAGCGTGTATCCCCAATATCCAACCGAGGCGAATGACAGGAATAATATGAATATGGCAAGAACGGCTAGAACAATCCCAGCGATTTTCAACGTTGAGCGCTTCTTCTCCACCCGAGCCATCGGAATCGCTTCAACAGCGGATGTCGGTTCAGGTTGTGCCATCTCTGATGTGGAAAGCGATTCGGATGGGATCAAATCCTGATGGGACAAAGGCCCACGTTGTTCTTCCTCCCGTTTATGAAAAAGCAGATCAGATTGCATGGTTCCTCCAAGTGCTGTGATGACGGTGTGCATCTGGTAACCCCATCTCTGACTGAGATTACCAGGCACGAATGAATGCATTATATTGATTTCAAGACGGATTTTTGAGCAACTTTCCTTACTGTTAAGTCATAGTTTTCATAGATAGAATGTCATGTTTTTTATGCCCGTATCCAAGGCATGTTTAGCAGTCATAGCACAGAGCCCCCAGCACCAGACTGTGTGGAGGCTCAGGTTTGAAGCGAGTTAAGCCTGATGCTTTGTAATCATTTGGCAGCTGTTTTCCACGCTTGTTCAACTACTCTTTGTGTATCGTCGCCTTTCGTTCCGTCCTTGTACTCTTCTCTTGCGAGTAGGCAAGTGTGCCAGTGCCTAAGGGAATCCCTTGGATGAAAAGCAAGCCTGGAAGCGCGGGATGATTTGTTGAGTTGTTCAGATTAGTACATTTGTCCTGACTAAATAGTTTTGGCGTGATGTGAAGATTGGTTGAAAGGTTTTACTAATCGTTTCCACCATTCATCCTTTTCGCCAGCTGCGAACGGGATGTAAACAGCCAGTCGGTTGGCAATGCCAGCATAACGCTCCTTTAGTTCATCCGCCAGCCTGCTTTCTTCTGTGACCAAACAAAACTCGTTCAGTATCTCATCCGTGATAAGACCGGGCATTTCTGCCCACGCACCTTTTGTTGCATGAGCCGACAATTTTTCCGCGACCCCTGCCCAGCCATGTAAATCCATCACGGGACGGTAAGAGGGTGTAGACGCGTAGAAGGAGATCTGCGCGCGGGCGAAATTCCTCTCCTCAGGCGTGGTCGCCACGAACGCTGTCACGGAAACCGACACATCTTTCCTGTTTCGTCGTTCCCGGGCTGCTCCCTCCTCTACGGCCGGGAGGATAACCTCGCGTAAATATTGCACGCTATGAAGCGGATGTACATGAAAGCCGTTGCATAACTCGCCAGCCAGTTTTGCCAACCCGGTATTTACACCTGCGATGTAAATCGGGATGTCTGGATGTTCAATGGGTCCGGCATTGAAAAACGGAGACATCAGTGTGATCTTGTAATACTCGCCCCGATAATTGAGCCTCGTCCCGTTTTGCCAGCAATCCCAGAAGAGGCGGATGATTTCGATCTGTTCCCGCAATTTACCCGTGACCGACTCAGGCCACGCCTGCCCGAATCTCCGCTCAATATGCGCCTTGACCTGTGTGCCCAGACCGAGCATGAATCGTCCGCCCGATTGCGCGGCAAGGTCCCAGGCGGTGTATGCCAGGTTCGCAGGAGAGCGAGCAAAGGACACCGCAATGGCAGTTCCAAAGTTGAGCTGCCTGGTGTGTTCTGCAATCAAAGTACAGGGCAGGAAAGGATCGTGTTGTGTCTCCTGCGTCCAGAGCGCATCGAAACCGATGTCCTCTGCGGTTTTTGCAATTGCGGGGACGTCTTTCAATGGGACAGGAGGAAGGGTAGCATCCAGTTTCATGAATCTATTTAACACAAAGTGCACGAAGGACGCAGAGGCTTCCAAGTGAAAGCCTTTGTGATCGTTGTATCCCTTATGCTCAATCTCCTAAAAGGTAGGCAAGGATCCAATTGGTCGTGGCGACCAGACCATCGGTGTGGGTCCGTTCATAGTTATGGGAGGCATCAATGCCTGGGCCGATCAGAGATACAGCCAGGTCGCCGCCCGCGCGCCAGAACGCTTCGCCATCAGAGGCATAGTAACGATAGACATCCGTCTTGTAAGGAATGGCATGCTGCTCTGCCAGGCGGCGCAGTTTTTTGTTTAGTCCCTCATGGTAAACGCCGCCGGCATCCTTGATGCACAGCGTTACGCTGAATTCATCGGATTCCTGCCCCTCGCCGACCACAGCCATGTCCACGGTCAGGAGCTCGGCTGCATCGGCCGGAATGCCTGAGGAGGCGCCGTGTCCGACTTCCTCATAATTGCTAATGTGGAAGTAGACGGTGCGTGTGGGGCTTTGCCCTGACTCCACCAGGGATTTGATCGCCGAAACAATGTTCGCCACACAGGCCTTGTCGTCCAGGAACCGTGAACGGACGAATCCATCGGTCATCTCCACGCGCGGATCAAACGCCACGCAATCGCCAACCCGGATCCCCAGCGCACGCGTCTCCTGGTCCGACCGGGTGCGCGCATCCAGACGAACTTCCATGTGATCATCGTCACGCGGGGTCTTTTTCATGTCCTGGCCAAAAATGTGCCCCGAAGCGGTCTCGACCAGTACCGAGCCACGGATTTTTGCGCCATTTGAAGCAAAGATCCACACACCTTCCCCTTCGACAGTTGGCCATTCCACCCCGCCAATGCGGCTGAGCTTGAGCCGTCCGTTCGATTTGAACTCCTTAACCACCGCGCCCAGTGTGTCTACGTGCGCCGTCAAGGCGACCGGCGGCAAATCAGACTCAACTGCCCACCTTGTAACCAGGGCACCCTTTCGTGTTCTCGACAATTCCAATTGAGCGAATTGGGATAATTCTTTTTCTACAAACGCAATTGCTGGCTCCGCGAAGCCTGTGGGGGAGGGGATATTGAGTAGTTTGATAAGAAAATCTAAGAGATACTCCTGATCGACCGCTGGTAATGACATGGTATTCCTCTCGGTTGAATGGTTAAGGCTGTAACGTTGCAGGGCTCAATCTTCAACCTGTAACCGTTCGAATTCGATGATTCTTTCTCTCCACTCCCGCGGAATCGGCATCGTTCTTTCTTCTCTGTAATCATAAGCCACGATCACCACATCCCCCTTTGCCAGCTCTTTGCCCGAACCTGCATCCACAATGTTCTGCTCCCAGGTCATGGACTTATTCCCCAGCCTTGCGGCATGGACGCCCACTTTGATTTCCTGCCCAAAATAAATGGGCGCAAAGTAGGTAATGTGTATGTCTGCCAGGATCACACCAATCTCCATGAACGATTGATCTTTCGTGAACAATCCCAGCTCAATCATATAGGCAACGCGTGCCTGCTCGAAATAGGTCAGATGCGTTGCGTTGTTGACATGACCCTGCGGATCCAGATCCCCGTAACGAACCTCGATAGGATGATAAAAACGGAAACCGCTCATGGAGCGATTATACCGTTGAGGATGTCATTACGAGCCGCTGAGGGCCGCGGTAATCTTCGGTTACGAGTTAGCTGAGTCGTGTTTCCCCTTCTCACTTAGCGGCAAAACCTCGCAAGTCCGTGGCTATCCTTGATCACAATTCTGCCTTCGACATCGGTGTCAAGTAAGCCTTGCTCCTTGAACAACACCATCGTCTGATTGACGCGCTTGCGCGAGGCGCCAACGAGATCCGCGATATCGCCTTGCTTGAGGGTAATGCGAATCTGGGTCGCGCCGTTCTTCACATGACCATACTTTTCGGCAAAGGCGAGCAACTGGCGTGCCACGCGCCCGTTCACATCCAGGGTTGCGAGTGCCTGGATCAGCTGGTCGGAAAGGCGGACACGCGCCGATAAAATCCTGACAAGATTGCGAGCAAGCGTCGCGAAGTGATCCAGCATGTAATTGAAGGTGACCTTGTCCATCCATAGCATCAGGCTGTCTTCGAGTGTTATGGCGCTGGCAGAACGGCCCACACTGTCAATGAGGCTCATCTCTCCCAGCAGGTCGCCTGCACCTAGAATCGAGAGGATCACGTCCCGTTCCGCCTGCTCGATCTGAATCTTCACCGTACCATGCAGGATAATATAGACGGCCTCTCCCGGTTGATCTATGATCAGTACATTACGCCCGGCCTCGAACACGCGACGATGAGCGTGCTGCGCTACCCAGTCCAGTTGAGCCGGGGTCAAGCCCGCAAACAGCTTTATATCTGTGAGCAGGTTGCGCGTATCGTCTTCTTGCCTTGAGGCGTCGGTCATGGCTATCCTATTTTACTTCCATTACTCTCGCTCTATGTACGAGAGGGGGAGTGGCGGGGTTGTTTGTACTCTCTTTTTTGTTTTACATACATCAGGTAGTACGATCTCCAACCCCTCGTACGCTGCCTGCGCCCTGGAGAATTGTTTTTCCGCGAGTGCCTGTATGTGCGCTACCACCGTGTCAGGATAAGATGGGTCATGGTGGAACAGGACCAGCTGTCGAACTTGCGCGGCTGCAGCGACCTCACATGCCATGGTTACGGTCGAATGCCCGAATCCCTGTGTGGATGGAAATCCCGCCATCGATCCACGATAATGGTCCTCCAGATATTGGGCATCGTGTATCAGCACATCCGCTTTCTTCGCAAATTGGACGAGTCTGCGATCCATGCCAACGTAGCCTTCCGTGTCTGTGGCGTATACAACGGACTTGTTGCGCCAGTGTATTCGATAAACATAAACACTGCCCGGGTGGGCGTAAGATTTGTGGATACGAACAACGATCGCCTCATCGTCGACCTCGCCAATGGATTCCATTAGACGAACGCCCTTTTCATCCCAGATAATGATCTGTGACTCACGCACGGATCGAATCGTTTTCGCTGAAGCCATATCGTGCAGACGTAGCGGAAAGGTTTCTGCTGACTGGTTAGACTCGAGGACATGCGCCAGCGTCTCCGGTGTGCCCCCTGGACCAAAGATATGCAGACGGATGTGGGGTAAATAGGCTGGCATAAAAAATGGAAATCCCTGCGTGTGATCGTGGTGCAGATGGCTGAACAGCAAAAGTATTTCGCTTGCGCCCCGGCGCACGATCTCTCTACCCAGAGGAATGATTCCTGTCCCCGCATCCAGGATGATTGCCCGTTCCCCAACGCGGATCTCCACACACGCTGTATTGCCCCCGTACTTGACTGTTTCGGCCCCGGGAGCCGGGTAACTCCCGCGCGCACCCCAGAATTTGACTCTCAGCTCGCCAGCCATGTCGCACCTCCACCACATCTTGTGCCTTGGATTCCAATTTCACTTTCATTATCCGCACTCTCGACTTTGATTCAAGGAAAGGTTTCGCAAGATAGGTGAGAAATAGTTCACATGTTTTTTCTCCAGGGTTACGTTCATACTCCTTAAGGATGCTTGTGGAAACGCGGTGGGAGCCGCCCCCGGCACAGCACCCACGGTCTAAAATTAGAATATTTGTGCTATACTTAGCTCTCCTGACGAAAGTGCTGTAATATGCCAGTGATCCGCTCTTCTGACATCGGAAATTATCTCTATTGTCGCCGCGCCTGGTGGTACAGAAAGCAGGGATTTGCGTCTGAAAATCAAGCCGAGCTTGCGTCGGGCTCCCAGATTCACCGACAGCACGGGCGAAAGGTTCTAGCCTCCAGCCTCAACCGTATCGTCGGAATGATCTTCCTGGTCGCAGCTCTGATTCTGCTGGTAGCCTATTGCACGGCACAAATTCTATAAATTGTAACGGTTCAAATGTTCAAATTGCTTGAATTCCTTTTGGGTTCATTACTGATTACTGTGTTCACCGTTGCTGCCATGTTCTTTTTCGCACTCCACCATATCCTGCGAGGGGGTGATATTGCCGAATGCGTCTGGCAGGGTTCGGTACGCACCTGGCTTGACGCGGATGGCGATGGACTCAGCGATCCTGACGAACTGCCGTTGAAAGCTGTCGAAGTCCATGTGGACGATGTCGGGAACCAGCTCGTGGAAGTCAGCTGGCCGGCGTTAACAAATCGGGAGGGAGAAGCCCGGTTATTCGCCTCCATCCCGGGGTGTAAAGGCACCCTGTTCGAGATCTATGTGGAGGTTCCGGAAGGCTACCGCCTGACGACGAGGGAGCGGATTGAGATCCATCCGGCGCTGGGGGACAGCCTGAGGGACGAGAATGTGTACGCGTTCGGCTTCAAAGCCGAACGCTGAGTCGCTCTTCATGGTGTATATTGCTCTTATCCTCTTATCGCTTGCCATCCTTTTTTTCTGGCAATCCAATCGCCAGCGGAAAGAAACGGGGCTGCCAAGTGGACGTGTGGTCTACACCGACACCCGCGCCTGGGGCAAGCTGGAAAAGCCACTCTTTTACCAGGCACTGAGTCTGACCGGAAAGCCGGACTATCTCATTCAGCAAAACGGACGTATCATCCCGGTGGAGGTCAAATCGGGCCGGGCGCCCGAGGCTCCCTATGATGCACACATCTACCAGCTCGCTTCCTATTGCCTGCTGGTGGAAAAAACATACGGTAAACGCCCGCCCTATGGAATTATCCATTACAGCAACCGAGATTTTGCCATTGATTACACCCAGGAGCTGGAAGCTTCGCTGCTCGAACTACTGGCTGACATGAAGCGCGATGAGCATAAAAAAGAAGTAGCACGCTCGCACGAGCAGGCTGCCCGCTGTGCTCACTGCGGTTTTCGAAAGATATGTGATCAATCGCTGGCATAGGGGTATCCTTTGACGACTCACGCCGGACAACTGGTTAGCCTTGCTGCTTCCCTACAAAGGTATAATTTATCCAATATGTCCGACGCCTTCATCCCGGCGCGACCTGTCATCGCGGCGTATCCAAAGATGCCTGAAGCTTTTTCAGAAGCACAGGCGATGTCTGATTACCTGAAGGAAAAGGGCATCACCGCTCCCTTCGGCTCTCTTTATGAGGAGAGCCTGCGCAAACGTATTCGGGGCGGCGAGTTCGATTTGCTTATTATGGTCGGCGGCGATGGGAGCGTGCTGCGGGCTGGAAATCTGTGCGCCTCCAGCAGCACGCCCATTCTCGGCGTGAATCTGGGCACGATCGGTTTTCTGATTCAAGTCGAAAAAGAGGAATGGCGCGAGTACTTTGACAAATTGCTGGGCGGTGAAGCCTGGATCGAAAACCGCATGATGCTGCATGCCGAGCACGTGCGGTCCGGCGAGATACTGGGATCCTGGGAGGCGCTGAACGAGGTGGTGGTCGGGCGCGGGCAGCATCTCCGCCCGATCCGCCTTTCTGCTTCGGTCGATGGACGCCAGCTGACCAGCTATGTTGCCGATGGGCTGATCGCCTCGACGGCCACCGGCTCGACTGCCTATGCCCTGGCAGCGGGCGGCCCCATCCTTCCGCCCGAGCTGCGCAACATCCTGCTTGTGCCTATCGCTCCACACCTTTCCGTGGACCGCGCCGTGGTGCTAGCGGAAGGCTCGACGGTCCGCATGCATATTAATGGAGAGAATGCGGTCCTAAGCATCGATGGACAGGCGTCCATCATGCTGATGGAAGATGATCATGTAGATGTGCAGGCTGCCGAAGTGACCGCGCAATTCGTGCGCTTTGGCGACCCCGGTTACTTTTATCGAAACCTGACAGCGCATATGAATGAAAACTCCCTGGGACTGCCGCGATAGAAACCTCCAAACGCCAGGGAATCAACTTCGTTGTATGATTCCCTTTGTGTACCAAACTGAACTTTGTGGTTTATAAGCTTAGGATTGCCGCGATGACCGAATCAACAACGCTCTACTGCTACGTCCATCCCGACCGTGAGACCGCCCTGCGCTGCAACAATTGCAACCGGCCCATCTGTGCCGCGTGTGCAGTTCGCACGCCGACCGGCTATCGCTGCCGGGAATGTGTGCGCGGACAGCAAAAGGTCTTTAATACTTCCGAATGGTACGACTTTATCTCTGGTTTTACCGTCGCGGCTTTGCTGTCTGCGATTATGTCGTTCCTGGTGACCCTGATCGGCGGTTTCGGATTCTTCGGCTGGTTCATCATCCTGGCAGGCTCGCCCACGGCTGCCGTCGTGATCGCAGAAGGTGTGCGGATGGCGACGCGCCGCCGCCGTTCCCGCCCGTTGTTCATGACGGTGGCCGCAGGTGTCGTACTGGGCGCATTGCCCGTCATTCTCTTTCAGCTATTCATCGCCGGAAATCTCTTTGGTCTTCTTTTTCAAGTGATCTATCTTGTGATTGCCGTCCCTGTTGTCTACTCTCGACTATCTGGAATTCAATTGTTCAGATAACCTGTACTCACTCTAAAAGGCCCTATGCTTACAGAACTTCGAATACATAATTTTGCGATTATCGATCAGCTCGAGCTGCGCTTTGGCCCCGGGTTGATCATTCTGACCGGTGAAACCGGTGCCGGCAAATCCATCATCCTGGATGCCGTGGTGATGTTGATCGGCGGCAAAGCAGACACGACGTTTGTGCGTACCGATGCCGAGGCAGCCTTCGTCGAAGGCGTGTTCCATCTTCGGGGACCCGAAAAAGAGGCTGTTCACGCTATCTTGCAGCGCGAAGAGCTGATGGACGATCCCAACTACGTGGTGCTCATGCGTGAGATCCGGAAGGAAGGGCGGAGCGTGGCGCGAGTGAACGGGCGCTCGGTCAATGTTTCGCTGCTAAAAGAGCTGGGAGCGTTACTGATTGATATCCACGGGCAGGCAGAACACCTATCCCTGCTCGACCCGCGCGCCCATCTGGGCTTGCTCGACCGCTATGCAGAGGTGGCGCGGCCACTCAGCGATTATCGCCAGACCTATCACGCGCTGCTCAATCTGCGTCGCGAGCTGAATGACCTGCGCAAAGCTCAGGCAGATGCCGAGCGTCGGGTGGACATGCTCACCTATCAGGTCGAGGAGATTGAAGCCGCCCGCCTGAAGCCCGGCGAGGATGAGGAGCTGCGCAAGGAGCGCGACCGGCTGGCGAACGCCGAATCGCTCTCGCGCAACGCGCAGGAGGCTCTGGCTGTCCTGGAAGAGGGTTCGCCGGAAACACCCGCCGCCACGGATCTCATCGGGCAAGCTACACAGGCATTAACCGCCCTCGCGAAAATCGACTCGGCGCAGCATGAGCTGGCGAGCCAGGCAGAGCTCCTGCTCGACACGATGTCAGATCTCATTCACAGCCTGCGCGATTATCTCGAAGAGATCGAGTTCAACCCGAAGCGGCTGGACGCGGTAGAGGAGCGCCTTGACCTCATCCACTCGCTGTCGCGCAAGTACGGCGGCAGCATCCCGGCTGTCGTTGCGTACGGGGCAGAGGCGCGCAGGCAGCTCGAAACCATCACGACAGCGGGAGAGCGCATCGAGGAACTGGAAACACAGGAAGCGAAGCTGCTTGAAAAACTTGCTCAGCAGGGAAGCTTATTGAGTGAAAAACGCAGAGCGGCGGCCATGGAGCTGGGAAATGGCATCGAAGCAGAGCTCGACGATCTGCGGATGCAGGCGGCAAAATTTGGCGTCGACTTCCAGACCCGGCCTGACCCGAACGGCGCGCCGGTTGAAAACGGCACGCGCATCGCCTTCGACCAAAACGGTTTCGATAAGGTCGAGTTCCTGATCGCTCCCAACCCCGGCGAGGGACTCAAACCCCTGGCAAAAATCGCCTCCGGAGGCGAGACCTCCCGTCTGATGCTCGGCTTGAAGAACGTGCTTGCTCGCGCCGACGAGGTGCCCTCCCTGATCTTCGACGAGATTGACCAGGGGATTGGCGGGCGGGTCGGCATGACGGTGGGACAAAAGCTGTGGAATCTCTCACGTATGCACCAGGTCTTCTGCGTGACGCATCTTCCGCAGCTAGCCGCCTTTGGCGACGAGCACTACCAGGTGCAAAAGCTGATTGAGGGCAACCGTACCCTGACGCGCGTCGACCGGCTTGATGGTGAGCCGCGCTTGCTGGAGCTATCTCAGATGCTCGGTGAGGTGGGTGAAGGGACTCTCCGCTCCGCGCACGAGCTGATGCAAGTGGCGAAGCAGATGATCAAGGCGCCGACGAAAGGATAAAGAATAACTGCCCGGTCAAAGCGACCGGGCAGTCTTATGATCTGGCTTTTTTATCCCTCGACGGGCTCGGCAGGAAACGCCTTACTGTTCTCTATGGACTGCAGGGCCAGGAATTGCTCGCCGAACTTTTCAATCTTTTTCATCTCGAGATCGTACTGGCTGAAGTGACGTTCCTCATCCTCCACCAGTCCTTCGAATACTTTTTTCGAGCCTGCATCGGCATTGGCGAAGCACTCATTTGCCCACTTGTTATAGTCGCGAATGCTGCTTTCTTCCATGCTGCATGCCCGCTCCAGCATACCCTTCGCATCATGAATTTTCCGAACGTTCTCCGCGGCTATCATTTCTACCTCTCCACCCAGGAACAGGATGCGCTCGGCACAGCGTTCGACATGTCGCATTTCCTCGACGGCGGTCTTCATGAAAAGGCGGGAAAGGAGCTCATACCCCTGGTCTTCACAGTGGAAGTGAAAATACATGTATTGGTGAACTGCCGACATTTCATCAGCAATAGCTTTATTGAGTAGCTCGATGCTTTTTTCGTACATGGGGAGACCTTTCTTTAATATTGTGAAAATTAGCTCAATCCATTATATCAAACTCGCAGGCAGCTTCGATTCTCGCCTGCAGGAGACTGCTGCGTAGCGCTTTCCGCGCGTGGCTAGGAGATTGCACTGGGACTGAATGTCACACGCGGTACAGTTTTTTCCATCGGGACCAATCTCAAGCAGCTTTCCCTTTTGCACGAGCAACCGTATCATCGGCATCACCGCCGTCGGCTGGACATTCATCCGGCGGCTGATCTCGGAAAGGCTCAGCCCATTCTCCTGACGCTGAAGAAGATTGACAAGCTGCGTGAGCATGACTATCCCAGCCCGAGCAGACGTCCAACCTGGTAGACAAGGAAGGCGGCGATCCAGGCGACCGTTGTCTGATAGATGGCGGATGTCACTGCCCACGATCGCCCGAACTCGTGCCTGATCGCGCCAAGGGTCGCCACGCAGGGAACGTATAGCAGGACAAAGACCAGCAGGGCAAACGCGCTCAAGGTCGTGAAGTGCTCGCGCAGGGCGAGACTGAGCACGGTGTCTTCGGCCTCGTCCTGCTCCCCGACCAGGTCCACGCCCGGCAGAATACTCAGCAGGATCTTCCCTGAGCTGACCGTCGCCTCGAAAAAACCCTGGCCGATGCCAGCCAGATCTTCGCTAAATGTAGTCGGCTCTGCAACGGATGTCGCTTCGCCGCCGAGATAGATCTGGCTCATGGTGCTAACCACGATTTCCTTCGCCATGAATCCTGATACCAGCGCGCCACCCGTTTCCCAGTTGCCGAAACCCAGCGGTGTAAAGATTGGCGAAATCGCGCCGCTCACTTTCCCAAAGTAAGACTCACTCTGGTCTCTAACACCCCATGGAAGATTGAGCAACAGCCACATGATCAGTGATGCGTAAAGGATGGTGGTGCCTGCCTTACGGACGAACTCCCGGGTGTTCTCCCACATATGGATCAGCACGCTTTTCATCGCAGGCTTGCGATAAGGAGGCAGTTCCAGCACGAAGGCAGAGGTAGAATCGGGCCTCAGAATGGTTTTCGTAAAGACCAGTCCCGCCAGCATGGCAACGATGATGCCAAGCGCATACATCGCCCAGATCACCGTCCCGGCGCGCGTCCCGAAAAATGCCAGACCAAAGACTACGTACACGGGCAGGCGAGCCGAGCATGACATGAGCGGGACGAGCAGCGCAGTGAGAACCCGGTCGCGGCGGCTGGCAATTGTTCGCGTGGCGTAGACAGCCGGGACTGCGCACCCAAAGCCCAGGATCATCGGGATAAACGATTTGCCGTGCAGCCCGACCACACGCATGAAACGATCCATCACAAAGGCAGCGCGGGACATATAGCCCGAGTCTTCGAGCAGGGCGAGGAAAAAGTACAGGATCAAGAGTCCGGGGATGAAGACCAAGACCCCTCCAACCCCGGCGACGATCCCATCGATCATGAGGGAATGAATCCAGGCTGGAAACGGCAGCAGATCCAGAAGGAAGCGGATCCAGCTTGCGACCGGCCCGTTGATGACCGCGTCCGTCCAATCCAGGAACGGGGAGGAGACGTCGATTACGAGTCGAAAGACGATGTACATCACCGCAAAGAACACGGGCAGACCGAGCCACTTGTGCGTGACAATGTCGTCGATGCGATCGGTGAGAGTCAGCCGGTCGATCAGGGGGCGGTGCAGCGACTGGCGAACGACACCGTTGATATAGCCATAGCGGCGGTCTGCGGTGAGGAGGTCGAACTCATCGCCGAGCATGGACTCAACATGTCTCGCTCTTTCGTCTGCCAGCGCGACAACGTGCGTCCCGCCCTCCATGCGCCGGACATGCTCGAGAATATCAGGATCCCGTTCGAGCAGCTTGAGTGCAAGCCAGCGCGGTGAGTACTGCCCGGTGTCAAATTGCATTTCGGTGAACGCTGCCAGCAGACGTGTGATCTCACGTTCGATCTTCCCGCCATAGTCTAGCCGGAAAAGGGGAGTGGAAGTCAGAGCCATTTCTCTCCTAGACCGGAAGTCTCTGCAGAAGATTTTGATTTCTCGACCTCTTCACAGCCTGGGTGATCAGTTCGCTCACGCCCTTGCCGTGGTTGGCAGTAGTGGGAACGATCGGTATATTTCCAAGCAGCTGCGATAATTGTTCAAGGTCGATCTTCGCCCCGTTCTTGTGGAGATCATCAGCCATATTAAGCGCGACAATCACAGGCACATCCAGCTCGAGAAGTTGGAGGGTAAGGTACAGGTTACGTTCCAGGTTGGTTGCATCCACGACATTGATGACAACATCGGGTCTTTGTTCGATGATGAAATCACGGGCGATGATCTCCTCCGGCGAGTAGGCTGTCAGGCTGTAGGTACCTGGCAGGTCTACAATGTTGATAGTCACGTTTCCGAGCTTGATCTCGCCGTCTTTTCTTTCCACCGTTTTCCCGGGCCAGTTCCCGGTATGCTGGCGCAGGCCCGTCAGCACATTGAAGATGGTGGATTTACCGGCGTTGGGGTTGCCGGCCAGGGCAATCGTGAGATCAGCCATGGTTGCCTCGCTGCACGGCCACCTCAATCAATGCGGCTTCCTCTTTTCGCAATGCAAGATGGTAGCCCTTGATGAAATACTCGATGGGATCGCCGAGCGGAGCTTTGCGCTCGAGCAAAATCGACTCGCCTTTGACGATGCCCATTTCGATAAAGCGCCTGCGCAGCGCAGCAACGCCACCCACGCGGGTAATGATTGCCTGTTGTCCGCGCGCGAGTTGATGGAGTGGGAAAGAATCAGACATGAAATGTTCCTCAGGAGGATGTTGGTTTGACAAGCACATATTCAGCCAGCATGAGTCCAAGAGCGACCTCTTTTCCATGTACGTACAACATGAGAGGCCCTTGCATCGGCGCAGCTTCCAAAATAGAAACTTCCTCGCCCGGCAACAGGTTTTTTTCTTGCAGATGCTTGAGCGCATCCGGCGCTGTGGCAGTCACAGCCACGATCGTCACCCTTTCGCCAAGTGCGGCCTGACTGAGTGGGATCGCATCCAGCGGGGTGAACGCGCCTCTTTCATCCGGGATTGGATTGCCGCGCGGACAGGTTACCGGGTTGCCCAGAAAGCCTGCGAGGGCCTCTGTTACCTCGGGCGCTGTCGCATGCTCGAGCGCGCAGGCAAATTCATAAACTCTTGCCCATTCGATCTTCAAGTGTTCATAGAGGAACAATTCCCAGAGTCTCTGCCGGCGCAAGACATCGCCCGCTGCTTCGCGCCCCTTCTTCGTCAGATTGACCCCACGGTAGGGAGTGTGCGAGACCAGCCCCTGGTCGCCCAGTTTCCGGACCATCTCGCTGGCGGAGACTGGAGTCACGCTCAAACGTTCGGCAAGACGGGAAATCGCTACATCCTGCTCTCCAAATTCTGCCATTACTTTGAGATACATCTCTGTACTTTCGCTCAAATGGGGGACGGTCATAAGGCAACCCTTCGTTTAATCTTATGGTTAGCCTTATTATTTCAGATTTGTGTCTTATTTCACATGGAAGGATGTCATCCTTTTAATGGAAGGATGTACCCGACCTGTAATCCCGCTTGAGAAACAGACCTGCCGTCAGGCAGGTCTGTTAATTTCGAGAGGCTCGATTGAACGGCACCGCAAGGGGAGGGAGCTTATTGCCCTCCCCGCGTTGTGTCACCTCCACCCAGAGGGATGCGGCTAATTCGTAGCCGATGATGTGATCCTGCGGCTTCATTTGCAGGCGCAAGGGTCCTTTGAATGGCGCGCAGCTGAACAGGTGAAAGGGAACGCCCGGCACCAGCCCGAGCTCTCCGATGTAATGCAGTTTCTCCATGTCGTGGGTGCGAACACGGCTGACAATGCAGTCAGAGCCCGAGGGGACATCGAGCAGCGGCACGTCCACAATACGAGGCATGATCCCTTCCCTGGAGGGAATCGGCTCGCCGTGCGGGCAGCGTGTTGGGTAGCCGGCGAGCTCGTCCATGCGGTCTTCAAGCTCGTCGTTGACGCCGCGCTCGAATACATCCGAAAGCTCATGCGCGGAGACCCAGTCATACTTCATCACTTTGACCAGGAAGACTTCCGTCAGGCGGTGCCTGCGCAGGGAAGGCATGGCGATTCTTTCGCCTGCTTCCGTCAGGCGCACGCCGCGGTAGGGCTCATGAACCAGAAACCCGTTCTTGTTCAGGCGCTTCACCATTGTGGAGATCGCCTGGGCGGAAGCCTCCAGGTGGGAACTCAAGAGAGAAAGCGAGACTTGTTCATGGTCTTGTTGCAGGCGGAAAATTTCTGCAGCGTAACGCTGCATCGCGGGACTTGCGGTCATGATTGTTGCACCAACTCCAAAATGATCAACCAGGTTGAAAACTGGTTGCAATCCTTTTTAGTTTAAATTTAATACAAATATCTAGATTATTCCGATTGTGAAAATTATACTACGGGGCGCTTGAAGCTAGATAAAAGATATCTTATTTATCTACGATAAGCCTATACTATTCACTCGAAGGAGAAGAAATGGTCCGTATCACAAAATGCCTTACAGTAGTTCTGATCCTGCTATTCCTCGTCAGTGCCTGTGGCGCTACGCCAGCCCCCACGCAGCCGCCCGCGGCAACAGGACCTGCAGGCGAGGCACCCGCCTCGGAGCTTTCGGGCGAGCTGGTGATCTATTCCGGCCGCTCCGAGCCTCTGCTCCAGCCGGTCATCGACGCCTTCAAGGCAAAATATCCCAACGTAGACGTGCTGCTCAAGGCAGGCAGTAATAGCGAGCTGGCAAATGCCCTGATCGAAGAGCAGGGCAACCCGCAGGCAGACCTGTTTATTACCACCGAGTTGTTTACGGTGCAGGCTCTGGCGCAGCAGGGCATTTTCCAATCGTACAGGCCTGTTGGGGCAGATCAGTTGCCGGCTGAGTTCCTGGGCGAGGACAACCTGTGGACCGGGCTGACCCGCCGGGCACGAGTCATCATCTATAATGCCGACCTGGTCGCTGAAGAGGAGCTTCCTACCTCGATCTTTGACCTGACCGACCCGAAGTGGCAGGGACAGATCGCTGCAGCCGGCTCGACGAACGGCTCGATGCAGGCGCAGATCGCAGTCATGCGGCAATTGATCGGCGAAGAGGAGACGGAAGCCTGGTTGAACGATTTGCTGGCGAATGACCTGACCTTTTTCGGCGGTCATACGGATGTACGCAAGGCAGTCGGCGCCGGGGAGTTCCAGCTAGGACTCGTCAATCACTATTACTATCATCTGCAGAAGGCAGAGGGAAGCAATGTGGGCATCATCTACCCGGACCAGGGCGATGGACAGATCGGTTTGATCACCAATGCAACGGCTGCTGCGGTGGTCAATGGTGCTCCGCACGTCGAAACGGCACACGCGTTTATGGATTTCCTGCTCTCTCTGGAAGGCCAGAAACTCTTTGCCGAGCTCAATTATGAGTATCCTCTGCTGCCGGGCGTCGAACTGCATAGCGATGTTCAACCCCTCGAAAATTTCCGGCTGGCGGATGTGGATGTAGTCGCTGCCGCGCAGGATTACGAGGCAACCTTTGACTTGATGGAAAGAGTTGGACTGCCGTAAAACGAGTAGGTCACGCTTTTAGCGTGACCTACTTCTTTAAGTTTTTGAGAGGCCTCAGGTCGGGAGATCCAGCGCCAGCGAGCAGATTCGGTCTGATTGCTTAGACCCTATGTACAACTTGTGGTCCGCAGAATCTTAGCAAATCTAACAAAGCTCTAGGTGAAATCTACATAAATCTACATTGCTGCGGGTGAATTAACGCATACAATATCTTAATCTAGTTAAGTCTCTGCGCGGCTTCTCGCGAGATTGGAGCAGCCTCGGTACACCACACGTCAACACTCAACATCTATGTTCCTTAAACGCGTTCAGCTCGCCCTTATTCACACAGCAGTCGCAATGACCCTTGTTCCCTTAACCGGGACGCTCAACCGGGTCATGATTTTCGATCTCGGCTTATCGAAGACAATCTTCACATTCCTGGCCATTTTTCCGTACATATTTTCGCCGATCCAGGTTGCTATAGGTTCTTATGCAGATCGCCATCCCATTCTCGGCTACCGCCGGACGCCCCACATATTCGTCGGTTTGATTTTATGTGCGGCCGGATTGGGTCTTTCTCCCCTGATGGTTTCGATCATTCAAGAAAACTTCAGCCTTGGAATCCTGGTTGGATTATTTTCATTTTTTCTGTGGGGTATGGGGTACCATTTCTCCGCGGTTTCTTATTTCTCACTTGCTTCCGAAATTTCAGGCGAAAAAGGGCGTGGCACCACACTCGCCATCATGTTTTTCCTCATGGTACTGGGAATCATTGCTGCATCCCAAACACTCAGCTACCTGGCAACGGAGCCTACATTCGAGGCGTTATCCAGAACGTTCTGGCTTATTGCAGCATTTGCTTTGGTCTTAGGACTGTTCGGTCTTATCAAGCTTGAGCCTCGCTTCAAAGACTCACCCACCGGTCATCTCTCCAAAACGCACACGCTGCGGGAAATGTACGCAGTCATTACCGCCAATCCCACCGCACGGGTATTTTTCCTTTACCTGCTCTTATTGTTAGCAGCCATTCTTGGACAGGACGTATTGCTGGAACCCTTTGGCGCACAAGCATTCGGTATGAGCATTGCGGAAACATCACGCATTGTCTCTTATAGCCAGGCCTTGACCTTGATCGCTTTTTTCGTGGCAGGCTTCATGGAAGGCCGGGTGGCAAAAAAGAAAATCGCCCAGATGGGAAACTTCTTCGCTATTCTGGGTTTCTTGTTAATCGTCACAAGTGGAGTCGTACGAAGCCTAAGTGTATTCTATCCGGGTATTATGTTCCTGGGTTTCGGCACAGGTATCGCCACGGTTGCGAATTTATCTTTGATGTATAACTTAACCGTTCGAGCCGAAATCGGTTTATACATAGGTGCCTGGGGCTTTTCGAACGGACTTTCCCGGCTGGTCGGTCTTCTGATGGCAGGCGTCGTTGCGGATCTGGCAACGCGCGTCACCGGAGATCCTTTGAACGGCTACCTGATCGTTTTCAGCATCGAAGCGTTGATGTTATTCATCGCCGCGATCATGCTGTACCGAATCGACCTGCCTGCTTTTCGCCGGCAGGTGGAAGAACCTTCCTTTGTGGAAAAGGTCGCCGTGACAGCGGAGTAACTATGGACGAATGGCTTTCTCTGAGCGACACAGCCAAGTTGCTGGGTGTGCATCCCAGCACGGTGCGGCTCTGGTCGGATAAAGGCGTGCTGCCCACCCACCGTACTTCCGGTGGACATCGCCGCTATCGCCGCAACGAGGTCTTGTTGTGGGCAAAGACCGCGCGCGAAATACGGGTCGAGCCGGAAAGCATCATGCATACTGCGATGAAAAACGTCCGGGTGCAGATCGGGGAGTCAAATCTCGAGTCTCAGCACTGGTACCAGAAATTAGACGATCAGGCCCGCCGGCAATACCGGGAAAGCGCTCGCTCCCTCTCGCAGGGCTTGATGACCTATCTATCCGCAGAAGACGGCGATGACTTCGAGGCGCATGCCATCGGCTACGAATACGCCTCGCGCGCCCGCCGCTATGGGCTGAGCGAAGTGGATGCGACCCGCGCCCTGCTATTCTTCCGCAACGCCCTGATCGAGTCTGTGATGAAGGTGTACCGGGAAGCAAATATCCTTTCGGGAAAAGCCTGGGAAGAAATGCTCCATAAGATGCATACCTTTACCGATCAGATTTTGATCAGCCTGTTGGAGACCTACCACAAGCTCGAAAATGCCAACCATTAATTTCTTATAGTATTCTTATGGTTCATAGCGGGGAAAGGGTGTCTTTGACACTATAATGTTGCCATGATACTCGATCCGATACTTGACCTGCCGCCTTACCTGGCAACAAGACGAAATCACGCGCTCGAGCATGCGACCTTGAAGATCCTGGCGCGCAAATATGATGATAAAGGCCTGGCAGGGCACTCCAATCCTGCTGGTTTCTTCGTGTTCGGCGATGTTGCCCTGGATGACATCCGCAACGCCATCCAGGAGGCGATGACGCGCCTGCGCAGCGGGGAATGGGAGCTTGCGATCCACCCGGGATGTGGGACGAACGTCGCCACCTCTCTAGTCCTCCCCGCGACTCTGGCATGGCTACCGCTGCAGGGTACGCGCTCGAATCGCTGGCGGTTGTTACTGATCCCCATTGCTCTGACGTTCGCCGTTTTTGGCTATCTGTTAAGCAAACCGCTGGGTCCCTGGCTGCAGCGCAACATTACCACCAAGGCAGATCTGGGCCCGTTGCAAGTCACAGAAGTTACCGCTGTACGGAAGGGTGTTCATAGAGTCTTCACGAAGTCTTAAACGCTCGTTTCAGATTCACACATTCTTATTGTGAGCGCAACTCCATGAGTTGCTTTCACGCTATAAGGAAAAAAATGATACTTGACTTACCTTATATCCTTGAAACCCGGCGCAATCACGCCTTGGAACATGCCACACTGCATATGCTCGCGCGCAAGCACAAGATCAACATGGGCGGGCACTCCAACCCGACGGGTTTCTTTATCTTTGGTGAGCTCCCGACGGGAGATGTGCGTGCCTCTCTGGATGAAGCTTATACGCGGCTGCGCTCCGGGGAGAGAGGACTGGCGATTCACCCGGGCTGCGGCACAAATCTGGTCGCGGCTGCGTTCCTCCCCGGGACTCTGGCTTACTTGCCGTTTCAAGGAGCGCGTTCTATTCGGGGGCGACTCTTTTTGCTGCCTTTCGCACTATTGCTGGGAGTCTTCGGTTTTTTTCTGAGCAAGCCCATGGGAACATGGATGCAGAGACACTGGACGACGGAAGCCGACCTGGGCAATATGCGGGTTGTGGATGTCAGCCTCGTCCGCAAGGGCGTCCACCGCATCATTACAAAGTGATTGACCACAAAGTACACAAAGGTACACGAAGGGTTAAAATTAGTACAATCCTTTGTGTACTTTGTGTTTAAGAACATGTCCCAGCTCTATTTCCTCTTCGGCAATGACGAATTCGCCATCACTCGCAAGCTGAAAGAATTCGAATCAGATTTCAGCGACCCGACCAGCGCGGATATGAACACCGCTCGCCTCGATGCGCGCTCGGCCAGTCAAATTGATCTGAACAACGCGATCAATGCTATGCCGTTTCTCGCCAAGCGGCGTCTGGTGTTTTTACAAAATCCCTCCTCCAAATACAATAATCCGTCCACCCGCAAGGAGTTTCTCGCATTCATTGAGAAAACGCCCGAGACCACGCGTCTGGTGATGTATGAAGGTGTAGAGCCCAGGGATGCTGAAAAGCACTGGCTGGTGAAATGGGCGGAGAAAAACAGCAAGCTGATCCAGACTAAAGCTTTCATGCTGCCTCGTCTGAGAGATATGGCTGGCTGGATCGTCAACGAGACCAAAAACCAGGGCGGGAAGATCGAGCCGCGCGCCGCCGAGCTGCTTAAGGACATGGTCGGTATCGATACACGCCAGGCGGGGATGGAGATTGCCAAGCTGCTGGCGTTTGTCAACTGGGCGCGCCCGATCGCGATTCAGGATGTCGAAGCGGTGTGCATTGTCACCTCCCAGCAATCGGTGTTCGATTTTGTGGATGCGCTGGCAAACGGGAATGGCAAGGTAGCCCAGCACTTGCTACACCGTCTGCTCGAGAGTGAAGATGAATTTTCGCTGTGGGGGATGGTCATACGGCAATTCCGCCTGTTGATCCAGGCGCGTGAAATTTTAGATAGCCGTGGCAACCAGAATGACGTGGTACGCGCTCTGGGCGTGCATCCCTTTGTCGCAGAAAAGGCCGGGCAGCAAGCCTCGCGTTTTTCCCTCGAGGCGCTTGAACAGATTTACCGCAAGCTTCTCACAATTGACGAGGGGGTTAAGACGAGCAAGGTCACCCTGGATCTGGCGCTGGATACTCTGGTTGTCGAGCTCACTCACTGAGCTCCGTCTTGACAAATATATACATACGCGTTAGTATGTATAAGATGAGAAGGACGAAAGAGGAAGCTGCCGTTACGCGTGCCACCCTCCTGAAAACGGCTCTATCAGTTTTTAGCGCGAAAGGCTATGCGGCCGCCACGCTGGAGGATGTGGCGAAGGCCGCTAAAGTCACGCGTGGTGCTATTTACTGGCACTTCAAGAGCAAAGCGGACCTTTACAATACCCTCATCTCGGAATTTTCTGCTCGCGGCACCGCAGTGGTCCAGCAGGCAGTTGCGGAGGGTGGAACGTTGATCGAGATCCTGCGTCGCATTTTCGTGCGCGTGTGTACGCTAATTGAGGAGGACAGGGAAATTCGCGCCGTCATGGAATTGACCCTGTTCAAGACCGGGCTGGATCCGGATTTGCAGACCGGCCGCAAGAAACAGATTGAGTCCGGAAATGCTCTGCTCAGGGGAATTACCGAGGCGATGAGCCAGGGGATTGCCCAGGGTGTTTTGCGGAACGATATTGATCCTGCCGATATGGCGCGTGCGTTCATTGCCTTTGAAAATGGCGCCATTCAACTGTGGCTCCTGTCCCCCAGGTCGTTTTCACTGAAAAGCAGCGCCGAATCGTTTGCAGACATCCTGGTTGCCGGCCTGCAAAAGCCAAGCTAAATTTTTTTAACAAGTTTACATACATCAAAGTTTGTAAATTACAAAAGGAGCAAAAATGAATAATAAACGTCACATTGTTCAAACGGTGGTCATCTTCATCGGCCTGGCCTTCGCCGGGATCGGAATGGCGCTGAGTGCGAAGCTCGTGGCAGATACTATCGAGCAAACGATCCTGGTGGCAGTGGGCACTGCCCTATTTGGGGCCGGACTTACCTTTTTCCTGGTGAGAATTCTATCGATCGAGGACAAATAACACTGTATGGACTAAGAGCCCGTGCGTATAACAATGAGCTTATCCACCGCCGACTCGGCGCCCCAGATCTCC
Source organism: Anaerolineales bacterium (assembly GCA_036781265.1). Taxonomy (GTDB): domain Bacteria; phylum Chloroflexota; class Anaerolineae; order Anaerolineales; family Villigracilaceae; genus Defluviilinea. The sequence goes on along the minus strand of DAIQBG010000021.1, from coordinate 104 downwards.
CCTGGCCTCCCCAGAATCTGTCGGACAGAGGCGTTCGGAGAGGTCAACTCGAAAACTGTAAATTCTTCGCTAGTTGGATCGAAACGGACCATGGCATTTGCCCG
>DAIQBG010000020.1:26511-65119 GCA_036781265.1 Anaerolineales bacterium | reverse complement strand
GGAAAGAGGAAGAAATCGCTGCCTGCGGGGCGATGGAGTTGGCCTTTCTGATGGACCATAGACGATAGACGATCCTGCCAACCAGGGATGAAAGGAATGGGTTCAGTAACGTCAAGGTCCCAGCGCTGGCTAACCAGAACAAATTTGTCCCGCTGCAAGAGCGACCTCCGGGCTGCTTCAAAGAAATCTGACATGAGGATCATATCCGCATTGATGATACAGAGGAGCCCGCTCTCGCTGTTCTGGCGTGCCAGCTGAAACATAGAGGAGATCAGGGGTGTGCCCTTGTCATTGCACTTCACATCCGAAATGTGCTTCACGCCAAGCTCGCGCGCGGTTTCCGCGAGACCCGTCTCACTGCCGAGCAAAATGACTTCGACCTCGGGAAGCAGCGTCCATGACTTGATCGCGTTGCGCTGGATCACCATGATGTGCGGATTCATGAAGGGCTTCGGCGCGGAGAACAAAGTGATCAGGGGCATAGGCAACCCGGCGCGCGATATTCATGTCGTTTTCCAGCATGCGGTGATGTGAAGGCCGCCTTATAGTCATTTGAATGCACGTTTATCAACATCCTTCAACGTATTGTGCCGCACACCGGCATTGATCTCCATGAGCTTTGGCTCATAATGAAGTACGTCCAGGACCTCCTGCCAGGTGAAGTCATCGCGCCCGCCAAAGCGATTGTATATTTGTCGCACAAACTCTAGATCCTCAGGAGTGTCCACCGTCCAGCGATACTCACCGAAGTCGGTGGTGTGGTTGAGAAGTGCAATACGATATCCACGCGGAGATACACCAGAGTCTAGCCTGCGGTTGACCTTACTCAGTTCCGCACCTTCATAAAGATAGGGCATGACATGCTCGCGGTGGAAGCTTTCGGACGCTTCTTTCCATGCGCTTGCCAGCGCGGCAAATGTGCAGGCCTCAACATCCAGCCCGATCGGATAGGTTCGGTGGAATGGAGGCGGTAGACGGTTGGCAGTGAAGTCATATTCGCTTTCGAGCAGCGTGTGGACAGCATCATCGATCAGGGACGGGTCGACCAACGGGCAATCCCCGGTAATACGGACAATCACATCCGCCTGCGTCTGTTTCGCTGCCTGATAGTACCGATCCAGAACATCGTAGAGATTGCCGCGTGTAAACGGAATTCCACTGAAATCACAGTATTCCGCGACGGGATCATCAGCAGAGTCGGTCGTCGTGGCGAAGATCGTTTCGGTCACGCTAGCAGCCCGAGAGGTCCGGAGGAAAACACGCTGCAGCATAGGTTGGCCCGCGATCTCGGCCAGGATTTTTCCAGGCAAACGCGAAGAGGCCATGCGCCCCTGGATAATGGCAATAATACGAGCCATCACATGGTGTCGTCTTCGGGAAAATCTGTCAGCGGCTCGACTTTCCCTGCTTTGGGAGTCTGGGCTTTCTGAATATCGAGGGACTTCTCGAGGTCGCCGATTCTCTTCCGGTGATTACGCAGTTCAAGGCTGTGCCGGATCGTTCCGGGGACCATCACCAGCACGCCAATGAGGACTCCGAGAATCACAGCACTCAGGATGAACAACGCCAGTGACCCCTCGATACTGGATCCAAATAATGAAACGGTGACCATCGTTGGGTTTTGTAAGGCGAAGATAACTGCCACAATGGCAAACGTCAGAGCGAGGATTAAGGTGAGAATGACCATGAAAGCCTCCTGTTCAATACGAACTCACGCGCCTGGTACGTCCTTCATTCTACACAACTTCACGAAGCCTGCCCTTCGGAGCGAATCGGCCGAGAAATCACCAACCCTTTCATTCTAAACTTTTCGACGTACTCGCGCACGGTCCAGTAATCGAGCCCGACCTGTTCGCCGATGTCGAAAACTGTATGCTCCCCTTCGAAGCGCATCATGATCTTTTCAATAGCGCGATTGAGCGCCCAGTTCTCACGCCAATCTACCCAGAGACCATGACCGCTGAGAAACACGGGCCCCCGAAAGGTGCGCTTCGGGACGTAATTGCTGGTGTAGATACGGATGATCTGCTCCGCAATATTCGCCGCCTCCACAAGCATGTCTTCATCTACGATATCGAGGTTGTCATCGCTGGTATGGTATTCCTCGTAAGGAAAGCGATTAAGGGAAATGCACGGCACATTGACGCCCGGTCCATTGAGGACGCGCTCGTCGTTGGCGGGAGCGGAGGCAAAGTCGCGTTCTTCGTGGTCGGTACTTTGTAGCTGGTAAGCGGTAACTCGGTCCAGAAGATGGTTGTGCTGCCTTGTGTGATGCCAGGCAATTCTGTTCCGATTGCCGGTCATCTCCAGAAAGATTCCGCCGCGCAGGTTGGGGATTAGAGACTCGTTATTTGCGAGCCAGGCGATTGTACCGATGGTTTCCGGTCCGAACCAGAAGCGGACGCTCATCGAGCCAGCGGGGAGTGGTCTCTCTACGAGACGGCGCGCCAGATCGATGGCGCTGACCACGCCCGCGCCATCGTCATTCGCTTGCATGGGATGGCAGGTATGGGCCTGCACAAGAAATTCGCCCGCTTCGGGTGTTGCCCCACCCTCGGGATGGAGGACCGCGGTGGCGACTTTGAATCCCGGTTGTGGATCGGTGATGAAGTCCGATCTGATCACAGCATGATACTTCTTATCGCGTGGAAGTTTGTCGAACGTGTTCTTCGGGAGGCAGAACCCCCAGTCTCGCTGGTAATATTTAAAGATCCAGGGGACGGCATGCGGTCGCTTTTCATTGAAATACAGATGCGGCTGCAGATCTTCAAAGCTAAGGACTTGATCGACAGGTAAGGAATACGAAACGATGTGAAGAGGGTTATGCTTGAAATCCACGATCCGCTCACCCTCCTCAGTTTCGAGAAAGGCTTCATAGACAACATACCGCTCGGGCACTTTCCACGTCCAGACAGAAGTCAGCGGTGTGTAGGTCTCAATCGTGTAGTTCGACGGGTCCGGCATGTATGAGCCGACGATTTCCAGCGTTCTGTCGTGATCGTCGGAAGCTAACGTGCGGTGCAAAGGGAAAAACTCGGTGAGAATGGACTTGAGGGACGTGTAGGGCTTCATAAAAAGCAAGAAGTTAACCGTATGGAGAGGTAACTCTCGTTATACCTTCTGGATGGTATACAACAGATGAGGGTCGCGCTTCATCTCGCGTGCCGTGAATTCATAGACCTCATTGGCCCGCATCAATTTCACATCGGCTTCGCCAATTCTGCGGACCTTGATGATGCCAGCTTTTTCCATCAACTCGCCCATCGGATCCACCTCTGTGATCACACCTTTATCAACATCACGCACCAGCATCTCAAATGTATCTGTGTAGGTCTTGCCGTTTTCATCGGTCACCTCGCCGGTGAACTGTTTCAGGAAGCGATAGTCCACACCTTCCATTTGCTCGACATGATGAAAGAACGTCATGCTGTTCGTGTACGACAGACCAATCACCATGATCTTTCCATCTAAGTCACGCAATTTGCCAAAGACTGAATTGCGTTCATAGCTGCTCCTGTAGCGCAGGCTGCCGAGCATGTCGGCATGCTTCCCCAGGATGGCGAAAGAATAAAACGGATGAAAGACACGCCTGGCACGCGGGTCCTTGCGAACCAGCTCCGTCAAGATGCCCATTTTTGAAGGCGTCGTGCGCACATCCCACGGAATCCCTTTATTGAAATCGAAATTAAAGGTCGGCATGATGAGTGTTCCTTCGGGACCCAGGGCAGCCTCCAGCGCGTTGATGACAATCTGCGGACCGCCGTCTACTGCGCCCAGCGACTTGTACGAGCTATGCACCAGCAGGGTATCACCTTCTTCCAAGCCCAGCTTTTGAAATTCTTCGACCAGTTTTCCATATGTCAGCATAACTGTCTCCTGACGGACATTCGTTTGGGGGAGGGTTGCTACGGCCCCGCGTGCGCTTCCTGCTCCCGCAACGACATGGCCATACGGTAAGCCTGAAGTAGTTTACCAAAGTTCTTCTTCCAGTCCGCTTTCTGCTCTGCCGTCTGCCTCGCCGTCTCTCCGATCTGTTTAAGCGACTCGCGGTCCATGAGGGCGGATTTGATTTTTCCGGCAAGATCTTCCACGTCGCCATCCCGGAAGAACCAACCATTGACGCCGTCGTCGATCCACTCTCGGTTGCCAGGGATATCGGAGACGAGACAGGGCAGTCCGCTGGCAAGCGCCTCCATCAGCGACACGGATGAACCATCTACATGCGATGGCGAGATATAGAGGTCCGCCATGTGATACCAGCGAGGTAGATCCGCCTGCGCCACATAGCCACCAAAGTGAACTCGGTCCAGTACGCCGCCATTGGTCAGGATCTGGCGGATTTTCGGACCCTGGGAGCCTCCGCCTAAGAGTATCAGGTTGACATCGTCGTTTTCCGCAGCCAATTTGACAAATGCCCTCGCCAGGGAATCTACGCCGTAGATCGGCTCCCAGGTGCGGTTGCAAAACAGAGTAAACGTTGGACGGTTGGACGGTTCAAGGTTCTTCTGACCGAAGTGCTCGATATCTGTTCCCCAGGGAAAGATGACTGTCTTCTCAGGATCCATTCCGAACGCAACAGCTCTTTCACGTGACACGTTAGCATCGCTGACAAAGAAGGCGCTGCGCTTCAGCGTGAAATGTGTCACCCACCGCATCCAGGCGCTTTTATCCGCGTCCATGATGAGGTCATACCCCCAGGACATAGTGAGTACAGGACGAAAGCCAGTCAGTACGGCAAGGAATGCACAGGTTTGAATCGGACCGGCATGGATCAAATCGGGCTTGATCTTTCTAATTACTCTTCGCAAGTCCAAGGTCAAACGGGGTATGTCACGCCAGCGGAATTCGCCCCGGCCGCCTGCCCACAGGATTTGCCGGACGTTCTCTGGAATGGGCCGATCCTCCGTCTGGCGCCTGGTCGATTCCAGTTGAAGAAAGAATACCTCATGCTCCGTCTTTGAAAGGGAAGATAGGAAGCGGTAGTCGTGCGGGGTGTAGTTCTTGCTGAAATAGATGACTCTCATGCATTAAACACCGAGTACACAAAGGGAAAAGGTTCGCATCGTGAAGCCTCGGTGACCTTCACGTTTAAGAGTCTTATGCCGCGCCTAGATCTGCCCAACGCAATTCCTGCCCGTACTTGAAATCATGCAATGCTTTCGTGCCAACGACGTTCTCAATTTGATCCGGCTTGATTGCGCCGGGGGTGGCGGGACGGAGCACGTCGATCATGTCACGGCTGATCACCTCTCCAGCCTGAATGTCGCGTGCCGCACGCAGGCAGCGGCGCTGCACGATAGCGGTTTCCTTCTCATTTCCCGCAATGAATTTATCGGTGGAGCCGAGTGCGCGCTCGAGCAGACGTGTCTCTTCGACCATCCGTGCCCATTTGTCGGGATCCATGGCGAATTTGTGATCCGGGCCCTCACGGTCATTGCTGTCTGTGAAATGACGCTCGATGACGCGCGCCCCAAGCGTTATGGCACCCAGGACCGGAGCAACCGCATGGGTATGATCGGAGAGTCCGAGAATCACACCGGGGAACATCATTGCATAAGTCTTCAATACGTTGATGTGCAAATGATCATAGTTATCGGGGCTGGCTGTGTAGTTCGTATTACATTGCATCAGGACCAGTTGTTTATTGATCTTCAAAATCGCATGGACTGCCTTCTGCACTTCCCCAATCGTGGCGGCACCCGTGGCGATAAAGACCGGCTTGCCCTTACTTGCCATCCGTTCCAGGGCTTCGATCCAGTCGATCTCGCCGGAGCCGGCTTTGTAGACGGGTACATACGGGTCGAGGAAATCAATAGCGCTGAAATCATAGGGAGAGGAGAAATAATCGATACCAACTTCCTGGCACTCTTCCATCAGGGTCGTCGTCCACTCAAAGGGAATCGAGGCAGCTCGATAGACATCGACGACGGACTTCTTCCACGCTGCCTGGTGACTGAGCTGTCCGCCCATATTCTGAAAACCATAGTCCGAGACGATCTTTGGCGCGTCGAAGTTCTGGAATTTCGCAGCGTCAGCTCCGGCTTCCTTCGCCAGGCGGATAAGCAGCTTCGCCCGCTCCAGATCGCCGTCGTGATTGGCGGCGATATCCGCAATAAAGTAGGTGGGATGGTTCAAGCCGATCGTGCGGTTGCCGAATTTGATTTCCATACAGGTCTCCTACGAGGCAGCCTTGCCGATCCTGCCCAGATGCGTGTTCTGGAATGAGTCAGGGTATTTCAAGCCATAGCCGAAGACGCGGTCGAGGCTGGAGTGACCGAGCAGCAGCGTCCCGGCGAACATCAGCCAGGGGACAGTGAAGAGGTAACCCAGTAGATAAAGCGCCACCGCCAGCCCTTTGTGATGAACCAGGTTATAGGTCCACGCGCCGACGCGCGGATTCGCCAGGTAGCCAAGCATGCTCACGTCGGGAGCTAGGAAGAGGAGCGCGTACCAGCCCCACGCATAATCCAATTGAGAGAAAAGGAACAGGGCGAGACCGAATAGGAGGAATTCCTCGAGCTTCAGCAAGTTCTTCATGTGGACATCCTGTGGATAACTACTAAACTGTCACTCTGCAAATGCGACCTACGGCTGTTGATAACTCCGAATTTTCTGTGGATAACCCTGCTGGAACTGTGTATAAAAGTCGTCCAAACCGGTGGAAAAAAGGGGGATTTCACGACCCAGATCTGTGGAGAGTTTGTGGGTAGATAGCCATAAGTTGTGGGAACGCCGGGCGGTCAAGCCAGATTCTTCTACGGACCGCGGCAAAATCAGGTTTCGCGGCAAATCGAACCTGCGCGCGATCTCCACACCGAACTGGTATTTGCTCATGGCTTGCGCGCCCACGACATGATAAAGACCGCACAATTCTTTTTTGAGGATCTCTAACAGGAGGCGTGCTGTGTAACGCACAAAAATCGGGCAGAAGATCACATCGATAAAGCCGTTGACCCTGTTGCCTTCCCTCAGATTGTTGAAGAAGAACTCACCCAGGCTATGCATGCCGCTCAGGCTCCAGCCGAAAAAATTGACGCGGGCAACCGCAGCTTGCTGGTTGGCAGCCTGCACTGCGCCCTCGCCCTCGAGCTTGGTCCGTGAATATGCGCTCAGCGGGTTTGGCTGGTCAGCCTCTGTATAAGGATCTGTTTTGACCCCATCGAACACCGCGTCGGTGGAGATATGCACAAACTGGATGCCCTTCTTCGCACAGACGCGTGCCAGCTCGCCGGGGATTTCTGTATTTATGATTTGGGCTTCAGCCGGACGTTGTTCACAGACCTCAAGGTTTGCCATCGCAGCGCAATTGACGATCCAGTCGGGTTGAGCAGAATCGACCATGGAATCGATGGCGTTTACATGCAGAAGATCGGCCCTCAGAAGCTGGAATGGAGCAGACTTAAGCTTGCCCCGATCCACACCAATGACCTCATACTCACGCATCGCTTCCAATGCGAGACTGATCCCGAGGAGTCCACTTGCGCCGATGACGAGAAGTCTCATTTATCAAGTGCCATGTGTGGTTTCAGGTCGTCGATCCTGGATGCCGGAAACGTGACACGTATTTTATCCTTCCAGCCTTCCCTGTTCAAATAACTCCTCAAAGGGCGCAATGAACGTTTTGATGCCGCTCACATCAAGCCATTCGGTATTGTTGTCACTCGAAAAGTGATAGCCGTCGGCGAGCTTCCTGCCCCTGTTCTGCCAGGAGTAACCAAACCAGATCGCCTCGGTGGGCTGGATTACATACATCCGGTCCAATTCGATCGTGTTGCGGGCTTCGTCTTGAGAGATAAGCACTTCATGCAGTTTCTCTCCCGGACGGATACCGATGATATTGAGCCGGGCATCGGGTGCAATGGCACTGGCAAGGTCAACGACCTTCGTGCTGGGGATCTTGGGAACAAACACCTCGCCGCCTTCCATCTGCTCGATGCAATCCATCACGAACCGCACGCCCTGTTCGAGCGACAGCCAGAAGCGGGTCATGCGCTCATCGGTGATCGTTACGCTGCCGCTGGCGCGCTGCATGAGAAACAGAGGAACGACAGAGCCCCGGCTTCCGACGACATTCCCGTAACGGACGCACGAATAGCGGGTCGCGGTACCTGCGGCGTACGCGTTGCTTTGAACGGTCAGTTTCTCCGCGGCGAGCTTGGTGGCGCCGTACAGGTTGACCGGGTTGACGGCTTTATCGGTGCTGATGGTCATCACCTTCTCAACACCGGCATCCAGGGCAGCCTCAACGACATTGCTGGTGCCCATGATATTGGTCTTGATCGCTTCCATCGGGTTGTATTCACAGGCCGGGACCTGCTTCAGCGCCGCGGCATGCACGACAATATCCACCCCATTCATGGCGCGCACGAGACGTTCCCGGTCGCGCACATCGCCGATGAAGTAGCGCATCGAAGCATGATCATAACCCTGTATCTTCATTTCGTGCTGCTTCAGCTCATCGCGGCTGAACACAATAATCTTTTTCGGCTGCTTTTCCTCGAGAAGGATCTTCGTAAACTTCTTACCGAATGACCCGGTGCCGCCGGTGATGAGAATAGTTTTGTCTTGCCATTCCATGAATGCTCCTTGGTCCAATCGGTGGTCTCGAAATATTCCTCGCTTTCGCTCGGAATTACTCGACCACCGGGGTTGAAAATTCCTTTATAGCTTCAAACAAACCAGGATCTTTTAGGAGGATAGGTTTCACGAATCAGTTACTTTTTGATCACAATCAACGGATACTGCCCGTTCTCGCCAAAGAAGCGCGGGAACCGCTCCTCGAGCCAGTAGACTATGCGCAGGTATACCGTTCCGCCCAACTGTGGGCGCACAAACCAGCGCATGAAGCGTGGGCTCAGGCTGCGCCATGGAAAGATTTCAAATTTCACGACGCCGTTCAGTTCGTTCTTCAACCAGGGGGGGGTCATCTTTTCCACAAATGTGCCAGCCTGGTCCTCCTCTGAACTCCAATTCTTTTTCTTTTTGGCAGAGCGGCCGCTCAATAAGCGGGCAAGGGCAATGAGCGGCTCCGCCATGCGCATCATGAGAGGTTTATGCCAGCCATTGACCACTACAGCCGATTTGCCAGTTTTCAAGACGCGATTTAGTTCGAGGTAAGCCTGTTTATGTTCGCTCAATGGCAAATGATGAATCGTGTGCATAGAGACCACCGCGTCAAATGCATCCGGTGTGAAGGGAAGCCTGGCAATATCTGCTACGACAAACAACCCTTTGTCGCCGAGCCGGATGCGGGCTTCTTTCAACGCGGTGAAAGAGATATCTGCACACAGGCGATAGCGATATCCTTCGGAGTAGCTTAAGTATGCGGGCCACTGCACGGGACCGGAGCCTGCGTCGAGCAGGATCTCTCCTTGCGGGGCAAGATATCTTTTGACGCGCATGTGACACTTATGGATATATTCGCGCGAGACGGGACGCAGGTCCTCGTAGCGGGCGTTCTGGTACAGCCCGTCGCCGGTATGCGACCAGCCGATTTGATCGTAAAACTCGCGAACCTGTTGCTTGGTGTTTTCCATGCTTATTTTCCCTCTCCCTGCGAAGTGTCCCCGAGGGGGATCGGGAGAGGAGCCGGGGCTGAGCTCCACGTAAACGGCTCGCCGACCAGGAATCGAAACGTATCGCCGAACTGCGCCATGCCTTCGTCACTCAACACCTTCTCCACCGGCCAGACTTCCAGATCGTCCCAGAAATTCATCAGGCGCCAGGGAAAGGGACGCGGATACTCAAAGAAAAAGCGATAGGCATAGTTCCAGGCTTTGGCGACCTGCTCCTCGCTTAAGCGATGACCGGGCAAATCTGCCAGCACGTTTTCCAGTGTGGAGAAATACTCGTCCCAGGAGTTTGGATCGATGGTGAAACCGCGCCCGCGGTAATGCGTCTCTCCGCACGAAATGACCGGAATCCCATTCATTGCGGTCTCGACGCCAACCGTTGTCGTATACGCCAGTCCCAGGTCTGCGATCTCGATCAGATCGTACGTGTTAACGTTATCCAGCGCGTTGATCAAATGAATGTGGCTTGGGATTTCAGGCAGCGCTTCTCTGACAACCGTCCCCATAGACTTTGCCTGGGGAACAAGCTTTTCACCCGGATGAACCCGGATCACCAGCTGGACATCGGATCGTTTCGCAAAAAACCGGATGGTGCGCGTGATCCACTCGCTCATCGAGTCGGCAAAGATGTTTCGTCCCAGCGTGAGGCTGTCCCCGAGCACATTCGCCGCGAGCAGGACAACCGGACGGTCATCAAGCCCCAAGGCCTCGCGCGTCTGTTCCGCTCCCTGGGCAGAAACGTATTGCCACAAGCGCCTGGATTTCCCCCAGACACGCGCCCCGCGGCGGGCATTCTCCAAATCGGCCAGGCGCTGGTACATCTTATCTGTCATCGGCAGGCTGGCGCGCTCTCGGACGAGATAATCGGTATCCTGTCGCATAATAGAGGTGTTCTGCGCCAGCCAGATCTGTTCGCGCTGGTCATTGAATTCGAATGTGACTGCTGGAATGTTCAAGTAACGCGCCACGCGGAAGACAATCCCCATTTCGAGAATCAGACCATTCGGAATGAGCACAACATCGGGCTTATGGGTCTGAATCCAATCCAGCGCGGCGAGGGCGGCAAAGGTATTGCGCTTCACTCGCAAATCATAGAGTGCGCGATCCTTGGACGAGTCCATATCCACTTCCTCGCGCATGAGCGTATACTGCGCGTCCCACAGGGAGACCTCCTCCACATCGGCTGTGAGCGCAGCGGGCAGAGCTAGAGCAGGCTGGAGGTCGAGAAAAGAGACATGCTTCACGTATGGCGCCAGCGGCGAAACAGCATCCCGGGTGTGCAGGGCGCGCTGTCGCTGGGTCAGCTTGTCCATCTCCTTGTGCCATTCGGAATAGGGTAGCGTCATCAAAGTGACTTTATGCCCCAGCCCGGCAAGCGTAAGCGAGATATAAGCAGCCTGTTCGACCCAGTAATGGAGCGTTGCAAAAAAGAGAATATTTCTGCCTGGTTTAGCATTCTGGATGAACGGTTTCACCTCCTCCACCGCGCGCGGCAGCGACTCCGCCAGACGCGAGAGATTGTAATGATCTTTGCGAGCGCGATTCTTTTGCCGGAGCGTGTAATCCAGTTCGGCGGCCAGGGGAAGTTTCCCAATGAAGTTGCGGATGGAGGTCCTATTGAGCATAGTTATTTAGCATCGAGACACAGCGAGCACTGAGACTTCTTTCTCTGCATCTCGGTGGCTCTTTTGTTAATCGAGTTTCTCAATCTTCCAATCCAGGCGCGGGCGGATAGGACCCTGGCGTGCTTCCGGCCACTGGGTACCGGGCGCGCCAGAGATATCCACATTGAACGATAGCGCGTTCTCGTCCATGAAATAACGGCGCACGCCGAAAGAGCTGGCGTTCACGCCTAAATAATAGCGACCTTCGTTGAAAAAGTCAGCCGGCAGATTGCAGCAGCTGACGTACCGCCCGGCTGGACGTGCCCCGAACTGTTCATACTGCTCTGCATCGTCGGTGTCAAATGAAGTAAAAACATACTCACCGCGGATCGTGTTGAGATACATCCCCACACGCAGACCCGTAACTGGCGCGGCGAGCTGGTACTCCCATTCGACGGTCACCGGCTCGGTAGAGCGGACGGTATCTACAACTTTCCCATTCTTATCTTTCAGGCGCAAGCGGATCGGACGAAACGGCGCGCTCGCTGCCGGAACCTCATCCGCGTCCCAGATGCGTTCTCCCGACTCTGCCTGCCCGGAGGCAAGGTAAAAATCCACAGCCTCGGGCGTGGGCGCGCGCTTGATGAGCTGTCCCTTTTTGAGAACGATCGCTTCCTGCGTGAGACGCAGTATGGCAGACATATTGTGGCTCACGAACAGCACCGTGCGTCCCTGCTGGGCGACATCGTTCATCTTCCCGAGGCACTTGCGCTGAAATTCCGCATCGCCCACAGCGAGCACCTCATCCACGACAAGGATTTCCGGCTCCAGATGGGCAGCTACTGCAAAGGCGAGGCGTAGATACATACCAGAAGAATAGCGCTTCACAGGCGTGTCGATGAACTGACCGACCTCAGAAAACTCGACCATCTCATCGAATTTCTTGTCGATCTCCGTGCGCTTCATCCCCAGGATCGCGCCGTTCATATAGATATTCTCACGACCTGTGAGCTCAGGGTGGAAACCCGTTCCCACTTCGAGCAAGGAGCCCACACGTCCGCGTACGGTGACGGTTCCTTCGGTCGGCTCGGTCACGCGTGAGAGGATTTTCAACAGCGTGCTTTTTCCGGCGCCGTTTCTTCCCACAATCCCCAGCACTTTGCCTTCCTCCAGATCGAAGGAGATATCCTTCAGAGCCCACACGAAATTTCGATTCGCTCGTCTATCAGACTTCCCGACCAGCGCTTTCGCCAGCCGCACCGGCGCGTAAACCGTATCCACCAGTACATCGCGCAGCATGTTATATCGGAACTTGCTCTCTGCCGCGCCGATCTGGTATCGTTTGCCCAGATTGTTGACACTGATTGCTATCGTCATAGAGTTTATTAATGTCATTGTGAGCGTTCTTTGCTTCGTCGCTTTGCTCGTCGCAATGACTGGTTGATTAGATAGTATCTGCGAAGGTCTTTTCCATGCTGCGAAAGTAAAAGAGTCCCGAGATGAAAATTAGCAGGGAAATGACTACTGAGATCCACAGAGTAATATCGGGACCGTTCCCCGCGCCCAGCAGCGCCCAGCGGAACCCGTTTACCACGCCGGTCATCGGATTGAGAGAAAGGGCAATCTGCAAATTTTCTGAAAGCGTCGAGAAGGAATAGGCAACGGGGGTTGCAAACAACCAGAACTGGGTCAGGAAGGGCAACGCATGGTTAACATCCCGATACCTCACATTGATTGCTGAAAGCCACAACGCCACACCAAGCGCCGTAATGATGGCGAGCAAAAGAAACAATGGCAGGGTCCATAATAAATGCCAGGCTGGCACGACTCCAAAGTAGATCATCAACCCAATCAGAATGACAAAGGCAATCGCGAAATCGACGAGACCGGCAAATACAGAAGACATGGGCAAAATTAAGCGCGGGAAGTAGATCTTAGTCACCATATTATTATGCGCAACCAAGGAACGGCTGCCCTGATTCAGCGCCGTGACGAATAATCCCCACGGAAGCAGAGCAGTAAAAGAAAATACTTCATAGGGAATGCCGTCAGTCGGGAGGTTTGCCACTCTGTCGAATACGAAGGTGAATACCAGCATGGTCATAACGGGCTGGACCACCGCCCATGCCATGCCAAGCAGAGTCTGTTTATATTTCACCTTGACATCGCGCCAGACCATAAAGAAGACCAGCTCGCGATAAATCCACAGGTCGCGCAGATTGAGCGCGGCAAGTCCTCTGGAAGGTTTGATGTAAATTGTCGTTGGTTCTTGTTTGGCGAGTTCAGTCATGATAGGCTGATGTCATTGCGAGGGAAGCTTCAGCGACCGAAGCAATCTCCTGGTTATGGAGGGTTGCTTCGTCGTTGAGAGCGCCCTCCTCGCAACGAATGCAAGTTACTCTATTTTGTCACGATTTTCTCTGTACCACTCGATCGTGCGGCGGATGCCTTCTTCGAACGGGACCTGGGCGCTCCAGCCGAAATATTCCCTGGCGCGCGTCACGTCGAGGCCGCGGCGGGGTTGGCCATTGGGCTTGTCGGTCTCCCAGACAAGCTTGCCGTCGAAACCGGTCAGCCGGGCGATCAGCTCTGCCAGATCCTTGATCGAGATCTCATACCCGGAGCCCAGGTTGACGGGCTGGTCGCCGTTATACTTCTCTGCCGCAGTCACGATCCCATCGGCGGCATCTTCCACGTAGAGGAACTCGCGCGTCGGTGAGCCATCACCCCAGATCGGAAGCTCCTGCTCGCCGCGCTCGCAGGCCTCCATGGCTTTGCGGATCAGAGCGGGGATAACATGCGATGATTGCAAATTGAAATTATCACGCGGCCCGTAGAGATTCACCGGCAACAGGAAAATAGCATTGAAACCATATTGCTGGCGATAAGCCTGGGCCTGCACCAGCATCATCTTTTTAGCAAGCCCGTATGGCGCGTTGGTCTCCTCGGGATAACCGTTCCAGAGGTCATCTTCCTTGAACGGGACCGGTGTGAACTTGGGATAGGCGCACACCGTTCCGATGGCAACGAACTTGCCCACGCCGTTCTTATAAGCCTGGTGCATCAACTCGGTGCCCATCATCAGGTTGTCATAGAAGAACTCGGCGGGGTGCTCGCGGTTGGCGCCAATCCCCCCTACATTAGCAGCCAGATGGATCACAACAGCATATTTTGGATCTACATCTTTCAGCGTATCGGCATATAAACGGCGGACATCGTTCGGATCGACCAGGTTGTAGTTCTGCAAGCGTGGGACAAAAATGTCGGTTGTACCGCGCTGTTTGAGTCTTTCGACGACAAAGGATCCCAAGAAACCTGAGCCGCCTGTAACGATGACGCGTTTGTCTTGCCAGAAATTTTCAGCCATGAATTCTCCTGGTCTCTGTGAAGAGAAGAGTATTACGTCGTCCCTTCAGGGCCCCTCCTCGCAGCGACATAACACTATTGCACAATAAACTGAGCATTTCGGTATCGTTCATCATTCGGGTTGCGAATAATGCCCAGCTTTAGTGCCTGCCACAGTTCGCGGATGCCATCATCGACATCCAGGGCAGTGTCAAATCCCAAGACGTTCTTAATCTTGGCAAACGAGACCGTGATATCGCGCATATCGCCGCCAAAGGTCAGGTCCTTGTACTCAACGACTGTTTCCGGCATGCGTTTGAGAATGAGTCTCACGATATCGTCTTTCGAGTAGTTTCCGTGATCCGTCCCCAGGTTAAAAATCTCCCCGCAGATCTTCGAGCGCTCCGCTTCCAATCCCATCAACACGCCGCGTGCCACATCACGAATATGGACAAAGGAACGCGAATAACCCCGCTGATAAATGATCAGCATACGCCTGGTGAATGCCTCCAGTACAAACTGGTTGACGATCAGGTCAAAGCGTGTGCGCGGTGAAATTCCATAGAGAGTTGCGAACCGAAAGATTAACGGCGCGCAGGAAGCCTCGCGTTGGGTCATCAGGTATTCCTCTGCAGCAATCTTCGTCTCTGCATACAACGACTGGGGATTCAGCGGCGATTCTTCGGTGACCGGTTGCCCATCCGGTGAGAAACCATAGTTGCTGTAAGTAGACGAGAAGACAAAGCGCTCCACACCCAGCTCGACAGCTTGCCCGAAAACCCTCTTGGTTGCCTCGACGTTATACCTCCATGCCACTTGCCTGCCGACCGCCTGGCAGGCGGGAAACCCTACAATCGCGGCCAGGTGAATCACCGCATCCGGTTTCTGCCATCCATCTCGCAGCGAATCCTTGATGGCGCGCGGCTCGGTCACATCTGTCTTCACAAAGTGGAAGTTAGGATGATGCAAAAAAGGAACTAACGACTCGCCGCCAAAGAGCAGCGAATCCAGGACGGTCACGCGAAAATCCGCCCGGAGCAGTTCCGAGGTCAGGAGTGAACCAATATAGCCTGCGCCCCCTGTAATAAACACGTGGCGGTCACTCATTCCTTTTCCTCCATCCTCAGCGAGACTTTAAAACCATCCACTTGAAGGACAGGCACGTCCTTATCGGTTACAACTTCAATCCCGTGCTCGAGACAGGTCAGGCGACAGATATCGGCAACATCGCCCTTCCCGGCAATTCGCACACGGTTGTATCCGGTATCCTTCACATGGGATAAATACTCACTCACTCGCTGGCGCGTCTTGCGATACAGGGAAAACGACCGCTCCACGTAATCCACGGCCAGGCGGGCGCGCAGGGCAATCCCTTCGGGTGTGATGATATAGCGCAGCTTCTTACGCTCGGCACGCTTTACCTTGACATATCCTTTGGCAATCAGACGCTTGAGATGCCAGTTGACCGTCCCCACAGCCACACCCAACTGGGTGGCAAGCGTGGACTGGTTGACATCTGGATCGCTTTCGATGTTTTCAAGGAGGGTCAGCTCGCGAAGCTCTTCGTTAGGGGAGTCCATGGATTCCAAAATTCAGTCACTGAATTATAACCGAGAAAAGCCCTCTGTGAAAGCACGATCCCAAATGCTAAACATCCGCAGCCTATAGGCTGCGGATGTTGTCCATAAAATCCTTCTGTTGTTATGCAAACTGCTCGAGGTTCACCGCGACCAGTGGTAATGCCTCATCAACAAACTTTTCAAGCGCAGTTCGTTTTTTGGCATGACTGTAGTGCGAAGCAAGTCCATAAATCGCCCAGGTTGCAACTGTGGCAGGGATCTCTGTAGGCAGCGCAGGCTTCATTTTCTGCAACCACACACTGAGCAGCTCAAAGACCTGATTCTTCACTTGCATTTCGATCAGAGGCTCGAATTGACGTTGCGACTGCACGCAGTCGGTCTGTATTTTTGAAATAAATTCGCAAACCGTGATGATTAACATGCGCAAATTGTCGGGAGTGTAATGACATACATCCAGCATGCGCGCTTCAATTTCTTGCTTGAACTGCTGTTCGACCCAGTGGTCAAGCAAGGCATATTTATCCACGAAGTGTTTATAAAACGTGGCGCGGTTGATCTGGGCCCTGCCAGTAACATCCTGCACCGAAATAGCGTCGAAACTCTTTTCTGCCAACAGGTGGCTGAAGGATTGGAGGATCAAGTTGCGCGTGCGTTTTACGCGGGGATCCAGCTTTTCGTTCTCTTTATTCGGATTGGTCAACATTTTGGCTCCGGTGTTGCTTAGTCAACAAAAATCGAGATTTGACGATTGACCTACTTAAGCAACATTAGTATACTACGCAACATATGTTGCTTATGCAACAATAGTATAATATCACAAGACGTAAGGAGAGTCAAGATGAATGTAACAATTATTGGAGCTGGAAATATGGGGCGCGGCATTGGCACCCGCCTGGTTGCGGGAGGGCACTCGGTCACATTTGTGGACGCGAATCCCGAAACCGCCGAGAAAACCGCTTCTGAAGTGAGGGCTGCAGCCGGGAACGCCGGACGGGTCTCCACCGCCAGCCTGAGGCAGGCAGAGCTCGGAGACGTAGTTGTGCTGGCGGTTTGGTACGGTACGAATATTGAGATCGCGAAACAACTGGGCTCAAAGCTGGCAGGCAAAGTTGTCGTGGATATCGCCAACCCATTGAATTCATCCTTTGATGGCCTTGCCACGGCACCGGACTCCTCCTCCGCAGAAGATGTCGCCAGGGCGATAGCTGCCGGGGCAAAAGTAGTCAAGGCGTTCAACACAACATATGCGGGTACCCTGGTGGCAGGCCAGGTCGCTGGCCAGCCCCTTGATGTGTTCATTGCGGGTGATGATGAAGAGGCAAAGAACAAGGTTGCCGAGCTCGTAAAGGATGGCGGTATGCGTCCCATCGACACCGGTCCTTTAAGCCGTGCCCGCCAGATCGAAGCGATGCAGTTCCTGCATATCGTCACTCAGAGCACTCTGGGGACGAACTGGGCAAGCACAATTAAGATATTAAGCTAGCCAGCTGCGCGGCTCAGTTCATAATGGTTACTGCCTTGAGTCGTTAATCCTAGTACACATATTATGTCTGGAAGGAGCGTAAGATGAACATAACAATTATTGGTCCCGGAAATATGGGACGTGCAATCGGTACGCGCGCTGTGGCGGGCGGACATTCGGTCACGTTCGTGGGCAGAACGATTGAGAGCGCCCGGGAGGCCGCGGACGAAATCCGCGCCTCTGCAAAGAACAACGTGCAAGTGTCTGCTACAACTACGGATAGGGTCGAGCCCGGAGATGTAGTCGTGCTGGCACTCTGGTATGGAACCAACATCGAAGTCGCGAAACAGCTCGGCGAAAAGCTAAAAGGCAAGACTGTGGTCGATATAGCCAACCCTGTGAATTCCAGCTACGATGGACTGGTCACCGCACCCGACTCCTCTTCGGCGGAAGATGTTGCCAAGGCCGCCGGAACAAAGGTCAAGGTTGTCAAAGCCTTCAACACAACCTATGCCAGTACGCTTCGTGATGGCAAGGTAGCCGGTCAGCCGTTAGACGTGTTTATCGCAGGCGATGACGAGGAAGCGAAGAGTAAGGTTGCTCAGATCGTAGAGGATGCAGGCATGCGACCGGTGGATGCCGGCCCGTTAAGCCGCGCCCGCCAGGTCGAGGGCATGCAGTTCCTGCACATCGTAACTCAGGGCAACCTCGGCACGAACTATGCAAGCGCAATAAAAATATTGAGCTGAACAACGCCCGACCTGAAAGAAAATGAATTGAAAGCGCAAGGAGAGACTCGATGGCAACCACCGCTCAGCCGCTGAAATTTGGATACTTCCTGATCCCGAATGCCGAGTCTCCCTTGCTTTCTATCGCGCAAGACGTGGAAAAACTCGGATTGGATTATATTGGAATACAAGATCATCCCTACCAACGGCGGTTCGTGGACACCTGGACGCTACTCAGTATGATCGCGGCGACCACTTCACGGGTCGGCCTATTTCCTGATGTGGCGAACCTGCCGCTGCGTTCCCCAGCCATGATGGCAAAAGCGGCCGCCAGTATCGACGTGCTAAGCGGCGGCCGCTTTGAGCTGGGTCTGGGCGCGGGCGCGTTCTGGGAGGCTATCGAAGCCTATGGCGGGCCGCGCCGCACGCCCGGTGCAGCACTGGCAGCCCTGCGGGAGGCGATCGAAGTGATCCGGAGAGTATGGAGCGGCGACCGCAACCTGCGCTTCGACGGGAGTTATTACCGGCTGCGCGGTGCCCATTCCGGACCCGTGCCTGCCCATCCCATCGGCATCTGGCTCGGCGTAACAGGCCCGCAAGCGCTCAAGCTGGCTGGAGAAGTGGCGGACGGCTGGGTCCCCTCGTTCCGGGGCGATCTAAACAAGATTGCGGAGATGAGCAGGCGTCTCGACGAGGCTGCTGTAACAGCGGGCCGTGACCCCGGCAGAATCCGCCGGATCCTCAATGTAAATGGAAATATCACAGCTGGCTCCTCGAACGGCATGTTCCACGGACCCGTGGATCAGTGGGCAGATGAGTTAGCAAACCTTGCCCTCAACTATGGGTTTGACACGTTTGTCCTGTGGGCAGAGGGTGAGAATCAGCTCGCAAAGTTCGCCAGAGAGGTGGTCCCCGCGGTCCGGGCGCAGGTTGGCGCCAAACACGTATAGCTAGCTTAAGGGAAAGCAAGACTGTTCTCAAGTCGTCTATCTTATGGCGATCTCAGAGTACAAGGAGATCAATGGCATTGAAAGTGATCGGGGCAGGGTTCGGAAGAACAGGAACTCTTTCACTGAAGACGGCACTCCAGGAACTTGGGTTTGGAAAGTGCTACCATATGGTCGAGATCCTCAGGAAGCCTGGCCATATGAAACAATGGTCGCGGATTTTGCGGGGCGGCAAGCCGGATTGGCAGACATTATTCAACGGGTACCAGTCTGCTGTGGACTGGCCGGTCGCCGCTTATTACAGGGATCTGATGGCTGTATACCCGAAAGCAAAAATCATCCTCACCGTCCGGGACCCCGAAAGCTGGCACCGCAGTATGATGACGACTTTTTACCAGGCCCGCCGCGCGTTTGTGCTGCAAATCACGAGAATGGTCCCAACCCTGCACCAGTTTTTGATAGCTATGGAAAGTGCTCTCTGGCAGGGTGTTTTTCAGAACCAGCTGGAAGACAAAATGCACGCGACCGAGATTTTTAAAAACCATATCGAGGAAGTCAAACGTGTGGTTCCATCGGAGCGCTTGCTCATCTTCGAAGCCCGTCAGGGCTGGGGACCGCTTTGTTCGTTCCTCAATGTGCCGGTACCGGCTGATAAACCTTATCCGCATAAGCACAAGGGAACCCTGATCCGCAGGCTATTACAACTTATGAATCTGACGGATTACCGTTAAGAACCAACGTAGCACTTGCATGCCTGTCATGGGAGTGAGTCATAAATGTTAGGAGCTGTGTATGACAACCTTATCAAACTCGGAAACGAAAACAGAATATTCCATCCATCCCGCCACACAGATCGGCGTGGTATCCCTCAGGGTTGCGGGCCTTGAGAACCAGATTACCTTTTACCAGCAGGCGCTGGGATTTCAGCTGCACTGGCGCGAGGGTCACGAGGCTGGACTCGGTGCCGGCGGCGCAGACCTGCTACACTTGAAGGAAGAACAGGATTTGAAGCGCTATCGCGGCGTGACCGGTCTCTATCACTTTGCGGTCTTGTTCCCCAATCGGCGCGAGCTGGCGCGCGCGATTGCCCGCCTGATCGTCTTGAAATATGCCAACTACCCGACCGATCACATCATGACGAAGACTACGTATCTCGATGACCCCGAAGGCAACGGCATCGAGCTTTACTGCGAGTCTCCAGAAGATGGCACCTGGACTCTAGCGAACGGTGTCTACGAGACGCGCCGCGCAGATGGTTCCTTGAGTAATGGGCGCGAGCCACTCGACGTGAACGCGCTGCTGACCCATCTCAAGGAGGATGACCGGCTCGATGTCTCCATCCCGCCTGAGACGCGCATGGGACATATCCACCTGCACATCCGGGATATCGACGAAGCGGTGGCGTTTTATCACGGCATCATCGGATTCGACCTGATGGGGATCGCCAGACCGTTCCGCATGGCGTTCGTCTCTGCCGGAGGCTATCACCACCACGTTGGGCTGAATACCTGGCAGGGGGAAGGCGCTCCCCCGCCCCCAGCCGACGCACTGGGACTTCGTCAGTTCGCTGTGGAGCTGCCCGATCAGAAAGCGCTGGATGAAGTGATTGCGCGGGTCGAGAATGCTGGTATTCTTGCTAATCAGACGAAGGAGGGACTACTCGTTCATGATCCATCCCAAAACGGGGTCGTGCTCAAGATCAAGAAGTAAAATCAAAACATCCCAGGTCTGAAGACCTGGGATGTTTTGATTTTCAAGCAGATAAACGTTCACCAAGTCAACTGCACTCTTTGTAAAGATCATATCTACAGTAACAGAGTTACAGGCGGAACGTTATAGCATAAAAGGGTGCGTATGATCCCTGCCTAGCCATCTCGAGAAAGGAACAATGCACTATGATGCCATTGGGTGATGATAATAGCGGTCGTAGAATTACGCCCTTTGTGACCTACATCCTGATCGCCATTAATGTACTGGTGTTCTTCTTGGAGCTCAGCAATGGCGAGGAGTTTATTCAGCGCTGGGCATTTGTACCGAGCCGGTTCTTAGCGGATCCGGTCGGTGATTTTGCCACACTATTCACCGCCATGTTCTTGCATGCCGGCTGGGCGCACCTGCTGGGGAATATGCTCTATCTGTGGATCTTTGGAGATAACGTCGAAGACCGGCTTGGGCACGGGCTGTTTTTTGTCTTTTATATTTTGTCCGGTCTGGCTGCCACCTTTGCACAGCTGGCGATCAGCGCGGGATCGAGCGTGGCAAACGTCGGCGCATCCGGTGCGATCGCAGGTGTGCTCGGTGCATACCTGATTATGTTCCCGGGGAGACAGGTGCGTATGCTCATGGGACGGATGATCGTTCCCATGTCTGCGCTGATAGCCATTGGACTCTGGTTCCTGCTGCAAATCTTCGCTCAGGTTAGCGTCTTTACAGCAGGCTCGCAAGGCGAAGGCGGCGTAGCGTACATGGCGCATATCGGCGGTTTCGTGGCAGGAGTCGCGATGGCATATCTACTGGGTGGAGCCAGGCGGGCATTACCGCCTTCCACATCCTTTCGAAGATAGTGAGCCGGCACTCACACCGGACTTTGCGAAATTCTCGAAAGAGAGAAGGAGAATCTTATGAAAAAGTGTAGTGATGTCATGACCCGAGATCTGGTGACAGCCACTTCGAACGACAGCGTCGTCGAAGTAGCACAGCTAATGAAGAGAGAAGATATTGGCCCGGTCCTCATCGTGGAAAATGATGAGTCCAAAACGCTCGTCGGCATTGTCACGGACCGTGATCTTGTTCTCAAGGTGATTGCGGAAGGGCAGGACGCCAAAGCAACTCGCGTCGGCGATGTGATGTCGAAAAAGCTTGTGACCTGCCGGGCCGACGACGACGTTGAGGTTGCCATGCAGGCTATGGCGCAATTCCAGCTGCGTCGTATTCCAGTGGTCGGTGAGAATATGGAGCTGTTGGGCATCATCTCCCAGGCTGATGTAGCCACCCGAGTCGATGCCCCGACTAAGACAGCCGAAGTGGTGAAAGAAATCTCACAGGAAAACACTTAAGTCGTAGCCCAGATATGAATTTGAGCATCCGAGGTCCTTTGTCAGGACTTCGGATGTTTTCTTGTAGGGGTTGAAGCGAGATATACTTGGGAGACAGAGGATGAACAATGTTCAAAAGACTGTATGCTCTTGTCTCCATTCCTATGCTTCTGGGAGCCTGTGCCGTGGCAACACCTGAATCTACTCCGACAGCCGAATGGGATCGCAGTGGCTGGAAAGTCGTCTGGCATGACGAATTCGAAGGGGAGGAGCTCAATCTGGAGAACTGGACTTTCGACATTGGCGGCAACGGTTGGGGAAATCAGGAGTGGCAAGCCTATACCAACCGGCCTGAGAATGTGAGGGTCGAGAACGGGATGCTTGTTATCGAAGCGCGGCAGGAAGAGGAGCTGATTCGCGGGCGAGAATATTCCTCAGCGCGGCTCAAGACCCAGGGTCTTCACGCCTGGCAATACGGGCGCATCGAAGCCCGCCTCAAGCTGCCCTACGGGCAGGGTATCTGGCCAGCATTCTGGATGCTCGGCGATAATCTGTACCAGAAGGGCTGGCCCGCAGCCGGTGAAATTGATATCATGGAATTTATTGGGCGGGAGCCAGACCATGTCTATGCCACAGTCCATGCTCCCGGTTATTCCGGTGGGGACGGCGTCGGCTCGAATATCACGGTTTCCGCCGATTCGCTCCGGAATGATTTCCACGTGTATGCCATCGAGTGGGAAGAAAACGAGATCCGCTGGTATTTCGACGATCGAGAATACTTCAAGCTCACGCCCGCGGATGTTCCTGACGAGTGGATCTTTGACCATCCGTTCTTCATCATTCTGAATCTGGCGGTGGGCGGCAGGTGGCCTGGTTATCCTGATGCCACGACTGTTTTCCCGCAGTTTTTGTACGTGGATTACGTCCGGATCTACGAGAAGTCCCCGTAAGAATCTTTAATCCATCTACATATTGATAATGTTATAATGTTTTCACTATGAACAAGTTCCTCGCTCGTCCCCCCTGCTAAGCGCTAGCAGCGCAGAGACTATTCCTCTGCCAGACCCACTGGGTCTATTTTGTATTTCCCTTAATTCATAAAAAACCTACACCAGATGACCTGGACGGTGCCTGACGCGGCCGTCTATTTTCGGTTAATTTCGAAGCCCGTGGTCCGCCCTGGCTCCATTCTGTCTCAATCTCTCAACTCGACAGAATGGAGGTTTCTCATGGAAACGATTCAGGGTAGGAAGACCCGGGAATTGGGTTTGTATGAATTTCAAAAACAGCTTACCGACTACGATCACGTTCTTCTGGATCTGGGAACGGGTGACGGCCGCTACGCGCGTACTCTCGCCGGGCAATTTTCCAGCTGGTTCATCATCGGCCTGGACGCCTGCCGCGAAAACCTGCGCGAGCATTCGCAGGCGAGACTCAAAAACCTGCTTTTCGTGATTGCGAGCGCCCAGAGTTTGCCGAAGGAATTGAGCGGTTTGATTTCACACGTCGCCATCAACTTCCCGTGGGGCAGCCTGCTGGACAGTTTGCTCGTCGGCGAGTCGGCGGTGATGGATGGACTTGAATCGGTCATGCAGCGCAACGCGACGCTGGATCTGCGTCTGAATGGCGGCGCGCTCGCAGAAGCGGGCTCAACGCTCGAAGCGGGAGCCTACACCATCTACAACAATCTGTGCCGGACAGGCTGGGCAGTGAAGGCTCCCCTGTTCATGAGTCATCATGAGCTACGAGCCTTCCCCAGCACCTGGGCAAAGCGGCTCGCCTTCGGACGGGACCCGCGCGCCTTGGTGCTAACAGGGCGAAAATAAAACGGACGGCTGGATCGATGATCCAGCCGTCCGCTGAAGCTCATATCGCTGTAGACTAATAACTGACAACAGGCAGTTTTCTCAGCCACTTATTTTCCACAAGTTCCTTCAGTACAAGATCAGCGGCATCGGCTCGCGAGAGTTTTGTGCTTGAGGTCCTGTTTACGTACCCGGGGTGGGCTTTGCCCGTGCGCTCGCCATCCACCAGGCGCGGGAAGCGGACTACGGTCCAATCCAGGTTGGAATCCTGGATGACCCTTACGTTGGCGGCTGAGTCGAGCACGACGCTCTTTGCAAGCAGGTTTAACAGCACGCGAATCACGTGGTCGCTCAGCTTGGGTTGATCCTCAGGCTGGCGCACACCTGCACCGGTCGTCGAGATTAAACGCTGGACACCGTGCTTCTTCATCGCCGTCACGATGTTCTTTGCAGATGTCTCCATCATACCGGGTACTGGCGGACGGGTGGGTCCCAGCGCGCTGATGACGGCACCCTGTCCCGCAACTGCCTTCTCCACCGCCGCGGCATCCATCGAGTCACCCTGGACAACGGTCAAATTTGGGTGCTGCACAGCAAATGCAGATGGCGTGCGAACGAAGGCAGTCACCTGATGCCCAGCCTGCAATGCCTGTTCCACCACATTTCGCCCCACCCCGCGTGAAGCTCCGAAAACAACAATTCTCATTTTGTCTCCTTTAATTTCTTTGCTGGTTAATCCTGCACTGAGATGGACAATAATGTCTTGAGCTCCTGTGCCACCAGCCGCAGAGGATCGGCGGTATGAGAGACACGGGAAAGAATAATCCCACCTTCAATGGAGGCGGTGACAAATGTTCCGAGTTCCTCGGCTCTGGTCTTAGAAAATCCGTTTTCGAGCAGCTTTTCTTTGAAGGCACCCAGCAGCATCCCGTAGGCTTCGCGGCAGGCAAGATTGATGCGTTCCGACTGAGTGGCAGTCTCCATGGCTACAGCCGTCAGGGGACCGCCCGCCGCAAAACCGGAGCGCTCCACGTTTTCCGCTATTTGGATAATAAAATCGTAAATGGCTTTCGGTGCACTGTTGCTTCCCTTCAGCCCGGTGCGAATCCGCTCCGAAACAACTCGACCCGATTGCAGAACTGCCTCGGCTGTGATCTGTTCTTTCCCTTCTGGGAAATAGTAGTAGAGCGACCCTTTCGGTGCACCGCTCTCTTTCACGATCTCATTCAAGCCGGTACCGTGATAGCCCTGTTTTTCCAAAAGGTCGCAGGTCGTTTGTAAAATTTGGTCACGGGCATTTCTCATCCGAACCTCTGCTTTTCGTCATCTATTCAGTTCTCCAGAACGGCGTTATTATAATGACTGGTCTATATAAAATCAAGTGAGGAGAAAAGAACCTGCCACCCATTCTGGTTCCTGGTGCGCTTGGAAGTGTGGGCGCAGAAATTGTGAAAACCCTGGGCACAATAGGACAGATTGTTCGCGCGGCAGATATTGATGCAGGCGAGCTCAAAGAGAGGTTCGGCAATACCGTAGAAACCGTTCGTTTCGATTTCACCGATCCATCCACGTATGCGGCAACCCTTAAAGCTGTGAAGAAGGTGTTTTACATGCGTCCGCCCCCATCGAAGTCGTCTGGTTGTTCAAATAAAAGATCAGGTCAGGCCTGGACTCGACGCTCTCGGAGTTGACCCACAGGGCGTGACCGGACTCCTATTTCAGAACCTTCACCACATTTCGTCCCGGCGCGCCGCTGACGCCGCCTCCGCCGTGAACCCCGCTTCCGCAAAGATATAGATTATCGATCGGCGTCCGGTGATTGGACCAGCCCGGTATCGGGCGCATGAAGAGGAACTGGTCGAGCATGAGCTGCCCGTGGTTGAGGTCGCCTTCGGTGAGGCCGTAGCTTTGTTCAAGGTCCAGGGGGGTAATCGATTTTTGATTTTGGATGGAAGATTTGAGATGGGGAAAGTAGTCCGAAAGCGTATCCAGCGCAAGTCTCTCGATCTTTTCTCGTTCTATATTCCAATCGCTATTTCTCAATTCATACGGTGCAAACTGAAAGTGAATACTCACGACGTTTCCCGTGGTCGTCACTTCGAGATAAGGCTTTTCCGAAATCTCCCCATATTTTGCGGCATCGTAAGCTTTTTCCAGGTGCTTTATAGAGGGCGCAAGAACGACTGTTCCCTTTGGGATACGGTGCGTCCCGTCTGTGAGCAAATGAATTTTCGCTACAGAGCCGCGCATTTTGATGGATTGAGCTTTCCAGACGAATTCGGGGGGGAGGTTGAGCGGTCCGACCAGAGTCAGGAATGTCTGCTTCGGGTCCACCGACGAAATGACATTTTCAGCGTGGATCTCTTCCCCATTTGCCAGGACCACACCTTTGCACATATACCTGTCTACCTGTATACACTTCACTTCAGCGTCACAACGGATCTCACCTCCCCAGGCTCTCACCGCATCTGCAAGTGCAGAAGTAATCTCCCCCGCCCTTCCGACATGGACATGCGCCGGCCCGCCGCGATTGAGCCAGTTGTGGATCAGAGTGTAGCCTGTCCCTGCCGACATGGGTCCCAGGGTGGAACCATGAATTGCCACAGATGCGATTGCCGCTTTGACGGTCTCCGATTCAAAATACTCTTCCACCAGCTCCTGCGCGGTCATCGGCAGGGCGCGGATAAAGTTGAGCATATCCTTGCGGCCGGCCAGGCGGAGATCGAGTCCCAGCTCCAGCAAGCCATAGCCTTCGCTCCAGCTCATTTCCTTCGGCAAGCGCGGCATGATGGTGGCATACGCCACATCCAGAATATGAGTTGCCATGTTCATGAACCGAACAAATTCTGGCCAGCGGCTCGCATCCTTTTCGGAAAAGTGCTTGATGGATTCCGCCGCTTTGGCAGGATCAGCATCCATAATGAGATGATCCTTATAGGTTGCGCTTACCGCTTGACTAACGAGAGATATAAAGTCCGGCTTCTCATCCGTTCTTGGCAACGGAAGCCTCAAATCCTTGACAATGTCAGGTCGCAGACGTCCGCCGGTCTGCACTGAGTCCACCGTAAAACCCTCGCCCAGGGATTCCGTCACGACGGAACCGCCGACGATGGAGCGACGCTCGAGGACTATGACCTTTTTCCCCTGCTTCGCAAGATACGTCGCCGCGACCAGGCCATTATGCCCGGCGCCGATGATGATGGTATCGTAATGATTCGCCATGATTTGACCTCAGAATCCTGAAAGACAGAGATGTATAAGCTCGACGCCTTGGTATCTCCGTGATTAGAAATTCCCATCCTTCAAAATTTCCTTCGCCGCCAGCATCCCTGCTGCGCCCATCACACCACCTCCCGGGTGTGCGCCACTCGCACCGAAGTAGTAGCCCTTCAGCGGCGTGCGGAAGTCTGCCCATTGCGGGACGGGGCGCAGGAAAAAGATCTGGTGCAGTAACAATTCGCCGTGGAAAATGTTGCCGCCTGTAATACCCGCAATAGATTCGATATCCTTCGGAGAGATGACCTGCATGCCGACGATGCATTTGCGAATATTTGGCGCATACTCTTCAATGGTCGAGATGACCGCCTCACCCAGCTCATCCCGCCGTTGGTCATTCCAGCCGCCATCCAGATCGTAGGGGGCATATTGCACGAAGCACGACATTACATGCTGTCCGGGCGGCGCCATGTCCGGATCGATCATGGAGGGGAAGATCATGTCGAGGTAGGGCCGGCGCGAGATCTGCCCGTACTTAGCATCGTCATAGGCGCGCTCGATGTAGTCGATGCTCGGGCTGATCGACACCGCGCCGCGGTGCAGAAGTGAGTCCTGTCCCTTGCCGTTGAACGGCAAGGCCGTGAAATTGGGCAGTTCGCTCAAGGCGATGTTGACCTTTCCCGACGAGCCACGCGTGCGAAAATTCTGTATGGATGTGACAAACTCGTCGGGCAAGTACCTGGATTCCACGAACTGCAGGAAGGTCCGCTTGGGATCTGCCGCGGACATGACAACCCTTGAATCGAGCTCATCGCCGCTTTCCAGGACAACGCCTACAGCGCGTCCGTTCCTGACGCTGACCTGCTGCACGCCGGCGTTGACCCGTATCTCGACGCCGAGCGCTTCCGCTGCATTGAGGATAGAGCCGCTCACGCCGCCCGAGCCGTTCTTGGCGAAGCCCCAGGCACGGAAAGCCCCGTCGATCTCGCCCATATAATGATGGAGCAACACGTACGCCGTCCCCGGCGAGCGCGGACCGAGAAAGGTGCCGATGATCCCGCTGGCGGCTTTCGTCCCCTTTAAGGCGTCGGTCTCGAACCACTCTTCGAGCAGGTCCGCCGAAGACTGCGTGGCAAGCTTAGCAATGGCATAAAGTTCTTTTTCGGAGAGGCTCGCCGCATATTGACCGACCTTGAGCAGGCCTATTAAGTCACGAGGAGAGAGAGAAGAGGGGTCAGGCGGGATCAGGTTGATGATCGGCTTAATGGCTTTCGCGGCGCGTGCCATGGCGCGGGCGTATTCATCATAGGCTTCGGCATCCTTTGGTGAGTGGCGATATATCTCCTGGCGGGTCAGGTCGTGGTCATCCCAGGAGGCGAGATAGTCTCCCTTTCCTGTGGGAGTGAACGTGCTCGGCAATGGCAGGATCTTCAATCCATGCCTGGGCAAGTCCAGGTCACGAATGATCTCGGGGCGCAGCAGGCTCACAACGTATGAAAACTCGGTGAATTTATACCCGGGGAAGATCTCCTCCGTCACGGCAGCTCCACCGACGATGTGCCTGCGCTCGAGTACGACGACCTTCTTGCCTGCGCGCGCCAGGTACGCCGCGGCAACCAATCCATTATGTCCACCGCCAATAATGATTGCATCGTATTGATTAGCTGCCATGAACACTGCCTTTCATCGGTCTCTCAATTCGGCGATTGATAAAGGGAGAGAAGTGATTCCGATATCTTTCCTGAACATCGGTTCTCCTCCAGTCATCTCCCGTAACGATACGGCGACAATGTGGCGAGCCGCAGCGACATCGAGCATCTAACATCCAGTTGGATTGTGTAGTAAACAACGCATAGTCCACGGTGACTTCTTCTCCAGCCTCGATGTCCCGGCGTGCGACCAGTGTTGCTGCATCTGCCATCCAGGCGCTTGAGTCGCACGAATGATTCATGGAACCTTCCAGATTTCGAGTGACGTCCGGGTCTTCCACCAGATGTAGATGGTCATCAATCTGAATGGAGTTGTAAAACGGATGGGTCACCTGGAAGTCTGCAAACTCAGAGTCTGTCATCACTAGCCCGCCGACAATGCAAACCGTTTCGTCTTTCCGAATCGCCTGGCGCGCAAACATCCCGCTACCGCTGATCTGTGAGTTTCTGAATTCAATACGGGGATCGGTCCAGGTTCGTGGAAGATACTCATTTTTTGGATTCTTCATCTCTGCCGACCGATCATTGGATCATACTGATTTGCTTTCATAGAGTTTCTTTCTTGTCTAATTAAGGCGGAGCAGCCCTGATGGCTTCAAGACCATAGTATCGGCTGCCGCAGGTGGTAACCCAGCCGCGATCTGTGACGCTTGATCCCATGATATCCCGAACGTTGACATCTTGCATGTCAATCACCACAACCTCGAGCCGGGTCTCGCCCTGCGCCTTGGCCGCTTTGATATCTGCATCCCGCTCGTCCCACAATTGTGCACGATGGATGAAACCACCCGCTTCCGAGTAAACATTACTGATTGACCGGACGGTGTAGATCGTATGGAGGACAATTCCAAGCAGTGCAATCGTCATGAACACATGACGTTGAGCTTGATTCTTGATCGCCGTGCCCAAAAGCCAGGAGACAAACGCCAGACCGGCCAGCGCGGTGAAGTGTGCGAGCAACCTGCCACGTGGATCGGGAGGGGTACCATAAAAGTACACGCTGGGCGCATAGCTGGATGAACTCAGTACCCAGACAATGACCAATGTCCCGGCGATCATTAGCCCTATCTTTGCCATGGAGAAAGACTCTCCCGCGGTCGATCGGGCAAACAAGACAGGAAGAGATACGAAGGTAATTACGAAAACAACATAGGGAACGAACTGGCTCTTGATCAGATTCAACATCGTTTCGAATGAAAAGCGGAACGACAGGAAAAGCATCCTGGGTACGCCCGTGGGCTCCGACTCTAGAGAGTCAACACGAGCTGCGTTGGATGGCGATAATATCAGCAAAAGCAAGGATCCCAGGAGAAACACAAAAGCAATCCAGACGGTTGGATATGCCCTTGGCGCCCAACCGGCTTTCTTCCTATTCCCCCACCAGGTGATCCCCAGCACGATTAGGATCAGACCAATCAAATAGGAACAGGCTGCTTCTGATAATCCACCGGCAAAAAGAGCCAGCGGAGCCATAACAATATCTACAGCCTGACTTCTTTGCCGGCGTGTCATCTGATATGTGATCAGCGCCAACATAAGGATTGCTGAAACGACGGCAAAGCTATAATGAATACCCGAGATCCAATAGAGAACCTGAAATCTTTGAGGAGACAGGTAGAGGGTGTAGTATAAGAAAGTTGCTGCGACAAACAAGGACACGTGCCGGATCGACAGTGCGCATAGTTTCGATAGATTCAATACTAAGAAAGACGTGCTGAACAATCCAGCTACAATAATTGATAGAGCAGTGAGTTTTGCTCCTGTTATCCCCATGACATGAAAGAGCCAGGATAAGATCGTCAGAGAATAACGATTGTTCGAGTAGCCTCTTAATGCCTCGTCTCCCGTCATAAAATAGGTACTTAATGTCCCGCCCATCCCTAGATCGTTAAAATCGGCTTTGTAACACCAATCATCACTCCAATAACGATTATAGAGTCCCAGGTATGCCATGGCTCCCAGACCCGCAACCAACACGACGGTTCCAAGAAAAGCCATCCATTCCTGGATTCGATCCGTCCCGGAGGATGGATTTTCTTTATCCATATCCAGCACTGCTTATTAAAACAGGATGTAAATCACCTGTATTGGGTGTATGCCCTGGCATTTTCTGATTCTCAAATCTATCTACTATTTCTTCTTCCATGCAGGCTCATAGAATGGGAGTTTAACCACGCGTGCGGGCGCGTGTTGGCGGTGATGTTCCACGGTGATCTCCATACGGACATTGGTGCCCACCTCGTAATATGGCTTCTGCAAATGGGCAAGGGCAATGTACTTCTTCAGCAGCGGCGACCATGTCGATGTAGAGGCATAGCCCACCTGCACGTTGCCTGCCAAGATCGGCAGGCTGCCGCGCACCGCCATCCCGGGGATTTGCGGCGGTAAGCCAACCTGCTTATAGATCTTTTCCATTCCTTCCCATTCCACCTCGAGGCCCATCATTTTCCAGGCTGAGCCGTCGCGCTTTTCGCGCTCCAGTGCGCGCCGCCCGACAAAATAGCCGGGCTTGTCGAGGGCAACAGTCCAGTCGAGTCCCAGTTCGAAGGGTGATGACTTCTGCGGCTCGATCCAGGCGTGGGTCGTGGAAGTGTAGTCCACCTCGAGCATGAACAGACCCGCCTCAACGCGCGCCATATCCATGGCGAGGATACCCACAGGCGCGATACCATAATCCGCACCTGCCTCCATTAATCCATCCCAGACCGGCAGCGCGGCAGCTGTATCCATCCAGATTTCGTAGCCAAGATCGCCCGTGTAGCCCGTGCGTGAGATCGTGACATCCCTCCCACAAATCTGGTTCTTCATCAGGCGGAAATATTTCAACCCGTCGATCGGGGTGTCCGTTACCTTATCGAGCACCTTCCTCGAGTTGGGACCCTGGAAGCTCAGTGCAGCAACGTCATGCGTGACATCGCGAATATTCACATCCATACCAACCGCGTTCATTAGTAGCCAGCGCAAATTCGGTTCCGCGGCAGTCAGGCGGTATGTGGTTTCATCGAGGCGCGAAACCGTGCCGTCGTCGATCATCTTTCCTTCCTCGTCGCACCAACCCGTGTAATAGACCTGTCCCACGCTCATCTTATGGATATTGCGTGTGGTGACACGGTGCAGCAGTGCTGCTGCATCTTTGCCTTTGATGATGTACTTGATCAACGGTGTAACATCGATCAACCCCGCCGCATTTCGGATCGCCCAGTACTCGCGATCGAGGGTCAGGTCATAAGACCCGATCACCAGATATCCCGCCCAGCGCCGCCAGTTTTGCGAGAGAGAAAGTTTGGATGTCCGTTCGTGAAAGGGCGTAGTTTTGAGTTGAAACATGGCTCCTACGTGTTAGGATGGGGTTTCATCCAGGGCCAATGACTTGTTTGAATACTCCGCTGGCGCAAAAAAGACAAGCAAAATTAATTCATCCTCAATGGAATGAAAGTGATGCGCCACATTCTTTTCCACATAAATCACCGACCCCGCCTGCACACCCCGGCTGTCCTCTGCCACGGTGATTTGCGCCTTGCCGCTCACCACGTAATAGACTTCATCCTCCGTGTGCGGCGATTGAGGATCTGTGCCACCTGAAGGGAGGACATAGAGGCCCACGCTGAGGTCGGGGACTTTAAGGAATTCCAGGTAAAGTTTGTTAGCGTCTTTTTGTTGGGAGATCAAATCCGTGAGTTCGTGAGCTTGCATGGGAATCCTCCAGGATTCTGTCGTTACGAGGGAGTGAAATGATCGAGGCAATCGACTCACCTGCACTCCGCGCACACCTGGCCTGGCGTACGGTGCCATGGAGCGCAAATATCGGCACGCAATGACATTCAAATTATATATAATTTTACCTGTCTTAACCTAAAACAAACAGGACTGGCGTCGCCAGCCACTTTATGGGCTCAGGCTACTTATTCAGTTGAAAATTACTTCAGGTAGCGTGCCAGGAAGTCCGAGATGCTTTGATTGATTTCCGCCAGGCTGGGGGTTGCAGTCCCACCTGTCGAGGTCATGGAGTGACCTGCATTGCGGACGATGATTAGCTGCGCCGGAACGCCTACCTGCACCAGACGATCGTACATCAGCTGAGACTGTTCCACAGGCACAAGCTCATCGCGGTCGCCGTGGATCAACAAGAACGGCGGATCGTCCGGAGTCACGTGCGAAATCGGACTGGCTTCTACAATGTTGTCCTCGCCAAAGCCGACCTGCCGCATAAGCTCAATATCGGCGTTCGGAAAGCTGCGCGTCAGGTCGGTTACGGGAGCCAGGGCAACGACTGCCTGCACCCGGCTGGACCAGTCCAGATATTCGCCAACATCCGTTCCCGCGCTCTCGTCGGACGTCCCGACCAACGACACCAGATGTCCGCCCGCGCTGACGCCCATCGCCCCAATCCGATTCGGGTTAAGGTTATAGTCCGCCGCGTTCGCTCTCAGGAAACGGATAGCGCATTTGACGTCTTCGATCATCGCCGGGTATCTCCCGGCGGGATATAGGCGATAATTTAACGAGACAACCAGATATCCCTGCGCTGTCATGCTCCTGGCAAACATCGCCGCTTCGGATTTGTCGCCGTGCATCCACGCCCCGCCGTGGACGTAGATCAGTGCAGGCCAGGGGCCGCCCGCCTCTGGAAAATAGGCATCCATGGTTTGTGGAATGTTATCGGGGGTGCAGTAAGTAACATTCGTAAGCGTCTCGCCATATCGATTAAAAGGAGCCGGGGAGGGGCCGGGCGGGAGTGTGCCGGTCGGTCCTGCGGTCGCCACCTGATGTGTGGGTTCAGGTGAGCCTTGTTCCGACGAACATGACAGTAAGAGAAGTGCGGATGTGATAGCCAATAGCAGTATTCTCGTATGGACCAGATCAAAACGTTTAATTCGTCTACTCCTTGCGGACAGGATTCCTGAGAGATCCCAGTCCTTCTATCTCCACGACGACCTCATCTCCATGTCTCAACTCCCCCACCCCCGAGGGGGTGCCCGTAAAGATCAAATCCCCGGGCTCCAGGGTCATGATGGAGGAAATGTAGGCGATCAGAGTGGGAACGTTCAGCACCATGTCACGTGTGGATGCCATCTGTCTCATCTGACCGTTAACTCGAGTGGTCAGCACGGCGTCCGCTGGATCGAAATCGGTGTCAATCCAGGGACCAAAGGCGCAAAAAGTATCAAAACCTTTGGCGCGGGTCCACTGGTTGTCGGTCCGTTGCAGGTCCCGGGCGGTCACATCATTGCCGATCGTGTAGCCTAAAATATGTCTTCTGGCGTTCTCGACTGTAATATTGCGCCCGCCTTTACCGATAACAACGACTAATTCTCCTTCGTGTTCTACCTGAGAAGATTGCGGCGGCAGGACGACGGTGTCGCCATTCGAAATGATCGACGAAGGCGGCTTCAAAAAAATGAGTGGAACCTTGGGCACTTCACTCCCTAATTCCCGGGCATGTTCCACGTAGTTCTTTCCTATGCAAAGAATTTTGCTCGGCTCGGATGGAGCAAGCAGCTTTACACTGGCAAGCGGTGTTTCCGCTTCCTTGCGGCGATAGCGCCCAAAAACATTCCCGCCAATCTCACCTACCTTGTCATTGAGCAGCCATCCATATCTGGGCTTCTTGCCATCTTCCGGTGCGTAGCGAACAATTCGCATGATCCCTCCGTCATAATTTCGTGGTTCTGGCGCAGAAGTGTAGCACAATTCCAGGCTGCTATAATAATCGCGGTATAATGCGCATGGCGCTCTTGGCGCCACGGGCGCATAGCTCAGTTGGTTAGAGCGCTTCTCTTACACAGAAGAGGTCAGGGGTTCGAGTCCCTTTGCGCCCACAAAACAAAGTGGTGAGCCACACGAGTGCCTCACCACTTATGATTCTTGGTTAGCCTACGCTACCCGCTGCTCTCTTGCGTTGCCTCAGAGGGGGGAGTCTGCTGCTCCAGACCGGGACCAATCCCCAATCCGTGTCGGCCGCCGAACTTAAATCGGCCGGGACCGCCAATAAAGCCATTCTCCAGACCTTCAAACAGCCAATTTGCGTGTTCCTGCGTGATGGTACCATTCCCCACAGCCTGCTGGATGCGCTCGCGCATTTCCATCGTATGCGCCTCCTGGATGGCAGTGTGGACATCCTCAATATCCACACCGGCTTCTTCAGCCAGCTCCTCCAGGGTGCTACCGCCCCGCAGAGCGTTGATCAACTCATCGGTTGTCATACCGAGTGCTTCGGCAGCAGCTTGCAGAGCAACGCCATTCCCCAGACCGCGCCCGCCGCCCGGGCCGCTTCCGTGGAAGATATCGCTGGGCGAACTCTGGGCGTAGACACTCGGAGCGCTCAGGACGCCGATCACGAGCATTACCGCCAGGAATCCGCCGATCAAAGTAAGTACTCTGTTTTTCATCATTTGGTCTCCTTTTGTGAAATCGGGCTGGACCATATCCAACCTGCATACATCTTATCGGGAGAGTGTCATGGAGCTATGAACAGCCTGTGGAGAAATCATGTGGATTGAAACTCGCCGGAAAACTATGACTACCTTTCACTTTTGATTGTTTTTTTCAGTTGTAAACTGTTCGTAAAGACTCAAAACGACCCTTTCGAGTAATAATATGGGCATCAGTGCGAGGACGCATTAATCCCTCAACACGTACGTCGCAGCCGCATCGCAGACATCGTAGCTTCATCACAGGATCAATGCAGCCTCATCATAGAACATCGCCGTCCCATTACAGACACCGTCCTCGCAATGATCGGTGGGCAGGCTGGTTTCCAGGATTCTGGAAACCAGCCTGCCTCTTTAAGAGGATAGCAGCCCTATTGGGTGTTGTCTTTTGCATGATCTCCGATACCGGCTGAGGCGTTTCCGTCTTAGTGGAGGGAGGACATCATGACAGTCGAAACCTGGCCCGCACATGATCTCGTGATCGACAACACGCCTGCACTAACGGGAGCGGATCTTGAATTTGTGCGTGAGGATTAAGAACCTTGTAAGGGCAGGCTGCCGCCTGCCCCTGGAATGGGAAGGTGTCATTTCTCACTTGACCCTTCCCCCCTCCGGTCCTACAATTCAACTGTCTGACAAGTTTGCAATTTAGCTGCACGCTTCATCTTACCTTTCCACTTGATCCCGCTAAAGGAGTTTCGTAATGTCCGATTATTTGTTCCGCGGCAATCTCGCCAGGCTCGATCGTGATGTCTATGAATTGACCCAGCTCGAAGCTGAGCGACAAGCCCGCAAATTAATCCTGATTCCTTCTGAGTCCAGCGCACCGCTTGCCGTCCGTGAAGCATTGAGCTCAGCTTTCCAGAACATTTACGCCGAAGGCTATCCCGAAGAGGACACACGCTGGATGAGCGAAGAAGAGATCCTGGATTATCCGGCGCGTCTGGCTGATTATCGCCGCAACGGTGACCCGCGCTATTACAAGGGCGTGGAATATGCGGACGTGGTTGAGGCACTGGCGCGCCGCCGCGCAGCAGAGACATTCGCTGCCAACGGCTTCAACGCGGATCAGATCTACGTCAACGTGCAGGCTTTATCCGGTGCGCCGGCCAACAACGCGGTCTATCAGGCTCTGATTCCCCTTGGCGAGACCATTATGGGACTGAACCTGCTGCATGGCGGGCATCTTTCGCACG
The DNA here is from genome assembly GCA_036781265.1 of Anaerolineales bacterium. Classification (GTDB taxonomy): domain Bacteria; phylum Chloroflexota; class Anaerolineae; order Anaerolineales; family Villigracilaceae; genus Defluviilinea. The sequence goes on along the minus strand of DAIQBG010000020.1, from coordinate 28,489 downwards.
GCTCGTCGGTCAACCGCTCGGGGAAATGGTTCAAGGCGGTGCATTACACCGTCGATGAAAATGAGAGATTGAATTATGACAAGATCCGTGAACAGGCCCTGGAAGCAAGACCAAAGCTGATCATCGCCGGCTACTCTTCTTATTCCTGGATCCCGGATTGGAAGCAGTTCCGCCAGATCGCAGATGAAGTCGGAGCATACTTCCTGGCGGATATCTCGCACATCGGCGGACTCGTCGCGGCGGGCGTAGTCCCCTCGCCGGTCGGCATCGCACATGTGGTCATGTCCACAACGCACAAGAGCCTCGATGGTCCGCGCGGGGCGGTGTTGCTGACCACAGACGCCGCAATTGCAAAAAAGATCGATTCGGCAGTCTTCCCGGGAGAGCAGGGCGGACCGCACGTCAATGTCTTTGCGGCATTGGCATTGACCTTCAAGCTTGCACAGACAAAACAATTCAAGCAATTGCAGGAACAAACCATCAAGAACGCCCAGGCGATGGCAGACCAGTTCCAGAAGCGCGGACTGCGCGTCCCGTTTGGTGGCACGGACAGCCATCTCGTCAATGTGGATGTAACTACGATCAAATCGCCCGAGGGCGTTGCCCTCAGCGGCGATCAGGCGGCGCGGATTTTGGATATAGCGGGTATTGTCGTCAATCGCAACACCATCCCCGGCGATAAGAACTCACGCGATCCCTCCGGCATCCGCCTGGGCACACCATGGATCACCCAGCGCGGGTTCAAAGAAAAAGAAACGCGCGAGCTGACCGACATCATGGCGGATGTTTTGCTTGCCTGCGCGCCGCATGCGGTGGACACCGTCCGCAAAGGACGCCAGCGCCGCGCCAAAGTGGATTTCAACGTGTTGAACGATGCCAAGCTGCGTGTACGGAAACTGGCGGAAGAAGCAGGCATCGACTATCGCTATAAGAAGAGCGGCTACCCTCACTTTTATTACATCGATGACAGGATCGATGAACCGCTTGTCAACAAGCTGCTCGGGCAGAAGGATGCACCGCCTCACGCGGTGTTTGAGTTGAGCGGTGAACGCGTGCGGCAGGTGCTGGATTATGCTGCATCGTCTGATCTTTCAGCCTTAAAAAAGAAACAAAGCCAGGCGACGACGATTGCAACACCGCGTGGCGTCATCCCGGCGGCGCTGGTCAACGTGGACGATCAGACCTACCAACTGCTCATTCCCGTTGAGAACGCGGCGCTGGTCGCGACGTGGCTGCGTGACCTCTCTGATGGCTACACCTCGTTTAAGCTGGATGGCGAAAAAGACTTCAGCGAGAAGCGGTTGCCTGGTCCGTTCGTGGTGGAGCAAGTCAAAAGGGCGAAAGCTAAGAATGCCTGGCCCGGCGTGGGGGACGCTGTCAGCGAAGACAAACCCTACTTCATCGGGATCAGTTCCGAGGTCTGGAAAGAGGCATTGCCGCTATTCGAGTGGAGCGACACCGAAGGGCAGTTGAAACGTACTGCGCTGTACGAGGTCCATAAATCCATAGGCGGACGGATGGTCCCCTTTGCAGGTTGGGAGATGCCGGTGCAGTACTCGGGTATCTATGAAGAGCACCTGGCGACGCGCAGTGCAGCGGGGCTGTTCGATGTGTCGCATATGGGTGTCTATGAGGTGCGCGGACCCGACGCGGCGTCTTTCCTCGACACGATTTGCGGCAATGATTGTGGCGGACTGGCGCCCGGCGAGTCGCTCTACAGCCATTTCCTCACGCCCGATGCGGATGTGATCGACGATACGCTCGTGTACCGCCGCGGCGCGGAGAAGTTCCTGGTAGTGGTCAACGCCTCGAACGACGACAAAGATCGCACGTGGTTCGAGTGCGTACGCGATGGCAAGGTGCGGATCGACAATGCCCGCCCCTGGGCGCGGACATATGGCTACAACGCCGAAATCAGGAACCTGCGCGATCCGAAGGCAGGCGAGGATATGCGCGTGGACATCGCCCTGCAGGGACC
>DAIQBG010000020.1:0-26411 GCA_036781265.1 Anaerolineales bacterium | reverse complement strand
TGAAGCCCATCGGTTTAGGCGCGCGCGACTCGCTCCGCACAGAAGCAGGCTTGCCGCTCTACGGTCATGAGATGGGGCTCGGTTCCGGGAAGTTTGGGAGTCGTGATCTGGGGGTCGCCGAAGGTGGGTTTGGTTCCTATGTAAAACCCTACAAGCCATGGTTCATCGGGCGGGATGCCTATGTTGCTCGCGAGCAGGAACGCAGGGGTGTGGTGGTACGCTTTCGCTTCGACGAGCAGCGGGTTCGTATGGCGCACCCGGGCGACCCCGTGGTCAGTACGAATGGCGACCGCATTGGCTGGGTGACCTCCTGCGCCATCGACGGTGAGCGCTTTCTGACCGGGCAGGCCTATCTGGAGAATGACTACACCAGGGAAGGCACGCCGATTGGGGTCTATCAGGGCGGCAATATGGATCGCCCGGCGACCCCGGCAAAGGTGGTCAGTCGGTTCCCGAAAACCAAGTGATTGGTAAGTAGCCAATGGGACGGTGGCAAACTGCCGTCCCATTTTGTTTTAACAGGATGGAAGGCACATTATAATCATTACAGGGTATGTGGGCCGGGCCTTAGTCAACAAAGGAAAATGCGATGACACAAAAACAGCAAAGTGAATCTGAACAGGAGCAAGCCGAGAAGCAAAAACTTCAGCGAGAGGACCGGGTGAAACTCGAGCAGGAGCATCAACGGGACGAAAAATTGCACAGACAGGACCGGGTAAAGCTGGAGCATCAACAGGAAGAGGAACAAAAACTGCGGAGGGAGGAGCGCCTCAAACTGGAGCAGGAGCAGGCAGAAAAACAGATCCTGCGCAAACAGGAACGTCTAAAACTGGAGAAGGAACAAGAAGAGAAGCAGAAACTGCGGAAACAGCAACAACTGCAATTTGAGAAGGAACAGGAAGAAAAACGGAAGAAGCGGCAACAAGGGCAGTCATAGAAATGTGAATAAAAAAAAGGTTGTGGAGGGTCTGCCGCACCTTATTCGTTACGCAGAATCGACCTTGGGAGAGACATCCCAAAAGTCAGCATACACAAGAATTTTTTTGACTTCGATGATTCCATTACGAGACTGGACGGCAATATTCTTGGCGCAGCCAAGAAAAAACAAGCGGTGAGAGCGTGCAGGCAAAGCCCCCTGAGAAATTCAGGGGGCTTTGCCTTCTAAAGCTCTATTTACTGGAACTGACCTATTCCACGAATGTACCAGGTGTTGTTAGAGGGACGGTAGACGGCAATATCCGCTTTCCCGTCGGCGTTGTAGTCGGCGACCACTGGAATATCGCCTTCTGTACCATATAGGAATGGCCCGATACCGCGCAGATACCACGTGCTGTTCGAGGCACGGAAGACCGCAATGTCATCTTTGCCATCCGCATTGTAGTCTCCGACGACAGGTACATCACCCTCTGTTCCGTACAGGAGCTGACCGATACCGCGAATATACCAGGTTCCATTGGAGGGGCGAAAAACAGCGATCTCGTCCTTGCAATCCCCGTTGTAATCGGCGACCACAGGGATATCACCCTCTCTACCATACTGGAACTGGCCTATTCCACGAATGTACCAGGTTCCGTTGGTTGGGCGAAACACTGCGATATCATCTTTACGATCCCCATTGTAATCGGCGACCACCGGAATATCGCCTTCTGTACCATATAGGAATGGCCCGATACCACGCAGATACCAGGTGCTGTTCGAGGCACGGAAGACCGCGATTTCATCGATGCGATCTCCGTTGTAATCTCCGACGACCGGCAGGTCACCGGTGGTGCCGTATGAGAACTCGCCCAGATTAGGAATCTTCCAGGTGCCATTATCCGGAAGAAAGTTTGCAATATCCACCCTGCCGTTTCCGTCGTAATCGGCGGGAACCGGGAAATCGCTGATGTCGTTAGATAGGAAAATTCCTTTGCTGGAGTCCGCCACACGCCCGCACAGGGGCGCGTTGACACCGGTGATAGTATTACCGATCAATGTAATGCCCGCGCTGTCCGAGATATAGGGCGTATTGTATAAGATATTGTACGAGATGACGACATTGCTGTTCGGTGAAGTGGACAGGGTAAGGGCTCGATCCTCTCCACTCGGGATATTATTCCCGGTGATGGTTACGTTGGCGAAGGTCCCGCCAACCTCGCTGGCAAAGGCGCCTATGCCCTTTCTACAATCCCGGACTGTATTGCCCGCTACAAGAATATCATGCAACTGTGCACCCCAGCCCTCGTAGAATTCTTCCCCAAGGCCGATACCCGTAGGGAGGCTTCCATCCCGCCGCAGAACGGCGCCCGTACAATAGATCAGATTTCCCTGCACCGTCGAATAGGGCGAATTGTCGATATAAATATTGGGGGCAAAGTTGTCATAAACCGTATTGTTTTTGACCACCACGCCAACTCCGCGCGTGACCGCAATCCCTTCCCCACAGTTGTAGTACACCGTATTGTTCTCGATGGTAATGTTTTGCCCACCAATCCCAACTTTCATTGCGCTCGACCAGCCTGTCGTCGACGTGCCGCATACACCTATCCCGTTTTGAGTCACGTTGTGATGCACATTGTTGTTTGTGACCGTCAGGAACTGACCGGGCATAGCGATCCCGGCATCTGTTGCTCCGGTAACCTCAAAACCCGAGAGGCGGATATGGCTGCCGCTGATCTTGATTCCGGTCTGCTGCGTACCCCCCATGTTTATGACTGCTCCATTTCCAATCACGTTAATGGGGGCAGTTGCCGTGCCCGAAGCCGTCATCCTAAGCGATTCGGTATAAGTTCCCGGCATAACCTGCAATGTATCTCCAGGGGTAAGCACCGAGACCGCTTTAGCAAAGGTTTTAAACGGGGCTACGCTCGTCCCGGGATTGGCATCGTTCCCGCTGGTGCCCACGTAATACACATTCCCGGCTGCCCGTGCGGCGGAGGAGGCTCCGAATGCCAGAGCCAGTGCGATGATCAAACTTAGAAGTCCGTAGACTTTATTTTGCATAGTTCTCCTTAATTTAATGAGCCGAAATTTACCTCGATCCTGCGAAGCCTTGCGGCGCAAAGGTAACATTCTCAGGGCGGGGCTTTCAACTATTGGGCAGGGAATCAACTAACAGATTTGTTAGGTGCTAGCCGGGGCGCTCATACCTAACTAAGCTAGATCTACCTGTGGCAGTACGGGAGCAATTTCAATCCCCATATCTGGGCGAAATGTGAAAAATCAGGCGATGGAGCATATATCTAGGGCAAACGCAGCTTAAGCCAGCTTAATATTACAGATGCATTGCACTGACATCGAGCACATACATGATTGCTCTATTTCTTTGCCTGTTCAAATCCCAAAGCGCGTTTTCAAACTATTTGTCCACATGGTTGTCCCTCGACAGGAGCACGTTGGCAGTTTCTTTCCTGTTCGTCCAGCCTCGCAGCCGATGAAGCATAGAGCTTGCTGCGGGTCACTGCAGAGAAATGCCTGGCTGACCTGCTGATGGAAGTCGGTTCCGGGTCGAGCTGTGTTCCGCTGCTCTGGATCCAGGTTTTCCGGCTAATGGTTATATAATTGCGCTATCCGGAGGATCTATGAACAACCATGCTAGCAGAGAACCCGTGCTTGCGGCATTATTCGTCGATTTTGACAATGTTTTTATCAGCCTGGAAGAACAGCAGGGCAAGGAGATCGCCAACCAGTTCGCAGCCAACCCGGATAAGTGGCTCAGCTGGCTGGAACACTCCCTGCCACAGGGACCCGAGCGCCGGATCCTCATCCGGCGTTGTTATCTGAACCCGCAGAGCTTCTCCGATTTTCGCCCCTATTTCATCCGGTCGGCGTTCGAGGTGGTGGACTGCCCCCCGCTCACCCAGCGCGGCAAGACCAGTACCGACATCCATCTGGTGATGGATGTGCTGGATACGTTAAACCATTCCACTCCTTTCAAGGAATTCATAATTTTTTCCGGCGACTCGGATTTCACCCCGGTCCTCCTGCGGCTACGGATGCATAATCGCCGTACGGTTGTGCTCACAGCCGGGTTGTATGTCTCCCCGGCATATAAAGCGTCCTGCGATTACATCATTTCTTCCGACGAGTTCATCCGTGAGGGGCTGGGCATCGGGGACACGGACGAAGACTCTGAACCGGCCGCCCCGACCAATGGCATACCGAAAGCCTCAAAGACTCTCCTGACGAAAATGGCGCGGCGGCTCCATGAAGCGGCGCTGCTCCCGCAGGGAGTCGAGGCCAGTGAGCTACCCAAGATCTACAGCGAATTTCCCGAGTTCAAACAAAGCGACCACTGGCTAGGGTATCGCTCGCTGCGCAGCCTGACGGAAGCCATCGTCTCCACAAAAAGCGAGATGATCACCATCACGGGGGATGATCCGTGGCGCGTCTCACGCAAGGCAGATCAACAGGATGATACGGACGACAATGCGCGCCAGGCCATTGCGGCCTGGATCCAGAAGATCGTGTCGGAGTCGCCGGCGCCGGTGACGATGGCATCGCTGGCCGGGGGAGTCACCCAGCACTTCGGACCGGACATCCGCAACTCTAACTGGCTGGGAGCTGAATCCTTTAAGGGGCTTCTCAACCAACTGGAGCTGGGTGAGCTGAAGCTTCTTTCAACCATCCCGGGCTATGTCTACGATCCCAGGCGCCATGGTCCGCAGGGAACAGACTCAGCCGACCAGCCCGGTGAGCCCGGTTCTCTCACAGCTCCGGCGGGCGAGTTCTCTGTGAAACATCCGGCACTGGCGCCACTCGCATGGAAAGTCAACCAGCTTACGGATACGCCCTATTTGCTGCCGGAGCATTACTCGATTGTGCTCAGGGAGATTGCGCGTGAAATCAACGACCACGGAAATTACCAGTGGACGCGCACCTCGAAAACGGTTCGTGACCGCTGTGTCGAGAAGGGCATTCGTGTGGCGCGATCCAATGTCAATTTCATTCTGACGGGATTGCTCTATTCCGGATATCCGCTGGGCAAAGAACTCCCGGTGCAGGCTTCCAGACTTGCTGAGAAGCTCATCGAAAACACGATCACATTATGCCGCAATGCCCAGTTCCAGCTGAGCGAAAGCGATATCCGGCTGATCCAGAGCTGGATCACCACAATGCCGGATGGCGCCGGGAATGAGGCTGCCGATCAGGGCACATCCGATGGGGACGAGTCGCGCTGACACGAGAGTCCGGTATATCGAAAGAAGCTGACAATTCGGGCAGTGAGACATCCAGGCCCTAGCAAAAAACATTCTCCTTTTATAGAACATCTGTGCTATAATTCGCGCCCGAATTAAGTTTTCAATGGGAGTTTTACTGACTCAGCGTTGGTGCTCTACCGCGCCTTAACATTCGAAGAGACAACGAAAATGAAAAGAACAATGTATTCCTGGTTCCTTTTACTTTTACTCATGCCGCATGCCTGTGAAACCACGGATCCCGCCAGCCTGCCGAACCGACCCTTTATGAACGCGCCTGTGCAAGCGCCTGCTCCGGCTCCCGCTCTCGTCGTACCCGCGCCTGCATCAAGCGCGGGGCTGCAGCTTTTTTCATCTGCTAACGCGGCTGCAAACGCCCATCCCCTGCAGATCGACGCGATGCGTGCCCGCCAGTATCCCGGCAGCGATATCGTCATCGAAGCAGTGCTGGACCCGGGCTCAAACTACAACCGCTATTACGTTTCTTACCTCTCGGACGGCTTGAAGATCTACGCTCTCATGACGGTCCCGAACGGGCAAAAACCGCCCACCGGCTGGCCCGTCGTGATGTTCAATCACGGTTACATCCCGCCGGCAGAATACCGCACTACGGAACGTTATATCGCTTACGTCGACCAGATCGCCAGCAGCGGCTATATTGTTTTCCGGTCCGATTATCGCGGCCACGACCGGTCGGAAGGAACTCCGGGCGGGATCTATACACAGCCGAATTATTCTATCGACGTGCTGAATGCGGTCGCATCGGTAAAACGCTACCCGGATGCGGATCCGGACCGGGTCGGCATGTGGGGTCACTCGATGGGTGGCTACATTACCCTGCGCTCCATGGCGGTTGCCGCCGACATTAAAGTGGGCGTGATCTGGGCGGGCGTGGTGGCGCGCTATCCGGATCTATTCACGCGCTGGAACTGGGGCGCCCGGCAAACCAGCGCTGAACCGGGAAGCTGGGTCTACTCGCTGGAGCAGACCTATGGCACGGTGGAATCGAATCCGGAATTCTGGAGGTCCATCTCAGCCAATGGCTATGTCAGCGATCTGAGCGGGCCCATCCAGCTCCACCATGCAACCGGAGACGATGTGGTGCCGTGGGAGTTCTCGCAGATGCTGCACGATGAAATGGTGCAAGCCAACAAGCCGGTCGAGTTGTATATTTATGAGGGTGATAACCACAACATTTCGAACAATTTTAGTGTTGCGATGCAGCGCACGATCGAGTTTTTTGACCGGTCCTTGAAATAACTCGTGGTAACATCCCGGCATGCCAAAACCATTCAACCGGGTATATCCAAACCAGGCGATTGCTATCTGTACACGAGAACAGGCAGAACAATTGGTGGGCTATGACCACCACGTGGTGGACGTGAGTAGTCGTCCGGGCGTGATGCTTACCTCCGAATGGATGCCTGTGGAGGATCACACTGGTCCGTTTGTGCTGACTGTTGTCTTTCACCATGCGGAGAAGCATCCCCGTGCCCCGCAGGAGATCCAGTCCCTCGTGGATGGATTGGGCTTTCAAATACGCGGACAGCCGCGCTAGAGAACGAGGCCTGCACAAGGTTGTGCAGGCCTCGTGTTATATGGGATATAACTCCCAATTAACTTACGCAAGCAAGCCTACAATCTGGATATAATTCGAGCTTCTTCTGCATCATTCTCGGTTAACAGGTAACCATCATGAGCATTCAAAAGGCATATGACCACTGGTCCGCTTCCTACGATAGTGATGAGAACCTGACCCGTGACCTTGACCAGCAGGTCACCCGTGAAATGCTATTAGGCCAGCATTTTGGTTCGCTCCTGGAGATCGGCTGTGGGACGGGCAAGAATACCGTCTTCCTGGCTCAAATCGCCAATCGTGTCAACGCGCTGGATTTTTCCGAGGGGATGATCGCGAAAGCCAGGGAAAGGGTGCGCTCGGAGAATGTGCAGTTTTCGATCACGGACCTCAGGCAGCGATGGCCCGCCGAGGACAGGGCTTATGATCTGGTTATCTGCAACCTTGTCCTGGAGCATATCGAAGGCCTGGACTTCATCTTCTCGGAAGTATTTCGAGTGCTCGAGACGAAGGGAAGGTTCATCCTGAATGAGCTGCATCCGTTCCGGCAGTACGAAGGCAAGAGGGCGCGCTTCGAAGACCAGGAGGGAATCAAGGAAATTCCGGCGTTCGTTCATCACATCTCCGAGTTTGTAAACACTGCCTCGAATAGCGGCCTGAGACTGATCAAGCTTGACGAGCGCTGGCATGCCCAAGATCATCGCAGCGGGCCCCCGCGCTTGGTCACATTGCTCTTCGAAAAGTGATTTAGCAGGTTAAGCCATCCGGGGACGTAAGTACAATCGGAATAACAATGAATCGTAGAGACGATGTACGGATCAACTCTGACCGCATGCTGACGGCTTTCGATGAGCTAGCTCAAAGCCGTAGGCTGGGCGCCACCGGAGACGGTGGAGTACACCGGCCCGCTCTTGGCGAGGCGCATCTTGCCGCACGCCGATGGTACCGTACTCAGATCGAGCAGGCGGGGCTCGAATTTCGGACCGATGGAGCGGGGAATCATTCGGCTTTCCTGCCTGCCATGGTGGATCGTGAAGCGGTAAAGCAGTCCCCGACTGAACGGGAGATTGCCTCGCAGCCTGTACTCGCCCTGACAAAGACCCTTCTGCTTGGCTCCCACCTCGACTCGGTTCCCAAGGGCGGTCGCTTCGATGGGGCTTTGGGCGTACTGGCTGCGTTGGAAGTGCTGAGGACAATCAAGGAGGCCGGTTTTAAGTTACGTCTCAACCTGGAAGCGATAGACTTTACGGACGAAGAGGGCACCCTGGTGGGGCTCCTGGGCAGCGCAGCGCTGGCGGGTAGGCTCCAACTCGAAGACTTGCAAAATCCGCGCGGTGGGCGAGATGCGCTAATCGAAGGATTACAGCGCGCTGGCCTGTCGGAGGAAAGCCTGTTGGGCGCGGCTCGCCCGAAAGGCTCACTGGCAGGTTACCTGGAGCTACACATTGAGCAAGGCAAACGCCTCGAACGCGCAGGTGCTGACATCGGCATCGTCTCTGCCATTGTGGGCATCCGGTCCTATCGCCTGTCATTTATTGGCCGCGCCGACCACGCCGGCACAACAACGATGGAAGACAGGCTCGATGCCTCGCTCGGTGCAAGTGCCTTCACGCTGGCGGCGCATGAGCGCGTGATGAAAGATTTCCCCGACTGTGTGGTCAACATCGGAGACATGGAGTTTGCGCCGGGAGCATTCAACATTGTCCCCGCGCGCGTGGATGTCTCGCTGGAGTTCCGCTCGCCGCAGGAAGAAGAGTTCGAACGGCTGGATTCGGCTTTGCTGGGATGTGCTCAGGAAGAAGCCAGACGCTACGGCCTCGAACTGAAGATCGAGCCGCTTGGAAGGCATTCCCCTTCATTGATGAGCACTGAGATCCAACAGGCTTTCGCTGGAGCCTGCGATCACCTGGGATTGAGTCACATCCCATTAACATCCGGCGCGGGTCACGATGGCCAGTCTTTCGACGGTCTGTGTCCGGTCGGGATGGTCTTCGTTCCTTCAAAGGAGGGAGCGAGTCACTCCCCGCGCGAGTTTACGGAGTGGGAAGATTGCGTCAATGGTGCAAATGTTTTGTTACAAACTGTTTTGAAGCTAGCCGTGTAGGTCACGCTTGCAGCGTGACCACGAACCAAATTTCACGTCCCATCGTTTCTCATTAGAGCAAAGCCCATGAAAAACTTCGACCCCGGGTACAACGACATTCCCAAAACCGAAATCCATTGCCATCTCGAGGGCGCGATCCGCACGCAGACAATCATTGACGTTGCAAGGGAATATGACTTGCAGCTGCCAGCCTATGAAGTCGATGAACTGGATAAGTATGTCAAGGTCTATGACCAGATGCAAAATCTGGAGGCTGTGCTCGCAGCCTTCGCCCTCTTTCAAAACAGTATCACATCCCCTGAGGTCGTCGAGCGCATCGCCTGGGAATTGTTCGAAGACGCGTCAAAACAAAATGTCAAGTTATTTGAAGTTCGCTTCTCGCCCGACTGGGCATTCCACGGTCACAACCTGGATTGGGATACTTGCCTGGATGCACTCCTGCGTGCCAAAGAACGCGCCGAAAAGGAATTTGACATGGCCATTGGATATATCGCCATCACGTCCCGCAGCAGGGGTCCTACCTCGTGTGTGAAAACGGTAGACTGGGCAATCCGCCACCGGGACCATATCCTCGGAATCGACCTGGCGGATAGCGAGAGGGATTTCCCGCTGCGCGAGTTCGTCGAGCCGGTCCGGAAAGCCAGAAATGTCGGGCTCAAGGTGACCATCCACACAGGCGAGGACACGCCGGCTTCCTTTGTCAAGGAGACCATCGAGCTGACCGACCCTGAGCGTATCGGGCATGGCATTCATGCCATCGAAGATCCTGCGGTCATAGAATTGATCAAAAAAAGGGACCTTACACTGGAAGTCAACCCGTGGAGCAACTACCTCACGAACTCCGTGCCGTCAATCGAGGAGCATCCGCTAAAGAAGTTATTCGACCTGGGCGTGAAAGTAACCATCAATTCCGACGATCCCGAGGTCCTGGAGACCAATCTGAATAATGAATATCGCATCGCGCACGAGGTCCTGGGTATGAGCCTGGACGACATCATGACTTGCAATCGTTACGCCTACGAGGCATCGTTTATTCCGGATGGGGTGAAGAGCAGGATCTGGGACACCTATTTCAATCGATCGACATAAATGTCACTTCTGGCAACGGCAATTTACTCTTCTTTTTGATTCGCGATCTGTTCCAGCGCGTTCTGGAAGACTTCATAGGGCTGGGCGCCGACAATCCCATACCGATTATTGATCACATAGGTCGGCACACCGGTCACACCGATCTGGTAGGCCCAGCGGACCTGGTCCACAACAGTAGCCATATAGGTTTCGTTCTCCACTTCGCGCTGCATGGCATCTGCATCCAAACCTACTTCTTCCGCAGCGGCATGGAGCACATCCCACTGACTGGGGTCCTGTCCGTCCGCGTAGACCTTGCGGAAGACAACTTTATGAAATTCGTTGCCTTTGCCGTGCTGGCGGGCGTATTCCGTGGCTTCGTGGGCGAGGCGCGTGTTATAGATCCTCTGCACAGATTGGAATTTCATTCCATAGGACTCCGCCATCTGGCGCAGCCGTTCCTCTGAACCCTGAGCACGCGCCCGCTTAACATGCTCGGGTAACTCCCTTCCTTCCGGCGGCGTATCGAAATAGAGATAGAATGGCCGCCATTCCACATCCACGTCATGCTCTGCTTTCAACGTCTCGACCACACCCTGGCCGACATAGCACCACGGTCAGATGTAATCGGAGAAGATGGTTAATTTAAAAGTCATCATAAGATATGGTAGATGTATGCAGAGGCAATCTTACATCTGATGTGATACCTGCACATATTCGGTATGGCGGAGCAATCTCAAATTCAACCTGGGGCGATTGCCTCGCCGCTCGCTGCGCAGGAGGATTCATACCGCTTCACTTCGGACTCGCACTGACAGGGATGGCGGCAGAAAAGTATAATCAGCCTATGCGCGCCAAGTTCGCCGTCACGGTTCACCTGTTGTTCTTTCGCGAAGATCAAATCCTGTTACTTCGTCGTTTCAATACTGGCTACGGGGACGGGCAGTACAGCGTCCCGGCCGGGCACCTGGACGGAGACGAAACGGTCATCGCCGCCGCGAGGCGTGAAGCGGCAGAAGAGACCGGGCTCGACCTCGCAGCCGAGAGTCTTTTCTTCTCCTCGGTCATGCACCGCATGGACGGCGAGGAGCGCGTCGATTTCTTTGTCCACGTTCGGAACTGGCAAGGCGAACCGAGCAATACGGAACCGGAAAAATGTGATGATTTGCGGTGGGCTCATGTCGATGAGTTGCCTGACAACGTGATCCCTTATATCAGGAGGGCGATCCAGAATCATCATGACGGGGTCCGGTTTGACGAATTCGGATGGTAGCCATGGGATATTTGCTTCTCGCAGGCGGTTCAGAGTTTGGCGGCGGTATGCGCGAGCCCGATTTGAAGGCTATCGAGCTGGCAGGCGGTTTAGACGCTCCCATCCGGATCATTCCAACCGCCGCCGCGCCGGATAACAATCATGAACACGCCGGGAATAACGGAATCCGCTGGTTCGAAAGCCTGGGGGCTCAAAATGTGCTTTCTCTCCCCATTCTCGATCAGGTGAGCGCAAACGACGAGAGCGTCGTAGACGACCTGCGGAAGGCAAAGCTGATTTATATGCTGGGCGGTTTCCCCGGCTATCTGGGCGAGACCCTCAAAGGGAGCCTGGCCTGGGGAGCGGTCCTGGAAGCCTATCGCGGCGGGGCGGTCATTGCCGGCTCGAGCGCCGGTGCAATGGTTATGTGTGAGTACTATTACGATCCCCGTCAGGCACAGGTGCTGGAGGGGCTGAACCTGGTCCCCAACTCCATTGTCCTGCCGCATCACGACACGTTCGGCAAAAGCTGGGTATCCCGGCTGCTCGAAATCGCGCAGGTCACGCTGATCGGCATCGACGAGCAGACAGGCATCTTGGGCGATGGAGGTGGCTCCTGGACGGTCTACGGCAGTGGGGAAGTGACGCTTTACCGGAACTATCAGGTCGAAATCCATCCCTCGAGAACGACCTTTTCGGTTTAGAATTAAGGTACACACACGCTTCTGATGACCATGTTTGACCTCTCCAGCGCCCGTTTTGCCTTTATCGACCTCGAGTCCACCGGTCTTTCGCCATGGTTTGGCGATCGCATCTGCGAGATCGGCATGGTCCTGACGGAGGGGAAGCGCATCAAACAGCAGGTCCAGATTCTTATCAACCCCGAGCGTCCGCTCTCACTGGGGGCAGCCAGCACCAGCGGTCTGACCGATGAGCAGCTGGCCCGTTCGCCGCTGTTTTTAGAGGTAGCCGACGATATCGTGGAATGGCTCAAGGGAACGGTGGTGGTCTGCCATAATGCCCAGTTCGACATGCAGTTCCTCGACAGCGAGTTTCGCCGGCTCGGACGGGAGATCCAAGTCCCAAACCTGGTGGATACCCTACTGTTGGCGCGCCAGCATTTTGACCTGCCGTCTTACAGCCTGCTATCGCTGGCGGAGGCGTTCCACATCCCGATGACCGTGGCCCACCGCGCCCTGGACGACGCTCACACCGGGCGCGGCGTCTTCTTCGCCATGATGGAATCCCTCAAAGAGCTGGGGAGGCCGCTTGACGATTACATCGGGATCTACAACTCCCCCGTCTGGCCCAACGAGGGCATCCAGCTGCCCACTGAGCTGGGAGAAGCCATCTACAGCAACAAGCCTATGTTCATCCGCTATGTCAACGGCGAGGGGGAAGAGACCGAGCGCTGGATCACCCCTAAACAGGTGATGGGCCTGTCAGACTACGTCTATCTCAAGGCGCATTGTCATCTCCGGGACGGCGAGCGAAACTTCAGGCTGGATCGTATTATCGAAGTGAGGGTCGAAGTCGAACAATAAGCGATGTTCGAACTCCACGGCAGGCGACCCGAAAGCCAACAAACTGCAGAATGCAGCGCTATCATCCGTGTCGGGCAACGTTCGTTTCGATCGCGATCCACCAGTGGAAAGCGGGATCACCGCCTACGATGTGACAGACGGCAAGAAGACGAGAAACACAGGTTGTCTTATTCCAAAGCGGGGATATATGAGTCTGTCATTTCGTATGAGCCACGGTAACGAGTGACTGTCACGTATAATCTGATGATATGAAGGAATTCATCTATTCCCGCAATGCGGTCTATGAAACGTTGCGCGCGAAGCGCAGAGAGGTCTTCAGGATTCAGATCTCGGAAGGCGCCCAGGAAAAGGGCCGGCTGGCTGAGATTCTGAAATTGGCAAAAGACCGCCGCATTCCTGTCGAAAAAGCCCAGCGCGGCCGGCTGGATAAAATCCACCAGAACCATCAGGGAGTCGTGGCAGAGGTCAGCGGGTATTCCTACAGCGATGAGATAGACATCCTCGATATCGCCAGCCAGAAGCAGGAGCCGCCTTTTATCCTGCTACTTGATTCTTTGAACGATCCCCAAAACTTTGGAACCTTACTGCGAACAGCTGAGGCGGTCGGCGTGCACGGTGTGATCATCCCGCTAGCGCATACGGTCGAGGTCACGCCGGCTGTGGTCAATGCCTCGTCGGGAGCGAGCGAGCATCTCTTGATCGCACGCTCCAACCTGGCGCAGTCCATCGAAGCGCTCAAAGAAGCCGAGGTCTGGGTTGTCGGGTTGGACCAGGACGGGCTCGAGCTGAACGTGGGCAGCCGCCACCTGCGTGGCGCATTGGGCTTGGTCGTCGGCTCGGAAGCCCAGGGCATCCGACAGCTGGTCCGCTCCAGGTGTGACATTGTTTTACAGCTCCCGATGCGCGGCAGGATCGAGTCGCTTAACGCTGCCGTGGCAGGATCGGTGGCGCTGTATCTGGCATATCTGGCAAGACAGAACCAGAAACCAGATCATTAGAGATTAGGAGACTCCAGTGCCTCAGGCGACATTTCATTTTCCGCGCGGTTTTCTCTGGGGGACAGCAACCGCTGCGCACCAGGTGGAGGGGAACAACACGAATAATCAGTGGTGGAAGTGGGAACAGGAAGGGCATACCAATGGGACCTCAGGGCTGGCTGCCGATTGGTGGGGCGGCCGCTGGAAGGAGGACTTCGACCGCGCTGCGGAAGGCGGGCAGAACGCGCACCGCATGTCTGTGGAGTGGAGCCGCATTCAGCCGACGCCTGACACCTGGGATGAGGAGGCGCTGGAACGCTATCGCGCTATGTTACGGGGGTTGCGCGATCGCGGGATGACGCCACTGGTCACCCTGCATCATTTTTCCGATCCGCTGTGGTTCTATGAGCGAGATGGCTGGGAGCGGATCGAGGCAGTCGCGCTGTATGAAAAATTCGTGCGCAAGACGGTGGAAGCCCTGAAGGAATACTGCACGCTATGGTGCACCATCAACGAGCCGAACGTCTACGCGCTGAGCGGTTATGTCACCGGAGATTTCCCCACGCGACATCGCGGCATCCGGGTTGTGACACGCGTGCTCGCCAACCTGCTGCGTGGACACGCCGCTGCCTATCACGCAATCCATCAGATCCAACCTCAGGCACGCGTCGGCTATGCCCACCATCACCGTCCCATGGTTTCCAAACGCGCCTGGTTCCCGCTGGATGCCCTCATGCGCAGGCTGCGCTACGATGGTGTGAACATGGCTTTTCCGTCAGGGATCAGCACTGGCACCATGAGCACTCCGGCTGGGAAGTTCCGGGTACCTGAAGCAAAAGGCACGCAGGATTACCTGGGGCTGAACTATTATTCCACGGATACCGTCAGCTTTCACCCGGGCAAGCCCGGAGAGCTGTTCACCCACAGCGAGTTCCCCACCGATGGCGATATGAGCGAGACAAAATTTATCGCCAACATTCCTGAGGGCTTATTCGAAACCATCAAGTGGGCTGTGCAAAGATATCCTGACCTACCGCTTGTGATCACAGAAAATGGCGTAGAGGATTCGCATGACCGTATGCGTCCAAGATACCTGGCGCAGCATATCCACCAGATGTGGCGAGCGGTCAACTTCAACTGGCCGGTGAAAGGCTACTTCCACTGGACGCTTGTGGACAACTTCGAATGGGAGCGCGGCTGGACACAGCGCTTTGGCCTCTGGGAACTGGATGTAGCTACCCAGAAACGGACCAAGCGCCCCAGCGCAGACCTGTACGCGGAAATCTGTAAAGAGAACGGGCTCTCCTCAGAGATGGTGCAAAAGTATTGTCCTGAGGTGTTCGACAAGCTGTTCCCGGTTTGAGGGCAGGAGGGCTTCTGTTGTCCACGGGTATCACACCTTTTCTGCAACAGGTGATCTGCCGTCCTGCACTGGAACGGGATCTCGAAGAGATTACAGAATTCTGCAAGACGATCTGGGATGGGCACGACTATATTGCCGACGTGATCGACGATTGGTTCCGTGACCCACGGGGCTTTTTCGCAATCGCGGAATATGATGGTCATGCCATCGCGTGCTCTAAAATCACCTGGCTGGCAGAGGCGCAGTGGTGGCTGGAAGGCTTTCGTGTCGATCCAAGGTACCAGGGACATCGAGTGGGTTCGCTAATTCATCAATACGTCAATCAATGGTGGCTCGAGCATGGAGACGGTGTGTTGCGCTTGATGACGAGCTCCAAAAATAAATCTGTCCAGCATCTTTGTGAAGAGACCGGCTTCATAAAATTATTCGAGGTACGCGGCTACAAAGCGGAGACGTTGGAGGAAAGCGCAAATGCATTTGCTTCTGCGGTTTCGAGTGAGAAGGATCTGGGACCGGTTGTGGAATTTGCGCGACACAGCCCCTCCCTGGCATTGACGAGCCATGTTGTCGATTTCGGCTGGCAATTCGCTGACCCAACCCAAGGTCGCGCACTTGCATTCTTGCTTTCACAAGACTTTACCTTTACGGATCGTCTTTTCTGGTGGCGCAAAGATCGAGGTTTGCTAATTGTGTGGGACGACTCTGACCCCAAGGAAGAAAGATACACCATGGGGATTTGCGTGCTTGCCTGTGACCTCGACGATATGCCGGATTTACTCATGGATGTAAGACGTCTAGCGGATCAACTGAGAAGAACGTCCGTGTTTTGGCTGGCGCCCGCCCATGAGCAGATCGAGCAGGCTCTGAAGCAGGCTGGTTATTTCAGTGATTGGGAAAATACAGCCTATATTTTCGAACAAAAACATGCTGTTCCATAAGCCTGAGGTTTTTGATAAGTGATTTCTCCGTCTATCGATGTACAATCCATTATCGACGCAAACAAAGGAGCACACATCATGGACGTCAACATTCGATTAACAGGCCTGGATGAATTGCTTGGAATCATATACGGAGGGGACGCGCGCTTGAGCACATTGCTGTCTGACCTCGGGTTTGAGGCCTCCCAGGTCGAGCATCTGCAGAACGGGCACCTCGATTCGGTCGTCAATCAATTTTTGAGCGTGATCCACGGACGCCTGACCAGCGCCTCCGGAAGGGATACCTATTATGAGATCCTCAGCCGCCGCTATGGTCTTGACGGAGCGCCGCCTCAGCAGCTTTCTGCGATCGCAGAACAGCGTAATTTGAGCCCGCAATATCTCCGCCAGCTGTTTGAAGAGATCATTCAGCGCTGTAGGAGCAAGACCTGGCAAATAGAGCTCAGGAAGAGCCTTAAGTATATTGTGATCCAGGAATTGGACAATATGCAGCAGCGTCCTACAAAGGAACAGGTTGAGGAGAAGCTGGAGCGCTTATCCAGTCTGCGCAATGCCGTCGAGTTCACACGCCTGGACTATGAAACCAGGCGCAAGGAAATCCTGAAACAGATCCAGTCCGAGCTGGATGCCCTTGACTTCGAATACACGTCCGTCCTTGAAGCTGCACAGGAAAATATCGCTGCGCTGGAAAATGAGATCAAGACCGACGTCTTGTTGTACGGCGGAAGCGTCTCCGGTGGGATGTACCGCGCGGTATATACGCATGGACGAGTCTCCTGGGACAACGACGGCATGGCAAGATATGCCGCACTTCACCCTGAAGTGCTCCAATTCCGCAAACAGAGCCAGCCGGTTGTTTCTTTGAGGGTGATGGACAGAAATTGAATCTTCCTTTTGAATTCGTGCGAAATATCGAGGGCGTCCATGGCAAGGCAGGTGGAGAGTTCCTGGCAAACCTACCCCGGTTAATTGAGGAGGCTTCTCAAAGCTGGGGGCTGACCGATGTACAGGCTGCCCCCACGCTTTCCTACAATTTTGTCGCATTTGCCAGACGTGGTGATGAACAAGTTGTACTTAAAATGAGTGTGCCAAATCACGAGTTCAAAAGCGAAATGGCGGCACTGCGTTTGTTCAACGGCGAGGGCGCCTGTGCACTGCTCGATTGTGATGAGGAAAGATACTGGATGTTACTGGAACGGTTGAGCCCGGGCGCGATGTTGGTAACCGTGGAAGATGACGAAGAAGCAACCCACATCGCCGCAAACGTGATGAAAAAAATCTGGCGGCCGGTGGAGTCAGGGAGCCGGCTCCCGGGGGCCTTCCTCCAGCTCTCGAACTGGTTCGACGGATTGAAGCAACTACACTCGATGTTCAAAGGCATAACTGGTCCGTTAAATAAAAAACTGGTCCAGAGAGTTGAGTCTTGCGTAAAGGATTTCTTGGCCGAGAACCACAGACCCGTGCTCATGCATGGAGACTTCCACCACTTCAATATTTTGTCGTCGGAGCGGGGCTGGCTGGTGATAGACCCGAAGGGAGTCATCGGTCCCGCTGGCTATGAAGTCGGACCGTTCTTGATCAACCCCTGGGGCGATTTGCTGAATGGGAACGATTACCGGAGGATGACCCGCAGGCGGATCGACATCTTGCATGAGGATCTGGGGTTTGAGCGTGAGCGCATCCGGGAATGGGGGCTGGCGCACGCGATCCTCTCAGCGTGGTGGAGCATCGAGGATCACGGGGACTGGCGATACGCAACCGAATTCGCTGAGATGATCGCGGGCCTGGACTTAAAATGATACAGCCTCTCATTCGAGAGGCTGTACTTTCGTCATGGTGCTTACCGTCCGATCAGGGTGAAGATTGCGACTCCTAGCGCCAGCAGTCCCAGGATAATTGCCGGGATTCCCATGCCTAAAGCCGACAAGCCATACAAAAGAAAGAACAGGATCAGACACCAGGTAGCGATCGAGCTGGGCATTCTCATTTTCATTCTCCTTGGGGTAACCGTGTCAGGCTCCGCGAGCCTGTTATTGTAGAAAACCCGTTTCAAAGAGCAGGGTTACGCTCCGAGTAAGTTCGCAGCAGGAAGAGATTGAGCTCCGGTGGTAGAATCAATCTTTATGGCTACGACCCTTCCTGCTGAGTTCTCCATGCAGCGCGCCCATATCGCCGACCGGACCGGACCGGTGCGCTGGATCTGGTCTCATGTCCGACGTCACGCGCCGCTGATCATCATGATGACGGTTGGCGCCATCGGAAATGCCGGACTGGCGGCTGTGGTCCCGGTGCTGACTGGCGATGCGTTCAACGCGATGCTTCAGCCGGTCCCGGATACGAGCGTGCTGCTACCGCTGGCTTTGATCGTTGGTGTATCCCAACTCATCCGTGGGGCTCTGCAATTCGCGCGTAACTTTGGCGCTGAACTACTCGCCCAGAAGCTGGAGCGCGATATTCGCGATGAGCTGTATCTCTCCCTGCTCGGCAAGAGCATGACCTTTCATAACCTTCAGCCCGTGGGCGACACGATGGCTCGCGCAACCAACGATGTACGAGAGGTCAACTACATGTTCAGCCCCGGGATCAACCTCGTCGTGGGTTCGCTCATCTTCATCTTGATGCCCATTTTCGTCGCCGGGCGCTACCATCCTTCTCTTGTACTGACACCGCTTATCTTCATCATCCTGTATTTCTGGTTCCTGGCACGCTACCTGAAGGCGTTAGCGCCCATCACAGACGAGGTACGTGCTACCTTCGGCGTAATGAATACTCACCTCTCCGAATCCCTGGATGGGGTCGAGGTAGTCAAGGGCTCCTCGCAGGAAAATGCAGAAGTGGATCGTTTCGTGTTGAACGCCCGCCGTGTCCGTGACGCGTTTGTCAAGCAAGGCGATCTGGAAGGAAGGTACGTGGCCATGCTCCTGCTCGGAGCCGCCTACGCCTTTGGCTTGTTTCACGCTCTCCTGCTTTACCGCAGTGGGCAACTCAACCTGGGCGATGTCGTTGCCTACTTTAGCCTGCTCATCTTGCTGCAGTTCCCGACATTTGTCTCGACCTTTGCCTACTCACAAATCTCACTCGGGATCTCGAGCGCGCGGCGGATTTTGGACCTGCTCAACCGCGAGACCCACCTTGACCAGAACACGGAAGGCTATACAGGTGTGATGAAGGGAGAAGTAGAGTTCCGGAATGTCAGTTTCCGGTATACATCGAACGCAGTGAATGGGACACAATCCTCCCAGGAAGACGTCTTAGATGACATTACCTTCCGGGTAAAACCAGGGCAGACGGTTGCCATTGTCGGGCAAACCGGCGCGGGGAAAACCTCGCTGGTCAAACTCATCAATCGCACCTACGACGCCACACAGGGCCAGGTCCTGGTGGATGGTGTGGACGTGCGTGATTGGAACCTGGCGGCTCTCCGCTCACAGATCTCGATGATCGAGCAGGATATTTTCCTGTTCTCCCGCTCTGTCAGCGACAACATCGCTTTTGGTAAACCGGACGCGACACCGGATGAGATCCAGACCGCCGCCCGGTCTGCCCAGGCGGATGACTTCATCGAAACCTTCGATAAAGGCTACACGACCGTTGTTGGCGAGCGAGGCGTGACGCTCTCCGGCGGTCAACGCCAGCGCATTGCTCTGGCGCGGGCCTTCCTGACCGATCCGCACATCTTGATTCTCGACGATTCCACGTCGGCAATCGACTCGGCCACCGAGGACAAGATCCAGCGTGCGATCTCGAACGCGGCGCGCGGCCGGACGACATTTATTATTACACATCGTCTGTCTCAAATCCGCTGGGCCGATCTAATCATCGTCTTGCGAAAAGGGAAAATCGCTGCCATCGGCGCGCATGACGAATTGATGAAGACCTCTGAAGCGTATTCGAGAATATTCAGGGAATAACCACGCACCGTTGGTTGAGTAGGCGGCGCACTTGCGCCGTATCGAAACCAACATGTGACAAAGATTATTTTTGCTTATTCGGTGGTTTCGACTGTATTCGCTCAACCACCGCTGAATGAGGCTGAATGGGTTTCTTTGCCGGACTTAATGAAGAAAAATACGATCGTCAATACACCGACCGTGAGCTAACGGGGCGGATCTTCGAATTCTTCAAGCCGCAGACCGCCCGGCTCGCGTGGGTCATCCTGCTGGTCATTGTATTTGCGATGACAGGCGCGGCGCTGCCCTTGGTCGTCGCGCGCATGGTTGATCTGCTCAACGAGCAGACATCGCTGGGGACCATCATCCTGATCAGCCTTGGCGTACTCCTGATCGGGGTAGGATGGTGGGGCTTGAACTGGGCGCGGCGCAGCCTGGTTGTGCGCGCCGTGGGAGATGTTGTCCTTGATCTGCGCACGCGTGCATTTCGCGCGGCGGCCGAGCACGACCTCTCTTTCTATGACCAATTTTCCTCAGGTCGCATCGTTTCGCGGATTACTTCGGACACCAACGAATTCGGCCAACTGGTGGTCATCATCACCGAGGTCGGCGCACAGATCTTCCAGGCAGTTTTGCTGGCAATCGTCCTGTTCCGTACCGATTTACGCATGTCGTTGATGCTGATGGGTTTTCTCGTTCTGGTGCTTGCCATCGCATCCGGCTTCCGTTTGCTGGCTCGAAAGGTCACCAAGCGTGGCATGAGAGCCATGGCCGATGTGAACGCCGCCATCAAAGAGACGATCAGCGGCATCTCGATCGCCAAGAACTTCCGCCAGGAAGAAAGTATTTTCAAGTCCTTCGATGAATCGAACCAGCAGTCCTATCAGGTCAACGTGCAGCGCGGCCTGGTGTTATCCATGGTCTTCCCCACGCTCAATGCGCTGGGAGGCGTCTTTGCGGCGATCCTGATCTATACCGGCGGCCTGAATGCGGCGCAGGGCGTATTGACTGTCGGCGCCTGGTATCTTTTCATCATGAGTCTGGATCAATTCTTCTTCCCGGTTCTCAACCTCTCCGCATTCTGGTCGCAGATCCAGGCAGGGCTTTCGGCTGCGGAGCGCGCTTTTGGATTGATCGATGCTGACCCGAATGTGGTGCAGACCGACGAACGGGCTGTGCCGCCGCTCCAGGGACATATTCATTTCGACAATGTTCACTTCCGTTATTCCGAGAATGAACCGGTCCTGAGCGGATTCAACTTGGTCGTCCAGCCCGGAGAGACACTGGCCCTGGTAGGTCACACCGGCGCCGGAAAGTCGTCCATTGCCAAGCTCGTGGCGCGTTTTTATGAGTTCCAGGAAGGCCGCCTGCTGATCGACGGGCAGGACATCCGCACCTTTGACCTGGCGCAGTACCGCCGGCAGCTGGGCATCGTCTCGCAGGTACCCTTTTTGTTCTCGGGGACGGTGGCGGACAATATCCGTTATGCCGCCTCAGAAGCGAGCGATGACGAGATGTTGCAGATGGCGCGCCAGATCGGAGACGGGGAATGGCTGGAAACGCTCCCCAACGGTTTGCAGACCGAGGTTGGCGAGCGCGGGGGGCGCCTCTCGATGGGACAGCGCCAGCTGGTCGCGTTGATGCGCGTTCTGATGCAGAAGCCTGCCATCTTCATCCTGGACGAAGCGACCGCCAGCGTGGACCCGTTCACCGAGTGGCAGATCCAGCAGGCGCTCAATCTCATCCTGAAAAAGTCGACTAGCATCCTGATCGCCCACCGGCTCTCTACCGTCAAAGCCGCCGACCGCATCGTCGTTATGGAGAAGGGCAGGATTATCGAGGAGGGGAATCACCAAGCCTTACTGGAGCAGGGTGGGCATTACGCTACCCTTTACAACACGTACTTCCGTCACCAAAGCCTGGCGTATGTGGAAAAAGCACGGGAACTGGTTGGGGATGACTGAGCTGGAGTACGGCAGCGCGATCTTTAGATTGTCCGTATTGAAAAACAGACTCAGAAACAGTAAAATGATAGGACGGGACCGCACCGCTTTTTAATCGGCAGGGTTAAGAATCATACAATCAAGCGGGGTCAGCCCGCCATAAGTTTGGTGGCTAAGGGGCTTTTATATGTCGCATGAGAGCAATCCAATGTCGATGGGCGTGGACGATCTTGCCCGGCGGTGTGCGCAGGAGACGGATCTTTATTTCACGCGCCAGGACCATGATTCCAGCTACTGCTTCGAGCTGTTCCGGCGAGCCATCCAGGCTGGCGACGAGCATGCTCTGGAACTGTTGATCCTTCAATACCAGCCCCTGGTTGCGCGCTGGGTGGATAAATGGATGAACAGACATCCCGACGCCCCCTCGTTTGCTGAGGAAACACAGGATTTCATCGCCCAGGCATTCGAGAGATTCTGGATCTCATTTACGCCTGACAAGTTCAATAAATCCCACAACCTGCCGGCTGTGCTGCGCTATCTTCAGATGTGTGTGCACGGCGCCATGACAGATGCCTGGCGGAAGTTGCGGCGACTCCAGATCGAGCAGGAAGCGGGAGAGGGAGAGCAGGAGTTTAGCGACTCACAGCCCACGCCGGAGGACCGCCTGCAAGCGGATGAGTTCTGGAAGCTCGTCAAGAAGAAATGCAAAGACCCGAAAGAGTATGTGGTCGTGTACGCCTCCTTTCACCTGGACCTCTCGCCGCGCGAGATCCTTGCCGAATATTCCAGTCAGTTCCGCGACATCAAGGAAATCTACCAGTACAAAGCGAATGTCCTGGATCGGCTGGGGCGTGACGATGAATTCAGGAAATTTGGTCTAGGAGTATGACCGAAAAAACGGAAATCCTACGTTTATGGTTAGTGAAAGCGAGAAATGCGCTGTTTTAGATTGCAAGGTTGGCGCATGAGACCCGCTTTCCACCCCAGATCAGTGGTGGCCATGGCTACCCTGGTGAAAGGTAGCTTATGAAATGTATTTCTTCGCCTGCGCTCGAGGACATCGAAATAGCACGTTTTGTAGAGGGCGAAGCAGATGAGACAGTAGTAGCGCACATGAACGAGTGTCCATTTTGTAGTGACCGTGCCCGGCAATGGACACATTTGCAGAACCGTTTGAAGAACCAATTCTATAGGGCGACTTGTCCCGGCCCTACTGAATTGGGAGATTATCACCTCGGACTATTGCCGGCGCCACGGGCGCTGGTGGTCGCACAGCATGTGCGGGAGTGCCCGCTTTGCCAGACGGAAGTAGCGGATTTGCAGGAATTTCTCGCTGAGCCGGCAGCCCTGCCCGGCTTCGCAGAGGCGGCAAGGGTATTGGTCGCGCAGCTCGTGGGTGCTGGAACTGGTCCCGCCCCGGCACTCAGAGGCGAGAGCAAAGGTCCGCTCGCATTTGAGGCAGATGGTGTCGTGATCGTACTGGATATTCAACCCGCCGGAGATGAGCAAGCCTCAATTTTGGGACAGGTTGCTGCCGATGAACAGGGTCAATGGACAGGTGCGACTGTGGAATTACATCAGCAAGATGCACCGGAAATGATGTCCACCTTAGATGATCTTGGAACTTTTCATTTTGATCGCGTGCAACCAGGCGCAGCTCAGATGACAATCAACTCACTTCATGGAATTATTGTGCACATTATGAATATCGATATTTCTATATGAAAGAGCATTATGAGCGCTGTCAAGCACGTGGAAGATCAAATCAAGCGGTGGTTGGCAGATAGCATTCCGTCGGAAATGCTGCTAACTCCTCTGTCCGATGAAATGGCAGAAGAAGTTGTGGCGTGCCTTAAGCAGGAGGCGGATCGCTACTGGTTCATTGATCCAAACTATTCTTTGAAATATGCCGACCGAATTATTGCGATTGGGCATGCCAGAAATGACAAATCCCAATCAGCCTTAGGATTAATGGCGCGTGGTGACGCGCTCAAGTATTTGGGGGATTTACAAGAAGCCTGGGAGATGCTTGAACAATCAGGGAACATGTTCCAAGAGAATGGCGACGAAGTTGGTTGGGCACGCACGCGTATTGGTCGCCTACATCTTGGTCTCAGGCTCAACTTTGTTTCTGAAGCGCTTGCAGATGCTAATCGAGCTCGCGCTATTCTGCGAGCTTATGGTGAACAAGAAAAGCTGCTTCGTTTAGAGAACAATATGGCCTATGTATTTACATTGCTTGGCGAGCAACATCAGGCGCTTCACCTTTACCATTCTGCTCTTGCGATCGCTGAAGCAATTGGCGAGGCCGGCCAGTCTCATATGGGATTATTACACATGAATATCGGCTTTGTGCATGAAGCTATGGGAGATTTCCCAAAGGCGCTTGTTGAGTATGAGCAGGCTCGTGCCATTTATATCAGCCGAGATGAAACCCGCAACATTGTCAATATAGAATTGAATATTGCTTATATCGCGCAGGCCCAAGGTCATTACAGACAAGCTCTTCGTTTGTTGTACAGCATTCTTGAGCGAGGAATCGATCAATTCCCACTGGAAGAGAGAGCTGTCAAGCAAGACCTGACTGAATGTTACTTGTATCTCAACCGCTATTTTGAGGCCCGCGATTTAGCACGGCAGGTGATTGACGGCTATAAGAACTTCCATGCCACTTACGATACAGCCCGGACACTCTTGCACTTGGCCACAGCAGAAGCCGAATTAGGCAATTTTGCTGCTGCTTTAGAAGCGCTGGACGAAGCTGCACCGATATTTAGAGCGCTGGATGCAAACACGTGGACTAGGATTGCACGGTTACAACATGGTCAGATTGCGCTAAAACAAGGCAACTCCGACATAGCTATGGCAGAAGCTCTTGCATCGGCGACCTATTTTAAGTCGGAAGGCCAACAGGTCAATTACGCCACAGCGTGCCTGCTTATGGGCCAGGTTTCGTTAAGCTCTGGAGATTTTGCCTCCGCTAATGCGAATGCCAGAGAAGCCTTGCTTATTGCACAGCGTTACAGTGTTCCATCACTGCGTTATAGCGCTCATCTACTGTTAGGACGGATTGCAGAAGCCCAATCTTTAACTCGGCGTGCAATTCGCTCGTACCAAGCTGCAGCCGCCACGGTCGAACGCGTCCAGCGTGGCCTCACGATCACGCTTCGCTCTGTTTTTCTCGAAAATAAAGGAGATGCCTGGCAAGCGTTGATCAGGCTCTATTTAGAATCGGGCATGCCTGAACGGGCCTTTGAAGCCCTGGAGCAATCCAAATCTCAAGTGCTCTTAAGTTACTTGGCAAATCGCGAACAATTCTATTGGGCTCAAGATGATATTCAAAGCCAGGTACTCATCAGTGAATTGAATAAGCTGCGAGCCGAATATCAAACTTTCTTCCGGCTTGCACACCAGCCGCCCAGAGATCTCGAGCATGCAAACACCACGCAACCTGAGCATGCTTTGGCTGCCATGTCATTGCGAGAGCGGCGAATGAGAGCGATTACGGAGCAACTTTATCTGCGTAATGAAGTAAGTGCCACAGCAAAATCAGCGCCAGTGGTTTCCTTACATGATATTCAAGGTGCCCTTGATGATCGTACTTTGCTGATCGAGTTTTATAACGATAAGAATCACCTCTGGGCTTTTGTGTTGGACAGTCAGACCTGTCACGTTTATCCTTTACCGATGACAGTCGATAAGCTAGATCGATTGCTAGCTCAATTACAAGTTAACCTTGCTGCCGCTCTCAAAGTTAACACGAAAGCATCATCGGCTCGTACACTGACTCATTTGATCCAGCGGATTTTGCAACAATTCTATTTAATGTTATTGGAGCCGCTCGCACTTGGGCAAGAGGAATGTGAGCGATTAATGATCGTGCCCTATGGTGCACTGCATTATCTCCCATTTAACTTGCTTTACGATGGCTCTTCTTATCTAATTGAACGATTTGAGCTTGTTACTTTGCCGGCAGCAAGCCTTGTAGTTCAATCAGGTCCAAAACGCGCCCCGGGTGCGTTGGTCCTGTCCCACTCTTGGGATGGCCGCCTGCCTTATACGCAAACGGAAGCGCAAATTGTACAGAGCCTATTTGGTGGCACTCTGCTGACAGATGAATC
The DNA here is from genome assembly GCA_036781265.1 of Anaerolineales bacterium. Taxonomy (GTDB): domain Bacteria; phylum Chloroflexota; class Anaerolineae; order Anaerolineales; family Villigracilaceae; genus Defluviilinea. The sequence continues at coordinate 458 of DAIQBG010000020.1, read as the reverse complement.
CGCATCCCGGGCAGCTCTGCAGGTAACGCCTTCGCAGGTATTACATATAGCTGCGCATGGTGAATACCGGCTGGATCAGCCTGACCTTTCCTATATGGAACTTGCCGATGGACAATTATATGCTGACGATTTGCTTCAACAGGATCTAAGTTACGAGCTTGTCACACTAAGTGGCTGTGAAACAGGACGTGCCAATGTAGCTGCCGATGAGGAACTGATCGGGATTGGACGTGGACTTTTATATGCTGGTGCCGGGGCACTCATCCTAAGCTTGTGGCAGGTTACAGATGCTTCGACTGTTCAATTGATGCACCATCTATACGGTGCTTTGAAGAGCGGCATGTCAAAAGCTGCCGCGTTACGTGAAGCTCAACTATTTATCCTTCAACAGGATCGGCAACTTCATCCGGCCCTGTGGGGTGCATTCCAACTTATCGGGGATGCAAAACCGCTTTCCA
>DAIQBG010000019.1:16139-71599 GCA_036781265.1 Anaerolineales bacterium | reverse complement strand
ATGATCCCCACTGCCAGCGACCCCATCATATCCAGCGCCACCACGCGGGCAGGCAGGCTCGGGCCGCGTATCAGACGCACAAATGATAGAAACATCGCGAGGATTAGTATGCTGAGAGTGATCTCAATCAGAATATTCATTTTCAACCTTTCTCAACCGGTGTTCCGCGTATAAGTCTCAGGATGCGGCGCTCCACACCTTCTTTGATATCCCGCCGCATTGCTTCGGGATCAGGCGCATACATCACATGGACAAACATGATGCTCCTGTCGGTGGAAATGTCCAGGACCACAGAGCCGGGAGTGAGATTAAGGAAATAGGTCAAAGCCATGATCTCGGCATCGGTCCGGGCCTCGAGAGGAATGCCGATCACCCGGGGCTGCATGTGAAAACCCGGAGTCAGCACATCAAAGGCAACGCGCAGATTGGCCCGCAGAAGCTCCCACAGAAAAAAGAGCACAAAGCGGATCACCTGCCGGACCTTCAAGAAGTAATCAGAGGGTTCCAGAGCGCGGCGGATGACGAACAGCGCGCCATAGCCCAGCACAAAACCGGTCAGAAGGTTCGCCGGGTGGAAATTTCCTGTCAACGCTCCCCAGGAGAGGGCAAGCGCGATGTTCAGGAAGAAGTAGCTCACGGGACCCCTCCCATAACCGCCTGGATATACATCGACGGATTCATCAATTGTTCCCCTGCTTGCAGCGCGAACCTGAACATGGGTCCCGCCCCGAGGCCGATCAACACCGTGATCGCGGCCAGGCAGACAATCGGAATCAGCCACTTCTGCAGACTCACGTCGGGCGCAGGCTTGACGCCAGAATCCTGCGGCGCCGGTTTCCAGAACGCCTCTTCCCACAACTTAAGCATCGAAAACAGTGTGAGAATGCTCACCCCCAGAGCGATCCCAACCAGCACATACTCTTCGGTCTCCAGCCCGGCCCGCACCAGGCTCAACTTGGCAAAGAAGCCGGAGAGGGGCGGAATGCCGACGAGTGACATTGCCGGAATGAGGAACAATAACGCCAGAACTGGTTGTGTCCGATATAGCCCGCCGAGTTTCTTCAACTCTGGCGTTCCCCCCAGTCGCTCCACTACACCGCTTACCAGGAAGAGGTTTGTCTTTGCGATGATGTGATGGGCAGTATAGAATACTGCCCCCGCCAGTGCGAGCGGCGTAAATAATCCTAACCCCATGACCATATAACCGATGTGGCTGATGATAAGGAACGATAACACACGTCGGAACTCGTTCTGCGCCGCCGCTCCCAACACCCCGCTAACCATTGTTAGAGCCGCCACGACCAGAAGCAGGCTGTGGGTGTACCCGATATCCTGCAGAAAAATCAGCGTAAAGACCCGGATCAATGCATAGACACCTACCTTGGTCAGCAGACCCGCAAAGAGTGCCGAGACCGCGACTGGAGGCGTGTGATAGGAGGCAGGCAGCCAGAAGAATAATGGGAATACCGCAGCCTTGATCCCGAAGGCGACCATGAACAGCATCCCGACCGCCGTCACCAGACCGGGAGACTGAATGGGCGGATTCTCGGAAAACTTTTGCGCCAGGTCCGCCATATTGAGCGTGCCAGCCATCCCATAGAGCAGCCCGAGGGCCGAGAGGAACATCGCCGACGAAACGAGGTTGAGGGCCACGTATTTAATCGCGCCTTCCATTTGACCGCGTTCGCCTCCCAGGGCCATCAAGACGAAGGAAGCCATCAGCATGACTTCGAACCACACATAGAGATTGAAGAGATCGCCGGTTAGGAAGGCGCCGCATACACCCATTAATAGGAAATGATAAAGAGGATGGTAACCGAATTGCTCGCGCTGCGTGTCGATGCTGACCAGGGAGTAGGCTGCGACTGCCATCCCAACGATGCCCGCTAACAGAACCATCACCGAGCCTAAGAGATCAGCCACGAGCGTGATCCCATATGGCGCAGGCCAGTTTCCCATTTGCGCTGCCTGGACTCCATTGTCATAAACATCTAACACCAGCGCAACGGAAGAACCCAGCAATGCTCCTGCACCCACCATACTCGTCACTCGCTGCGCCGGCAGGGAGTATCGAAAAAACAAGGTGAGGATCCCCGTAAACATAGGGATGATGACCGGTAAGATCAGCAATATATTCATGGTGGACTGATTCCCAGGTGATTGCCGATCATCTACGCATCCGTGCTCTGCATTTGATCGAGGTCGTCGGTGCCAACACTGCGATAGGTACGAAACGCCAATGCGAGTGCAAACGCTGTAACGCCAAAGCTGATCACAATGGCTGTGAGGATGAGCGCCTGGGGCATAGGATCGGCGAACGGCGGCTCGAGGGCCGACTCATTTATATTAATCACGGGCGCCCTGCCACGCGTCAGCCCGGCGACAGTAAAGATCAGGAGGTTGGTTGCGTGGCTCATGAGGGATAGACCAATAAGCAGTTTCAATAGACTGCGGCGAAGCAGCATGTAGATTCCTGCAGCAAACAGCCCGCCAATCACGAACGCCAGGATGATTTCCATGATTATTCCGTTTCCTCCAGCGCAAAAATAATGGATAGGGTTACACCAATGACCAGCAGGTATACCCCCAGGTCAAAAAGCACCGGAGTGCCCAGATCCACAGCTGGAAATCCAGGCAGCCTGAGATATCCCCACCTGCTGGTGAGGAAGGGATCCCCGGCAAGCAGACCGAGCATCCCGCTGGTAAGGGCCGCCAGCAAGCCTGTAGCGATCAGCACGTGCGTTTCCACGTGCAGCACGCGGCGAGCTTCTGCCACCCCGAACGCGATCGAGAAAATTGCGAAGGGGACTGCTGCGACCAGGCCGCCCGCAAACCCTCCGCCCGGCTGGTTGTGCCCGCGCCAGAACAGGAAGACAGAAAAGATCAACAACAAAGGCGTCAGGTAACGCGCTGTTGCGCGCAGGATCAAGGAAGTCATTCGCTGCCTCCTTCCTTGCTGTTCCTGGAGTCGATGGAAAGCTTCAACAATACATATACCCCGATTGCCGCGATACCCAGCACGGTGATCTCGCCCATCGTATCGAACGCCCGAAAATCCACCAGGATCACATTGACAATATTGCGCCCGTGTCCAAGCGGTAAGGCGTTGCGCACCAAATAATCCGAAATACTCGGGTAATACAGAATCCCCGTCGCCGAGAGTACGAGGGCGGTCATCAGCCCGCCAGCCAGCAGGGCGATCAATAGATCCCGAACTCTGGATCCCCGGGAACTCAATTGCGTGAACTGCGGCAGGTGGTAGAAAGCCAGAACGAACAAAATCACCGTGAGTGACTCGATCAGGAATTGAGTCATCGCCAGATCGGGCGCACCGAACAGAATATAGATCAGGGAAACGCCATACCCGACGACCCCAAGCGAAGCAACCGTCCCGAGGCGGGACCGGGTAACAGTCGCGACGAACGCCGCTCCCAGAATGAAAACGCCAAAAGCGACTTCGTAAAAGCGGATGTCGGTCACGTCTTCCGGAAAATCCCAGCCGTCGCGAGTAAATAATGTAAAGCCCACCAGCCCCGTAGCAACGATCACGAGTGTCATGATGTAAAAGCGCAGGTATCCGCTCTGCAACAGGCGCGTCTGCCCGCGGGCCAGGGTGTCGAGTCCGCCCAGCGCGCGGTCATACAGGAAGGACGGTCCCCAGGTCCAGGAGAGACGTGAGAGAACCGAACGCAGTGGATTACGCGCGGCAAACAAGCCAGCGCCGATTACCAACGTCGCAACACTCAGCAGGAACGCCGGGTTTATGCCGTGCCACAACACCAGCTTGAGAGTGCTGGGTTCGCCAATCGAGGCGGAGATGGCCGGGCTGACCAGCGAGTCGCTCACAAACGCAGGAAAAATTCCCACGAACAGGCTCAGTGCTGCCAGGAGCAGGGGACCCAGCCACATGCCGAGCGGCGGCTCATGCGGTGCTGTGGGAGTCGGCTTGCGCTTTCCCCAGAAGGGTCCGATGCCCACGGCTCCGGCAACGAAGACAAAGAACAAGCTCGCAAAAAATACAGCGGCGGTCAGCCACGAACCGGATTCGAGCGCGACCCCGTAGGTTAGCTCCTTGGAGATAAACCCGAATAACGGGGGTAGGCCCGCCATGGACATTGCCGCGACCCCACCGGCAATCGCCGTAAGTCGCATCGCGGAAAACAGTCCGCTCAACCGGGTTACATCCCGGGTGCCGGTCTCGTGGTCCAGAGCTCCGGCCACCAGGAACAGCGCTCCTTTATACAAGCTATGGGCCAGGAAAAAGATGATCGCCGCTTCGAGCGCATGCGGCGAGCCAAGACCTATCAAAAGCGTCAGCATGCCCAACGCGCTCACCGTGGAATAGGCGAGCAATCGTTTCAGGTCCGTTTGCAGGAGGGCAAGATAACCGCCGACCAGCATCGTAACTGCGCCCACACCCCCTACCCCGTAAAGCCACAGGTCGGTCCCATTGAGTACCGGCCCCAGACGAGCAAGAAGGTACACACCAGCTTTCACCATCGTCGCCGAGTGCAAATACGCACTGACAGGAGTAGGCGCTTCCATCGCGTTCGGCAGCCAGAAGTGAAATGGGAACTGCGCCGACTTGGTAAACGCAGCCAGCAGAATCAGCAGGACAGCGGGTAGATAGAATGGACTGGCTCGTACCACCTCGCCCTGCCTCAACAGCGCAGAAAATTCCAGTGTTCCACCGGCCTGCCCGAGAAGCAAAACGCCGCCGAGTAAGGCCAGCCCACCGCCAGCCGTGATCAGAAATGCCTGCCGCGCAGCGGCTCGCGCGGTCTCTCGTTCATGATCAAAGCCAATCAGCATATAGGAGCTAATGCTGGTGAGCTCCCAGAACACAAACATGAGGAGCATATTGTCTGCCAGGGCAAGTCCGAGCATGGATCCCATAAAGACCAGGAGCCAGGAATAAAACTTGCCCAGATCGGGATGTTCCTTGAGGTAGCTGCCTGCATACACGACGACCAACGTTCCCACGCCGGCGATGAGGAGGGCGAAGAGCAGTCCCAGCCCATCCGCACGGAACGAAAGAAGCAAACCGAGCTCCGCTGACCAGGGAATAGAAAACGCCGCCGGCTGATCAGCAGCGGCGAGCGGCAAGAGACTGGTCAAATACAGCGTCACAGTCGCGGGCAGGATCGCCAGAATCCAGCCCGCGGCATTGCCCGCGCGCCGTGCCAGCCAGGGCGCTGCAAGGGAAAGCCCAAAGATGGAAAGCACCGAAAGAGCCAGGATCATGCTGCCGGCCTAGCCATCATGTTCTCGTAGAGTCCATAAAAATGCTGGATGTTGTTTTGCTCTACAAGCCAGGCAGAGTCTGCCTGACCTCGCAACAACCTCAATGCTCTCGGAAGAGAGAAAAGCATGCTGTTTTCCTCAATAAAATTCGCTTTTGCTGTGCCGATCACGGACTCTGATCATCTGTTACCGGCAGTCCCCCATACGATGTTCCATGCCCAGGTTTACAATCTCTTCGATCGTTGTGTCCATCGCAATTGTGAACACGTTGCGCGTCATCATGTCTTCCACACCCATTTACAGCTCCTCATCCCAGTACTTATCTCACTGCCCAGGCGATCCCAATAATAGTTATGCTGTCTGTTGTAATTATAGACGACATTTCCGCCTGTGGTAATTCAGAGGGCGAATGATTCTTATGCCCTGCCTGTTCTTTTTGTACCACAAAGAGAACAGGCCAGGGGCTTCACCACGCGCACAAAAGATCGACTGAGAGTCCGCCAGGACAGACAGCGGGACCCGCTGGCGATCCCGGGCACACCCCTTGGGCTGGAGCCGATTGGCGTACTGTGTTCAGGGGTGGTTGGTTCCGAAGGGCGGCAAGAGGCTAGCCGGTTTCGGGGGTCTGCTTCTCATGCGGGTGGTGGACAGGATGCCAGTCGTCATGATACTGGTCCCTGTAATCCGAGAACTTAATGAGACCGGTATGAATTTTGCGCCACGCAGGCTGCCTTTTAGACTGGCTACTTGTGCAATTAGCAGTATCCTGTATACTATTCTATACAGATGACACTACACTCCCGTTAGGAGGTTGCTATGGATGAAAGATCTGTACAGCTATTGCTATTCGCTGTTGTGCAGGAGCAGGACCAGGACACGGCCACGCGCGCCATTGAGCAGTTGGGCATGCCGGTTGTTCATCTTGCCAGCGCGGGGGGCTTTCTCGGGCGCCGGAACTCAACCCTGCTGATAGGATTACCAAAAGGCCGCGAGGAAGAGGCTCTGAAGTCTCTCGAAGAGTCCTGCCGGCAGCGGATCGAATATCTCACGCTGCCGCTGGAAGGCTCGCCGCTTCCCATGCCGACCCCTGTGCCTGTGACCGTAGGCGGCGCAACCGTATTCGCGTTACCCGTCGAACAGTTCGAAGAAATTTGATCCTCAGGAGCGTGCATCATGAAAATGGTCATCATTATTCTCAAGGAACGCGACACCGATGAGATCCTCCAGGCTCTGACGTCCGAAAAATACCGCGTGACCCGCATCGCCTCCACCGGTGGTTTCCTGCGCAGTGGCGTAGTAACTCTGTTGCTGGGTGTCCGCGATGAGCGCGTTGAACTGGCGCTGGACCTGATCCGTAAAAGGTTGACGCCACTGCCGTCGGGCGAGAAACGCGCGACGCTCTTTGTGGTCCCGGTGGAGCGCTTCGAGCAAGTCTGACCGGAACCGTCGATCACCTAAATGGTCTATAGCCGAATCGACAGAGACACTGAGAAAATATTCTCTGTGTCTCTGTCTGTTGTAATCCTATGAGGTAACCATGAGAAATCGTATTCAACCCCTCTTTGCTTTTCTCGCGCTGGCAATAGTCATTCTGGCATGTGCGGTAGAGATCCCGCCGATCAATCTTCCTGGAATGACCCCGATCGGTGGAACGGTTGTACCGCCGGCTTCGCCGGATCCCAACAATGTGGGCACAGCAGTCGCCGGGACATTAACGGCAGGCGCCCCCGGGCCTGAAGAGGGAACCCCAACGGATCCCGTGGCTACGCCTTCGCCCGTGGATGGTGTAGAAGTGTTGCAGCGCACGTTATACTACCTGGCACCCGATGGCGAAGACATCGCACAGATCTTTCGTCTGGAGACAGATGGCGTTACACAAACCCAGATCACAACGGAGGCGAGCAGCGTGACCGATTATGATGTGTCGCAGGTGGATGGCAGTGTTGCCTATGTGGCGAACAACCAGCTGCTCTATATCAATGCCGACGGCTCGGAGCGCCGCATTCTGGTAGACGGCGGGACCGTGGATCCGAACAACCCCTTCATCAGCACAATCAGTAGCCCTGTCTTTACTCTGGATGGGCTGGCCCTGGCGTACGGCTACAAAGGCTTGCAGTTTTATTCCTTCTCGACGGGCGAGAGCCAGCTCGTGATCGAGAACCAGATCGACGATGTTGGGGGCGGGCTGTTTGTGCCGCGTGAGCTCTACTGGCCCGAGCGCTATTCTCCCGACGGCACTAAGCTGCTAATCACGCTGGGATACTATGAGGGCGCCTCATCCGCGATCTATTATCCCGAGACCGATGCTCTGGTCCGGCTGCAGGGCGGGGAAGGAGCTCTGATCTGCTGTGAGGAGGTCGAGTGGTCCGCCGACAGCCTGAGCTTCTATTCTGCCAGCGCCAGCGCGGGCATGTTCAGTCCGGGGTTATGGCGGGTGGACGCCGCGACCGGCGAAGTCACCACGTTGATCCCCGGAGATGCCGGGGGAGGCAGCTTCAACACAGCCAAGGAAGCCTACCTCGCGCCGGACAACCAGCTCTATTTCTTCTTCGCGACCGTTTCCAGCCCGGAGGGAGTGTTCAACCGCGCGCCCTTGCAGCTCGTCCGCTCCGAACCGGACGGCGTGACCGGCCGGACCGTGCTCAGTGACCGGGACTATCAGCTCCTCAACGAAGCCCTGTGGGATCCCGATGCGGAATTTGTCGTGGTGGCGATGGCGCCCACGCTGGAGGTCTACCAGGGCGGGCAGGCAGAGATTGTTTATATCGACGGTAGCCCGGGCATGGTGCTTGTGCCCTTCGCCCAGCAAATGAAGTGGGGCTCATAACGAAATGCCGTGGGGCGCAGCAGCTGCTGCGCCCCACGGCATCTAACCCAACACCATATTATCGATCAGCCGGGTCTTCCCAATTAAGACAGCCAGGGAGAGCAAGGCTCTGCCGCTCACGGTCTCCAGTTCCTCCAGCGTGTCGTAATCCGCGCAGGAGACATATTGGACCTCCGCAAGGGGCTCCTTCCTCAGCACTTCTTTCATCGTTTCTCTGATCTCTTCCGCATCACGTTCGCCAGCCTGATAGGCTTGTTTTGCTGCGCTCAAGGAGCGATACAGCACGGTCGCGGCTTTGCGCTGCTCCGGGTCCAGGTAGACGTTGCGGCTGGACATCGCCAGCCCGTCTGGCTCGCGTACGATGGGGCAGATGACGATCTCTACCGGGAAATCCAGGTCACGCGCCATACGCCGGATGACGGCTGCCTGCTGGGCGTCCTTCTGTCCAAAATAGGCTTTTTCCGGCTGGACGGCGTTGAACAGCTTTGCTACCACGGTTGCCACCCCGCGGAAGTGACCCGGGCGCATCGCGCCTTCCAGAGGGCGGGTGATCGTCTCCACCTCCACCCAGGTCTGAAAGCCGGGTGGGTACATGATCCCGGCAGTCGGCAGCCAGACGAGGTCTGTGCCCAGCGGCTCCAGCAGGCGCAGGTCACGCTCCAGGTCGCGGGGGTAGCGCGAGAGGTCCTCCTGCGGTCCGAACTGGGTCGGGTTGACGAAGATCGAGACGACGACCTGGTCACATTCCTGGCGGGCGCGGCGCACCAGCGACAAGTGTCCTTCGTGTAGGTACCCCATGGTCGGCACTAATCCCACGCTCCCGGGCAAATTCTGGCGGGCGGAACGCAATTCAGCCAGTGTGATGACGGTTCGCATATACGCAACTCCCGAATTGCCTGACTAGAAAATCCGTGCTACACTTACGGGACCAACCAAGGAAAAGGAGAACCTAATGGCTTACGCGTTTACCAATTCGAAGGGTGTGACCTATTACCTGCACACCAAGAAGTCCACCACGTCGACCGGCAAGGAGCGGACCCTGTTCTACTTCTCGAAGGAAGTGAAGGACGGTACGCTCGACTCGGTGCCCGAGGGCTACAAAGTGGTCGAGATGAAGACCGGCTTGCCTGTACTGAAGAAGACCGGCGGCGAAATGGAGACCGGAACGGAGCCAGCCCCCCAGGCAGAGCCGGAGGCCGCCGCCGCAGGCGAATAGTATAATCCTGTTCGAAACAACTCCATACTGTTCTTTTAGATTCAAAAGGAGACAAATCATGACACGTACACAAGCATCTAAAAGCACCCGACCAAGCGCAAGGAGGGAAACATGCCAGCTCTAAACCGCGTCCAGCTCATTGGCTACCTGGGAAGAGACCCCGAAAGCAAGTACACGCCCACCGGCAAGCGGGTGACCGATTTTCCGATCGCGATCACTAACCGCTGGAAGGACGATGATGGGGAATCCCGGGAGCACACCGAATGGGTCACGATCGAAGCCTGGGGGCGCCTGGCGGAGACCTGCCACGAGTACCTGGCGAAGGGCAGCCTGGTCTACATCGACGGGCGCCTGCGGACCGACCGCTACGAAGACCAGGAAGGCGAGCCACGCTCTTTCACGAAAGTGGTTGCCCAGACCGTGCAGTTCCTGGATCGCCCGGGCGGCTCGGACGCCGAGGTTGACCCCGCCGACGAAGCGGAGCACGCCGAACCGGCGGATAGAGCGTAATGGTGATGAAGAAATTTGCACAATTGAATAGCCAATGACAAAGCGGAGCCGTGAATGCGGCTCCGCTTTTCTCTCCTAACAAAAACGACAGATCGAATTTTTTCTGACAGAAATGTCAGGCATGCTTATTGACTTATTATCGTTCCCAGTTAAACTGTAACTACACTGCAACATACATCACACCCATGGAGGAACTCCAAATGCCCGCATTAAATCGTGTTCAACTCATTGGTCGCTTAGGCAAAGATCCCGAAAGCAAATATACGCCCACCGGGAAACGCGTGACTCATTTCAGTCTCGCTGTATCTAATCGCTGGACATCCAACGGCGAAAGCAAGGAATACACCGAGTGGGTCAATATCGAAGTCTGGGGCCGCCTGGGCGAGGTCTGCCAGGAATACCTGAAGAAGGGCAGCCTGATCTACCTCGAAGGCCGGCTCAAGACGGAGAAGTATGAAGACAAAGGCGAAACCAAGTTCTTCACCAAGGTCGTGGCGCTGACCCTGCAATTCCTGGACAAGAAGCCAGCTGAGGAACCGGTGTTGGCTGTCGAAGAAGAAACCGTGGAGTACGAGATCGCCTAGCTTTTCTCATACTGACGAACAATCCATAAGGCGTAATGCGATCATGAGAATGCGCATTACGCCTTTCTCTTTATCTGCCGGATGCCTGAAGCGATTTGATATACTCCGGGCATGAAATACAGACCTGCCGGCGAAGGGGAACAAGTTGTAAAAGAAGACTACCGCAAGAGGATCATCTTCTCTTTCGACGACTTCGACGAAAAGGGGCACTTGCTGCAGGTGGTCACCATCCCGCCCAACACCCGGCAGCGCATGCATTTTCACCAGTTGCAGACCGAGGTGTTTTATATCCTGGAGGGCGAGACGCTGATCACGATCAACGGCGTGGAGTACCTGGCAAGACGCGGCGATGCATTCATTTGCTCGCCCGGAGAGGTGCATAATCTCTGGAACAAGACAGATAAAGAGTTCAGGCTGGTGGTCTTCAAGATCAACTGGCCTGAGGATGAGGAAGATAGCCAATGGGTGGAATGAACCAGCGGCGGATGGAACCGCGTTCTGCTTTCTTATTTTCCTATGTTATAGTTGGGGCAACCAGCCTCTTCCGAGACCTTCTCCCATAAAATGGCCAGGCGTAAATCCACCGTCACATCATCGTTCGGCTCACCGGGCCGCGAGGGACACGATTCCTCCGCGTTCTACAACACTCGCCTGTATGCCGAGCAGGCCGGGCAGCGGCCGGAGTCGGAGGCGTACACGGAAAACGTACTGCGTGAGGTAGACACCGTTTTCAATGCCTCCTCCGAGTTCATGAAGGAGCTGCCGGATTGCTCGGTGCACCTGATGGTGACCTCGCCGCCTTATAACGTGGGCAAGGATTACGATAACGACCTGACGCTGGAGGAGTATCTCGCCTTTCTCATGCGTGTGTGGAAAGAAACGTACCGCGTGCTCGTCCCCGGCGGACGGGCGTGCATCAACGTGGCGAACCTGGGCCGCAAGCCCTATATCCCGCTGCACGCCTCCATTATGCGGGATATGATCGACCTGGGCTTTTTGATGAGGGGCGAGATTATCTGGGACAAAGCCGCCTCTGCCAGCACCTCGACCGCCTGGGGATCGTGGCAATCGGCGACCAACCCCACGCTGCGTGACACGCACGAGTACATCCTGGTGTTCTCGAAGGGCAGCTTCCGGCGCGATAAGATGGACGGGCGCGTGAGCACGATCTCCAAGGATGAGTTCCTTGAATACACCAAGTCGGTCTGGGGGTTCCCGTCGGAATCCGCCAGGAAGGTGGGGCACCCGGCGCCGTTCCCGGTAGAGCTGCCGTATCGCTTGATCCAGCTCTACACGTTTTCCGATGAGATTGTGTTGGACCCCTTCATGGGTTCGGGGCAAACGGCGCTGGCTGCACTGAAGGCAGGCAGGCATTTTGTGGGGTATGAGCTGAGCGGGGAGTATTGCGACCTAGCAAGACGCAGGATCGAAAACCGGAAGTAAAGTAAATCCTAGATCGTAAACAACACGATGGCGATGAACGCTAGCAGCACGCCGAGCGTTTGCAGCCAAGTGAGGCGCTCCCTGAGGAACATCCATGCCAGGAGCACGGTGGAGGCGGGATACAACGCGCCCAGCACCGCGGCGACGTCGATGCGGCCCGTCTGGGCGGCGAGCACATAGAAGCCGTTCCCGCCGATATCGAGCACACCGTTGACGATGCACCAGCCCCAGATGTCGCGCGGGGGCAAGGCAGGCTGGTGGGTGAGAAAAGCATACGCACCGAGCACGACAAGCCCGGCGAAGCGGGCAGCAGCCAGGGGCCAGAAGAAGGCGTTAAGTGTGGCTCTGTGGAGGATGAGAAAATACAGGCCGAAGAAAAAGCCGGAGAGCAGCGGCAGGCGCAGGTCCCACAGGCTGACACGCCAACTCGTTCCGTCGGTCTGTGAGATCAGCCAGACGGCCAGGAATGCCAGCAGGAATCCGGTCAGGGTAGTGATGGGCGGTACGCCCAGGGCGATGAAGCCAAACACCACCGGGATGACCGCCGCGAACAGGGCAGAGACGGGGGCGGCGATGGACATCTGCCCGGAAGCGAGAGCTCGGTAGAGAATGAGAAGGCCACCCAGCCCGATCAGGCTCGAGCCTGCCCCTAGCAGCATATCCGCTGCCGGCGGCATGGGTTCCCGCAGCAGGAGCGCCGTCAGGGTAAAAGGAGCTAAACCGGCGATCTCCGCCAGGAAGAGGACACGGTATGGGCTGGTGCGCTTGCTGAGCAGCCCGCCGATAAAATCTGCCGCGCCCCAGGTGGCGGCTGAGGCAATGCCATAGACGATGGAGAGCAATGTCCTGATTCCTTGAAGGATGGAGGTTAAGAAAATATCACTCGTTGCTACTTACGCGGCTCGGAGTGACATTTCTATTTCTGGCTTTCCATTATACGCTGTCAACCCCCGTTTTTCTTGCCGGCTGTCTTACCGGTAAGTATTCCACCAGTTAAGGAGATAGGAATAAATGACTTCCTCAGTCTCCTGGAACTTGCCGAGAGGGTAGTTCTTTCCCTCGACAGGGATGATGTTGACGAACCTGGTGACTCGCCCGTAGCGCCCGCGCACAGACTGCATTTTGATCTCTTTGATCTGGCGGGCGCTCAGGTGCTTTTCTTCAAAGAACGTCTCGATGGTCAGCCTGTCCGGCTCCACTTTGATCGCGCCGACCTGAAGGAACGGGATGAGCGAAAGCAGGACGCAGGCAGCCGCCGTTACGAGCGAAGCAGTCCGAGCTTCCGGGCTGGCAAGCGCTAGCCAAACAAACAGGAACAGGGCGGGAATGAGAACAAAGAGGATCCCGTACTGTTTGAAGAAGCCTTTTCGAAAGGTCTTGCTGCGGCTGGAGGATGGTGCAGAGATGGATGAATCAGGACTTGCAGTAGACATGTTTGTTTTCTCCCTTCGGTAAGCGATGAATGATCCTAAGCATATCAAAGTTGTCTTCGTCCTCAAAGTGATGTTTATCCTTTTTTTGGCTCCATTTCTCCGAAGCACGAACGGGTTTTGAGCCCGGAAGCCTGCCTGAAATCTCCGGGCTCTGCATCGCAAAATTACGGCATCGATGCGGCGGAGCCAGCCGGGTCTGGCAGGACGGGGAATAGAATCAGTATCTCAGCAGGGATAGCGACCGGTCTGCCGGTGGTCAATTCGACAAAAATCCATTTCGTCTCGCCTCTGGCAATGACCCTGCCATCCGCCTGGCGGGTAAACTCGTATTTGCGGATCGCTCTGATACGCTTCATCTCTGAAAGCCACGTGCGAACCTCAATTTCATCTCCCAGGTAAGCAGGCGCGAGATACTCAATCCGGTGCTCGCGCACGAACCAACCTGTGTTTTCCGGTGGTTTATATTCGGGAATGGACGTGCCCTGGCGGATAGCGGCCTCCTGCATCCATTGGACATACGCCACGTTGTTGACGTGACCGTTCTCGTCGATGACGCTTTGCGGGACGGTAAAGGTGTAGTTAAAGACGGCGGGGTAAGACATGAATTAACTCTCCTCCTCAGTGAATTGGCTTGTCATGAACCGTTCAACGGCTGGCGCCTGTGTGCCGCCTGGTCAGATAAGAATTGGCCTTATGTGTCAAACACGGCCCTGACGATGGATTGAACGATGTCTATTTGTCTCGATAAGGAATGTTCCTCGTAATACCCGCTGATTGAGTTATACAAATTGTAGTCTATATCCTTGATGATCCCCAGCCTTTGCTTTGGTGGTGGCTTCCAGATTTGCCGGATATCAAAGAAGAGCTCGGTAAGCTGGATTACCTTAGCCGAAAGGAGCATCCTGGCTGTCACCGGATCGCTTGTGGCTAAGCCTGCGATGGCATTTAATTGATCGTGCGCGTCGAATTTGTAATGCGCATACTGCGCAGTCGTCAGCGGCTGTTTGCCCTTTTGCTTAAGCTCATTTGCCGCGTTCCGGAGCCTGGCAACGGTCCCGTCCCGGTCAAAGAGCACCCTGGCGATGTTCCAGAGCTCGATCGCCTCATCCGGATTGGAATGCCAGTATTCCAGCGCTGCTTCCTCGGTGGTGAAGACCATCTCAAATGCCTGGCCGCCTCGATATTCCACCGTGCGCTTAAAGCCGTGCTGAACAATGAGGAGCAGGTCAACGTCACTATCGGGTCTATTATTGCCTCTCGCCCACGAGCCAAACAGAATAATTCCCAGGACCTCGGGATCTCTTTGAAGCTCTTCAATATACTGCTGTGCATTTGTGTTCATAGGATCAAGGTTAGCAAAGGGCATACGCTAAGAGCCATATGCGAAAACGCGGCGCGTTTCCACTGTTCCAGTGCACGTTGTGCTAGGCAGTGCTTGGCTGCTTTTCGAAGATAAGAGTGTAGGCGAAGAAGGTCCCCAATTTTTCCTTGAGTCGGAAGCTCGCTTCACCTGCCTGGCGAATAAGGGTCTGCGCAAGTGGATAGTCCGGATCAGTCAGCAGCTCACTGAATGCCAGCGTGCCAGAAGGCGCCAGCACACGATAGAACTCTTTCATGGCTCTCACCGGTTCGGGAATCTCGCTAATCACCGTGATCATGTAGATCGCATCAAACATCTCATCTTCAAAAGGCAGATTGTATACATCGGCTACTTTCGCCTCCAGGTTGGTGAGGCCTTCTGCCTGTGCTCTCTGCCGGACGCGCTCAATCATCTTCGGTTCGATATCAATGGTGACGAGCTTGCCACGATTCCCTACTCGCCGTGCGGCCTCGACTGTGTATCTGCCATTACCTGGCCCGACTTCTAATACGGTCATCCCCGGGTGAATGCCATGCCGAATGGGCATTTTACCCGGGGGCTGTATCTTACGCCGCAGGGGGTTATCGATAAGGTTCGCCAGAAACTGAGGCATTGGAAATTTGTAAAAGTAACGAACGATGCGCACGAGTGTGTGCAAAATAACAGGAATGAAGAACAAAGCCAGAATAAGGGAGCCAAGAACTCTTAGCATAGGATATTCTCGTTTCTCACTCGTGTCATTAGCGACTGGGTCGGGTCGACTCCTGCTTCCTGGATACGTTGAAATTCCGAATCCGCCTGACGAACTCGTATTGATACCGGGCGCACTATTCCCTATGGAGAGTCTTCCTTCCCGGGATAAAATCCTAACTCACTCGCCTTTTCTACGGCGAAATATTAACTTGCAGTGCCATGCTCAAGTATAGCACTAGCAGGTGTAGTGGAAATTTTATTGTGAGCATCGTTGTGTACCTGGTGTGGGCGGTTGCAGGTGAACCCCGAAAAACCCATCCGCGAGATTGTTACCGTCGGAGATGCCGGATCACATTTGTCCCTCTTGTCAAGTGATATACAGCCGAGCTGTACAAACCGTTCGACTGAGTTGAAATACCGCTCTATGATCAAGGACCCCTCTTAAGTTCCGCCTGTGGACGATGAAGACCCCTCTATACTACTGCGCCGGCTGTTGATGTTGGGTCGTATTTGCCCGTATATTATCTGTAAAGAGTGTCCGTCAAAGGAAGCAGATCCCATGAACCGTTTACACCGTTTCTTTGTGGTTTTCTGTCTGTTCGCCATGACTGCCTGCGCGGCGCAGCCACAGGCAACACCCACCGCCACAGCACAAGTGCTGCCTTCGCCAGGCCCGTTGCTGGAGCCCACCGAGGCATCAACCAGTACGTCTGAGCCTTCGCCTACGCCCACCCCCGTGCCTGAGAGCCCGTTCACGCTGGTGAACGCGGACGAGCAGGTGCATGCCTACCCGGGTCCTGTGCACTACGCCGGAGATGTGTTGACATTTGAAGTTCAGGCGGAAGGCTTACGTGACGGGTTAGACGTGGACGTTACGCTAACCCTCGACGGCGGCGAGCCCCGGCAAGTCAACGGGCAGTGGGGCTTCAACAGGCTGATCGTCCCGCTGGCGCTGGATACGACCGGGCTGGAGGGCTCGCACGAAGTCCGCATCCAGGTGGAGCAGGATCTGGGCATGGATGTGGTCTATCCCTTCGAAGTGCTGCCGGCAGAGCAGCGCCCGGGGCAGGAGGTGGGCGCGAACTGGGAGTCGATCCAGATCGCGTGTTGCACGCTGCACTACATCACAAACACTGCGGCTGCCCGCGACCTCGAGACGATCGCCGATCATGCTCTGCAAGCCGCCGAGGACTTCGCCCGGGTGACCGGCGTCGAGGTGCAGAGTCAACTGGATGTGTACATTATGGATCGCATCTGGGGGAACGGCGCTTTTGCCGGGGGCGATGAACTATTGATGGCATACACAGACCGTTATTACGGTCCCTCCCAGGGCGGTGAGGGGTTGGAAACGGTGTTCCGGCACGAGTTCACGCATGCGACCGGTGTCGACGCCTCGGAAAATGGATTTTTTCCATTCAACGAAGGATTAGCTGTGTATGTCGCAGGCGGTCACTATAAGCCGGAGCCGCTCCCCGAGCGCGGAGCGGCGATGCTCGAGCTAGGGTATGAGGCCGGGCTGGATGTATTCCCTTCTCAGCATGAGCTCGCCTATTTGCACGGCGCAACAATCATGACCTATATTGCCGAGACTTATGGCTGGAAGGCGCTCCAGGAATTCGGAAGCAGGGCAGCCGGCGATCCCTACTATGATCCGGAGCAGAGAGATCCGATCATGCAGGAAGTGTTCGGCGTCTCGGGCGAAACCTTCAATGACGAATATCTCGCCTGGCTGAACAGCCACGAGCCCGGCGAGCAGCTTTCTGATTTGCGACTAACGATCGCCCTGCAGGATCTGCGCCGGCAATACCAGCGGGAGTATGCCCCGGAGCCTTTCAGCCTCTTCGGCCGCTCAGACGAGACCTATGCCCGCCCGGAGCTGTTGCCGCTCCTCATCCGGGAGGCGAATGCCCCGCCGAATGTCGCCGTCGAGCTGATGATCGCCAATGCGCAAAAGGCAATTGTGGCGGGGGAGTATGAACGTGCCGAGATGCTGGTCGAGGAGATTCGCGGGGTGCTGGAGAGCGGCGAGTTCATTTCCCCTCTGGCGTATGAGTATGCGTCGATTGTCCGGACGTTGAGCGAAGAAGGCTATGAGGGCGTATCGCTCGAGCTGCAAGAAGACGAAGCCCAGGCGCAAGTTACGCGCCAGGCTCCGCTCGTGGAAGAGGTCACCTTGCAGAAAGTGAACGGACAGTGGCAGATCAACCCGTAAGGGCTACACCTCTTTTCCGGCTGCACGTGCCCGGTCGAGGACCTTCTGAGCGTTCTTGAGCAGGGGCATATCGATCATCTTGCCGTCCAGGGCAAAGGCCCCTTTGCCTTCCTTTTGAGATGCTGCAAATGCCCGGACGACGCGCTGCGAATATTCAATCGCTTCGTCGGAAGGTGTGAAGGCAGCCTGCACCGGCTCGACCTGGTTGGGGTGGATGATCTGCTTGCCGCTGAACCCGAGCCTTGCCCCTTCCTCTGCTTCCAGGCGTAATCCCTCGCTATCGTGGAAATCGATATGGACCATATCTATTGCTTGCAGCTCGTTTGCCGCGCAGGCTGTGATGACCGCAGAGCGGGCGTAGAGCACCTCCGTCCCCTCTCTGGTGCGCGTCGCTCCAACCGACGCGGCATAGTCCTCGGCGCCGAAGATGATCGCTTCGAGGCGTCGGTCCGCCGCGGCGATCTCGCGGAGGTTGAGGATCCCTTTGGCAGTCTCCACACCGACCAGCATACGGATCGTACCGACGTCCATCTTCGCCGAGAGCTCATACATCTCGATGTATTCGCTGATTTCACGTACTTGCTGCGGGGTCTCCACCTTGGGCACGATGATCGCATCCGGATCCGTGGCGACGGCCGCAGCCAGGTCGAACTTCTCGAAGCCGGACCCGAAGCTGTTGATGCGGATACAGCGCTCGGCGGCGCCAAAGTTCAGCTCCTTCATCGCCCGGGCAATGACCGCCCGCGCCTCCTGCTTGCGCGTGATTGCCACGCCGTCTTCCATGTCCATGCAGATGCAATCCACGCCGAGGGTCGTGGCTTTTTCGATCTTGCGCCGGTCATCGCCGGGCATGTAGAGTAGTGCGCGTCGGGAATGCATAGTTCTCCTTCAGGAGCTCATTGGTTTTAGCTCACCGCTTTTCAAATCAAGCTCATATCTTGTTTCATTTTCATATATGACTTGTAGCAATATCCTGGTCTCATCAATCCACTCAATCGGTACTAAGACTTCTTTATGATCCTTAATGAGCAGGGTCGTCTCGGGTTTGTCCTTATCCCATAAGATAATGGATGTAGATACATAGTCATGCTCGCTTTCATCGTATTGCGTGACCGAGAAAATAAGGTTTTGACTATCCCGTGCCCAGAGAAAGCTTCCACCGGTATTATATTTGGAGTCGAACGGATAAGATTGGTTGATCCCTGTTTGCAGGTCACGAATATTCAGTATCACTGGCGATTGGTCAGTCACAATATAGGCTAACCTTCTATCATTTGGCGAGAATGAAAATGAATAATAATTGCCTGACAGAACCGGGCCGATCTGTCCGGTTTCCAAATTGAGCCGAAATAAATCTGAAGCTTGATGAAAGGGTTCCCAGTATCCGTCGGTGTGCGGATTCGCATATACATAAGCATACGCGCCATCATTCGACCAATGAAAAATACGGATAAAGTGTTCGCTAGATGGCCCAATCAGCGAATCGGACGACAGGCTCCACTCTTTTGTCTTGTCCGTTCGAATAATAATAATGGAGTCGTATCCACAAATAGCTTCTGCCCATTGACCATGGGGAGATAACTTAACCGCCTCGGCTGAACCGTAACGGCAATTTTCTCCCAATCTGTTCTCTAACGATTGTTGTGTAGCCGTCATTGTCAGTTGATCGGATGAGAGAGCTGGAGTGGGTGTCAAAGGAGATGCGGGGAAAAACGTAGGGGATGGAATCAAATCTGACCAAAAGCTGATTTGACAGGTAATTATGATGGGCGTTCCCGTTGCAGAAACAGAGATTTGATGCAACCCGATCGTCTCGTTCGCAGGAATCGAAACGTCAACACTTGCATAGCCATCTCCATTTGTTGTACCTGTTGCGGCTAATCTGGAGTCAAGATAGACGGCAATAGGCTGATTTACAGGAAGAGAAAAGACAGTGATTTTTGTGGACGAGCCGAGTTCAATATGTTCAGGCTCACCTTGACAAAATGGGGCTCGTGATGGCGGTTGAGATTCTAATGTGGATGCAGGCACGAGCGCAGCGCCAAGCGTGGGGGTAGTTCCAGCCTCCGCTGCGAGTTCGCTAGCAGCAGGCACTTCACATGCTGAAAATAGGAACACAAGGACGATAAACACACCCACTTTTTTCTTCATGCTTTACTTAATGCCATTGTAGACAAAAATCAGTTATTCTTCTTTTTTAAAAACATTGCAGTTCTTTCAAACTCCACCACAACGGTGCCATCCGGTTTTCTACCCTTGCATTTGATCCGCACGATTCCGGCATCGGGCCTGGATCTGGATTCGCGCTTCTCGACGATCTCGCTCTCGGCATAGATCGTATCGCCGTGGAAGACCGGGTGGGGGTGTACGACCTTATCGTAGCCCAGATTCGCCACGATCGTCCCTTCGGTCAGCTCGGCGACGGTGAGGCCGACCACCAGTCCCAGAGTAAACACGCCGTTGACCAGTCGCTGCCCGAACTCGGTCTTCGATGCAAAATCCTCATTGACATGCAGGGGCTGGGTGTTCATGGTCAAGACTGAGAAGAGGACATTGTCCATCTCGGTGACTGTGCGCCCCAGCGCGTGCTTGAACTTCATTCCCACTTCGAGCTCGTCAAAGTATTTCCCGGGCATGATGACTCCTTTTTCTAACCAGGGAGACTTACGAAAGGTTTTCTCAGTGTGCTGTGTCTCGGTGGCTAGCTCTCCTCGATTTCGATCAGGATTTGCTCTCGCTCGACGGTTTGTCCCTGCTTGACGAATAATTTCTTGACGGTGCCATCGTGGGCCGCGTGAATGCGGATTTCCATTTTCATGGCTTCGAGCACCAGCAAGGTCTGTCCCTTCGTAACTGCGTCTCCTTCGTTGACATTTACGGCGCGGACCTGTCCCGGCATTGGCGCCGTCAGCTCACCGGCGGCATGGTGACCAGCGCGCCCGCGACTGCGCGCCCTGGATGATTTCGTTAAAACAAGTGTTTGCCCATTAATAGTTACCCAGTGTCTGCTGGTATCGGAGGAGACGTAGGCAGTCACCCGTTCGCCGTCGACGAGCAGATCTAATCTTCCGTCTTTTGCCTTGAGAATCTCAGCTTCGACAGTTTGATCGTCCACGGTGAGACGGTAGGATTTGCCTGCTGGCGTGATATCCACGCTGACGGTTTGAGCGCTGTGATCGAAGGCAATTTTCACGGGATGGATTCTCCTAACAGCTCATCCGGGATGCGTCCACCGGTCATAACACAAATCACATGGATTTGACGCCGGGTTTGAGCGCAGCGCACTCCATAATGTGCCGTCTGGCAGTTGAAGGTCACATTGTATATCTGGCTGTCCGGATATTCGTCTATGAACGCAACAAGCTGTTTCGTTGCCTCCAGATTATGGGATATGTTTCTGGCGTGCAGAACAGACAATCTGCGCTTCAATACGGGCGCCAGCTCTTTCGCCGGAGCAGGTTTATCAAAGTAATGAATGTCGGGATGACCTGGAGTCTTGATCAACTCCACCAACTCCGGATTTGCATCGAGATAGGGAGCCAGGATGTTGCTGGACACGATTGCCGAGAAGAACTCCCGGTTGGGCGGTTTATCCACTGTGCCCGCCTATCCGGAACCCGCTTGGGATTTTCCAGGGGCTATGTGGGTCTGGCTCGTCTGGATTTTCGTCTTTTGATTCTTGACTCAGTAAGGTTAAGTCTGCGAGGGCAGCGGCAAGGATATGAACTTGAGGACGAACCTGCGGGGTGTGCTTGTTCATGCCAAACGGCAAGCTGTTTGACTCCATCGTCTCTTCCACCCAGCGGGTGGAGACCCTCCCATCTGCGAAATCGCGGTGAGAGAGGACGGCTTGCAGGAAGTCGATATTTGTGACCACACCGTGTACGATGAACTCTCTCAGGGCAGCTTGCATGCGCTGGATGGCTGCCTCACGGTTCTCGGCGTGGACGATCAGTTTTGCCAGCAAGGGGTCGTAGAAATGGGTCACTTCATCGCCGACGGTGAAGCCCGAGTCGAGGCGGATGCCGGGTCCGCGCGGCTCAATGTACTGCAACAATTTCCCGGTGCTGGGCAGGAATCCGCTGGCGGGATCTTCGGCGTAAATGCGACACTCGATGGCATGCCCGCGCTGGAGGAAATCAGATTGTGTAAATGGGAAGGGCTCGCCCGCCGCAGCGCGGAGCTGCCAGTGAACCAGGTCGATGCCGGTGACAAGCTCGGTGACCGGGTGCTCGACCTGCAGGCGGGTGTTCATTTCTAGAAAATAGAATGTGGATTTCTCCGGGTCGAAGATGAATTCGACGGTACCGGCGTTGTAGTAATCGACGGCTTTGGCAGCGGCGACGGCGGCGGCTCCCATTCGTTGCCGTACTTCCGGGGTGAGCAATGGGGAGGGAGTTTCTTCGATGATCTTCTGGTGACGTCGTTGTACGGAGCATTCGCGCTCGAAGAGATGGACGATGTTCCCTTGCCGGTCGCCGAAGACCTGGAACTCGACATGATGGGCTTTGTCTACATACTTCTCAATCAGGAGCCGCTCATCGGCGAAGGCGTGCAGGGCTTCTCGCCGCGCCGACTCGAGGGCGTCCGGTAATTCCTCTTCGTTGCGAGCGACCCGCATTCCTTTGCCGCCGCCTCCGGCGGCCGCCTTGATTAGCACGGGAAAACCAATCTCGTTTGCAGCACGCTTGAAATCCTCGTCCGAATTAAGTCCCTCATAACCTGGCACCGTCGGCACCCCGGCTTGCTTCATGCGGATCTTCGATTCTGCTTTATCCCCCATCGCACGGATCGAATCCGCGGATGGTCCAACAAAGGCAAGACCGGCGGATGCCACCGCGGCTGCAAAGGCGGCGTTCTCCGAGAGGAAACCGTAACCCGGGTGGATGGCGTCCGCATTTGTGCGCCTTGCCGCCGCGAGGATCTTCTCCACGTTCAAATAGGATTCCTTCGGCGCCGCCGGGCCGATGTGGACGGCCTCGTCCGCCTGCTGCACGTGCAGGGCGTTCTTGTCCGCATCGGAATACACCGCGACGCAAAGAATACCAAGCTCTCTGCAGGCTCGCATAATCCGGACGGCGATCTCGCCGCGATTGGCGATCAGGATCTTCTTGAACATAGGGAACATACGTATGCCACGGGCAAGTGTGCTCAGGCTCCCAGCAAAGCGGCCAGCACCCCTGCTTCTCTTTCCGGGGTGAGCCCTGCTTTCCACTCATGATCCGAGGGGCGTGAGCTGGCCCATTCCAGGGTGTCACGGACCGTTTCTTCGAGCGGTCGGAATGTGAGTCCCGCCTCGATGGCTTTGGACACATCGACCCGTGAGAAACCTGCGCTCTCTGCATCATCGGGCACCCAGACGGGAAGGTCACTCCAGGGTGCAATCTCGTGTTGGTCGAGGAAATTTACGTTTGCCCACCGGAAATGCGCCTGGCTATTGCTGACTTGTCTGCTGACCTCCAGAAGCTCGCCGAGCGTTAACTCGTGACCGGGCCCTGTGGCGTTGTACGTGCCGGAAGCATTCTCCTCGATCAAGCGAATAATCCAGTCCGCGAGGTCGCGCACGTCGATAAACTGGACCGGCGCCCCGGGCTGCTCCGGGACGAGGACATCGCCGCCCTGTGCCACGCGTACCGGCCAGTAGGTGAAGCGGTCGGTCGGGTCGTGAGGACCTACGATCAGGCCCGGGCGGATGATCAATGACCGGTCCAGCCCGTAGACATCGCGAACAGTCTCTTCACAAAGCGCCTTCAGCGCACCATACGTCTCTCCGGTGATCTGTTCGACAGTTTCATCCTGGATCTTTGCGACCGGATCGGACTCATTGATCCCCACCTTGCTGAAATCCTGATAGACCGAGATGGATGAAATGAAGATATACCGACTGACCTTCGGCGCGAGCACCTGCGCGGATAGGCGCACAATGCGCGGGAAATAACCTGACGTATCGATCACCGCATCCCAGATCTGTCCGGCTTCGCCCAGCTTCCCGATATCTTTTTCACGGTCTCCGAGGATCGTTTCGACCTGTGGAAATAAGCCGGGATTCGACTTGCCGCGATGGAATATCGTCACTTCGTGGTTGCGTGCCAGCGCCGATTCCACCAGATGACGCCCCAGAAAGACGGTGCCACCGATGATTAAGATTCGCATGTATTCTCCTTAGGTCCCTCAGTCGCTCCCGTCGGGGCGGCGTAGGGCGTGAAGAATGGCTCATTTTTTCAGCCGCGTCAACCTTGCTTCCGTGGCTCGGGCTTCGCCCCCGTCGGGCAGGATATTGTATGCGGTGATCATCAAATGATCTTCATCCACCAGCTCGACTTCGGTACGCCAGCCCCAGTCGGGTCCACCGTTCGGGTCCGGGTAACTCCCGAGGACAAAGAAGCCATTTTCGGTCGCGCTGCCTGTGCAAAACATAATGGCGGTGTTGTTATGGAACGAGTCCACCCAGCTGGATTCGTAGCGGTCCAGCAATGTGTTGTAACCGAAGGTGAATAATCCGTGCTGTACCTCGCCCTGGACGGAGCCCTGATAGAGATAGAGCGCAAAGCGACCATCTAGAATGAGTTGTATGTTGCCTACCACTGGCGATTCATCGGCGAGCTTGTCGGGCTCGATCCAGAGCCGGGAGGAGCCAGTCCATCCCCCGGCGAGTTGCGCCAGAAACTGGTGAGGGCTGCCGGATTGGTTGAATCCTTCAAATGCCATAAAACTCCTCTTTTAGTGCGGTTTGAAACCTAGAACACAGAACGTCGTGTCTTCCGACCCGACGGGCTCGAACGTAAATTCATGAAAGACCTGGATGTCTTCAAAGCCGGCGTCCCGGTATAACGCAACTGCCTGTTCCTGTGTATAAGAACGAGTAGCGGGCGATTGGTGATGCTCTTCCGAGACGATGGCCTGTCCCTCACGGGTGATCTGGTAGCGGTCGATGGTGTGCTCCAGGCTGGTCTCAGGATCAAAGCGGACATGCGACCACCGTTGGATGGTTGCTCCGTCTTCGGGGCGGACGACTTCGCGCGTGAATTCGCTCTCAAGAGAGTCGCCCTGCTTCCAGAGAGTCATGAACGGCATGGCGAGTACGCCGCCCGGCAGCAGGTGCTCGTAAAAGGAGCCCATTGCAAGCGGGGGAAGAGCGGGATCCAATAAAAGTTGGAAGGAACTGGATGGCACAAGGATCGTTTGATATCTCCGCGGCAGCGAAAGGTTATGCATTTCTTGCTGATACACATTGGGCTGTACATTCAACTTTTCCGCTTTCCGCTTGAGCAACGCCAGCATGTCCGGCGAGTTGTCGATTCCGTCGATGTCGATGCCCTGCTGCAAAAAGTCCAGCAGAATTCGCCCGGTCCCACAGCCGACGTCGAGCACAGGCTGACCGTACCTTTTTACAACATCCAGGTAGAAGGAACGATCCTCCCAAGTAGATGTGTCGCCGCGGAACAGGTCCCAGAATTCCGCCATCATGCCGTAGTATTCGTAGGAGGGAGTTGTTGTCATAAGTATGCCTCTTCTCTAATGTCGATGGCTACATCCTAAACACCCCAAACCTCTGCTCCTCCACCGGCGCGTTCAACACAACCGATAATGCCAGCCCCAGCACCTGGCGCGTGTCCACCGGGTCGATCACGCCATCGTCCCAGAGCCTCGCCGTGGAGTGATAGGGATTGCCTTCGTTTTCGTACTTCTCCAAAATCGGGCGCTTGAACTCCTCCGCTTCCTCGTGCGACATGGGGGGCTTGCCTTCGCGGACGAGCTGGTCCTGCTTGATGGTGAGCAGCACGTTGGCAGCCTGCTCGCCGCCCATGACGGAGATGCGGGCATTGGGCCACATCCACAGGAAGCGCGAGCCATAGGCGCGTCCGCTCATGGCGTAATTGCCCGCGCCGAACGAGCCGCCAATCACCACCGTCAGCTTGGGGACGCGGGTGTTTGCCACGGCATGGACCATCTTGGCGCCATCCTTGGCAATGCCGCCGGCTTCATAATCTCGTCCCACCATAAAGCCGGTGATGTTTTGCAGGAAGATGAGCGGTACCCCGCGCTGGTCGCACAGCTCGATGAAATGGGTCGCTTTGAGCGCAGACTCGCTGAACAGCACGCCATTATTGGCAAGGATCCCGACCGGGTAGCCATGAATCCGAGCGAACCCGCAGACAAGGGTCGTCCCGTAGCGCGCTTTGAACTCACGGAACTTGCTGCCGTCCACGAGGCGGGCGATGATCTCGCGGACATCGTACGTTTCACGGAACGTGGAAGGCAAAATACCGTAAATATCTTCTGCCGGATAAAGGGGTTCTTCAGGCGGGAGCGAGGAAAGATGGAAGAGCCAGGTCCTTCTTCTTTCCTCGTTCGTCAGCGTCTCCACAATGTCGCGCAGGATTTCGATCGCATGGTCATCATCCTCAGCGAAATGATCCGCCACACCGGAGAGCCGCGTGTGAACGTCCGCGCCGCCTAATTCCTCAGCGGTTACATCCTCTCCTGTCGCGGCTTTGACGAGCGGGGGTCCGCCCAGGAAGATGGTGCCCGTTCCCTTGACGATGACCGCCTCATCGCTCATGGCGGGGACGTAGGCGCCGCCCGCCGTACAAGAGCCCATTACGGCTGCGATTTGCGGAATCTTCCTGGCAGACATGCGCGCCTGGTTGTAGAAAATACGCCCGAAATGGTTGGCATCTGGAAAGACCTCATCCTGCAGCGGCAAAAACGCTCCGCCTGAATCGACGAGATACAGGCAGGGGAGATGATTCTCTTCGGCGATCTGCTGGGCGCGCAGGTGCTTTTTGACCGTTATGGGGAAATAGGAGCCCCCTTTGACCGTGGCGTCGTTGGCAACGATCATTACCTCGCGCCCCGAGACACGCCCAATACCCGTCACAATGCCGGCGCCAGGTCCTTCCTTCTCATAGAGACCATCGGCCGCCAGAGCCGAGAGCTCGAGGAACGGTGAGCCGGGGTCGAGCAGACGCTCGATCCGCTCGCGCACGAAAAGCTTGCCCTGCTCTTCCTGCCGCCGGCGATATTTCTCGCCGCCGCCTTCACGAACGCGTGCCAGTCGGTATTTGAGTTTACTGGCGAGATTTCTGTGATGCTGGCTGTTTTGCTGGAAGTCAGGGGAAGAGCTGTCAACGGAGGAGACAAGTATTTCCATGTGGCGAGTTTAGCATAATTTGCCGCGGAGAGTAGAGGTGACCGACAGGCGTAACAGTTTATAGGACCGCAATCTTTATCATGACCATCGATAATAAGGGCGGATCGACCCTGTTGTGTCTTATTTCGATAAGCCATTATGAAAATTTTCTAAAAAAGTTTTGTTATCATTTCACCATGTTCGAGTTTTCAAATATTACCGACGATCTCTTCATCGGGAACACACCTCTGGCAAGCGATTATGATGGACTCCGCCAGCTGGGAATACAGCTCGTCATCAACATGCGCTTTTCGCGTAGTCCCTACCCGGACCCGCACGAGACGCCCATACGTTTCCTCTGGCTGCGGACGATCGACAGTCCTTTTGTTCCTCTGCCCGTTGGGAAGCTTATCACCGGTGCGCGTGCTGCCCTGGAAACGATTTTATTAGGCGGAAAGGTCTACGTGCATTGCGCGTATGGACGCCACCGCGGTCCGGCAATGGGTTCCTGTGTGCTGATCGCGCAGGGCTATACCCCCGATGATGCAATGAAACTGGTCGCGGAGCGAAGGGCGGTCGCCGACCCGTTCATCCCGTATATTCGTGCGCGGATCTTGAGATTTGCGCGTGAGTGGAAGCAAGAATTAAAGCTTTCTGGTTAGCCGGAGAAAATATCGTGATGACGGAAATTGTTCCCGTCGCGTTTCAGATATGAACTTCCGCGCCGTGGTTGGACATCTTTAAGGGAAATATGCGCGACTCGAGCCCCGCTTCCGTGAAGGCGCGCTGCATCGCTTCACCGATGGCTGCATGCCCGTCTGCAGAGAACGCGATCAGGCTGGGTCCGGCGCCGGATAATGCCACTGCGGCAGCGCCCGCATTTTTCGCTGCCTCCATGGCTGCCGGCGCTCCAGGGATCAGCTTTAGCCGATAGGGCTGATGCAGGGTATCCTTCATGGCTCTGCCCAGCAGCGCCAGATCCCCATTGCGAAATGCCTCAGCGACCAGCACCGCCCGGCTGATGTTATGCACAGCATCCGTCAGCGCGACGTGTTCAGGCAGCGAAGCACGGGATTCCCGGGTGGAGAAGTGAAGATTGGGAAGCACGACGGTGACCTGGATGGGGGACTCAAAATTTCCAACCGCGCTGTGATTACCATCTACGTTGATTTTGTGCGTAAAGACCCTGCCATTTTCGAGCGTCGAAACGACCAGTCCGCCCAGCAGTGCCGGTGCGGCGTTGTCGGGATGTCCTTCCATATCCGTTGCGAGCTCCAGGATCTCTTCTCTGGAAAGCGGCTTGCCGAGCAGGACGTTTGCGCCGAGCAATCCGGTCAGCTTGGCGGCGGCGGAGGAGCCCAGCCCTGATGAAAGAGGGATGCGGTTGATACTGTCCACATGAAAAGGAGGCAGACGCTTGCCGACCCGTTCTGCCAGCTTCTGCGCAGACTGAATGATCATATTGTTTTCCCCCTGTGAAAGCCGCTCCCTGCCCTCGCCGGTCACCTGAACGGTATATTCGATGGCAAGCGCCATCGTCGTCTCGTTCCATAAATCCAACGCCAGGCCGAGCGAATCGAACCCCGGTCCGAGGTTGGCAGATGTGGCGGGAACTCGAATGGTGATGTGCATAATTCTCTTAACCACGAAAGACACAAAGTGTACGAAGAAAAGTCCAGGGAGCGATTTTTCGCCCCGTGTTCATCCCCGTTGGTGAACTTTGTGACCTTTGTGCTTAAATTACGTTACCCTAAGATCATCTCTTCCAGCGCGTCCAGCCTGGGCGGAGCGATCAACGGTTTTTGCATATCCTTCGTAATAATTTCCGGGTCTTTCAAGCCATGACCGGTGCAGATGGCGACCACGCGTTTTCCTTTGACATTCAACGCTCCACTTTCTATTTCGCCTGCTAACCCGGCCAACCCGGCGGCCGAGGCAGGCTCCACCCAGATCCCCTCGAGCGCCGCAAGCATCTTTTGCAGCTTGAGGATCTGCTCGTCGGTGGCGGCGATGATGCGGCCCCTGGACTCTTCTGCGGCTTGCAGCGCTTGCTCGCCGCGTGCCGGCTTTCCGATGCGGATGGCGGTGGCGACCGTCTCCGGTCTTTCAACCGGATGGCCTGAGACAAGCGGCGCGGCGCCTGCTGCCTGGACGCCCAGCAACCGGGGCAGCCCTGTGGATTTCATCGCATTGTATTGTTTGAACCCTGCCCAGTAGGACGTAATATTACCTGCGTTCCCCACCGGCAAACATAACAAATCAGGTGCGGATTCGAGCGCGTCGCAAATCTCGAACGCCGAGGTTTTCTGGCCTTCGATGCGATACGGATTGATGGAGTTCACCAGGCAGATCGGATGCTTATTCGTGATCTCCACCACCATCGTGAGGGCGTCGTCGAACGAGCCGTCGATCTGGATCACCCGGGCGCCATAGGCGATCGCGCCGGCGAGCTTGCCCGCCGCAACCTTGCCCTGGGGGATCAATACGATAGATTTCAGGCCTGCGCGGGCAGCATAGGCAGCCGCAGAGGCAGCCGTATTGCCTGTCGAAGCGCAGATGACCGTCGTTGCGCCGCGCCCAAGAGCCTCACCAACTGCCGCGGTCATGCCGCGGTCCTTGAAGGACCCGGTCGGGTTTAGCCCCTCATACTTGATGAACAGCTCGAAATCGCCGCCCAGGGCGCGAGCTAAGCCCTGGGCTGTAATCAGCGGCGTATTGCCCTCCAGCAGGCTCACTCTCTGCGTGTGGGACGGGAGATCGAGCAGGGTGCCGTACTTATGAAGTAAACCCTGATATCTCATGGGGCGAGTGTAGCATAGAAATTCATTGGGACTTAATTATTTGTGGATATACTTCATGCCGATGAGTCGCGTATCCTGCCTGACCTTATTTGTATTTGCTCTGCTCGCAGCCTGCACCGGGCAGGGGACACCCGTCCCCACTATTGCCAGCACGGAGTTGAGCTCGCCTGCGCCAACCTTTCCCGCGGTCCAATTTCTGCCTGCGGCAACAGCCACCCCACAACCGAGGCAGTTTTCGCCGATCACACCGGTGCCCACAGGGACCAGGACGCCCACATCTGTGCCCCGCACTGCAGAACCTGAGGCTGCAAATTGGAAGAGTCTGCCCGTGGTCCCAGAAGCCATCGACCCCAGTCTGCAACGGGTTTATCAACGCGGCTTGAGACTCGGGAACGATCCGGGTGCATTTTCGATCTTCGGAGATTGCCAGACGCGCCCTGGTGAGTTTTTTGGGGTGTTTGAAACCGATCCCACCGTGGTCCAGGAGCTTTCCCCTGAGCTCCAGGATCTGGTTGCTCACTTTGAAGGCTCCTTTAATCGCGAAAGCTCCACAACGCAGGATGGCACTACGCCGGGATCGTTGCTCTGGACGCAATGGCACCGCGGCGAGTACGGCTGTACCTTCGCGGAGACGCCCGTGGAGTGTGAGTTACGGGTCCACCGTCCATCGTTTGTCATCATTCAAGTGGGGACGCATTTCGAGTCGCGCAATACCGAGTATCTGCGCCGGATCATCCTGCAGCTGATGGATGAAGGTGTGGTGCCGATCCTGGCAACAAAAGCCGATAACCGCGAAAAAGATGAGCGCATCAACCGCGATATGTCCATGCTGGCTGCCGAATATGATCTTCCCCTCTGGAATTTCTGGGCGGCGGTCTCAGATTTACCCAACCGGGGACTGTACACGCGTGATGATCGTCCGTTGCAGGGCGATATCTATCTGACAGAGGAGGCTGCCGTCATCCACCGCATGACGGGTCTCGAGGCGCTATATGCAGTCTGGCGGGCAGTAGCGGGAGATTAAGTCATCCTTTTAACGGCGGGGCATCTTTATCGTACACAAAAACCTGGATATCCAGCCCATCGGTGTTCAGGAGGTCGAGCGCGGGCTGAAAGGTGACATCCTTGATTTTCTGCATATCGCCTGCCGGAGCATAGACGCTCAGGCGGGCTTCCTCTTCCGACATCTTAACCACTTTGATTTCCGCCCCCGCACTGGCTGCCTTGATTTTGTCATTCATCAACTGGATGGCATCATCAAGAGACATACGAACTCCACTTATGCTTTCATTCCAGGGAACGCGAGGACATTAATTACTTGGCTATCCTGGCAACCGTCACCCCGGCGCCGCCCTCGTTCTCCTTGGGTTCCTCGTACGAAGCGACGTACGGGCTGGATCGCAACGCACTACGCACGGCTTCTCGCAGCTTGCCGGTGCCTTTGCCGTGGACGATGCGCACGAACAATAAACCCGAGGAATAGGCTCGCTCCAGATAGCGCTCCAATTCTTCCAGCCCCTCTTCCACCAGCTTGCCGCGCAGGTTCAGCTCGATGCCTGGAGACCTCGTGCCGCTGAGCGCCGCGCGCCCGCTGCCTTCGACACTCTGCTTCATGCTGACCGGTGTCGATTCACTGACAACCGGCTCACCGGTCTTTCTCACCAGATCTGCCAGTCGCGCCCGCACCCGCAGACTGCCGATCTGCACTTCCGCATCCGACTCGCCCAGAGCGGTGATGATGCCCTCGGCATTCAGGGTATTCACGGTGACCCGCTCCCCAAGTGACAATGGACGGTTGAGGATCGTCGAGGCGGTGACGTGGTCGATGGTTGGTCGACGTGCGACGGGGGCTTCGATTTTTTCTTCAATCTCTTCGACCTTTTCCTCAATCTCCTTCAGCGCCTGCAAGGGCTGCCGCGCTCGTTTCAGTTGAGATTTGAGAGACTCAATGTTTTTCTTGAGCACAGCCACTTCGAGCTCACCCTCGGCGCGAGCTTTGGCTAACACCTCGCGACGCTCGTCTTCGATTTTTTCGAGACGCTTTTCAATTTCGCGGGTCTGTGATTCTAGCCGGTCGCGGGCTTTCTCCAGTTTCTGGCGCTCGCGCGAGGTGCGGTTGCGCTCCTTCCGGATGTCATCAAGCAGCTTGTCGGCGCGCAGGTCGTCCGGGTTGATCTCGCCCCTGGCGGATTCGATGATCGTCTGTGGCAGACCCAGGCGCTGTGCGATCAGCAACGCGTTGGAGCGACCCGGGAGTCCGATGGTGAGATGGTAGGTGGGACGCAGGGTCTTGATGTCGAACTCCAGCGAAGCATTGACCACGCCCTCCGTGGAATGAGCGAAGGTCTTGAGCTCGGGGTAGTGCGTGGCGACGAGCGTCGTGCAGCCCGTTTCGAGCAGGAAGTTGAGGATGGCACGGGCGAGCGCGGCGCCTTCCTGCGGGTCGGTGCCTGCGCCCAGCTCGTCGAAGATCACCAGCGAGCGCTGATCGATCTCCTTAAGGATACGGATGATGTTCGTGATGTGACCGCTGAACGTGCTTAACGATTGCTCAATGGACTGCTCATCACCGATATCCGCATAGACCGCGTGAAAGCAGGGCAACTCCGATCCGCTCTGCACGGGGAGATGCAGCCCGCTTTGCGCCATCAGTGCGAACAACCCCACCGTTTTGAGCGAGACCGTTTTGCCGCCCGTGTTGGGACCGGTGATGATGATTGCGCGCGTGCCGGGCCTCGGGTCGACATCGATCGGCACGACCGTCTGTGGATCGAGCAGGGGATGGCGGGCCTGCATAAGTTTGATCGAGGGCCGATGACTTTCCGCTTGAGATTCGCTTTTCTGCTTTCCACTCTCTAATCTGCGAAGGACGGGCTCACTCGCCTTCAGCTCCTCAGCATACTTCGCCTTCGCAAAGATCAGGTCCAGCATCGCCAGGTTTTCCACGCCGTACGTGAGCTCTTCGCGATGCTCCCCGATCTGAGCAGAGAGCTCATACAGGATGCGCCGTTCTTCGTCCCGTTCCTGTAATTGCAGCTCGCGCACCTTATTGTTGAGCTCCACAACCGGCAGTGGCTCCACGAACAGCGTTGCGCCGCTCGAGGACTGGTCATGCACCACAGCTTTGATCTGGCCTTTGAATTCGGCGCGCAGGGGGATGACATAGCGTCCATCCCGCTGGGTGATGATCGGCTCTTGCAGTTTGTTTCCCGATTCCGTGAGATATTTTTGCAGCCGCGACATCAAACGGTCATGGGCGATCTTGATCTCACGGCGCAGCGTGGCGAGCTTCGGCGAGGCAGAATCCAACACTTCGCCGCGGTCGGAGAGCACGCGCGAAATGGCATCCACCATGCCGTGCGATTCGGGCAAGCCGGCCACAATCTGTGCCAGGCGCGGGTACTCATCGGTCTTGCGGTCCAGAGATCTTTTCAGCTCCCGGCATGAGATCAGAGTAGACTTGACGTCGAGCAGCTGCTGCGGATCGAGCACGCCGCCACGGGCTGCCAGGTCGGCAGCGGGGCGGATGTCGTGCGCGCCGCCGATGCCGATATCCTGCACGGAGAAGAGCTTGCGCGCCTCCGCCGTCTCCCCCAGGCGCGACACGGCAAGGTCGTGAGAGCTGGTAGGCTCCAGGGCGCGTGCCAGCTCCATCGAAGCCGAGAAATCGCAAAACGCTCGAAGGCGATCGAGGATCTTGGGATATTCGAGAACAGACAGGGTTTTAGGATCCATAACGGATTGATTTAACCACAAGAATTGTAATTAGAGAACCGGGAATCTTATTGGAGTGACAATCTGACAACGCTGTCCAATGTGACGTCTGCCGCACCTGCATGTTGTCCGCTCCAAGTAAAGCTTGGTCAACGGATGCCTGATAAGCTTTATAGACGGTCGCCATGCCGCCTTGTGCGATAACTTCCGATCATCCGACCGGCTGGAATGACGATTTCAAGACAAAATTCATTAAACCATCTGACAGCTTTCCGGGGTTCTTGAAGAGAGAAACCTCGAAAAGCTCGAACCGAGATAACATTGCGTACGGGCTATATAATGACGACTAGAACACTTGCCTTTCGAAGACGTTATAAGGATTAAGATGACCACTGATTTCTCTTCTCTCAACCTGCGCCCGGAAATCTTACAGGCGATCACCGAATCCGGCTATGCCGAGCCAACGCCCATCCAGTCTGCCATTATCCCGATCATGCTCAGGGGAAGCGATGTGATCGGGCAGGCACAGACCGGCACGGGCAAGACAGCAGCCTTTGCCTTGCCTATCCTTCACAACTTCACATCACAGCGACACGTGCAGGCGCTGGTTCTCGCGCCGACGCGCGAGCTTGCCCTGCAGGTTGCCGACTCCATGACGGTGTATGGGAAGTATCTCGATGTGCGGATCCTCGCCGTTTATGGGGGGCAGCCCTATGGGCCCCAGATTTCACGCCTTAACCGCGGCGTGGACGTGGTGGTGGGCACGCCCGGTCGTCTGCTTGATCTGATGGAGCGCAATGCCCTGAATATCAAGCATATCCGCACGCTCGTGCTTGATGAGGCGGACGAGATGCTCAATATGGGCTTCATGGAGGATGTCGAGAAAATCCTGGCGGATACCCCACCCGAGAGACAAACGGCCTTGTTCTCCGCGACCATGCCGCCGCGCATCCGCTCCCTGGCAAACCGTTTTATGCGCGATCCTGAGCACGTCAATATCAAGCGGGACACGCTCACGCTCGCCTCCACCGAGCAGCGCTATTATCTGGTGCACGAGGCGGACAAGACCAATGCTCTGACGCGTCTCTTCGAAGTGGAACCGATCCGGAGCGCGTTGATCTTTGCGCGCACGCGCGCCGAAACGGCTACGCTTGCCAATGAGCTGGTTATACGCGGCATTCCCGCCGAATCCATTCACGGCGACATGGACCAGCGGGCGCGTGAGGCGGTCCTCAGCCGCTTCCGCTCGAACCAGCTGAAGGTCCTGGTGGCAACCGATGTTGCAGCGCGGGGCCTGGATATCGAGGACATCTCGCACGTCTTTAACTTTCACCTGCCCGATGACCCCGAAGTGTACGTTCATCGGGTGGGCCGGACCGGACGCGCCGGTAAGACCGGGATCGCCATTACCCTGGTCTCGCCACGTGAGAAGCGAAAGTTGCGCGAAGTGGAGGCGCTCACCAAGCAGCCCATTCAGAAGATGGAGATGCCGACCGTCAACGATATCCACCGCCGGCGCGAAACCGAGGTGGTGGAAAAGCTAAAGGTGTGGCTCGGGCGTGGGCGTTTCAAACGCGAGCTGGAGATGGTGCAAGAGCTCATTGATGCCGGTCATGATCCGCTGAACGTGGCAGCCGCCGCTGTGAAAATCGCGCGCGCGGACGAGCGACAGCGGCCGATCGCGGAAATCGCGGAAGTGAAGAGCCGCGCCGATGAACAAAAAGAAGGTCGGACCGGCGAGCGACGGGGGAGTGAGCGGGACTTGCGACGCGAGCCTGCCGGGCGACGCGATGGGATGACTAGAGGAGGCGGCTCACGTCGTACCGCTAGCTCTCATGAAGAAGGCATGGTGCGTCTCAAGCTGAACAAAGGCAAAGCGCATGGCGTCCGCCCGAGTGACATTGTGGGTACGATCGCCTTTCACGCGAACATCCCCGGTTACACGATCGGCAAGATCCGCATTGAAGACAGGGTCAGCTATGTGGATGTGCCTGAAGATGTGCTGGACCAGGTGCTCAAGCAAAACGGGAACTATCGGATCGGGAAGGAAAAGTTTGCACTGACGAAGGTAAAGTAAGAACGGAAACGTGAGAATGCCCTCGAGAAACTCGAGGGCATTTTTATTTAGCAGGCGAAGATGAGAGTTTGATAAGAAGGGGGGCAGACGTATTGACATCCTTTGCAAAACCTGTACAATATCATCATGTTCTGGACAAAACCTGGACAAATAATCAACAGAAACTTAGGAGTGTAAAGAGATGAAAGCTAGATTTATGTTCGTGTTCGTTGTATTCGCCCTGGTCCTGGCAGCCTGTGCTTCCCCCAGCACCTCGACACCGGCCCCAACCACCATGCCGGAACCCACCGACATGCCCGAGCCGACAGTTGCTCCCACAGAAGAGCCCGCCGCGCAGACCATCGTCGATATCGCCGCCTCTGACGGGCGGTTTGAGACCCTGGTCACTGCCGTTCAGGCTGCTGACCTGGCTGAGACGCTGAACAGCGAAGGCCCCTTCACAGTCTTTGCCCCCACCGACGATGCCTTTGCGGCTCTCCCCGAAGGTACACTGGATACCCTGCTCATGCCTGAGAACAAGCAGCAGCTGACGGATATCCTGCTTTACCATGTCGTGCCCGGCAAGGTCATGGCTGCGGATGTGACTCAGCTGGATGGCCAGTCGGCGGATACCGCCCTCGAAGGTCAGCAGATCGGGATCAACGTCGATATGGGCTCCGTCTACCTGAATGAAAACGTCCAGGTCATCGTCACCGACATCGAGGCTTCCAACGGTGTCATCCACGTGATCGACGCGGTGCTTCTCCCTGAATCCAATGAAGCCGCCAGCGGGCAGATGGACATTGTCGATACGGCGATTGCCGACGGTCGCTTCACCACCCTCGTTGCGGCTGTGGAAGCTGCTGAGCTGGTCGATACCCTGAAGGGCGAAGGTCCCTTCACAGTCTTTGCCCCCACCGATGAAGCTTTTGCGGCTCTCCCCGAAGGCACGCTGGACACCCTGCTCATGCCTGAGAACAGGCAGCAGCTGACCGATATCCTGCTTTACCATGTCGTTTCCGGGAAGGTGATGGCTGCGGATGTGGTCGGTCTGACCAGCGCCCCGACCGTGCTGGGCCAGGATATCACCATCGCCGTGGAAGATGGCAAGGTGTTCCTCAATGAGAACGTCGAGGTGATCATCACCGACATCGAGACTTCCAACGGTGTCATCCACGTGATCGACGCGGTGCTTCTCCCCCCGCAATAACAGAATACTTCTTCTCCTCTCTGAGCCTACAGCCCGTGCAGAACACGGGCTGTATGGTTCTAAGGGGTTACTTCATGATCTTTACATTGATCATCCCGGTGTTCATCGACCCGTAGAGCCTCACCCAGAGAAGCACATAAGCCTCTGCGCCGCGCGCTGTTGAGAGGTCGCCCAGATCGAAGATGTGGATCCACCCGAAGCTTCGCAACAGCTCGGTCACGGGCGCCTTTGCATCCATGTCGTTGGAACTGACGAAGACATGGTGATCGCCATTGGCCACCTCAAGGGGATGAGTCATGACCCGCGCCGTGACGGTATTGAGCGTCTTCACCACGCGGGTGTCCGGAAAGGCGCGCTGGATTTGTTCTGCAAGTGAGTCTTTTCCAAAGACGGTCAACAAAGGAGGGAAGCCAATCGAAAAGTCGAGTGGATTAGAGACATCCACCAGGATCTTATCGGCAAGATTTTGCTCGCCCGCCAGCGCCAGAGCATTGAGCGACCCCGCACCGTTTGTGGCATTGAAGACCATCTCCCCGTGCGCAGCGGTTTCCGCAAAGGAGCCAATCAGCACGCGCTGGTTCGACGATTGCCAGCCGCGCAGCTTGTCTGCGTCGCGCGTCCCGATCACCACGTTATGACCGAGCTCAGCCAGCCTGGCGCTCAATCCCTGTGCCACCATTCCTGAACCCAGGACACCTATTCTCATAGATCATGCTCCTTTACGATTCTGTGGCTGAAGTGGGAGATCCGTTCGTCGGTGTGACCTCGGCCGATATCAGAAGCTCGCTGGTCTCCCACAGTGCCTGCTGGACGCTCCGTTCATAAGCGTAAGGAAATGCTTTAATTTCCTTGCCGTTATGCAGAAATTTGCCAGTCACGTTATGGAATTCCGGTGCGAGGGCGACGGGCAATATGGTTTTGCTCACTTTTTCGGGTGGGCTGGAGACCAGGCGCGTAATCAGGCGCATCAGGAAGAATGATTCCTTCATCAAGCCCGAACGAGCCAGTCCCGGATGGATCGCGTTCACCGTGACGCCGGTATTTTCGAGCCGCCGGGCAAGCTCAAATGTAAACAGAAGATTTGCCGTCTTGGTCGCTCCAAAGGTTCTCAAAGAATTAAAGTTTTGCTTTCCCTGCAGGTCGTCGAAATTCAACGGCACCGTGGACGGTGCTGTGATATTCAGGATGCGCGCTGAGCCATGCACTTGTGCAGCAGCCTTCAATGAGTCGAGCAATAGATATGTTAATAAGAAGGGACCGAGATGGTTAGTGACAAACATTTCCTCAAAGCCATCCACGGTGACCGAACGTGTTCGCCTGTAGACACTGGCATTGTTGATCAAGACATCGATCGTTTTATATTTCGCCGTCAGACCTTCTGCCAGGGCCCGCACCGAGGAGAGATTGGAAAGATCGCCAACTTGCAGGTCGATGTCCGGGTTTCGTGCGCCGCTGCGAATAGCTCTCAGCACTTCCTCCCCACGGCCTATATTTCGGGCAACGAGAACAGTCGTCTGGCCCTCTTTCGCCAGATCCATCGCAAGAGCTTTTCCGATGCCAGCGGTCGCACCGGTCACGACGAAGACTCTGTTTGGCATACGATTACCTTGCCCTTGGAGAGGAACCTTTTCTGAATAGCTGGTACGAGGCCGCCTAAGCCATTAGTTTATCGCTTGATCTCTTCAGATAGTGGCTGGCCTTCTTTCCAGGCTCGATATTTTTTCAGATCACGTTCCACCAGAATTAACAGGGCGCCCATCACCGTGGCATCGTCCAGTACGCCTACAAAGGGCAGCACGTCCGGGAGCAGATCGAACGGATTAAAGACATACAGAAGCGCAAATACCACAGCCGCGATCGTTCCGTAGAGCGCCTGGCGGTAGCGACCGGCGCGCCAGTCCCTGATCAGCGCAGTGAGCACTTTGCCGTCTTCGATAAAGCGCTTGAGGGGACCCCTGGAGCGGAACTGGTCCTTGATCTCTTCGGATTTGTCGGCGACCTTCTCGATATCCTGCGGGGTAACCTTTTCAGCCCCTTCTCTTACATATTCCTGACCAGATTTTTCAAACATTACGGCAGACTCCTTTCGGAAGTGTTCCTATAGGTTAAAACGGGAAAAAAGGTTTGGTACTACACACATGCGATTTTGCCATGGAAAGATGGAATAACAAGCCTGGACATTTTACACGAGACGACAAAAGTTTTCGTGTAGGGATTTCCCTATCAGATACCTAGATGCTGGCATAGTCAAGCAGTTTTCGGATGTGTTCTGTGTGATCGCGTTCGTGCCACAGGGCGCGTCGTAGCACCTTGCGCGGGCTCCAGACCTCTCCCTCCAACCCGACGACTTTTGTGACCCCCTCCAGCCGGGGAAGCAAAGCTGTGAAATGCTCCCGCACGGTTGCCAGGCGCTCGAACGGGTCAGCGGGAATATCATCTTCCTGTTCGGGGAATGGAAAGCCGATCCTTTCCTGATACCACCACTCCGCACCGCCAATGTGCTTGAGGATGCCGTGGATGTTCCAGCGCTCCTGCGGGTGCGACTGGTTAAGCCGCTCGGCCTCCACGCCCTGGACCAAGCTCAGCAGGTCGGCCCGGCTCCAGGCAAGCAGCATCAAGGCATGCTCGATCTCAGGAGGGACAAGCGGCTTCCAATCGTGGAGAAAGAAGGACTCGACCATGTAGGTATCTTGACCAGGCACCGCGCGCTCGAAACCGGGATTAACGAAATAAGCCTCGAATGTCTCTTCGACAACGACCTCCACCTTATCGTCAAGCCACGACTCTCCATGCCGGGCGATCCAGTCGACATATTCGCGTGCAGCCGGAGGGAAATTCCTCTGCGCCTCTTCTTCATTCTGCCCGTAGGCAAAACAGCCCGGATGGTTCAGCGCCCACGCAATGCTGCGGTCATCGTTGTTGTTTTCGATCCCAAGGCGGAAAATCATGAATCTTTCCTCGCTGCTGGCTGGCCGGTTCCATAGTTCCAGAACAAATATATACAGAACAGACCCGCCACAATATACGCGGCGAAATACAGCGCGCCGAACGGATGGCTGCGGAAATCGAATAGTCGCAGGTAGACAAAGGCGGCAGCGGTAATGATGAGGATCAGACCAAACGCCAGGAACGCATAATTCAAAAAGGGTAAGCGCTGTTTTTCGAAGAGCAGCGGAAGCATGCCGACCGTCAAGGCAAAATAAAAGGCGCCGAAGCTGCGCAGCGTAAAGAGGGACATCACTTCGGGAAAGATCTCACCATTGGTCGCCGGGTCACCGATCTCAGCAGTCAGGCCCCAGATGCCCAGAAAACCGACAAATACAATGAATCCGACGATGAGAAAGCGCATTAATCCCGTGAGCTGTTCTCCCTCCAGCCTGGATGGACGCAGACGCAGCCAATCGATCACACCCAGGACCGCGGCGATCACATTAATCGCAATGGTCAGCAGGTACAGCCAGGCGATCGGGTGTGTGAGCTGCAGCCGGTCCCGGAACAGGATCACAACCAACCCTTCCAGGACTCCGAAAGCCCAGAGATAGACCAGTCCTGGATAGACGAGGTGCCATTCCCAGCGCCGCGCCGTGAAGAACGCCAGCCAGGCATTTCCCAGGCACCAGCCGCCGATAGTCATAGTCATAAAGCCGGTCACTTTCCAGGCGAAGTTTGGTGCCATTTGTTGGGGCAGGAGGAAGAGCGCCGCACCCAGAACGAGATAGCAGGCAGAGAGGGCATAGGTGAGCAAGCGCGAACCGTTCGAGAGCATAAGGCCTCCAGAATTTCAGGGATATGGCTATATGAACACGTATGGCTTGCATTCGTTTTGTTCCTTGCAGCCTGGCGTTGGCGGGCACGACCGGCTGTCGAAACGTGGTAGGATAGCCTCCACGTCACCAGTTCAACCAGGAGTCAGACCATGGATCTTCATGTTGGACAGCGAGCCTCTCGCTCCCTAACGGTCACCGCAGAACACGTGCGAGCTTACGCAGAGATCACGGGGGATTACAACCCTCTGCATTTTGACGCAGAATTTACCTCCAGAACGAAGTTTGAAAGGCTGGTGGTCCAGGGCGGGTTGACGACCGGGTTGCTGCACGCGCTGGTTGCCATGGATATGCCCGGTCCAGGCACTGTGTTCCTCAGCCAGAGTTGGAAATTCACCGCCCCGGTCTTTATCGGCGACACCATCACTGCGATGGCTGAGGTCATATCCATCCATGCGACCAAGCCTGTGATCCAACTGAAAATGCATGTCACCCGGCAGGATGGGGAGACGGTGCTGGATGGTGAAGCCTGGTGTTATACGTTTCTCCCTGAATCATCGCCGCTCTCATGAGTGTCAAGTGGCGCACGATACTCCTGCTTTCGCTCGCCGAGCTGCTTGGTATGGCGGTCTGGTTTTCGGCTTCCGCGGTGGTTGCATCTCTGGCGGAAGCGTGGTCGTTGGATGGTGCGGGGCGCGCCTGGCTGACGATGTCCGTGCAGGCCGGCTTCGTGATCGGTGCATTTGGCTCGGCGCTGTTGAACCTTGCCGACCTCATTCCTGCGCCGAGGCTGATTGCTGTTTCTTCGTTCCTGGCAGCCATCTCAACGCTCCTTATCCCTTTGCTTGCAGAAGGTCTTCCATTGGCGCTGACGCTGCGGGTGCTGACCGGGATTTTCCTGGCAGGGGTCTATCCGGTCGGGATGAAAATCATCACCACCTGGACGCAGAAGGACCGCGGCCTGGGCATCGGCCTCATGGTGGGGGCGCTGGCCATCGGGTCGGCATTCCCGCATTTGATCAATGCGTTTGGTGGCATCCGGGATTGGAAACTGGTAATGTTCTGGGCGGCCGCCCTCGCAGCCCTCGGCGGGCTGATCGCGCTATTCTTCGTTCGCGAGGGACCCTACAGGAAGCAATCGCCAAAGTTCAACTGGAAATATGTCGGGGAGGTGCTTCGTGAGCGCGACCTGGTGCTGGCGAATGCAGGCTACCTCGGGCACATGTGGGAGCTCTACGCCATGTGGGCATGGATCGCCGTTTTCCTGACTGCCAGTTTCGAAGTCACGGGGTTGAGCAATGCCCGGGCAAGCCTGGTCGCCTTTGCCGTGATCGGCATGGGTGGTCTCGGCAGTTTGCTGGCAGGGCAACTGGCAGACCGGTATGGCCGCACTACCGTGACCATATTCTCGCTTGCCGTGAGCGGCATATGCTGCATCCTGGCAGGCTTACTGTTCGGCGGGAACCCTCTTTTGCTTACGATTCTGTGCCTGGTCTGGGGATTTGCCATCGTTGCGGACTCCGCTCAATTTTCAGCGGCGATCAGCGAGCTTTGCCGGACCGAATACACTGGGACCGCCCTCACGCTCCAGACCAGCCTGGGTTTTCTGCTGACCCTGTTGACCATCCGCCTGACCGCCACCCTGGAAGGCTACGTAGGCTGGAGCGGGGCGTTCGCCTTTCTCGCCCTTGGTCCCGCGCTCGGCATCTGGGCTATGTATACGCTACGGCACTCGCCTCGCGCCAGACAGCTGGCAGGAGGCAAGGGTTGATTCGTTTGGATGGGAGTCTCTATGTCAAAAGGTGAAAATCGGACGGTCTGGTCCTCGGACCAGGGAGATCTGCGCAAGCAAAGACAAAACGGATCCACCGCCAGGTCTTTGCCACCGCAACAGCAGACCGCCTACTTACACCGCGAGTCGAGCGGGCGCGGCGGCAAAGCAGTGACGCTCGTAAAGAATCTAGAGCTCTCGGCTGACGATTTGAAAGCTATGGCAAAGAAGTTAAAACAGGAGTGCGGCACGGGTGGGACGGTCAAGGATGGGATTATCGAGATCCAGGGTGAGCAGCGCGAACGGATCGCCGAGGTCTTGCGCGGGCTGGGGTACAGAGTCAAGATTGCCGGCGGGTAAAGTGCAGTTCTTTCTCATGGTCAAAATCAAAACTCGCCCGTCAAGGGCGAGTTTTGTGTCAGGAAAATTTCTTGCCTAAACGGTCTTCAGTTTCCGTGTTTGTTCCCAGGCGTATCGCCTCTGTCTGGAACGATAGCTCCAAGCGTATTCAATAGGCGCCTCACCACGATAGAACAATCTGGCTATCAGGAAGCGATTGGCATCCAGAAGGATCCAGGTCCAGAGGGTATAGCTGCCTGTTCCCAACACAGCCAGCACCCAGAGTAAGCGACCAAGAGTCGGGCCGAGTGACCGAGCCACGCGGATGTAAAGGTTATAGATGGCCCAGGAACCCAGCACGATGATTTCCAGAGCGACCAGAAGAATGAGAATGTCGAATAGAGGTTCGCCAGCGCGGGCTGCGTTGTAGGCGCCCAGGCACCAGACGGCAAACCCCAGCAGCGAAAGCTCGATAAACTCGATCGTCGTAACTTTGGCTCGCAGATTGTCCTGAAAGGAAGGCTCGAATGTAATTTCCATGATGGTTCCTTTTATCGTCGATGAGTCTGCTCACATTATAGGACAGAGGGGCCTCAGATCGCTTTACAGATAGGATAACTTTCGAGCCTGTCAGGTCAGGCTGTGACAGAGCGGGTCTCCGCTCGGGCCGGGGCGCGCTTTCGGCTCAGCCACAACCCGGCGATCAGTCCAATGGACAGGACGAGCA
This sequence comes from Anaerolineales bacterium, assembly GCA_036781265.1. Classification (GTDB taxonomy): domain Bacteria; phylum Chloroflexota; class Anaerolineae; order Anaerolineales; family Villigracilaceae; genus Defluviilinea. The sequence continues at coordinate 28,562 of DAIQBG010000019.1, read as the reverse complement.
TGACATTCCCGACTACATCGCCGATCACAGGATACAACGTTTCCACGGAGCCAATGGGCGTTGAGACCATTCGCACGGCAGCGAAATTGCCATTGCTTTCTTCGTCGAAAGCGTCCACCCGGTGGATGGTGCGTCCGTAGGCATCGACCACGCTGGAGATCCCCTCACCGGTTTGACGGTAGATGGACATGCCATTCTCGACAGCCCGGAAGGCTGCCATGCCGGCATGGATATCCTTCACAGCCAGCCAGTCATCGGAAGGAACAAAGAGCAGATCCACGTCTTGTTGTCCGGCTTGCCGGAGGGCATTCGGAAAATCGGCGTCCCAGCAGATAACAGCGCTAATCTTTCCATACGGTGTATCCACGGTTTGCAGTTTGCCGCTGCCGGTCTGCGACCCTTCGAATTGCGTGCCGCCGAACTTGATATGTTGCAGCACGACATCGCCGTTCAGGTCGATTATGCTCACCATATTTTTAGGCTGCTCACTCCCAAATGCGAATGTCGGCAAGACGATGTAAATGCCTTCTTCCCGGGCGATGGCAGCTGCATCTGCCAGCAACTTTTCCACTTGGTCTGGCTGTCCGATGCCTGCACCCTCCTGCAGGGCGACAATGTCTGCGCCTTGTTGTGCCAGCGTGCGGATTTGAGTCAATTCCTGAGCATGCAGCTCCGCAGCGGATTGACGGAAGCCCGCTTCATTCCCGCTGCGCATGTGTCCAATAATGCTCATTATTTTCCCATCCGGCAGGGAAAAGCCCGCGATCTGCGCCGTCTGCACGGGTCGCGGTGCGAGCAGGATGCGTCCGGTACCGAGAATCAGCATAAGGACGAGCACGCCTGCTGAGATCCAGGCCGGGCGGTCAAACCGGAAGCCCTTTTCCCAGACGTAATTCACCAGGCTAGCAAACCAGCTAACCAGGAAGGTGATTCCCCATAGTCCCGTCACGGAAGCAACCTGCATCACGGGAAGGAAATCGCGCTGGGAGTAGGCGCCTGCGCCAAAGGTCCCGAACGGGCTGCCGCTGGCAGAGAAGAAATCCATCGCTGTGGCTGCGACCGGGAAAACCAGTGTTAGCCAGAAGAGGGAGCCGAAGCGGCGGTAGTAAAGCCGGTCGATCACGTACGGGATCAAGCCTATGGGAGCAGTCAGAAAGAAGAAACCGGCTTCGGCCGCGGGGTGGATCTGCGCCATGAAGGTCGCGCCGCTCCATGAGAGGATGGCAGGAATGGCAGTCACCACCCACAACAGCAGGAAATTGCGCCCCGCCTTGTCGCTCTCGCGGAAAAAGCGAAGGAGAAATACGGAAGCCAGCCAGGCGGCCGGGGTAAAGTTCCAGCGGCCTCCGGCGAACAGGAGCATAACAGCGGCCGCTGCCAGCCAGACAAAGCGAAGGTTTTTGTGGTTCATGAGTTCCTCCAGATTTAAGATGAATCGAGTGACTGTCACCTTTATATCCATTTGCCTCCAATTCCACATCGTCCGTTCTGTACATCGTGAAAGACAGCCGGACACTGTCCATTCGGACAATGTCCGGCAGCCGGGCGCATACAGTAAAATCTGACTTCAGGATCAAAACATGGCGCCCAAATCACAGTATGTCGGTCTTGTTTTTTATATCTTCATTTCTCTCGTCTTAATTTCGCTTGGGATCTCTGCCGCGCGTGCGATCGCTGCGTCCGCTCCATTTCCGCTTCCCCTTCTTTATTTGCTGCTTTTCGGGACACATATAGGACTCTACTGGTTGAATCTGAAATACCACCGGAGCTGTCGCTGGTCCGTCGCTTATTATGCTCTGCAGGCTGGCTTGATCATTGCACTGTTCAGCTTTCCGTCCGCAAGTGATGGCATTCGCGTGGCTGTTTTGGGGTCTGCCATGCTGTGTATTATCGGCGAGACGCTCGGCCTGTGGGGGAACACGCGGCGCTCTTTATGGATCGGACTCTTTTATGCCGGGCTGGCAGCGGTTCTGCTGATCTTCGGCGTCGAGCGGGACGTGCTGGGGGATGCAATTTCTGGATTGCTGTTCAACGCGATCTTCATCATCTTGTTCATGGTTGTGTTGAACCAGCAATTCGCCGAGCGGGACAGGGCACAGGAACTGGCGGAACGGCTGGAAAGTGCAAACGCCCGGCTGGCTGCCAACACCGCACAGATCGAAGCCCTCACGCTGCAAAACGAGCGCCAGCGCATGGCGCGCGAGCTGCACGATACGCTTGCCCAGGGCCTGTCGGGGCTGGTGCTGCAGCTGGAAGCTGTTCGGGCGCACCTCGCCTCCAGCCGTGTGGAACGCGCCTCCGCCATCGTGGACCAGGCTCTGCGGCGGGCGCGCGGAACGCTTGCCGACTCGCGCGCCGCCATCGACGACCTCCGCCTCACACGTGTAGACCTGGTCGACTCGGTCCGTGAAAAGGTGGATCGCTTTATCCAGACGACCGGCATCGCCTGCGAGCTGGAGTTATCGCTGCAAGAGAATCAGCTTTCACCGGAGACGTCCAGCCATGCCTTAGGCATTCTGAGTGAGTCTCTGGCGAATATAGCCCGGCATGCCAGGGCAAGCCAGGCTCAGGTCAAGTTCTTTGTGGAGCGGGATGAGCTCCGGCTGGAAGTGCGCGACAACGGTCAGGGCTTTGACCTGGATGGACACACGGACTCCGGGCACTACGGTCTGCTCGGGATGCACGAGCGTGCCCGTCTCATGGGCGGCGTGGTCACCGTTGAATCGAATCCAGAACGTGGTACAAAGGTTGATCTTCGCGTGCCCGGGACACGGAACCCGCAATGAGCCCCATCCGCGTGCTTATTACTGACGATCACCTCATCGTCCGCGAAGGGTTGCGTCTCATTCTGGAAACGACCGATCGAATCGAGATTGTCGGCGAAGCCTCCGACGGAGCGGAATGTCTGAGCCTTGTCTCTGCGCTCAAGCCGGACGTCATCCTGATGGATCTGCAAATGCCGCGCATGGACGGGATCACCGCCATCACTCATCTTCGCCGCGACCATCCGGAGATTGCCATCGTGATCCTGACCACCTTCAATGAAGATGACCTGATGGTCCGCGGCTTGCAGGCGGGCGCCCGAGGGTATTTGCTGAAAGATACGAGCCGCGAGAACCTGCTGGATACGATCCAGGCGGCTGCCCGAGGCGAAACGCTGCTCAAGCCGGAGATTCTTGCCCGTGTCCTTTCAGCGCGACCTGCGACGGCAGCTGCCACAACCGACTCTCTATTGACCGAGCGCGAGCTCGAAGTGTTACAGGCCGCGGCGCGCGGAGAGCGCAATAAAGAGATTGCCTATAAGCTGGGGATAACCGAACGGACCGTCAAAGCCCACCTGGCGAGCATCTATCAAAAGTTCAGTGTGGACTCCCGCGCCGCAGCAGTTGCCGTCGCGGCGCAGAGAGGATTACTGGGTGAATAAGGGGAGTTTTACACGATACCCTGTTCCATCATACTCTCAGCCATCGCGAGAATCGTCGCTTCGTAAGGGCGTGGCTGCCAGCCCAGGATGGTCCGGGCTTGCTCGGTCGAGAGAGCATGAGCCCACCCGAGAGTATCGACGACCGGCCTGGTTTTTGGAACGAAGATGGAAAAGAAACGTACCATCCAGTCCGGGAGGACTCGGGTGGGCACGCGATATCCGCGGCTGGAGAAATTCTTTTCCAGGATCATTGCGAACTCCTGCAAAGAGATCGACGCGCCGTTCGCAATAAACCTCTTCCCCGCGGCCTCGGGCCTGATCATTGCCTGTTCGATCATCTCTACTACATCGCGGACGTCTACCAGATTGAGCTGGGTACGCGTCAGACCGGGAATTTCACGTCGCAGGAGCGTCCGAAACCATTCTGTGGACGTATGCTGCCGGTTATCCAGCACGGGACCAAAGACGTTGGACGGGTTGATCGAAACCAGCTCCATGCCCAACTGGTTCTCCGTGCTCCGGATGAAATCCCAGGCGGCTTGCTCTGCCAGGGTTTTACTCTTTGCATAGGCATAAGCTGTTTTGTCTGTATCGGTCCAATCCGCTTCTGTAAACATCCTGTTCTCTCGTTCATGTCCGTACACCACAGCGGCCACCGAGGACACCAGCACGACCCGTTTAACGCCGCCTTTCTGTGCAGCGCGCAGCACGCGCAGAGTTCCTTCCCGGGCCGGGACGATCAAGTCACTCTCCTCCTTTGGCGCCTCGGCGGGAAAAGGCGAGGCGAGGTGCAGCACAAAGTCACAGCCAGCAACAGCCTGATCCCAACCTTCGTCGCTGGTCAGGTCGGCATTGATGAAATCCAGCCTATTTATGTCCGCATGGTTCGCAAGCGTCTGATGCACCTTTTTCCCCTGTTGCTGCGTCCGGACTGTGGCGCGCAGTCGGTAGCCGCGTTTTAGAAAGTGTAGGACCGTATGCAGACCAATAAATCCGTTCGCGCCGGTTACCAGTAGGTTTGTGGACGTGGGATCGATTTCCATGAATATCGCCTTTCAGGCAAGTAAAAAGAATACACTGTCCTCAACCTTCCAACACTTTTCGGCTACCTCACGCTTTAATCTCTTTGACCCGTGAGTTTGTCAGTGGTCCGAAGCGCAGTGAGCCGGCGTTCTCCCGCACCCGTTCACCGGCTTGAATCCGGGGATCGCTGAGACCTATCCCACCATGCCGCCGTGATACACCAACAGGTAGACTTGCTTGTTTTGAAAGAAAATGGTTTCCTCACCTGAAAATTGACTGACATTCCCTTCGCTGGCATCCTGATATAAGAAGTCGCCTTCGCGATATTCATCCGGCCCCCGGAAGGGTCGTTCCGCGCCGATGTGCTGCATTGCCCTTTGCAGGAAACGATAGACATCGCCCGCGGCGACCGATTCATCCGTCACAAGGCCATAGTAATGCATCGCCCAGACCGCCTTCCCGTTCTCCCAGACAATTTCCTCGCCAGCAAACGGGTTATATCCAAAATACTGATCCCGGTACACAAAGTCCTCTTCCCGATAGGACATTTCGCGCCTGCCGTCTTCCAGGTTCTGCTCGTTGCCCTCGCCGCCGGTGGCGTAGGTTCTCAGTTTCGCCCTTAAGAGAAACGTTGTAAAGTCCATACGTCTTTCACCCTCATGACTGATATTGTGCGACGAGGCTTTGCACTTCTCGAACCTGCGTCTCTGTCAGCGGACCAAATTCCAGTGCGCCGGCGTTCTCACGCACCTGCGCCACGGACTTGAATCCCGGGATGGGCACCATGCGCTCATCCAGCGCCCAGATGTAAGCCAGCGCGCCCTGCGCCATGGTCCGTCCGTTCGAAGTCAAAATTTCACGCAGCTCATCCACCAGCTTCAGGCGCCGGCTCATTTCGTCCCCGGCAAAATCGGCGCGCGAGCGGATGTCGTTCTCCGGGAACGTGGACGTAGATGTGAATTTGCCGGTCAGGATGCCTTTGTTGAGCGGGTCCTTGTTAATCCCTGCCAGGTCGAACTCTGCGCAAACGCTGCGCATCTCAGGATTGTCGTAAATGGCGTTCAGGCGGAACTGGATGGACGTACAGTGTGCTCCGGGAGCAAAGATGCCGGCGCGGTCGACCAGGTCGGTGCTCCATCCGTACCAGCGGATCTTGCCTGCCTCCACCAACTCTTCCAGGACGGACTGCAATTCGGGTGCAAGCTCGGGGCTATAGTCACCTTCATGCAGCTGGTAGATGTCGATGAAATCGGTTTGTAGGCGGCGCAGGCTGTTCTCTAGATCCGTGCGGACGTTTTCGATGATCAGGTCCGGGTCGCCATAGACGGTTTTCTCCTGCTCGTTGACAATGTGACCGAACTTGGTGGCGATCACGACGTCGTCCCGTCTGCCTTTGAGGGCGCGCCCAAGGATCACTTCGCTGTGACCGGCTCCATAGTTGGCGGCGGTGTCGAAAAAGTTCACGCCCAGATCCAGGGCGGCATGGATGGCGCGGATGGACTCATCGTCATCTGTGTTGCCCCAGCCAGCCGGGTACGGGTCTCTGCCCGGCTGTGCCCAGGTCCAGGGACCGCCGATCGCCCAGCAACCCATCCCCAGCGCGCTGACTTCCAGTTTACTCTTGCCCAGGATTCTTTTTAGCATGATTCACCTTATGAAGAAGACAAGCTCAATGGGTTATCTGGGAGTTACGATGAATGTTGCCTGGTAATCCGAGGCTTTGATCCCCGACAAATTGCGGGGATACGGCACTACGCCAAGGATGCGGATCAGGTAATCACCGGCTTCTGTTGCGTCCCGAATTCCTTCCGTAGGACTGGCGGACGAGCGCCCCTCCTGGTCTGTCACAGTCTCCAGCGTCAGCCCGAAGGGGACCGCATCCCCCTGCTGCACGGTCAGGGAAACGGTAACGGGTCCACTGGCTGCGCACTCGACTTCCAACGGACAGCGGTCATCACTCAGGACGTAATTAAAGGTAATGGTCAGGTCGGCGCGCCGGACGCTGGCAGATTGTCCCGAAGCCAGACTGAACTCCCGGTTTACGTTGGTATCGATCAAAGGATTGGCGCTCTGGCAGGCAGCCAGGGTACAGACCAGGCCGAGGCAGGCGAGCAGCGGAATTGTCTTCATGGGATGTTCTTGAAGGATTATAGCATCATAAAATTCTTGCCGGATTTCAATCCGGTTTCCTTGACACAACCCGGCCCCCATGATATGCTTGCGCCCTGTAGGATACCAGTAGTTTGCTTTGGAAGTACCAGGTTGGCTCACGGATCGTCCGTGAGCCAGCTTTGTTTTACGCCGTTGAGGCGCTCCGATGCACTACCCAATGAGTACCCTCCATATCTTTCATTTGCCACAAGGAGGCAAACATGTCGGAACGTATCAACGGTACAGTCAAATGGTTCAACGGGACGAAGGGCTATGGCTTCCTCGCTCGCGAAGGCGGCGCGGATGTCTTTGTCCACTTCTCCGCGATCCAGGGCGAAGGCTTCAAGAACCTGGAAGAAGGCCAGAAGGTCGAGTTCAATGTTGAACAGGGCCCCAAGGGTCTGCAGGCCAGCAACGTCGTCGTCGTTCGCTAATTGACTGACAGCTGATCAAAAAATCCCCGAGACCTACATCTCGGGGATTTTTGTTTTATTTTGCTGTCTTATCGAACCCGATGGACCTTGTAGCCTGCCTCGACGATCCTGTTCCTCAGCCCGCGCATCGCGTGCAGCTGCATGGACAGGTTCTGCACACTCTCGTATGCCTGTCTCTCGTTCAAGACATTGCCCTGGATGTCAAAGCCGGTATGATTGAAAACGACCGTGTTGGCCTGCTTCAACGCAAAGCCATGCTTGTGCAGCAGATCCCAGGCTCGAGCAAGCTCAGACGAGTCCTCAAAATCCGCGGGGTAGAAGCGAACCTGGTTGTAGAAAAGGCCCTCCCAGTACAGGAGGCGCAGCTTGTCTCTCCACTCCCGTTCGAGGTCGACGTTTTCCCAGGGCTGAGGGTCCTTGTCCGGCGCAGCGAGCGCGCTGGCTGCGGGGAGGAATGCAAAAAGCATGGCAACGATGGCGATCGCCAGGATCAATTTTGTATGCCAGGGCTCTTCCCGTTTGGCGACTGCTGTTAACGCGTTCATGGTTTTCTCCTTACTCTGCAATATACGTTTTTAATAATACGGATGATGAGATAGCTATAAGACTGATTCGAAGATGGAATTGTTCCCGCAAGCCGCATAGAATTTCGCGTCTTCCTCTATGCACCGGGTATCACAACGGCAACACCCCGGGCGTTTATCCCGGGGTGCTTAGCAAAGCTGTCTTGTGACTTACTGGCCCGTACCGGCTTTGTTCCCCATTAACCATATCTGGTCATAAAATTCTCCATGCGGTGCAGCGCTTCCTCGATCTGCTCATATGCGGTTGCGTAACACATCCTTGCGTAGCCCTCCCCGCCGGGACCAAATGCATTACCCGGCACGACGGCAACATGCTCTTCGAGCAGCAGTTTTTCGGCGAATACCTCGTCGTCCATACCCGAGGCCCGGATGTTGGGGAAGGCGTAGAACGCGCCGCGCGGCTCGAAGGTCCGTAAGCCGAGACGGTTGAGGCCCGAGACAAGCAGCCGTCGGCGGCGGTCGTATTCGGCGACCATTTCCTCCACGTAGGGGTTGCCAGTGAGTAAGGCCTCCAGCGCGGCATCCTGAGCGGTCGTCGGGGCGGACATGATCGTGTACTGGTGAATCCGCACCAGCCCCTGGATGATATCGGCCGGTCCGCAGGCATAGCCAATCCGCCAGCCTGTCATGGCGTAATCCTTCGAGAAGCCGCCCAGCAAAATCGTGCGGTGCTTGATGCTTTCTCCCAGGGAGGGGACGCAGACATGCTCAAAGTCGTACACCAACCGGTCGTAGATCTCGTCGCTGACAATCAGCAGGTCGTGCTGCTCGGCAATCCTGGCGATTTCGAGCAGCACCTCGCGTGTGGCGACCGCACCGGTCGGGTTGGATGGATACCCGACAAAAATAACCCTGGTGCGGGGCGTGATCGCCTTGCGGATATCGTCGGGGTCCACCATGAAATTATTCTCTTCGCGCGCCACCACTTCGATCGGAACCCCATTCGCCATGATGACTTCTGCCTGGTAGGAGACGAAACAGGGAGTGGGAATGATGACTTCATCACCCGGATCCAGCAGGGCGGTGAACGTCAGGTACAACGCCTCGGAAACGCCCACCGTCGCAATGATTTCATTGGTCGGATCATACTGGACTTTATACAGGCGCATCAGGTTGTCGGCGATCGCCTGGCGCAATTCGAGCTTTCCCCAGTTGGAGGTGTAGTGGGTCTCGCCGTTCTGCAACGAGCGGATGCCTGCCTCGAGGATCGGTTTGGGCGTGGTGAAATCAGGCTCCCCGATGCCCAGAGAGATCACATCCTTCATCGTCGCGGCGATGTCGAAGAACTTGCGGATGCCCGAGGGTTTCAGCCCGGCGACTCGTTTCGACAGACGTTGCACGTTCGTCACTTCCTGCATTGCGCCTCCTAAAGCGGTTGGATCTGCCACTCATCGGGGACTTCCCGATACGTAAGGTCAAAAGCCTGTCCATCGGTCGTCTTGACGCGGAAGCCCTTTTCGCTGGGACCGCGCCAGCGTGACACGATTTCTGCGATCTCGTAGTGCACGCCCTCCCACGTCAGCGAGAGCGGGCGCTCCGCATATTCGGAATCGGAGCGGCATTCAACGCTGTTCATCACGATAAAATTACGTGGCTATTGTCGCCCACGTTCAGCTGAAGGACCTGCCCGTCGCCGTTGCCCTGGACTTTTGCCTGCGCGCCGATCAATGAGCGCTTCAATGCTGCGTTCTGAATCTCGCAGTCGGCTTCGATAATGCTGTCTTCGATCCGGCTGTCGCTGACTTTGCAATTTGCGCCGATCGATGCGTGTGGACCGATCACCGAGTTTTTAACTTCTGCCGAAGCGTGGATAAAGGAGGGGGCAATAATCTCCACACCGTCTACTGATTCGTTTTCTGTTCTATTGGCTTTACCCTTTTCCAGCAACAGCCTGTTGGTATCCAGTGTGGCATCGATCGTCCCGGTATCCAGCCAGTTCTGGCTGTTCTGGGTGCGGACCTTGGCGCCCTGCTCGATCATCAGGGTGATGGTGTGAGTCAGGAAGTACTCCCCCTTAAAGGTCAGCTGGCGTTCCATCTGACCTTCGATAGCGGCGAGCAGTCGTTCCGCTTCTCTAAAATAATAACAACCTACCACGACCAGGTTGTTGTCGAGACTCTCCGGCTTTTCGATAAAGCGTCTCACATAGCCCTGCGAGTCCAGCTCGGCAACCCCGAAGCGCCGCGGGTCGGGCATCGGCATGACCCAGGCGACCACATCCGCCTGCTCCTGCTCGAGGAACGAGAAGTCTGTTTCCAGCAGAGTGTCTGAAAAACAGATCAGCATAGGTCCGCGCATGTGCTCACGCGCCAGCCAGATCGCATGAGACTGGCCCTTCATCTCATCCTGTACGATGAAATGTGATTTTAGGTGGGGGTAGTTCTCCTGCATGAACCGGGGAACCTGGGTTTCCCCGAGGTATGGTCCGACGATGAAGATGAATTCCACGTCCTCGGGGTTGGGCACTGTCTTGAACATATCCAGCACATGCTCGAGCGAGGTCTTTCCCGCCACGCTGACGAGCGGCTTCGGCTTGCTCCAGGTGTGAGGGCGCATGCGTGTCCCCCAGCCTGCCATGGGGATAAAAATCTTGAGAGTTTCTGTCATCTTCCAATTTTACCGCGTGAAATACAGAAAGGCTGGCTACCGCGTAACCTTTTCACGCCTTACCAGGTGCCATGCCGTACCCGCCTTTCGCTGGACCCATATTCCTGCAAGCGGCGGCGATGACCCCTTCCCAGGGCTTCCGGAAGGGCATCCAGCGGAAAGAATTTCTTTTCCGCGATCTCGCTGTCTTTTGTATCATTCACCGTGAAGACTTCGGACAAAAAGAGAACGATATGATCGCTCTTCCAGTCCGTGTAATTGAAATAAATCCCGAACAGCTCGACGTTATCCATTCTCACCCCCACCTCCTCCTGGCATTCGCGGCGAGCCGCCTGCTCGAGCGTTTCTCTCCGTTTCATCCCGCCGCCGGGCATGAACCAGCCTCTTTGATAGACATGCCGGACCAGCAGGACCTTTCCCTCTTGAATCAGCATGATTCGCACCCCTATATTGATAGGACGCCAGACGAACTGGTAGATTCTGCGAAGCCAGTAAGCCAGCTGCAAAACACGCGTCATGAATGCCCGAGGATAGGGTGTGGCCTGTAAGGCTCTTCCAGTTTCTTGATTTCCTCTTGAGAGAGCTGGATATCGAGGGCCGCAATTGCCTGTTCCAGATGATCCATCTTGGTCGCGCCGATGATCGGTGCCACCACATAGGGCTTGTTCAAGACCCACGCCAGGGCGATCTGTGAGGCGGTTACTCCCCGGTCCTTTGCCACCTCGGCTGCACTCTCGGCGACGGTGAAATCCTCGTCGCGAAAATACAGGCTGTTCCCGAAGGGATCGGTATTGGCCCGGATGGTCTCACCGCCTCCGCCGCGCTTGCGGTCTCCGGCGAAGAAGCCGCGTGCCATCGGACTCCAGGGAATGAGCCCGATTCCCTGATCGATGCACAGGGGGATCATCTCACGCTCCTCCTCCCGGTAGACCAGGTTGTAGTGGTTTTGCATGGAGACGTATTTTGTCCAGCCGTATTTTTCGGCGGTGTGCAGCGCCTTTGCGAACTGCCAGGCATACATGGACGAGGCGCCGATGTAACGCGCTTTGCCCGAGCGGACTACGTCGTTCAGGGCCTCCATGGTCTCTTCGATGGGCGTCTCATAATCCCAGCGATGGACCTGGTACAGGTCCACATAATCCATCTGCAGGCGCTCCAGCGACCTGTCGATCGAATCAAGGATGTGCTTGCGTGAAAGCCCGCGATCGTTGACGTCACTGCTCATCTGCCCGTGGACCTTGGTGGCGACGATCAGGTTCTCACGCTTCACGCCGGATTCTCTTAACAGCTTGCCGGTCAGCCGCTCGCTCTCGCCGGTGGAATAGACGTCCGCGGTGTCGAAGAAGTTGATGCCTGCCTCCAGGGCGCGCTGGACGAACGGCTGCGCCTCTTCCTCTTCAAGAATCCACTCGCGCCACTTCTTGGACCCGTAGCTCATCATGCCGAGGCATAAGCGCGAGACCTTCATTCCTGTCTTCCCAAGTTTGACGTATTGCATGGTTCCTCCTCTATTTGTTGTTATGCTTATTTCGCCGTCCCCGGCGAAGGATTGAGCATGAGCCACTCATTTATATCTGTAATTTCGATGATTGGCTTCCGTCCATAATCATAATATCCTGCACTGGAATACGGATAATCTGCTCTATCCATTACAAGTTTCCATCCTTTAGTTACAGGGTTTTGATGGATATATTCTAATTTTTGTTGCAGGACATCCATAGTATAGATATTTTTTGCCTGAATATCTTGCCAAATACTGTGTTCATGCCTTCGGTCACGCTTCTTTTGTTGAAAAAGGTCGAGCAAGTCGTTCTGACTATCTTCCCGTAGCCTTTTCAATATTTCATGTGCTGTAAAAGAACCGAATTGTTGAACAACAATTCCAATGGAGTCGTTTACAGGCTTTATGACTGCATGAAGATGTGAAGGCATAATGACAAACGCAAAGACTCGAATCCGGTCTTGTTGCTGCATCCATCTGAGAGAATTCAATGGAATCAGGGCATAGTCCAGCGTAACAAATAAGTGTTTCCATCCTATAACCGATGCTGTTATGAAAAACAAATGGGATGAGTCGTGGAAAGAAGGAAAGGTCATGATATTTGAGCTGTATACCGCCGCCGAGGACGGCGGCTGGAGCACAGCTATACGATCTTCAAATTCGCCAGACTTGCCGCCAGCCTCTTTATTCCCACCGACT
>DAIQBG010000019.1:0-16039 GCA_036781265.1 Anaerolineales bacterium | reverse complement strand
TATACGATCTTCAAATTCGCCAGACTTGCCGCCAGCCTCTTTATTCCCACCGACTCAAATACCACATCCACCAGCTCGTCGTCGTCCTGGATGCGGCTGTCGAGCACGATCCCCTCGCCCCAGACCGGGTGGCGGACGTGAGTTCCGGCGCGGAACTTGACCTCCATCACGGAGGCCGACGAGGGGCGGTTGCGAGCAGACCAGAGTGTTTCGGGCACACGTCCGTGGATGGAGCGGCCCGTGCGAGAACGCCCGATCAGCAGATCCGCAGGCACGTCGTCCAGGAAACGCGAGGGATAGGTTTCTTCTGCAGCCCCGCGGCCGCCGCGCTGGATGGCACGAATCAGATAAAGCCGGTCCTTGGCGCGGGTGATGCCCACATAAAACAGGCGCCGCTCCTCCTCCATGCCCTCGGGCTCATCGAAGGAACGGCTGTGCGGCAGGATGCCATCGTCCAGCCCGACGATGAAGACCGCTCCGAACTCCAATCCCTTGGCGGCATGCAGGGTCAGGAGGGTGGGCACATTTCCTTCGGTGATCGTGTCCTGATCGGAGACCAGCGCCACATTCTCGAGAAACTCGTCCAGGCTGCGGGTGGAATACTCGACCGCCAGGCGACGCAGCTCCTCGACGTTGCCCCAGCGGTCCACACCTTCCTCCGAGTCATCGTCGATGTATTCCTTGTAGTTCAGGTCTGAAATGATACGATCGAACAATTCCGAGGTTGTTAACGAAAGAGCGGAAGTACGCCACGCGGCAAGCATCCCGCCAAAATCCGCCAGCGAAATGGATGCACGTCCGGCAAAGGAAGCCCAGTAGGGCGAATCGGCGCCGCGCGCCAGGTCGAGCAGCACAAATCCGGGCTGTATCCCGTGCTGCCGCGCCACGGTGTGCAGGGTCAGCAGGGTTTTGTCGCCAATGCCGCGCGGCGGGACGTTGATGACCCGATCCAGGCTGGCTTCGTCGGCGGGGTTATGGGTCAGGCGCAGGAAGGCGATGATGTCCTTGACCTCGCGGCGCCCGTAGAACCGCTGCGCACCGACAAGGCGGTAAGGCAGCCGCGCCTGGAGGAAGGCTTCCTCGATCAGGCGGGACTGCGCATTGGTGCGATACATCACCGCGCAATCGCCAGCTTCGAACTGGCGCGAGGCAACCAGCTGGGCGATCGTATCCACCACGAAAGCAGCCTCGGCATAATCATCCGGCGCTTCGTAAAAGAAGATCTTCTCTCCCTCGCCGCGGTCTGTGAACAGCTTCTTGCGCTTGCGGTTCAGGGCGCGGTCGATGACCCCCATGGCCGCGTTTAGAATCGTTTGCCGGGAGCGGTAGTTCTGCTCGAGCAGGATCGTCTGCGCCTCCGGAAAATCCTGCTCGAAGCGCTGCACGTTGCGCCAGTCGGCGCCTCGCCACGCGTAAATGGACTGATCCGGGTCGCCCACGCAAAAGATATTCTTATGGAACGAGGCGAGCTGACTGACAAGCGCATATTGCGCCAGGTTGGTATCCTGAAACTCATCCACGAGTACATGCCGGAAGCGCTGGGCATACTTATCCCGGACCACAGGATTGTCCTCCAGCAAGCGCGCCGTGTAGACCAGAAGGTCGTCAAAGTCCACGGCGTTGCTGGCAATCAGCCGCTTCTGATATTCCCCGTACACACGCTTTACGATCTCATCCCGGTAGGTGGTGGTCGGGTATTCGTCCGGTCCAATGAGCTCATTCTTGGCGCGCGAGATCGACCCGTGCACACTTGCCGGGCGATAGAGCTTTTCATTGATATTCAGCTCTCGGATCACAGCTTTGACGATCCGCTCCTGGTCGTCGCTGTCGAAGATCACGAAATTCGACCCAATGGGCAGGTGATCCGCCTCACGCCGCAGGATGCGGGCGCAGATCGAGTGGAAAGTCCCGAGCATGATGCCCTCAATTGCCTGGTCGGGCAGCAGCGCTTTGACACGGGCCTGCATTTCCTTCGCCGCCTTGTTGGTGAACGTGACCGCCAGGATCTGCCAGGGCCGGATTCCCTCCACCGCGATGAGGTAAGCGATCCGCTGGGTGAGGACGCGGGTCTTGCCGGACCCGGGGCCCGCCACCACCAGGATCGGGCCGTTGCCTGCGGTGACCGCAACAAGTTGTTGTTTGTTGAGTTTGTCGAGGATTTCCATATAGAAAAAGTAAGGGCGGGTCCCTGCTCAGACCCGCCCGGAGAATTCAACTCTTAGAGTTGGGAGGTACAGTTGGGGCAGCGGGCAGCTTTGAGAGGGATCGTAGTGAAGCAGTGCGGACACTCCTTGGTGGTCGGCGTAGTCGGTTCGTCCCGCTTGAGACGGTTGATGGCGCGCACGATGAGGTAGATCACGAAGGCAACGATGATGAAATCGATGATGGCCTGAATGAACATGCCCCACTGAATCACGGCCTCTCCGATTTGCGTGCTCAGAGCGCTGAAATCGATGCCTCCCATCACGAGCCCGATCAGCGGCGTCAAGATGTGTTCGACCAGTGAGGTCACGATCCTTCCAAAGGCAGCACCGATGATCACCGCGATGGCCAGGTCCATGACATTGCCGCGTATGGCAAATTCCCTGAACTCCTTTAACATATTAGCCTCCCGAGTTTGGATGATAGAACGAAGTCATTCTACCGTCTTGAAAAGGCACTGTCAACTAAGGAAAGCAGAGGACCCGCAAGAAATCTCCAGTAGGGAGATGGATTTTTACGCATGCTGCCAGAGTGCTGTCTCAAGCAGTTCTAAAGAACTGTTTTTCTCGATTCTGGGTCTAGAATCTGGCTTGTGAGCAGTATTACAATTGACTCACTTAAAGAATTAGGTATAATTCTCTTTGCTTGGCACTCTGGAACGACATAAGTAGTCTTTCGCAACATGTAATCCTAAGGAAATATCGTAGTGCCCAACTTCACTTTTGATGTGCAAGGGCTCGAAACCACGTTTGGACCTCCGGCTGGATGTGTACACACGGTGGTGAGATCGCCATTCAATAAGTATGAAAGCGGCAGTACGAGATTGGTTTCTCATCGATCGGTTCTTCAGGAAACAAATGGGGTGTTTCCTGATATTCGCATCCTCAGAACTATCTGAGTGGAAAGGGCCTGACTTTGGGCTTCATTCATCGTTCATTGCGAAAGGAGGTGATTTCATCAGTCATTCACTGTACGTTCATTTGTCCTGTTGTAACACGATCCCTAATCACTTGTGAGGAGAAGTAATATGCGTAAACTGTACATGATTCTTAGTGTGCTTATCGCCCTTAGCCTGTTGCTGGCGGCATGCGCACCCCCGGCCCCCCCGGCCACCGAGCCTCCTGGCGCCGAGCCAACGGCTGTAGAACCCGAGCCGACGGATGCGGAGCCGGAGCCGACCGATGAACCGACTGCGACGCCGGAACCGACTGCGGAACCGACCACTCGCCGCGGCGGCTGGCTGGATGAAATTGTCGTCTCGATCGTAGGCGCCGACTCTGCGGTCACGCAGCTGGAAGCAGGCGCCATCGACGTGTATGGCAGCGGTCTGGCTTCGAGCGACCTCCCGGAGATCGAGGCTGCCGGCCTCAACAAATCCGTCGAGATCGGCGGGAGCTTCTACGAGCTGACCTACAACCCGGTGGGCCCGACCTTCCCGGCCACTGGCGGCTTGAACCCGTTCTCGTCCGCTAGAGTGCGCGAAGCCATGAACTGGCTGGTCGACCGCGACTTTATCAACCAGGAAGTGTATGCTGGCGGCGGTCTGCCGAAGTTCTTCTCGATCGTCACCAACTATCCTGACTATGCCAACCTGGCGGATGTGGCACGCGGCCTCGAGGCCAAATATGCCTATAACCCGGATATGGCGAACCAAGTCATCACCGAAGAGATGGAAGCCATGGGCGCCGAACTAGTGGATGGCACCTGGAACTTCAACGGTGAGCCCGTCACCATCATCATGTTGATCCGCACCGACCATGACGGCACCCGCGTGCCGGTGGGCGACTATGTTGCCAACCAGCTTGAGAGCATTGGCTTCACCGTGGATCGCCAGTACAAGACCTCTTCGGAAGCCTCCCCACTTTGGGTCAGCGGTAATCCTGCCGATGGCCTCTGGCATGTCTATACCGGTGCCTGGGGCGCCACCATCATCGACCGCGATCAGGGTGACAACTTCCAGTTCTATTCGACTCCGCAGAGCGCCTATGCCTTCAGCCCCCTGTGGCAGGCCTATGACTGTGGCGAGGAGTTCAACAGCCTGGCCGATGACCTGGCTTTCAACCGCTTCACCAGCCTGGACGACCGCCGCGAGGCATTTGCGAGTGCCCTGGAAATGGATGCCGCATGTGGGCTGCGCACCTGGTTGATCGATGGCGCCAGCTATGCTCCCTACAGCACAGATGTCTCTCTGACATATGATATCGCGGCAGGCATTGGTAATGGCGCCCTGTGGCCCTACACCGCCCGCTTTGTGGGTCAAGAGGGCGGCACACTGAACTATGGCCAGCCAGATAACCTCGTGGATCCCTGGAACCCGATCGCGGGCTCCAACTGGTCCTACGATGGCGCGGTTCAGCGGGCGACGCAATCCTATGGCGTGGTCTACGATCCCCACACTGGCTTGACGTTGCCGCACCGTATTGAGAGTGCCGAAGTAACCGTGCAAGAGGGCTTGCCTGTAACCTCGACCCTCGACTGGCTGACGCTTAACTTTGAGTCCGAGATCGCAGTGCCCGAGGATGCCTGGGTGGATTGGGATGCCGAGAATCAGGTCTTTGTGACCGCGGCCGAGAAATTCCCCGATGGCACTACTGCCCAGGTCAGGAGTGTAGTCACCTACCCGGCTGACCTGTTCGAAACCGTCACCTGGCACGATGGCAGCCCCTTCTCCGTTGCCGATGTGGTGATGTACATCATTATGGCCTTCGATCCTGCGAAGGAAGGCAGCGCCATCTTTGATGAGTCGCAGGTCGCCAACCTTGAGTCCTTCCTCTCCGTCTTCAAGGGCATCAAGATCGTTTCCACCGATCCGCTGGTGATCGAGTACTATGGTGACGGCTTCCAACTGGACGCCGAGGTCATTGTAGGAAATAATGGCTTAGTCACCGCGTGGCCCGCTTATACCTATGGCGAGGCCCCTTGGCATACGGTTGCCGTCGCCAATCTGGCTGAGGCCAATGGCGACCTGGCTTACTCTGCCGACAAGGCAGACGCCGCCGGCATCGAGTGGACTAGCTTCATCGCCGGTCCGAGCCTTGACCTCCTCGCTGGACAACTGGAGACCGCCGCAACCGAATCTCATATCCCCTATGAGGCAACCCTGGGGCAGTACATCACTGCTGAAGATGCTGCCGCGCGTTACGCTAACCTGCAAGGTTTCTACGACGAAAACAACAACTTCTGGGTCGGCACGGGCCCCTACTATGTGGCTGAAGTCTTCCCGACCGAGGAGATCATCTCCCTGTTGCACTTCGCAGACTACCCCGACCTTGCGGACCGCTGGGCACAATTCGCTGAGCCCAGGATCGCTGAAGTCGAGATCGATGGTCCCGGACAGGTGACCATTGGTGAGGAAGCCGCCTACGATGTGTTCGTGACCTTCGAAGGTGAGCCGTACCCGACAGCCGACATCAGCGAGGTGAAGTATCTCGTCTACGATGCCACAGGTGCGGTTGTCTCGGTGGGCACGGCTACGGAAGCTGGCGATGGACAATACACCGTCACCCTCCCGGCCGATGTGACCTCTGAGCTGCAGACCGGAGCCAACCGGCTCGAGGTGGCAGTCATCCCGAGTGTTGTTGCTGTTCCAACATTCCAGTCAATAGAGTTCGTCTCGGCTCAATAGGATCCAGCCAACTCTGTATGACGATTAGTAGTTCGTAGTATAGGGGCAAGGGAGAAATCCCTTGCCCCTATACCTAACTTTATGAGGTACGTATGACCGCCTTGACAGAAGCTCAAACCACTCCTCCCGTCGTCCGACGGGCGCCCACGAGCACCTGGATGCGTGTGTTGCAGTATTCCAGCGTGCGGTTGCTCACCCTGTTTGTGACCATAGTGATTGCGGTCTATCTGACAATCATGATCGCCAACATGGGCGGGCACGTAGATAACATCATGCGCAGTGAGATACGGGAGCGCGTCACTCTCCAGGTGGTCAACAATCCTGGCAACCGCAATCTTGAACCTACAGCCCGGAATAAGCTGGTGCTGGACCGGATCGCGTTGGAAGAGAAGCGCCTGGGGCTGGACCAACCGGCAGCGGTGCGAAACTTCCGTTATCTCTCCAACGCGCTGACTCTCCGGTTGGGACGCGCCATCAACATGTCCAGCGATGCCGGTTCGAAAACCGTGCGCCTGATCATCCTCGAGCGTTTGCCTGCGACTCTTCTGCTGATGGCAACAGCCAATTTGTTCCTGTTTTTTACTTCAATCTTTTTTGCCCTATCCCTCTCGAGGCACTACGGCAGTTTCTGGGATAAGCTGGTGGTCACACTTTCACCAACATCCTCTGCCCCGGCCTGGTTCTATGGAATCTTTCTCATTCTGATCTTTGCGGCGGTATTGAAGATACTTCCTTTTGGGGGCATGATCGATGCGCCGCCCCCCCGCAATTCCGTCGATTATGCGTTGAGTCTCCTGAAACACCTGATCCTGCCTGCTTCAGCACTCATTATCAGCGGCCTTTTCCTTACCATCTATAACTGGCGTACGTTCTTCCTCATTTACTCCAGCGAGGATTATGTGGAAATGGCCAAGGCGAAGGGACTGCCTTCCCGCGATATCGAGCGCCGCTACATCCTTCGCCCCACCTTGCCGACGATCATCACCAATTTTGCCCTGCTATTGATTGGATTGTGGACGGGCGCGATCATCACTGAAACAGTGTTCCTTTGGCCGGGGCTCGGGCGCACCTACTTCCGGGCGATCGGTCTCTATGATGTCCCTGTGATCGTGGGGTTATCCATTATTTATGCATATTTGCTGGCGCTTACCGTTTTTCTTCTGGATTTTGTCTATGCCCTGGTCGATCCACGCGTGAAGATCGGCGGCGGCAATAAGGCGCAGTCATGAACGCAATGAGAAGAAGCTTCCAGGAAATTCTCAAATATCCGTCCGCGGTCGCCGGAGGGCTCATCATTCTGGTGCTCCTCCTCGTCGCAGCGTATGCGCTGATCACCATTCCTTATGATGAGGCCATCCGCCTGTGGCGCGGTGGGGATGACGTCTGGTATGCCAATCCGCAGAATGCCCCACCTGCCTGGACGAATTATTTCACACCAAGAAAGCTCCCCGCTTCCTTCGCGCTCAACAGTGTAGATGCCGATGAGAATGAAGCTGTGGTAAAGGAACTTGAACCCGGTGCTGATAGCAGTAGAACCCAAATCATCTACACTTTCGATTACACCTTCGATGAATTCCCACAGGAGATCACCCTCTTTTTCAACACAACCTATGCAGCCAAGCAGTCGTTTGTTTCGATCCTGTGGATCACGCCGGACGGACGGGAAGTACGGGTAGGCGATTTCGGCGTAAACAGAAGGCAAACCTATCGCCTGTCCCAGGATTCCAAGCTGCAGCGCCGTCTGGGTGGCCTGCCACCCATGCGGGGTCTGTTCACCGATCCAGATTCGCCGAGTTCAACACCGATCCCGGGAACTTATCAGCTGGTCGTCGACGGGATTGCATTTGAGCCGGACGCCACGATTGATGCCGAGTTCGCTCTTTACGGTCAGGTGTACGGTCTGGCAGGCACCGATCATCTGCGCCGCGATCTCTCCGTGGCACTGTTGTATGGTGCGCCTATTGCGGTAGCCTTTGGTCTGCTGGCGGCTCTGGGAACGTCTGTGTTGACGATGATCATTGCTGCCGTGGGCGCCTGGTACGGCGGCTGGGTGGACGAATTGATCCAGCGCATTACTGAGGTTAACCTGGTCCTGCCGTTCCTGGCTATCCTGATCATGGTGGGTACCTTTTACTCGCGGAGCATTTGGACGATCCTGGGGGTTACCATTCTGCTGAGTATTTTTACTGGCGCGATTAAGGGTTACCGGGCGATCTTTCTTCAGGTGAAGGAGTCCCCTTACATTGAAGCCGCGCGTGCTTATGGAGCCAGTAACACGCGGGTCATCTTCCAGTATCTCATCCCGCGCATGATCCCCCTGCTGATCCCGGGTCTGGTTTCTGCGGTGCCAGTCTTCGTGTTCCTCGAAGCCTCGCTGGCAGTCCTCGGTCTGGGTGATCCTTCCCTGCCGACGTGGGGCAAGCTCATCAACGATGCCTTGGTCAACGGCGCCTTGTATAAAGGATATTACTACTGGATCCTTCAACCTGCGATTCTGCTAATGATCACCGGTCTGGGTTTCGCCATGCTGGGATTTGCCCTCGACCGCGTGTTTAATCCCCGACTGAGAGGTGTATAAACAAGTGGCCCAAAACACACTGCTGCGCATTGAAGACCTGGTTTTGCACTTCAAAACTACTCAGGGGGCTGTCCAGGCCGTAGATGGCGTGGACTTTAAATTGGATTACAACCGCGCCGTAGTCGTCCTCGGTGAATCCGGCTGCGGGAAAAGCTCACTTGCCAAGGCAATTCTGAGGCTTCTGCCTCGCAACGTTAAGAAATATTCTGGCCATGTGTATCTGGATGGCAAGGATGTGATGGCATTGACGGAGGAAGAGTTTCGGCATAACGTGCGCTGGGTAGGAATCTCCATGGTGCCACAGGCCGCCATGAACGCGCTGAATCCTGTCATCCGTGTGGGTGAGCAGGTGGCAGAGCCTGCCCTCGAACATCTCGGGGTCGATAAGAACGATGCTATTTCCCTCGTAAAAAAGATGTTCCAGCACGTTGGTGTCCCCGAGGATTTTATCAGCCGCTATCCCTTCGAGTTGAGCGGCGGGATGCGCCAGCGTGTTGCCATTGCCATGGCGCTGGTCACATCTCCGAACCTGATCATTCTGGACGAGCCCACGTCAGCGCTGGATGTCCTGACTCAGGCGAACATCTTCAATGTTTTGAAGCGCCTGAAAAAAGAATTGGGGATCAGCTTCATTCTCATCACCCATGATATCGCCACCTCCAGTGAATTGGCTGACGAAGTTGCCGTCATGTATGCCGGACAAATTGTGGAGGTGAGCGATGCTTATCGTTTCTTCGACAAGCCTCTCCACCCCTATTCGCAAAAGCTCATGGCGAGTGTGCCGAGACTGCACGCCGAGAAGGAACCCGAATTCATTACCGGCAGGCCGCCGAGTCTCGTTTCTCCCCCTACAGGATGTCGGTTCAAGGACCGCTGCCCGTTCCGCTTTGAAAAATGTGATGAAGACCCGCCCATGTTCAACAGGGAGGGCCGCCTGGTTCGATGCTGGTTATATTTATGAGCAGGAGTATGCCCCATGGTTCTTAACACAACACCGCCGGCGTTGGAGCAGGCAGATAAACAAGATAGTACCCGGAAAGTTATCCTTTCGATCCGCGACCTGCGGGTCTGGTTCGAGCTGCGACGGTTCGGGTTTGGACATGCAGGCTATGTCAAGGCGGTGGACGGCGTATCCTTTGACATTCATGAAGGAGAAACAATCGCCATTGTGGGCGAAAGCGGTTGCGGCAAATCGAGCCTGATGAAGACCATCCTGGGCTTGCACAAACCGACTGAGGGAAGCGTGGTCTATGATGGCAAGGACCTGTCCAAGCTGGATAACAAGGGTATGCACTGGTACCATTCGCAAGTCGGCTACGTGCAGCAGGATCCATACGGGGCCCTGCCTCCCTTTATGAATATCGCAAGGATCTTGGAAGAGCCTCTCATCGTCGGGGGCGTCCGGAGCAAGGAGGAGCGCACGGACCGGATCCACAAGGCGATGGATGAAGTCAAACTCACTCCCGTAGAAGACTTCTTGCAGAAATATCCGCATATGCTCAGCGGAGGTCAACAGCAGCGGGTGGTGATCGCTCGTGCTATGATCATGGAACCCAAGTTACTGGTGGCGGATGAGCCGGTTTCGATGCTGGATGCATCCGTGCGCGTGGAGATCCTCAAGCTACTGCGAGGTCTCCAGGAACGACACAATCTTTCGGTCATTTATATCACGCACGATCTTTCCACGGTAAGTTTCTTTTCGGAACGCATCTTCGTAATGTATGCGGGGAATATCATCGAAAAGGCCCGGGTCCGGCCCTTGCTGGACAATCCATTACATCCCTATACAAAGGCGCTGCTCACGGGCACCTCTGAGCCCGATGCCAGGAATGCAGAAACCTTCAAAGAGATTCCGCCGGGAGAACCCCCCAGCCTGGTCCACCCGCCCGCAGGATGCCGCTTTCACCCGCGTTGCCCTTATTGCGTCGAGGGCAAGAGCGACAAGATATTCCCTCCCGAGTTTGAACCGGAACCGGGCCACCTGGTTTCCTGCTGGCTTTACGAATAATGGATCGAATACCACCCTCGGGCTTGATCGTGATCGGCTTTTTTATGGTATTGGGCGGTGTCGTATTGCCGTTTCTCATGGTCATGGGCATCCTTCCATCCTCCTTCTTCTTAAATTTTCTGGCTTATGGCATCTCGGTGACAGGACTGTTCCTTGGGGTGATCGGAGCCTCTCTCTACGTGCGGGGGAGCCGCAAGTGAAACCGCCCGTCTCCTTGTGAAACCCATGGGGATGCGATAGGATTCGGGTTGTAGGACCCGAGTCCTTTTGTTTCAGGAGTCTTTCATGTCAACGACAAACAACGGGTACAGGAAATCTGTTATTTACCTGGTTCTTGCTGCCCTGCTGACTGCCTGTGCGCCGCAGGTCACAGTCACTCCCTTTATCCCTGCCACGCCGACGATAACGCCTCCGGTGGTCCCCACGCCCACGCCTGCCACGCGGTCGCTCAACATTTGTCTGGGTGAGGAGCCAACTACCCTGTACCCGCATGGCAGTCTGAATGCTGCCGCGCGCAGTGTCCTTTCTGCGTTGTATGATGGACCCATGGATGTGGTGAATTACGTATATGA
Organism: Anaerolineales bacterium; assembly: GCA_036781265.1. Classification (GTDB taxonomy): domain Bacteria; phylum Chloroflexota; class Anaerolineae; order Anaerolineales; family Villigracilaceae; genus Defluviilinea. Next base: position 5,054 of record DAIQBG010000019.1, on the reverse strand, counting down.
GCCGGTCATCCTGGAGAAGATCCCGAGCCTCGAAGACGGCGATGCGCAGGTCAACCCGGTGACGGTGACGGCCGGCTCCGAGGTGATCGATTCCAGCGGGAACGTTGTCCTGCTGGCAACCGGGACCAGGATCCGCCCGAGCGGCTGCCGCAGCGACGACTGTGCCATTGCTTATGACGGCTCGAGCAGCATCCAGATGGACCAGATGGTAGTGACCTTTACCATGCTCTCGGGTCTGATCTGGTCAGACGGCGCTCCGCTCACTTCGAGTGATTCCGTTTATTCCTTTAGCCTGGCGTCAAGCGAACTCACGCCGGGCTCGAAGTTCCTCGTCGATCGGACCGCCATATATGAGGCCGCGGATGAGCAGACCATCCAGTGGTGGGGCAAGCCCGGCTTTATCGATCCCGATTATTACACCAACTTCTGGATGCCGCTGCCCGAACATGCCTGGAGTGAGTTTCCGCCAGACCAGCTCCTGCAGGTGGATGTGTCCTCCCGTTTTCCGCTCGGCTGGGGTCCCTATATGATCGATGAATGGGAGGCGGGAGAGCGCCTGCACCTCGTCAAGAACTTGAACTATTTTCGGGCATCCAGCGGACTGCCCGCCTTCGATGAGCTAAACTTTCTCATTGTTCCGGATTCCGATGCAGCCGTCAGCGCCCTCGTAGATGGGACCTGCGATGTTCTCGATCCATCCACGCGACTGGACGGCCTGGTGGGCTTGCTCCAGCAAATGGAGTCCGATCAGCAGGCTGACCTCCTGACGGCCCAGACGATGACGATGGAATGGCTGGCGTTCGGCATCACCCACGCCTCCTATGACAATGGATTCGACATCGGGGAAGACCGGCCGGATTTCTTTGGCGATAAACGCACACGCCAGGCGATTGCCTCCTGTCTCGACCGCCAGCGGGTGGTAAACACAGTGCTTTTTGGCTTGTCAGAGGTGCCGGATAGCTATCTGCCATCCGAGCATCCCCTGCACAATGCAAATATTCAAGCATATGAATTCAACCCGGTCTCCGGCAACCAGATTCTCGACCAGGTAGGCTGGCGCGATCACGACAACAATCCCGCCACACCCCGGCAGGCTGTCAACGTGACCAATGTGCCCGTCGATACCCCGCTGGTCCTCAACTATTACACGAGCTCAGCCACGCAGCGCCGCCAGGTCGCCGACATTTTTGCACAGTCGTTGGCGGAGTGCGGCATTGGCTTGAACGCGGTTTATTCCACGGCCTCCGACTTTTATGCCCAGGGACCGGGCGGTCCCCTGTTTGGACGCCAGTTCGATCTGGCCGCCTACGCCATGGGCGTCAACAGTCTTGAGCCGCAGTGCAGCTGGTTTACCAGCGCACAAATCCCCAGTGATGCAAACCGCTGGGTCGGCACCAATGTCAGCGGGTATCAGAACCCGGTCTTCGACGCGGCCTGTGACCAGGCGCTGCAAACCGTCTCAACCGATCCCGGCTATGCGTTTCACCAGGAAGCGCAGGCGATTTTTGCCGCAGACATTCCCTCCATTCCACTCTACCTGCGCTTAAAGGTTGCGGCCACCCGTCCCGATTTTTGCGGCTTTACACTCGATCCAGCCTCAGCGTTCTCGCTGGCTGGCATCGAGGCGTTCAATTACGGTGAAGTGTGCGCGCCCTGACCTGGTTTGCAGGACGTTTTACAAATGGGTTGTCACCGGGTGCTCCTGTGCATATCTGTGATAAGAAAAAAACTTTGCTATAATGCGTTCATCCTGAACATGGGAGCACCATCAAATGAATAACAACAATAGACCTTTATTGGAAGTAAAGGGACTGAAGACATATTTCTACACCGAAGACGGTGTGGTTCGAGCGGTGGACGGCGTCAGCTTTGAAGTGTATCCAGGGGAGGTACTCGGGTTGGTGGGGGAGTCGGGTTGCGGCAAGAGTGTGACTTCTCTTTCGATCATGCGCTTGATTTCGAAGCCGGGGCGGATCGACGAGGGCGAGATCCTGCTGGATGGCCAGAATCTCCTCAAGCTGCCTGAGGATGAAATGATCAAGGTGCGCGGCAATCGAATCTCGATGATCTTTCAGCAGCCGCAGACCGCGCTCAATCCGGTGTTTAAAGTCGGCGACCAGCTGGCCGAAGTGCTGGATGTCCATCAGGATCTGGGCAAGGAAGCGGGATGGAAGCGCGCCGTGGCACTGCTCAAGATGGTGGGCGTTCCGGATCCCGAGCGCCGCGCCGAAGCTTACCCCCACGAGCTTTCCGGCGGTATGGCGCAGCGCGTGATGATCGCCATGGCGCTTGCCTGTGTGCCCGAGGTGTTGATCGCCGATGAGCCGACCACTGCTCTGGATGTGACCATCCAGGCGCAGATTTTGGACTTGATGCGCGACCTGCGCCGGGAAATGGGCACCTCTGTCATCCTCATTACCCACGACCTGGGGGTCGTGGCCGAGATGGCGGAGCGTGTGGCGGTCATGTATGCTGGTGAGATCGTCGAGCAGACCGATGTCAACTCGCTGTTCGACGAACCGCTGCACCCTTACACCCAGGGCTTGATCGGTTCCATCCCCGTTCTCGGTGAGATCAAGGAGCGGCTCGACGTCATCCCCGGTTCGGTGCCGAACCTGATCAATTTACCGGGCGGCTGTCGCTTTGCGCCGCGCTGCCAGGCACGCCTGAAGTATGCCTGTGCCCTTTGTGCCGAGGTCAAGCCTGAGCTGGTGGAAGTGAAGCCCGGACACCTGGTGCGCTGCTGGCTCTATCAGGACGCGGAGGAATTTGGTCATGTCGCTCCGCTGAGGGTTACGTAAGAACCGTTTTATCGGAGCCAACTATATGCAGACAAACAACAATTACAACGGCGAAGTCCTGGTAGAAGTCAATAACCTGGTTAAGTATTTTCCCGTTCGGGCCGGTTTGTTACAGCGCGTGGTCAACCAGGTAAAGGCCGTGGACGATGTCAGCTTCTTCGTGAAAAAAGGGGAAACCCTCGGGCTGGTGGGAGAGTCAGGCTGCGGCAAAACGACCGTGGGTCGGACGATGCTCCGTCTGATCGAGCCAACCGCAGGCGCGGTCAAGTTCGAAGGCAGAGATGTCTTCTCCATGGAGCCCCGCGAGCTAAAGACAACCCGCCGCGATATGCAGATCATCTTTCAGGATCCCTATGCTTCGCTTGATCCGCGCGTCCCGATCGGGGAATCGGTCATGGAAGGTTTGCATATCCACAAGATCGGCACGCCGAAAGAACGCGTCGACATCATGCTCGAGACACTCAAGAAGGTGGGGTTGGAGAGCTACCACTCCCGCCGCTACCCGCATGAGTTTTCCGGTGGCCAGCGCCAGCGTATCGGCATTGCGCGTGCCCTTGCCCTGCGGCCGCGCTTTATTATCTGCGATGAGCCGGTCTCCGCACTGGACGTCTCGATCCAGTCCCAGGTCTTGAATATTCTTAAGGATCTGCAGTCGGAGTTCGGTCTCACCTATCTGTTCATTGCGCACAACCTGTCGGTTGTGGAGCATGTTTCGAACCGCGTTGCGGTCATGTATCTCGGAAAGATGGTGGAGATGACCTCCCGCGAGGAGCTCTTCCGCAATCCCCTTCATCCGTATACGCAGGCGCTGATGTCTGCCATCCCCATTCCCAACCCGCGTCTGAAGCGGCAGCGGACTATCCTGAAAGGCGATGTGCCCAGTCCATTGAATCCACCCCGGGGCTGCCGGTTCCACACACGCTGTCCGGTGGCGATCGAGCGCTGCGCGGTCGACGAGCCGCCCTTCATTGAAGTAAGTCCTGACCATTGGGTGGCTTGCCACCTGGTCCAGACGGCGTAAGATAGGTTGAGTATGCCCGCGCCTTCCGTTCTCCTCGTGGATGACCAGCGTGATATTGTCCGGCTTTTGCACTCCACCCTGCAAACGCTCGGGCATGAGCTGGAGATCATCGATGCGCCGTCCGGAGAGGAGGCGCTCCTGGAAGCCTCGCAGAGGAAAATCGATTTGCTGGTTGCCGATTACCTGCTGCCGGGCATCTCGGGGGTGGAGCTGATGCACAAGGTGCGGGCGCGCAACCCGGCGCTGAAGACGATCTTCATTTCGGGGTTCCACGAGCGCAAGGCGCGCAATGAGATGCTGAATGCAGGCGCGGTGGCGATCTTCGACAAGCCTATTCCGATGGCGGACTTTCTGGACGCAGTGGAGCGGAGCCTTGGTCTGGTACGAACGATTTTCCCGCCTGAGTCGGGTGGCGAAGCGGAAGCTCACCGTCACACGCTGTCCGATTTGCTGATCGACTTTCGCCAGAAAGTGAAAGCCGACGCCATCTTCCTCATCAGCCATCGCGGTCGGGTGCTGGCACGCGCCGGCGATCTCTATGACAGCAGCATGGAAGTCTCGCTGCTCTCGGCACTGATGGCGATCTACAGCGCCAGCCTGAAAGTCTCGCGCTTCATCCATCAGGAAACGCTGAGAAATTATCATGTCTTCCGCGGCGAAGATCACGATCTGATCCTGATTCCGGTCGACGCCTCGCATGCCCTCCTGCTGACCGGCAAGGAAATTGCCAAGTCGGACCGCATCCTGCAAACGGTGCAAGAGATGCTTGCCGTCCGTAGCAACGTGGAGACCATCCTGCAATCCCTGGGCGTGGCGCCTTCTTCAACTCCCTCCGAAACTGCAATCCCCGAGCCCGCGCCCTTGTCCCCCGATCTCGAGGAGCCCGAACCGGACGTCGATCTGGATGCGCTCTTTGCCTCCACCCAGAGCACCTCCGGGATCCAGGATCTGGACGCGTTCTGGGATCAGGCTGTCGAGAAAACCAGCAACCTCCCGACCAACCCGGATGTAATCTCTTTCGAGGAGGCACGCAAGCTCGGTCTGACGCCCGGCAAAACGATGCCGATCAAGCTGACGGGCAACCTGAAACCGAATGAGCCGCCTCCGCCGCCCAAGTAACAGACCGTCCCTACGGTGCAGGTGTTGCCCATCCCCTGTCGCTGTGATACAATGTGCGACGCACTGGGGCGTGGTGCAAGGGCAGCACACCAGCCTTTGGAGCTGTGGATCTT
>DAIQBG010000018.1:0-73632 GCA_036781265.1 Anaerolineales bacterium | reverse complement strand
ATTAATCCCCCGTTGCCATGCGAGCAGCCCGAAGCAATTTCGTCCTTTTCGAGGATGAGGACCTTTACGCCCTTTTGAGTGAGATAATAGGCCGAGCAAACTCCGATCACCCCGCCGCCGATGATAGCAACATCATATTGAAAGTTCATAGATTTTCGATGCTATCCATTATATTTCCACCATGTAAACCTTCTGTCAATCTGCGAATCATTCCCCCAATAATTTTCTAACTTGCATTTTGAGAACAGGCAGATCATTTGCAACAGTATCCCAAATAATATGTAAATTAATCCCACGATAATCATGAATGATCTTGTTGCGGATCGCGCGCATCTCCATCCATGGAAGAGAGGGATGTTTCTCTTGAAATTCATCCGAAACACTATTTGAAGCCTCACCGATAATTTCAATCTGGTGCATGACCGCATCCTGCATCATCAGATTTTGGAGGAAACTTTCCTTTTCTATACCTCTCGTGTAACTTTCAACACGCACGATAGCATCCAGAACATCACCGAGCAATGAAAGATCATCCCTCTTCTTCATACAAGACGACCCTATCTCTCTCGATATTTGGCTTACGACGCGGACTAAGACCCTCTGAAGTAATCAAATCCACCTCGCGTCCCAGCCTTCGCTCCAGTTCCTGTTCCAACCGGATGAACTCAAATAATCCCAGAATCGGTCGTGCTTCAGAAGGCTTGAGTTCCACAAGCAAGTCGATATCACTATCGGCAGTCGCTTCGCCGCGCGCATACGAGCCAAAGACAGAAATCCGCCTGGCATAAGGACGCAGGAGAGGCGTTACTTTTTTGCTAAGTTCGGCAAAATGATCCATGTCTTTAAGTGTAGCATAAAGTAGTCCGGATGTTCACAGGGCTCAAACCCTGATCTCCAGAATAGACGGAGAAAACACCGAGCATACCGCCGACGATTGCGGCATCATGTGGAAAGTTTATAGGTTTTTTCTATGTGATCCATTATATTCCCACCATGGAGAGCGTCGGTCATTCTGAGGCTGAAGCCAGTTCCACATTCGCTGCCCTCAAAGTCAACTGATCACTGATTAATGCTATGGCTTTTCCAACCCGTGCGCGGTCAGCAATTCTTCGTTTTCCAGAATGTTCTGCGTCCTCCCATCTGCCACGATCTGGCCTTCGTCCATCATGATGGTGCGCGGGAAGAGCTCCTGCACCAGCCGCATATCGTGGGTCGAGACCAGCATGGTGATCGGCAGGTCGCGCAGCAGGTTGATCAAAGTCCTGCGTCCGCGCGGGTCGAGCCCGGCGGAGGGCTCGTCCAGCACCAGGATCTGCGGGTCCATAGAGAGCACGGTGGCGATGGCGATCCGTTTCTTCTCGCCCATGCTCAGATGATGCGACAGGCGGTCTTTGAACGCTGACATGCGCACCGCCTCCAGGGCAGAAGTGACACGTCTTTCCACTTCTTCCATTGGCAGCCCCATGTGCAGCGGACCGAATGCTACGTCCTCAAAGACAGTCGGGGAGAAGAGCTGGTCATCGGGGTTCTGGAAGACAAGCCCCACCATGGCCCGAATGGCAGGCAGGTTTTCACGCTTCAGGCGCTGCCCTCCGACCATGACCTCACCCTGCCCGCTAAGGATCCCGTTCAGGTGCAGCATCAGCGTGGACTTGCCCGCGCCGTTGGGTCCCACCAGTGCAACCTTGTCGCCTTTGCACATCTGGAAGGAAACGCCGCGCAAGGCTGCATGTCCATCGTGATAGGAAAAATGTAGATCCTGGACCTGCAAAACGGTTGTCATAAGCGTCCCACCATCTGAAGCAGCAAGATTACAAACAAGGCGAGCGCGACAACGAGATAGTCGCGGCGGCGAAGCTCATGCGGGTTGACCGTCTCCATGTGACCCGCATAGCCGCGCGCCAGCATCGCATTATAGACCCGGTCACTGCGCTCGTAGCTGCGCAGGAAGAGCTGGCCTGCCATGTTGCCGGCGACGCGTGCCCGCCATGCCACGCCCCTGCCGGCTCGGCGACCCGGCGCAGCCAAAGCTGCGGAACGCGCTTCTCGCGCCCGCATCAGGCGGAACACTTCATCCGTTAACACGAAGAGGTACCGGTAAAGAAACGCGATGATCGTGGTCAGGATTAAAGGCACGCGCAGATGCTCGAGCGCGTGGATCAGGTCCGGAAAGCGCACCGTCGCGACGAGCAGGATCGCCATCTGCACCGAGAGCCACGAGCGGATCAGGATACTGACGAAGCGCAGGAGTCCGGTGTCGGTGATGGTGAGGTCCCAGAAGAGGAAGTGGAACGTGGAAAGAGGTGCGCCCGGCAACGAAAATAACACCGTGACGGCGATGAGAGCAAAAGGCAGTGCGACCAGTGAGCGCCGGAAGGAAAAGCCAATGCCAAGTCCCGAGAGCAGATTGGCGAGAAGCAAGAAAAGCCACGAAAGCCCGAAGGCGATCCAGGCGCCATCCCGAAGGAGAGCGTTCGACAGGAGAAAGGTAACCGTGACGACAACTTTGACGCGCGGGTCCAGGCGGTGGACGAAACTTTCGGATTCGTGATAACGGTCGAAGGCGTCGAAATGCATTTTTTACTGGCGATCTTAGCTTTTTGCCTTCAGCCCCTGGCCCAGCAAGACAATGATCACGCCCACAATGATAATGCCGATCGTACCGGCGAAGATCGTCGAAAGGGCGGTCTCGCCGAGAAAAGGCAGAGTGTAATCGGGTATGACCTGGAAGGGCGCCTCTGCGCCCTGGTCGAGAAAACCGAGGTTCGAGGCAACCCGCTCGAGCCCATCCGGGTCGGCGGAGGCAAGGGGTGAGAGCAGGACGACAGCCAGCGAGATCAGGACGCCCACCACCACCCAGCCGCGGCTGCCTTTGGCGGAGGCAGACTGCTCTCCGATCAGGTCGGGACGCGTCTGCAGGATAAAGGTCAGGGCGGCGACGGTGATGAGAGCCTCTCCCATCCCGATCAACGCGTGTACGGTCAGCATTGCTGGGATGACGATCTGCAGCTGCGATGTCCCGCTCAGCCACAACTGCAGGGATGTAAATAACGCGCCGGCCATCACCGAGAGCCAGGCCGCAAAACCCGCAGCAGCCAGCTTGAGCGTCCGGCTGCCTCCCGCGAACCCGCGATAGAGACCATACCCGATCGCAGCCGTCATGAGGCCCATATTGAGAATGTTGGCGCCCATGGCGAGCAGACCGCCGTCCTGAAAGAGCAGAGCCTGCACTGCGATCACGGCGGTCATGACGAGCATGCCAGCCCATGGACCCAGCGTAATCGCCGCCAGGGCGCCGCCAACCAGGTGACCGGACGTGCCACCCGCCACCGGGAAGTTGATCATCTGGGCAGCAAAGATGAAGGCAGCCATCACGCCCATCAGCGGGACCTGTCGATCGCCGAGCGACCTGTTCGAGCGAGAGACCGCCAGGCTGAGGATGATCGCAGTGACCACCCAGGAAACGATCGACACGACCAGGCTCAGAAAGCCGTCCGGGATATGCAGGGGCATGGGGGAATAATGCATGGTTCAATCTCCTCGTTGAAATTTATTGACAACCCGGGCAAACGCCGAAAAAGGTCATGTGACTGTCAATACGCAGATACCCGGTAATCGATTCCAGGGTTTGGTAGAACGTTTCGAGCAGCTTATGGTCCATTTCCAGCTCGGCGCCGCACAAACGGCAGACAATGTGATGATGCTCTTCCCCGGCGATTTCATACATCAAGTGACCATTGCCGCTGTGGGCAGCCCGCGCCAGCCCGTTCGCTGCCAGGAATTCCAGAGTACGGTACACTGTCGGCTCGGTGAGTCCGGGCAGGTCTTTTTTTGCCTGCCGGTACACTTCACTGGGGGAAAGATGCGATCCGTTGTGACGCAGGACGTGCAGGATCGCCAGACGCTGGGGCGTCAAACGAAAGCCGCGGGCTCGGAGCTGGGGGGCATATTCAGATGCACAGGACATGAGAATTCCTTATTGCAAGTTTTTGCAATAGCTAAAGATATAGTATACGGCGGGCAGATGATTCTTACCTTAAATTAAAAAGCCCTCCAAGTCCGCAGTGGGCTTCCTTCAGAGGGCCAGCGCCATTCTGGGAAATCAAGGCTCCCAGAAAAAGGGGATCAGGGCATAAATGTAAGGCTTCCCGCTGACATATTCGATGCCCATCACCCAGGTATACCAGTCCATGTTGCCGTTCCCGGCCGTGCCGGGGAAATGAATGGAATAATACTCACCCTCATACGGCCAGGTCATCTCATACGTCGCGCCGCCGTGCTTCAACTCATTGCAATGCAGCGTATAGGTCTGATTGAGGACCTTTAAGAGCTCAGGGACGATCACGTCATGAAAGGCGCCGCTGACCGCCTGACCGCTGCCGGGCGCTGTCCCCCAGTCCACCTGAAACGTGGTCTCGAAGAGAAATCTGGCATGCTCCGGCCGGTACGTGATGACCGTGCCATCCCGGAAGCGCGCCACATCCATGCCGCGCGAAGGGCTGACGAGAGAGCTCAGGAGGGCCCCGTCCGCATTGACCACGGCAGTCTTGAACGAATCGATCAGGGCAGTCGCCTGCGCGTCGGTGCAGATGGTGGATGGATTCGGGAACGCTGTCCCACCGGGTGTGCCGGGACCCGGTGTGAACAAAAATGTAGGTGTGGCAATGAACAAGGTTGGGGTCAGGGTGGGCGGAGTCACCGGGGTGGCAGGCGCGGCGCAGGCTGTTAAAACCGCAGCTAGCAGAATCGATCCAGTGGTGAAGGGCAAGTATATACCGGGTCTCATACTCGTTTCCTCTTCGATTGATTATATCGCTCTCCACCCCTGATGATTTGATTCATGATGAAGATGAGTGCTTTAAGTTTCCCCAAACACCACGACTACAATGTGCTGGTTCAGCAGTTGCGGTGAGGGCGAGTCTTTGCCTGGTACAACCTGACCAAGGGTATATCCCCCCGCCAGGGGCACTTCCTTCCCGAGGATATCCTGGACGGCGCTGATCTCCGCGCCGGGATGCGACTTGAGCAGCATCTCCCAGGCAATATCCACGAGCAGAAAGGCAAAGACAGGCTTGGCGCCGTCGAGCTGCTGCAATGCCTGCTGCGCAGCTTGCTGGGCCGCATTCTCGCAGGAGACACGGCTACCCACAAGAAGGTAGGCATCCACGCCATCGCGAACGGGCGCATTCATGCGGAAGCTGCCATCTGCTTCCACGCGGATGGGGGCGCGGATGACGAGCTGATCTCCCTGCTCCACACCCAGGGGGTAGAGACGCGCCAGGTGGCTAAGCGGGGGGAACGCCCAATCCCGGGCGGGATATCCAAACAGCTGGGCATAGGTCTCTGAAGCCGGACGCCCGTCCAACGTACGAAGCCAGAAGCCACGCGAGCGCGTGACACGGAACTGGCTGCCGACCGGGTTCCAGCCGTGAGCAGCCCCCACTCCCACGCGCAGGTCGCCGCGCAGGAATGCGACAGCCAGCGCCCCGGTCCCGTTCTGCGGACCGGCAATCTGGTAGGAATGCCCGGTGTGCAGATCCCCTGAAGAAAGTCCACCTGCCAGCGGAATCGACCCGGCAGACAGTGCACTGCATAGCTGGTCCGCATCACCGTTGAATCCGTCCGCAAAGAAAAAGAGACCGCGCGTATCGGTCTGTTCGGCGATCTGCTTCGAAAGCTGCGCTCCGGTCTCGCGCCCACTCTGGGCGTAGCCCGGCATCCAGCGAGTCTCTGCCTGCATATCGCCAGCCAGCAACCCGACCAGCACCGAGTTCTGATGCAACCCGTCTCCCGTCAGGCAGACCGAGCTGCTGAACCCGATCAGCGGCGTATCGCCGAGCAAGGCTGAAACACCGCTGATCACCTCGCGCGCCTGATATTGATGTGAAGCGATCACAAAGCTGAAGGAGGGTGTCACCGAGCCCAGCCGGTTCAAGGCCTGGTGCGCGGCCTGCAGACCCGCCTCGCGGCCGTTAAGCGCCTGTGCATAGCCTGTAGAAGCCCGGATTGCCATGCTGTCTAGCCCTCCGCGACCGGAATGGTGAAGTGAAAGGTCGTACCCTTGCGGAACTCGCTGTTGAACCAGATGCGCCCGCCCTGCATCTCCACCAGACTGCGGGTAATGTTCAAGCCCAGACCGGTGCCCGGGACCTCGCGGGCTTTCATATCATCGGAACGGAAAAATCTCTGGAAGATCTTTGCCTGGTCCTCGATGCTGATTCCGATGCCATTGTCCTTGACCCAGATATGCACCACCTGCTTTGCGCCTTCCGGATCCCATTGATTCCCTGTCGCCTCGGCGCCGACGATAAGCCTGCCTCCCTCCGGAGTGTATTTGTGGGCGTTGCTGATCAGATTGGTGAGCACTTGCCCCACGCGGATGCGGTCTGCCCATACTGGCGGCAGCCGGGCTGGAATCTGGAGCTCCAGGGTCTGGTGTTTATCCTCCACCTGCCGCCGGGTAGACCGGAAGACGTCCTCGACTACTTCACGAACGTCCACAGGCCTGAAGTCCAGGCGCAGACGCCCGGCTTCGATTTTGGCGTTATCGTTGAGATCCGAGACCAGCGTGGACATGCGCTCGACGTTCGAACGGATCGTGTTCAGGAAATTACCCTGCATCTCGTTGATCTGCCCGACAGATCCGGCGGCCAACAGCTCTGTATAACCCTTGATGGAGGTCATCGGGTTTTTCAGCTCGTGGGCAACAAAGGAGACAAACTCGCTCTTCGCCAGGTTGGCGCGCTGGATGGCATCATAGAGCTGGGCATTTGCAATGGCGATGGCGGCGTTATCGCTCAGGCGGTTCAGGAAGGGCAAATTGGCCTGTGAGTCGCTTGTGCTTTCCAGCAGGATCAGACCGATCACCTGCGCTTCGCGGCGGATCGGGATGATGATCTGCGTGTGAGCGTTGGGCAGTATGCCTCGGGCGCCATTGCCCACCAGCGATACCTGATTGGATTGCCCGGTCTGGATCACGGCCTTGACGGCTGAATACTCCAGAGGGATGCGCGAGGTGGAGTGCTCGGCGACGAGCTCCTCGTAGCCTTCCTGCGCCATAATGCGCAGGTCGCCGTTCTCCAGCATGCCAATCAGACCCGCTTCGGCGTTGGACTGGCGGATGGCCGATTCGAGTGTAATGCGCATGGCGCGATCCACCTCCAGGCTGGCGTTCAATTCCCGGACGATGCGACCCATGACCGAAAGCTCTTCCACCCTCTCCGCCAGCTCCTGGTCGCTCATCGCCAGTAGCCGGGCATTCTCGAGGGCAACTGCCGCCTGCCCCGCAAAAGCTGTCAGCAGGTTCTGGTCGTCCTCCACAAAGGGCAGACCGTCCTTGCGGTTAATGACCTCGATCACACCCAGCACACGGTCCTTGATCTGCATCGGTACAGCCAGAAGCGAACGTGAGACAAACCCGGTCTGCTTATCGGGAATTCCAAAATGGGCAGGGGAGCGCTGGCCGTCATTCTCGATGACCGGGGCGCGAAGCTGCACCGCCCGCCCCACGATGCCCGTGCCGGCTGGCAGACGCTGCCCCAGAAGGTTATTTGCCACCGGTCCCACAGTCACGCGGAAGACCAGGTCTCCGGTTTGCTCGTCCATCAAGAACAGAGTCCCGGCTTCACAATTCAAGATATGAACGGCATTTTCCAGAATATTGCTTAGCAGAGATTCCTGCTCCAGCGTGGACGTGATCTGGCGCATGATCTCATTCAGCGTGGAGAGCTGGTGGGCGCGCTGCTGGGTCTCCTGCAGGAGGCGGGCCTTGACGATGGCGCCAACCGTCTGGTCGGCAATCGCTTGCAGGAGGTCCAGCTGGGCGCGAGTATACGTGACCGTGGCGTCGCTGCTGCCCACGCTCAGCGATCCCATGGTCTCTGCCCCGGAGTTGAGCGGCACGCCCATCCAGGCGTACACATCCTGCGCGGAAGGAGTAATGTTCCGGACCTGGCATTCGCGGGCGTAGTCCTGGGTCAGAATCGGCCGCCCCTTGCGGATGATCTCAGGACCGAGCCCGAGACTTGGAGGCAGGGGCTGGTTTTCGAGATGGGTGATCCGCTCGTTGTCGTCTACGCGGAAGGCATAGTAGAAATAATTGGCGGCTTTGTTATATAAGGTGATATGGAAGAGCGTCGCGGGGATAATTTGAGACGCCTGGGCAAAGATCAGCTCAAGCACATCGTCAAACGTCAAGGTGACGTTGACCCCCTGGGAAACGCGCGTCAACGCGTTCATTTCCTGTACGCGGCGCTCCAGATCCACGACCGTCTGCACGCGGGCAATCGCAACCGAGGATTGGTCGGAAAGACTGTCTAGAAAGTCCAGATCCTTGGGTGTGTATACGCCGCCGGAGAGAGGTGTGCCGAGGGCGAGCCAGCCAACGGGCCGCTCTTCGCCCGGCAGGACGACGAAGAGCCGCGCGCCCAACAGGTTCAAACGGGCCTCATCGCCGCGCATGAACGCAGGCGGATTGATCGTATCGAGATAGAGCGGGATCTTCTCTTTCTGGAAATATTGCACCAGTGGGCTATTGGAAGCGAAGCGGATATCACTGGTGGGACGCCCATCGCCGTTGGCCAGCGCCGCGTACTGGTCGTTCAACGGATCGTAGGTGTAGATATGCAGGCGATCCGGCACTAAGCTGCTGGCGATCTGTTCCCGCAACACGTGACCGATCGAATCGAGATCGAAAGCGCCGGTGAGCTCCCGGCTGAAGGCCCGCAGGCGATCTTCGTAGGCGCGCTGTCCGCGGAAGAAGGTGCTGTCCACAAGGATTTGCAAGCGGGTGCGGAGCGGGTCGAGCAAGACCGCGATCAGGAATACCAGCGCGCCGATCAGGTAAGGATTGTCGTATGCAATGTTGACCGAGAAGAGGTAGGAAATTCCGGTGACCATCAGCCCATACGCTGCCACTACCAGAATGGTCATCAGGGAATACACCAGCCCCTGGCGCACCCAGTAATCCGTCCGGAGCAGACGGAAACGCAGGATCACATACCCGTTCACCATCGGGAATAGAATAAACGGTACAAACAGGAAGGTATTGAAAGCAATCGAGTTTTCGAACCCCAGGACGGCGTTTCTCCAGGAAGAATACAGCAACCAGAACACAATGGGGCCGAATGCAAGCAACGAGCCAAACAGGATGGTCCGTGCCTGGCTCTTTACAACCGGTGAGCCTGCCGCCAGGGCGTGATAGGCGAGAGCAGCAAAATAGAACAGAGCCGCAATCCCTACAAAGATATAGATATTGCGCCAGGCGCCAAAATAGGCTGTGGGGTCGGCGGGATCATTCAAGGCGAAGAACGCATTGATGGCCAGACCAGTACCGATCGCATAACCGAACCATCGCAGATAGGGGCGCCGGAAAAGGAAACGCGCCTCTTGCGGAAAGCACAGTGCCAGATCGATCAGGGCGCCACCACATAATGCGGCTGCCAGGGTCCACAAGTATGTGAAATAATGGGTTGTATAAAGGTCGAAGAGGGAGCCGATCGCCACAGCCATGGACGTGGCCATGACAGAAAAGGCGCGCCCGGCAGGTTCCGTGCGCCGCAAGCCGAAGATCCACAGGCTGATCCCCAGAAAGATCGCGCTCAAAATAATGGGCAGGTAAAAGTAGGAAAGCCGGTCCGTGTTGGAGAGCCACTGCAGGGTCACTTCCGCACTGCGGACCTCCCCCGCTGAAGTGCGCAGCGTCACCGGGACAGCCTGCCCGACCGTAAGAGAATCGAGAACGGCAGAGAGTTCGCGTCCATTGGAGACCGGGCGGTTATCGACGGAAAGCAGCTGATCCCCCAGATTGAACCCTTCTGCATACAATGCCCAGTGTTCCCCGGCCTGGCGGGTATCTGAGCCATTCAGCACCATGGTGTGTTCGAAAAACCCACCCAGGAAAGGTTTGCCCAGCCATTCGAAGCCCAGAACCAGCGAGGCGAAAAAGGTAATCACCGCGACGGCCTGGTAGACCAGGACGGTCGTTTGGGTGAATTTGCTGAGGGCTGTATTCAGGCGATACGGTTCATTCATTAGCTAAAACTACCCGGCGTTCTCTACCATGGATGTTTCCAATGCCGGATATCCTGTCAAACGCGCGACAGAATTTTACTCCAGGCCCCCATACTCAACTATGGTACTTTCATAACAAAGAAAAGAACGTCCCGAAGGTTTCCAGGGTAGCGACAACACATCGCTACAACCTTCGGGACGTTGCCTTTAACTAAACATCCAGGTTACGGACAGCCTTGGCGTGCGTCTGGATGAACTTCCGGCGGGGATCCACCGCGTCGCCCATCAGCATGTCGAAGGTGCGATCCGACTCGGCGGCGTCCTCGACGGTGACCAGAAGCAGCGTCCGGTTCTCCGGGTTCATGGTCGTCTCCCAGAGCTGGGATGGATTCATCTCACCCAGACCCTTATAGCGCTGCAGGCTCGCCTTCTCCCCCACTTCCTTGACAATCTTATCTTTCTCTCGCTCCGTGTACGCATATTTGACCTGGTTTTTATAGGCGATGCGATACAGCGGCGGCTGGGCAATATACAGGTGACCATCCTCGATCAACTTCGGCATATAACGGAAAAAGAAGGTCAGCAGCAGCGTGCGAATGTGGCTGCCGTCCACGTCGGCGTCCGTCATGATGATGACGCGTCCGTAGCGCAGGCCTTCCACATCGAAGTTATCGCCGATACCCGTCCCGAGGGCGGAGATCAGCGCTTTGATTTCGTTGCTGGAAAGGATCTTATCCAGGCGGGCGCGCTCGGTGTTCATGATCTTGCCGCGCAGCGGCAGGATCGCCTGGAAGTGGCGGTCGCGGCCCTGCTTGGCAGAACCGCCTGCCGAATCACCTTCTACGATGTACAGCTCAGTGCGGGAGGAATCCCGGTCGGAGCAATCCGCCAGCTTTCCCGGCAGCGTCAGCGACTCGAGCGCCGACTTACGGATGACCAGCTCTCGGGCCTTCTTGGCTGCGTCGCGCGCCCGCGCCGATGTGAGACACTTGGCAATGATCGCCTTGGCTGCCTGCGGGTTTTCTTCAAGGAATGTGCTGAACGCCTCACCCACGGCCTGGGTCACATAAGTCTGGACCTCGGGGTTCATCAGCTTGACTTTTGTCTGTGATTCAAACTGCGGGTCCGGATGTTTAACGGAGACGATCGCCGTCAGACCTTCGCGCGTGTCGTCGCCGGAAAAGTTCGGGTCGGCATCCTTGAGCAAACCATTCTTGCGGGCATAATCGTTGATCACACGGGTGATGGCAGAGCGCAGACCGGTCAGGTGCGTCCCGCCGTCCATGGTGTTGATCGTGTTCGCGAAGGAGTACACCGACTCTGTATACGCGTCCGTGTACTGGATGGCAGCTTCGATCCCGACCGCTTCGATCTCCTTTTCCACGTGCACCACAGGATGCAGGTTATCGCGGTTTCGATTGAGGTAACGCACGAAAGAGGTGATACCGCCTTCGAAGTAGAACGTCATCTCGCGATCGTTGCGCTCGTCCACGAACTGGATGGTGACACCACGCGTTACGAACGCCATTTCGCGGAAGCGCTGCACAAGCGTGTCGAACTTGTAATCAATATCCTCGGTGAAGATCTGTTTATCGAATTTGAAGCTCTGGCTGGTGCCGGTGTCGTCGGCTTTGACCTTGCCAATCTGCTGGATCTTGCCCTGAGGAACACCCCGCCTGTAGTTCTGCTGCCAGAGCTTTCCGTCGCGCTTGATCTCGGTTGTCATCCATTCGGAGAGAGCATTGACTGCGCTCACGCCCACACCGTGCAGACCACCAGATACCTTATAGCCGCCGCCGCCGAACTTACCACCCGCGCCGATGACCGTCATAACCACATCAACGGTTTCCATCGGCTTGCCATTCATATCCCTCTTCGTAGGATGCGGACCGACAGGGATACCGCGGCCATTATCTTCGATCGTCACACTGCTATCAGGATGGATCGTAACATTAATGGTGGTGCAGTACCCCGCCAGCGCCTCGTCGATCGCATTGTCAACGACTTCATAGACAAGGTGATGTAGCGCCTTAATGTCGGTGCCGCCGACATACATGCCGGGGCGCTTGCGCACATGCTCAATTCCTTCAAGTGCTTGAATGGAGCTTACATCGTAATTAATCGTACTTTCTTTCGCCACAAAAGCCTCCAAGTTCGTAAGTAAAGTTACACTCGTTTTGTAGGTAATGTCTGTTTCTTTTGTAATCGCTCAAATACAGCCTGCAGCCAGGCGTTCATATCCCGGTAGTACACAAAGCTGGCGGCGAGCAGGGCGGTGGTAATGAATGCATGCCCGCCGATGCCCACCAGCGTCATCCACGAGTCGGCAGGCGGGACGCTCCATAGATAGCTCAAGCCGATCGAAAGCAGGAACCAGCACAATACGAATAAAACGCTGGTAGGGAGGGCGAAGCGCGCCATCCGCAAACTCGTGAAGATCGAATAAAACGCGTTCTGCTGCCGGATAAAAATCCCGTGCGGGGTGAAGAACAGCGGCACCACCAGCCAGAAGCCTACCAGCAACAGCAGAAACAGCGCGCCGCTCGCCAGAAGAGGGCTGATCATCGTCAGGACGGTCAACAGGAGCGTGACCGGAATCAGGAACATCAGCATGCCGACCAGCCAGATGACCGATAAAAGCAGGGACTGGAGGATCGCCCATCCCGCACTGACGCTTCTGTCGGGCTCGGCGTCCGGACCCAGGACAGTACCCGAGACCCAGCGGAAGTACAAGCCTCCCAGGACCCACCCACCGAACAGGAGCACAAAGCCCAGTCCAACCACCAGCGGCGCCGACGAGAGCTCTACGACCGGCTGCTCCCGAAGCGGGGTCTCGACCGGCAGAGTCTGAGCCATCAGGCTCGAAACGCCGATGGGGAACAACTGTAGCTTGCCCAGCAGGCTGAACAGGTTGAACCGTTCCGCCATCTCGCTCAGCAGTGACTGAACTTCCGTCACCCGCTGGATTTCGGCTGCTGAAGTCACACCCCGCCGTGCCTGCTGGAACATCAACTGCAGAAACGGCTCCATCAGGCTGTACACGCTTAAACGAGGTCCTAGCCACAACAGGAGATCGAGCAGGACGGGGAAGAGGATGAGGCCGATATGGCGGGAAACCGTATCGAAACCAGCCCTCAATGAGCTCATCACGCCCGGCGGCGGAGGAAGCCCGTCCAATTTTTGCGTGTACATAACCACTTGATTCTACCATAACGACCCTGTCTTGACATCCAACTAGAGACCGAATCCGTGTGTTTTATCGTGAAAAATGCCGGATGTTCCCAGGTATTCCCAATGGGACTGAGAGGCAGGTACAATGCGGTCATGGATGAGCGGAGGTATTTGCCGGACCCGGACCGTGTGGGGATATTAACCTCCACCGTTCTGCTGGCTTTTGCGTTGACTCATCTGATCCCCGCCCCCGAATTCAACCTTGAAGTCCAGCTGCCGGGCTTTTTTCTGCTACTCCCCCTGAACTTATCCACTGCCATGACCGTTCTGGCGGCCGGGCTGACCGCCACCGGCATGGACTGGCTCCTGCGCAGCCATCCCTCCCTGGCCGGCCGGTCCACCTACCAGTGGTGGCTCCTTCCGACCTTGACGACTTTTGTGATCGGAGTCCCGCTTGCCATTCTGCCGGGTGGGGCTGCCTGGTGGACAGGCTTTGTCCTTGCCGGAACGTTCCTTTATCTGGTTTTCGTAGCGGAGTATATCGTTGTGGACCCGGGCGCACCGCATTACGCCATGGCGATGGCCGGGTTGACTGCCATTTCCTACACTCTCTTCTTTCTGCTGGCGGTTGCACTGCGGTACAGCGACGCACGCCTGTATCTCATGCTCCCGGCTTTGTTTCTCGCCGCCTTCCTTGCCAGCCTGCGCATCTTGCACCTGCGCCTGAGCGGGCGCTGGGAATACGCCTGGTCGGCGGGGATTGCTTTTGTTTGCATTCAAATTGCGTCCGGTCTGCACTACTGGCCCCTTTCTCCGGTGCAGTACGGGCTGGTGCTCATTGGCTCATTATATGGCCTGACGAATTTCGCGATGAACCTCGGGGAGGACCAGCCGCCGCGCCGCGCCGCCCTGGAACCGGCGATCATCCTCGGGCTGTGCTGGGGGCTGGCAATTTTTCTTCAGTAATATAATGAAGCGCGAGCTAAAGATTAGTCAAGCGCACCTGTGGGAGATGCTGGAACATGTTCGCCAGCACGCGCCCCTCGAGGCTTGCGGCTTGCTGGCCGGCAAAAACAACCGGGTAGAGAAAGTCATTTTCGTGCAAAATCAGTCCAGGAGTCCATACCAATTTCGCATGGATCCCTTTCAACAGCTCGAAGCTTTCCAATGGATTGATTCCAGAGGGCTGGAGCTTCTGGGAATCTTCCATTCCCACCCTGCAGGGCCCGAAACCGCATCTGAGACCGATATCGCCGAGGCGGCTTACGAGGTGGTGCACATCATCTTGTCTCAGGCGGAGGGTCGCTGGCAGGCGCGCGGCTTCTGGATTGAGTCGGGCCGTGCAAGCGAAGTATCATTGCAAATTATTCGGTAGAGTAACCATAGACCTGTCCCTGTGTTTCAGGCTTTATACACACTCGGAGGATCCAATACGATGCAAATGTTGATCGGCATTGGGGTTGTCATCTTGGGCTATGTGATCGGTTCCATTCCTTTTGGCTTATTGATTGTTAAGTTAAAGACAGGCAAGGATATTCGCACCGTCGAAAGTGGACGCACGGGCGGGACCAATGCCGTCCGCGCGGCGGGCCTGGGAGCAGGTCTGCTCACTGCTTTCTTCGATGTCCTCAAAGGCGCCGTCACAGTCTGGATCGCCAGGGCTTTCCTACCGGAAATGCCTCTATTCCATGTGCTGGCGCCGCTGGCAGCCATTCTGGGGCATAACTATTCTGTTTTTCTGATCAGGCGGGATGAAGATGGAAAATTACGGTTTCACGGCGGTGCAGGCGGCGCACCCGCACTGGGTGGAGCGATGGGTCTCTGGCCGCCTATTCTCCCCATCGTGCTGGCGGCAGGGGCCTTGATCTGGTTCACGCTTGGCATCGCCTCGGTCACCACGATGGCGATCGGCCTGGTCGTGACCATCGTCTTTGCCATTTACGCAGGGCTGGGCTTGCTGGAACCGATCCACATCTGGTACGGAGTTATCGCCGAGCTGATTCTCATGTGGGCCCTGCGCCCGAATATCAAAAAACTCCTTGCAGGCAAGGAGCGGGTTGTTAAGTTCAGCTTAAACGGCTGGTTACGGGCAAGGAAAGAGACTCAGGCGGAAACGAACAAATAATGCGTCCATCACTCCGCCGGGCTCTGGAATTGTTGCAGCAATGCCCGCAAGTTGCGCTGGTGCAGTGTCTGTGCTAATCCGCCCAGGTAGACACGACTCTTGCCGCATTCCTCGATTGTGATGTCATCCAGAAGCTCCACGGCGTTTTTTCGCCGGGATGCAGCTCTCACCGATTTCTTGATCGCCGCCAGATAATTGAGATTCTCTTTCACCGCCGCGTCGATCTCGCCGCGCAGGATGATGTCCCCATGGCCCTGCACGATGTTCTCAAGGCCCATACGCCCAATCTGTTTGATCGAGCTCATGATCTGTTCAATATCGCCATCCACAATGTAGGGCAGAGGCATAAACGAATCACCTGCAAACAGGATGCGATCCTCCTCCACCAGGACGGCGATGCCATCCGGGCTGTGGCCCAGGGCCGGCGAGATGATCAGATTCTTTTTGCCGACCCGCAGGGTTACCTCGCCATCCGTAAAGGTGATGTGAGGCAGAACGATCTTAACCTGGCGCAGTGCCGGATTCTGCTTCTGGGCTCCCTCCAGAGAGGGAATGCCGCGCTCGATCAGGAAGTCACGACAGCGTGCATGCGCGATCACCGTGGCGCCCGGGAAGAAGCAATTTCCCCAGGCATGGTCGGCATGATAATGGGTATTGATGACATAACGAACCGGGACATTCAGTTCATGCTCGATGAACTCGCGAATGCTGAGCGTTTCATCGGGCAGAGCCAGGGTGTCGATGACCACCGCCCACTGCGGTCCGGCAACGACCCCGGCTGTAACCTGAGCATAGACTTCACTTTGAAACCAGAAAACATTTTCTGAGACTCGCTCTCGATGCATTCGAAAACCCTTTGTGAATTTTTTCTATTGATAGCACAAACAGACCTGAAAATCAAGTTGATTAGACAAATCTAAGGATTTCCCCACAATTTCGTAAGCCGGTTTTCCTGTGCGGCTTGCTGGCCAACTTCTGCCGTGTTACACTTTAGAAGCATGACCAAAACTTTGCTTATTGTAAGCGCGGACAGCCGGTTCGCACAACTCCTGCTTCACGGGTTGGAGCAGGAGGGTTATCGCGCCCACATTACCAGGGGAAAGGGCGAAACGGTCGTGCGCGCCGACGAGGTCGATGCTTCTCTGGCATTTCTCGACATGGATCTGGGCTACCGCGCCGTGTTGGAGATCGGGCAGGCCCTGCGCATGCTCAAGCCGGATATCCGGCTGATCGTCTTTTCTCAGGAAGATACCTCTCCATCGCTGGACGAGCTCCAACCCTGGATGTTATCGCCCAAGCCGTATTATTTACCGGATGTATTGAACATGTTAAACGATCCCTCTACTCCCCTTTCACAGTCAGCAGGTCTCCCCGGTCAGCGAGTCCAGGCAGACGATCCCGCGCTTCCCTGGCTCGGGGATGCGAACAAGGCCGCCCAGCATCTCACACGCCTGACGCTTGAGTCGTCGGCGCAGGCCGCGCTGATTACACGCGGCGAGAGCCTGTGGTCCTACGCCGGGCAGCTTTCTCAGGGCGCAGCAAAGGAACTGGCCATGACCGTGACCCGTCACTGGGACGGGCAAAAGGGAAGCGATTTGCTGCGCTTTGTCCGGTTGGAGGCGACTAAAGCGGAGCACATGCTGTATGCGACGCGCCTGGCGGAAGATGTGGTGCTGGCGCTTGTCTTCGATGCAGAGACTCCGTTCAGCACGATCCGCACCCAGGCCGGGCAGCTCGTCAATCGTCTCTCCACGCAGAGCGCCGAGGTTCAGGAGTCACCGGCTATACAGAACCCATTGCCGGCGTCGTACGATGTCCCCACAGAACGCTGGGAGGATGAGAGTACCCCCGACCTGGTTTTCCCCAGCATCGCCGATATCCTGTCGGATGTTCCTCCACCGAGGCCCGAACCGGGATCGACCAGCGCGAACTTTGAAGAGGAGTTCTTCGAACAACCGGTAACCTCACGCTCGAGGCAATACAGCCGCGAGAGCTCTCCTGCGCTGCGCGCGAACGATGTCACCGTCACGAATCAAGCCAGCGAAGAAACGGTAGAACACGTGGTAGAGGACTTCGCTGCGACCATGCCTTCGAAATCGCAGCGCCGTCCCGAAACGCCCATCCACAGACCCTTGCCCGGCGAACTGGACGAGACCCGACCGCATTCGATCACCGAGGTGGCTGGCCGTGTGATGCTCGAACCGATCTCTCCCGGCCTCTATAACCTGACCTATGCCTGTTTGCTGGTGCCGCGTTTCAGCAACCATTATTTGACCGGCGATCTTGCGGACCGGCTGTCTGAGTGGCTCCCACAGATCTGCATTGCCTTTGGGTGGCGGCTGGAATATCTGGCGGTGCGCCCCGAATATGTGCAATGGGTCTTGAACGTGCCGCCGGCGATCTCCCCCGGCTACCTCATGCGAATTGTCCGCCAGCAAAGCTCGGAAAAGATCTTTTCGGAGTTCGGCAAGTACAAGAAAGAGAATCCTTCTGGCGACTTCTGGGCGCCCGGCTACCTGATCATGGGTGGCTCCCAGCCGCACCCACCCCAGCTGGTCAAGGATTACATCAAACAGACTCGCACGCGGCAGGGTTATTCACAGCCCAGGAACAATTTTTCGCGCTGATCGAAAACCGAGCGTGCTGGACGCCTAGTCTTCGATCAGAGGAGATTGCATCGCCCCGGTTAGAACGCAATCGTGTTCTAACCAAGGGAGCTCGCAATGACGTAATACACGCGGAGTATAATAACTCCGCGTTACTATTTAAAACTATATAGAGTACGGGTGGCCTCCAGTATTTCTAACACAACGCCATTGTCATGTTGCCTCTCTTCACAGGCAGCGTACATTTGAAAGCTAAACGGGTCGCCCCTGCTGGAATCAACACATGCCCTCTACCCTTTACCTGATTGACGGACACGCACTCGCATATCGCATGTACTTTGCCCTGACCGCCGGCAGCAGCAGCACCCGCTGGCAAACCTCAAAAGGCGAGCCCACCGCCGGCACCTATGGCTTTGCTCGCGAGCTCCTTCGCATCATCGAACAGGAAAAACCGGATTACATTGCGGTCGCCTTCGATACCGGTAAGACCTTTCGCGATCAAATCTTCCCCGCCTATAAAGGCACACGCGCCAAAATGCCCGACGACCTTTCCCCACAGATCAAGCGCATCCGTGAAATGATCGATGCGTTCAACATCCCGCGCCTGGAAATGGAAGGGTTCGAAGCGGATGACGTTCTCGGCTCCATTGCGCGGACGGCTGCGCAGGAAGGGCTGGGCGTCAAGATCATTACCGGCGACCGCGACCTGCTGCAGCTGGTCAACGAACGCACAGCCGTCTATCTGGCGGGCGATGATCAGAACTACATTACCGATGAAGACGTGGTCAAAAAACTGGGCGTTCCTCCCGTTAAAGTCGTGGACTTTAAGGCCCTGGTAGGCGATAAGTCCGACAATATTCCCGGCGTGGCAGGTATTGGCGAAAAGACAGCCATCGCGCTGATCCAGAAATTCGGGACACTGGATAACATCTATCAAAACCTGGAGCAGGTAGAGAACCGCTGGCGAAGCAAGCTCGAACAGAACCGTGAGAATGCCTTCATGAGCCGCGACCTGGCGCAGATCAAAACAGATCTCAACATCAAGCTCGACCTGGAACGCGCCCGCGCCGGGCAAATCGATCTCGCTGCGCTCGAAGAGCTTTTCCAGGAGTTGGAGTTTCGTTCGCTGATCAAAGTACTGGATCGGCTCGGGGGAAAGGAAACGACTGCTGCCGCAGCCGCGCCGCCCAACGCGGGTCAGCAGATGTCCATGTTCGCAACCGAGGCCCCCACGCAACCAGTCGTCTACTCCCCGGCTGCGACTCTCGACATCAATGTCAAGATCATTGACAGCGCTGATGCGCTGGCGGACCTGGTCCAGGAGCTCAACCAAGCGGAAGTCATCTCGTTCGACACAGAGACGACCTCCACCGAGGAAATGAGGGCAGACATCGTCGGCATCGCGCTGTCGATCCGGGAAGGTGAAGGGTACTACATCCCGGTGGGACATCGCGCTGGCATGAACCTGCCTCTTGAGCAGGTCCTTGCGGCACTCAAGGGACCACTCACAGATCCGAAGATCGGCAAGATCGCTCACAACGCCAAGTACGATTACATCGTGCTGGCGAAACATGGATTGCAAGTCTCGCCTCTAACGTTCGATACCATGCTGGCAGAGTTCATTATCAATCCCGGCTCCCGGAATATGGGCCTGAAAAACCTCGCCTTTACCAAGCTCGGCGAGGAGATGACACACATCGAAGACCTGATCGGCAAGGGCAAGAAACAAATCACCATGGCAGAAGTGGCAATTGAGTCTGCAGCACCTTATGCGGTGGCAGATGCGGAAGTCACGCTGCGCTTGATGCCGCTTCAGATCGAAGGGTTGAAGCGGGTCAACGGCGAAAAACTGCTTTATGAGATCGACTTGCCGCTCACTCCGGTGCTTGCGGATATGGAGATGGCGGGCATCTCACTGGATCTACCCTTCTTTCAAGAGACCGGCAAACGTCTCGAACAGCGCCTGGCGGAGATCGAGAAGCAGGTGTATGAAACAGTTGGCAAGACATTCAACATCAACTCGACGCAGCAGCTTTCCGACGTGCTCTTCACCCGGCTGGGATTGGAGCCGCCCGATCGCGGCAACAAGACCGCCAGCGGGCATTTCTCCACCTCGGCGGGTGTGCTGGATCTGCTGCGAGGCAAGCATCCGGTTGTGGATTCGGTTCTGGAGCACCGCGAGCTGTCCAAGTTAAAATCGACCTATGTGGATGCCTTACAGGCGGCCCTCAACTCGGAGACCGGCTGCGTGCATACCTCTTACAGCCAGATCGGTGCTGTGACCGGTCGCTTGTCGTCCTCGAACCCCAACTTGCAAAACATCCCCATTCGCAGTGAGGAGGGACGCCGCCTGCGCCATGGATTTGTCGCGGGCAAAGGAAACGTCCTGCTCTCCGCCGATTACTCGCAGATCGAGCTTCGTATTGTCGCCCACATGGCCCAGGACGAGAGCATGCTGGCGGCTTTTCGCGCCGGGGAGGATATTCATGCCACGACCGCGGCTGCCATCTACGGCATCCGCCCGGACGAAGTGACCAGCCGTATGCGCCGCATCGCCAAAGGGGTCAACTTCGGGCTCATCTATGGCATGTCGGTATTTGGGCTGACCCGCTACACTGAGCTGACTCTGGCGGAATCAGAGACATTCGTGAAAACCTACTTCCAGAAGTTCCCGGGCGTCAAGCGCTATCTTGATGGCATCCGCAAGCAAGCTGCGCAGCAAGGCTATGTAGAGACCCTGCTGGGCCGGCGGCGCTACTTCCCTGCCCTGCAGAGCAAAGCCAACGTGCAGGTCAAAAACCGGGAGGAGCGTGAAGCTATCAATGCCCCCGTGCAGGGCACGGCTGCAGACATCATGAAGATTGCCATGCTGCGCGTGCCGCCTGCATTGAAGGCTGCCGGCTTGAAGGGCCGCATGCTCCTGCAGGTTCATGACGAACTCGTCCTGGAGTGCCCCGCCAGTGAAGTGCAGGAGACGGCTCAGGTGGTGCAAGAAGCCATGACGAACGCTTATCCCTTGAGCATTCCGCTCTCCACTGAAGCCCGTTACGGCCCAAACTGGGGAGATATGAAACATATTTGATGTAGATCAGGCTTTCCACGTGACATGTCCTGCTGCCCAAAAGATAATCCCTTTGTAAGGGTAAGGTTACACGCCTCTACGTTATAATTACTGCACCAACCATGCCTGGACGAGAAGACATCTTCCACAAATCAATGAACGAGGGCCATTCTGCTGCCTGGGACCAGGAATGGGGCAAGGCTGCCGCGGCATACCGCAAAGCACTGCAGGAAATGCCAGACAACCCCAAAGCGTTGAACAGTCTGGGGCTGGCGCTTTACCAGCAGGCGAACTTCGAGGAAGCGTTGCACATTTACAAGCGTGCCGCCCAGGTCTCGCCGGATGATCCCCTGCCCATGGAAAAGCTTGCCCAGCTTCTGGAACGTACTGGCCGCCTGAAGGAAGCCATTGCGGCGGCTGCCCGGGCTGCCGAGCTCTTCCTCAACCAGCGGGATGTCGATAAAGCCATGGAAAACTGGGTGCGCGTGACCATGCTTGATCCGGATAATGTGATGGCGCATTCACGCCTTGCCCTGGCTCACGAACGGCTGGGACACAAATCTCAGGCGGTTACCGAGTTTATTGCCGTTGCCAGCCTTGTCCAGCGCACGGGAAACCTTCAAAAATCCGCCGAGCTTGTCAACCGGGCTCTGCACCTGATGCCGGAAAGCGAGGAGGTCAAACAGGCTCTCTCACTTTTGCGGACCGGGCAGCTTCTCCCAAAACCGATGCGACCCAAAGGGGGGACGGGACCGATTGCCATGCATCAGGTCAAGCTCCTGGAACATCCTCGCAAAGAAGCCGATTCGGGACTCGACCCCGTTGCAGAGGCGCGACAAAAGGCCCTGACACGTCTGGCAGAGATGCTCTTCGAATACAGCACGGATGATGGTCAGACGGCCCAGGCGCGTCGCGGCCTGCAATCGCTCATGCGCGGCACGGGGCAGCTCTCCATGCAACAATCGGAGCAAACAAAAGTCGTCCTGCACCTGGGGCAAGCCATCGATGCCCAGACCAAAGACAATCCGGGCCAGGCCGCCGAGGAGTTGGAGCACGCTCTGGAGTCCGGCTTCAATCATCCCGCCCTGCAGTTCGACTTAGGTCTGCTGCGCTCGCAGGGAGACCGGCTCGAGTCGGCAATCCGTCATCTGCAGCACGCTGTCAAACATCAGGACTTCGGTCTCGCAGCACGGTTGCTCATGGGCCAGATCCACCAGAAGATGGGTCGGCTCGGACCTGCCTCCGTGGAATATCTCGAAGCGCTCAAGCTGGCAGACTCGATGGTGGTCCCTCCCGAACAGACAGATGAGATCCGTCAGATGTACGAGCCGCTGATCGAAGCGCAGGCAATGGTCGAGGACGAAGCCGCGCTCCGGCGCCTGTGTGACAACGTCAACGAAATGTTGATGCGCAAGAGCTGGCGCGATCATCTGCACAAATCTCGCGAGCAGATGCCGAAGATGCAGGACGGCGACATGCCTATGCCGCTTGCAGAAGTGCTTCTGCAGGCGCAATCGAGCCAGGTGTTGGAAGCCATCAACCACGTCCACCATCTGGCGCGCGCCAATCAGCTCCGCTCCGCCATGGAAGAGGCCTTCCATGCTTTAACATATGCACCTACCTATTTGCCTCTGCATACACTCATGGGTGATCTGCTGGTACGCGAGAACCGCACCGAAGAAGCGATTGCCAAGTACAGTACGATAGCGCAAGCCTATAGCGTGCGCGGCGAAGCGGCGCAGTCTGCCAAGCTCTTGCGTCGCGTGGTCCAGCTCGCACCTATGGATATGGGCGCCCGCAAAAAGCTGATTGACCAGCTTGTTGCGCGCGGTCAGATGGACGATGCCATCCGGGAATATCTCGAGCTGGCGGATACATACTATCGCCTCGCCGAGCTCGACATGGCGCGTAAGACATATACAACCGCCCTGCGGGTGGTACAACAGGCAAACGCCGACCGCAGCTGGAATATCCATATCCTCCAGCGTATGGCAGATATCGACATGCAGCGCCTGGACTGGAAACAGGCGATTCGCGTGTACGAACAGATCCGCACCCTGCGCCCGGACGATGAGGGAGTGCGCAAGAACCTCATTGAGCTGAGCCTGAGGCTGGGGCAGACCGCGCAAGCCAATGCAGAGATCGAAAACTATCTGACATACTTGCAGACCCACGGTCGTAGCGAGCAGGGTATTAAGTTCGTGGAAGAGTTGCTCGCCGACCGGCCCAATGACGTAGTCCTGGGGCGCGCTCTTGCACAGCTTTACCAGCAGGCAGGCAGATCGCACGATGCCATCCTGCGGCTTGATTCCCTTGCAGAAGCGATGTTAAGCGCCGGTCAAAAAGAGGAAGCCATGGTGGTGATCAACCAGATTCTCCTGATCGGGCCGCCCAACGCCGAACAGTATCGCCAGCTGCTTTTGCAGCTCCAGGCAGGATAAACAACTCCATATCTTATCCATGACGGGGACATCACTCGGACTTCCTTAATAAGCGACAAATGCCTCGAAACCTGCGGGGGTCACGCAACGTGCAAATTTCTTCATTCCTAAAGCCGATGACTACACGATCCTTGTTCGGAAGACCGAAAACGTGCCAATGAGCTGCACACTGACTGTCCAGGATTCCCGACTCCTCTCACCGTAATCTTCCTGGCTCGGAGTGCTGCGATATGGCAGTGCTATAATCCCTGCGCAGCCCCCTACGGGCAGCGACGTTATCTATGGAGAAACCTACTGTGCTACATACACACCGGGAAAACGCCGGTATCCTGACTCGGGAGAACGCTGGTGCAACGCAAAATCGCGCGGTGAGGAATTGGCTTCTGCTCTTTGCCGCAATCGTGGCATTTCTCGTTGTCTTTGGCGGCTTTGTGCGGCTGACACGTTCGGGTCTGTCCATTACCGAATGGAACCCGATCAGTGGGACAATCCCCCCCATCGGGCAGCAAGCCTGGCTGGAGGAGTTCACCAAGTATCAGCAAACACCCGAATACCAGCATATCAATTTCGGGATGACGCTGGAAGAATACAAATACATCTATTACATCGAGTGGTTCCATCGATTCATCGCCCGTTTTGCGGGCTTGGTATATGCCATCCCTGTTTTCTACTTCCTGTCCACAAAAAAGATCCAACTCAGAGAATTCGGCGTCTATTTTCTCATGGGCATACTTTTCATTGCCCAGGCATTTGCGGGCTGGATTATGGTCGCCAGCGGCCTGGTGGACCGTCCCTCCGTCAGCCATTTCAACCTCACCATCCATCTGCTGCTGGCGCTGACACTCCTCGGACTCGCCTCATGGACGATCCTCGGACACAGGTACGGTTTCCCTGAAAAAGCAACATCGGCCAGGTGGTCGCTGCCATCCAGGCTCGCCTTGATCTCATTTATTCTGCTGGTCATCCAGATTTCTTACGGAGGCATGACTGCCGGGCTCAAAGCCGGTCACGTTTCGGATACCTGGCCTCTCATGTTCGGCAGGCTCGTTCCACCCAATCTTTTCAGCTCGTGGATCAATCTCTTCGAAGTCCCGCAGACGATCGTGTTCATCCACCGCTGGTTCGGATTTCTCGGTTTGATCGCTGTGCCGCTGGTCTACTATTTTGCGAAAAAGCGCAAGTATCCTCGGGAGATCCTCAACGGATTATTGGTGCTGACCGTTGTGGTTGCGCTGCAGATTCTCCTGGGGGTGCTTACGGTCTTGTCCTATGTAAATATTGTGGTCGCCCTGATCCATCAGGCAAATGCGCTCGTGTTGTTTGTCCTGGGAATTTATTTTATCCACCGGCTGCGGGCATTCGATGCCCGGCAGAGCCCCGTGGATGTCCGCTGAAGCGCAGTCTCACTCTTTCTTAAAGCACGAGTCATCAACCCTTAAGGACGATCGCATAGATCGTCGCATCCTCATCAGCAAACGGGGCATTGTAAATGATGACCATGCTGGCTGCCCGATAGAGAGCCCAGTAGTGCAAATGGTCCGGCACGGCGATCTCGTCGGGAAGTCCGTGCTTCCCGATCCCCTGCCTTTCCAGCTTGTATTCCACCGCTCCCATCGTGTCATAGAATTTCAACCCGAAGGGTAGCTCGCCTTTGTAGGAAGTAAATCCGTCTCTGTTGTGCAGATACAGATAGACGCTTCGTACGATTCCACTCGCGTCCATCCATAGAGCCAGGCCTGCTTCTTTACAAACTTCATACGGTGACGCACTGACACAGTCACCGGTTGCGAGCCAGGTGGAGACTTCTGATTCGGTCGCAGGCTTGCCAAGCAGGTGACTGTACCCCTGGGCTTGCGAGCGCGACGGCCGCTCTCCAAAAGGCTGCGCGCTGCAGGCCGTGACAAGCTGAGCCAGCAGGATTAAGAGGGATACGTACCGATAAAACGTGCTCATTTTAAGCTTCCTTAATAAAATTCCCACGATGGTATACTTCGCTTAACGGTTTCACTTTACGGGGAATCGCAGGACCCTGGGTGGCGCTCAGTGACACAAAAGCAACACAGTCTATGGGAGGTTCGAGTGACCGATGTATCGTTCGGGGAATGGCTTAAGCAGCGGCGCAGGGCCCTGGGATGGACCCAGAAGGAACTGGCGATGCGTATCAACTGCTCGGTCAGCGCCTTGCGCAAAATGGAGGCAGAAGAGCGGCATCCATCGGCCCAGGTTGTGGAACGCCTGGCGGAAGTGTTCGAAATCCCACAGAGCCAACGCAGGCTTTTCCTGCGCTTCGCCCGGGGCGACTGGCAGGCGGCCAACCCGGAGGTAAATGAGGGTGTGCCTTTGCCCCTTTCTCACCTGGATCCCCGATCCTATCCCCCCAAAACGATCTTTCCCGTTGAAGCTCCCGTGGATGTCGACCGGCTGCTGGACTTAGCCGGTCAGGCGCAAAACGTTCCGGAACAACTGTCGCTCATTCAACATGCCCTGGCACAGGCTGAGTCCGGCGGGGATATACGCAGGCAGATGGAATCCCTGTGGCAGCTGGGCTGGCTGGATCAGACCAACCGCTTTCACTACTGGGAACAGGCGCTGACCCAAACCCGTTTACTGGGGGATGCCTATGAGCTCGCCAGCGGTTTGAGCACGCTGGGCTTTTTTCTCGTATTGAATGGAGATCTCAATTCTGCGCAGACATATTTAGCAGAGTCGAACGCGATCTACCAGCAGCTACAGTTGAAGCCGGTGATGTCGCATCTCCTCTCTGCCTACGGTCAAATCTCTTTGATACGAGGAGATTTTCAGAGGGCACGCGCTTACTTGCAGGAACATGCTCGCGCCAGCCTGGAGGCAGGGAGCCGGCACGATTATCTCTGGTCCCAGGTACGCCTGGGCTACGTGGCGCTGCGGGAAGAAAAATACGAGGAAGCACGCCAGCTCCTGGTGGAATGCGCCCGGGAATTCAAGAGAGACAGGCAGATCATTGGTGTTGTCTTCGCCCTCGAAGGTTTTGCCGCCCTTCTCGTGGAACGAGGGAATGCCGCGCAGGCCGCCCGGTTGGTTGGATGGGCGGACTCGACCCGCGAAAAGATTAGCGACCAGCGTCCGTTGCTTGAGCAGGCAGATTTGGATCGCATCTGCCTGTCCTGCCGGGCAGAACTGGGCGATTCCGGATTCTTGCAGGAGACCCAACAGGGCAGGAAAATGTCACTGGACGAAGCAGTGGAATATGCTGTACAGCAGAGTTGACGATCAAAAACATGTCGAGGAGATGGGAGTTGCCCGCAACCCGTTTAGTCAATCGTCATGCTGGACTTTTGCCCACTATGGCCATTTGAAATAACGGCAGGCATGCTCGGGCGATCTGCTCGATATGCCGGCGGTCAGTGCCACAACATCCACCCATCACATTGAGGTTCGGCATGCGCCTCTTGAGGCGGGCGTATTGCTTTCCAAGCTCCACCGGATTCCCGACATCGAGGTCTGGAGCCTCGTTCAACTCTGCATGACTGCGGTGGGAAGCATTCGCTCGAATGCCTCGTAATCGGTCAAGCCATTCGCCGCCTTCCGCCAGGACATGCTCGAAATGAGTCGGGTGGGCACAATTGATCATGTAATAGGCGGGATAGCCGGCGGTGACTTTATCCACCTGTTCGATGGCGGATCGGAGAGTCTGTCCTGTGGGGAGATTGCCGTCGGTCTCTACTGTGAACGAAATCACAGCCGGGATGCCTGCCGTGCGAGCAGCCTGCGCAATTCCGGTCGCTTCCTCCACATAATTCATCGTAATGGCAGTGACCAGATCGGCAGATGAGCTGGCAAAGGTCGTGATCTGTTCACGGTGGTAAGCTTCCGCTTCCGGGGCGGACATGACATTGCCGGGTACATAGCCATCCCCGCGCGGACCGATACAGCCGCTGATCACAACCGGCGTTTGTCTGGTTTCAAATGCCTGGCGCAGGTCTCCAAGTATCTTGATCGCTTTGCGGTTGACCTCTGCCAGAGCTACCGATGTATACCCCAGACGCCTGCCCCAGTCCGGGTTGGAACGCCATGTGGCGCTCTCCAGAATGAGTCCCGTGCCAAAGCGCTGTGCGAGCTCTGTATATGCACAGAAGTAGTTGCGCAGGGCAGCCGTGCCTTTCGGCGTGCGTAATAAGTCAAACGCTGCGAAGTCAGGCAGATCCAGGCCTTCATGGAAGATCAGGGTAGTTTCGATCCCGCCGTCGGTGAGGTAGAGTCCCCCGTCGAGCTGAGGGAGTGCATGACGGTAATTGTTCATGATTTTTCTCCTGTCTTGCCACGGCACGTACATTGCGTGATGCGCGTACCGGGGCGCAGTTATTTGGTTTTCTGCTGCATCACCGTGTGACAAGAATGGCATGGATGCTGGCGTTCCGATCTCTGGACGAGGGTGAGTCGTAGAGAATGGCGATGCCAAACCGGCTGTAGGATGCCTGGTAGTGAAAACGGTCTGGAGCGCTGCCTTCATCCGGCAATCCAGGTTCCCATCCCGCCTGTGGGGCGTGCACCACAATCGGTTGGCCAAGCTTCTGTTCGACGTCCGTCATGGTGTCCGTCCGGCTCAGCCCCAGCGGCAGCTCGCCCCGGTAGGGCGCAAAGCCCTCTGCGCCGCTGATGTACAGATAGGCTGTTTCGACGATGTGGTCTTGGTCCGCCCAGAATGCAAGTCCGGCAGCTGGACAGAGCTGGAATGAGCCTGATGCCTTGCAACCATTGCTGGTAATGAAATCTGCAACAGACCGGTCGCTCACCGGTTTGCCGAGCATGGCCTGATAACTGGACTCTGCCGGAGCTGCCTGCGCGACATCGAGAACAGGTGGAATGCATGCAGTGGCAGAGAATGCTAGGATTGCAAGCCAGCCCAGGGTTTTGAAAAACGTGTTCATGATTCTCTCCTTTTGAATTCGTTGAGTATGCGCTTAGTGTATTCATGCCCAGTCTCACCCCCGTCTCGGAAAGCGTCTCAGAATCCACAGGCTGCCCGGACGAGCAAATTTGCCGGATATAATCACCTCACCGGCCAGGTAAAAAGGAGAGGCATGTCCCCGCGTCTTGCGCTGCACTTTATGGGTCCCGCACAGATCCACCTCGATGACGAACTCGTCGTGCTGGAGCGCCGTAAAGCGCTGGCTCTGCTGGCTTTTCTTGCCATCGAACCAGGTGACCACGCGCGCGAGTCGCTCAGCGCCCTGCTCTGGCCCGAGACTAACCAATCCAGCGCGTTCAAGAATTTGAGGCAGATACTTTGGGAGATTCAAAAGACGCTGGGGGAAGGCTGGCTCACCACGCAGCATGGCAAGGTTGGTCTGGATGGCAGCCAGAGTGAATTCTGGCTGGACGTTCGTGAGTTTGAATCAAGGTTTGCCGGGGGATCCATCCAGCCAGATATTCGGGCGCGCATGCCCCTCCTGGCGGAGGCCGCCAGTCTGTACCGCAACCACTTCCTGACCGGCTTCAGCCTGAAGGATGCCCCCCCGTTTAACGACTGGGCATTCGCCAAATCGGAGGATTTGCGGCTCAAGCTCGCCACAATTCTGAAGAAGCTCTCATTGGATTACTGCGAAACCGGACAGGCAGCGCAGGCTGTTCCCTATGCTCGCCGCCTAGTCGGACTCAATGCCCTGGATGAAGAGGCGCATCGCCTGCTCATGGAAGTCTACTGGCAGGCAGGGCAACAGACCGCAGCATTAAGGCAATACGAGACCTGCGAGCAGGTTTTGCGGAAGGAGCTTAACCTCGACCCCCAACCCGAAACACGCGAGCTTTACAGAAGAATCCGCAGGGGAGAGGCAAAGCCTGTTCCCGTCGAAAAGCGAACTGAAAAAGCGGGTCCCCAACATAATCTTCCCCATCAACTTTCCACATTTATCGGGCGGGAGAGGGAACAGAGGGACGTTGTCGAGCTGGTGAGGAAAAAGCGCCTGGTAACGCTTATGGGAGCCGGAGGCATCGGCAAGACGAGCCTGTCGTTGCAGGTGGGTCAGAAACTCCGAAACGATTTCTCCAATGGGGTCTGGTTTATCGCCCTGGACTCACTATCGGATGCATCCCTGGTCACGCAAACAGTCGCCTCTGTTTTCGAGGTGCGCCAGGGCGTGGATAGCCGGTTGCTTGAAAAACTGACCGATTCGCTCCGTCCAAGGACCGCCCTGCTCATCCTGGATAACTGTGAACATCTTCTGGATGCCTGCACGCAATTGATCGCGGCGCTGCTCACCGGCTGCCCGGACCTCAAAGTCCTGGCGACCAGCCGTGAAGCGCTGGGAATCCCGGGTGAGGCAATCTACACTATGCCGTCTTTGCCCCTGCCCGAGCAGGATGGAGATTCCCTTGAAACGCTAAGTGAATTCGAGTCAGTTCGATTATTCGTCGAGCGGGCGGCTCTGTCTATGACCTCGTTTCGATTGACAGAGGAAAATGTCCGGACAGTGGTGGATATTTGTCGCAAGGTGGATGGAATTCCGCTGGCGATTGAGCTCGCGGCCGCGCGTATCAATATATTACAACCACCAGAAATCCTGGCACAATTACAGGATTCCTTTGCCTTACTGGCAAGCGACGTCCGGACTATTTTGCCGCGTCATCAGACGCTGCGCGCCTCCATGGAATGGAGCTGGGGGCTGCTCAGTGAAGCAGAGCAAACCTTTCTGCGCCAGCTTTCCGTTTTTGCGGGCGGCTGGACTCTTGAGTCGGCACAGGCGGTCTGTGATGGCGATGCATTGAATCTGTCCACAGCACTCACAAAGAAGTCCCTCATCGTTGTGGACCGGGAGACGGGACGCCAGACACGTTACCGTTTCCATGAAATGGTCCGTGAATTTTCGCAGGACAGGCTGGTACGCTCAGGCGAGGAAGCAAACATCCGTACGCGGCACCTGCGATATTTCACGCACCTCTCCGAGCAGGCTGAGCACGAGATCATGAGCTCTGCGCCGGTGAATTGGCTTGAGCGCCTGAATGATGAACGCAATAATCTTCGCGCTGCTCTTGGTTGGGCGCATAAGACCGATATTGAAGCAGGGTTATATCTATCGGGTCATTTGAGACGCTACTGGGAAAGTGCAAATGTACGTGAAGGTATTCACTGGCTGGAGAATTTCATCCATCAATCAGAGTCAACGGATTTTCCTGCGGCGCGAGCGCATGCACTCCATACCTATGGATGGCTTCTGACCTGGCTTCAACGTTTTCCGCAGGCACGGGAGGTCACAGAGGAAAGCCTGGCGCTATTTCGAGCCGTCGGGGATCAACATGGCGAGGCAGACACTCTCGTTTCACTGGCAAATGTGTGGCAGTTTCTGGATGATCTGGATGCAGCCTGGGAGCTGCTCCACCAATCCTTACAGCTGGCTCTGGCTCTGAAAGATCCATGGAGGGAAGCCAATGCATATTATTTCCTTGGCTGGGATCGTCGTGATTTCGGACGGACCCTGAAATACTGGGAGAAGGCTGTGTCTCTGTATCGCCAGACGGGCGATCAAATCGCCCTGGCGAACCTCCTCAGCCTGCTGGGTCAATTTCGGATACTCGATGGTGACATGGAAGTGGGGGAAAACCTTCTCAATGAGGCAATGATCCTCTGGGAGGCCAACAATCGGGCAAATATCTGGGAGAATGTGAAGATTGCCAGGAGTCTGATCGCACTCATGCGCGGGGACCACGAACAGGCTTATGCGCTTCTGGAGGAGGCATTGCTTTCTGCCAGAGAGACAGGAAATCGGATGTCCTACCTGTGGGTGCGCGTCCGAATGGGAATTCCCGCGCTGCGAGCCGATAGGCTTGAAGAAGCATATCGTATTTTTGCCGAGGCGGCTCAGGATTTTACGAAAGATAACTATACAATCGGGACGGCTGTTGCGCTGGAGGGCATGGCGCAGCTTTACGTCGTAACAGGAAAACCGGAACGCGCGGCACGGTTGATCGGTTGGGCGGACGCAGTGCGAAAGAAGATCGGCGATTTACGCCCCAAAATTGAGCAAGTGGATATGGAGAATTTGATCTCGACCTGTCTGGTCAAAATGGGCGAGGTGGCATTCTCCGATGCCTACGATGAAGGACGAAACATGACACTGGATGAAGCCCTCGCCTACGCCCTGGAAGAGAAATAAGGGCTCTTCCCACAGACTTCTACTCCCAATCCCAGTTGGAGCACCCAGACCCCGGCCATCATCCGTGTCTGTACGCCGATCTTTCGATAGATATTGTCCAGGTGAAATTCGACTGTTATTTCGCGAATAAAGAGCTGAACCGCAATGGCTTTATTCGTTTGCCCGGTCTGGACCAGTGGAAGGATCTCCAGTTCACGGCAGATGAGATCTGCCAGCCTTGCCACTTTATATCTTCACTATTTACTCATCAGGATGGCACGAATCGTTGCATCCTCGTCCGCAGCCGGGGCGTTATAAATGATGGTCATGCTGGCTTCTTTGTAGATCGCCCGATAATACATGTGGTCAGGTGTCACCCCGGTATCCGGCCGTCCGGCGTTGCCTACTTCCTGGTTCTGCAGCTTGTACTCCACCGCACCCATTGTGTCGTAGAACCTGAGTCCAAACGGCAGGTCACCTTTATAGGGCTCGAACCCGTCGGAGTTATTCACATAGAGATATACCGTTTCGACCGTCTGATCCGAAGCCAGCCAGAGAGCCATGCCGGTTTCTTTGCAAATCCGGAACTGATCGACGCTGTCGCAGTGATTACGGGTAAGAAAATCCGCCACAGCCGGATCGGTCACCGATTTGCCGAGCATTAACGCATAAACAGCATCCGTTTGCCGGGCAGAGTCTTCTTTCGCAGCTTGAGCCGGCTGGGCAGCACATGCACTGAGCAGAAGGGGAATAGAAGCAAGTAAGCCACATAATTTTCTAAGCGCGTCCATGATAGTTTTTTCCTATACATTCATAAACGGAAGGTCTCGTTCTTTTCAGGCATCGGAAACAGGAATGCGATTGGAGCTTGCCTGATTGAACCAGCAGCCTCAATTTCCCATAATGCCAAAATGGATATAAAATGTGATACAACCGGTCAAAATTAGGGAAGAGTGGTGAGATGCAGGTCACCCTACGGGGATGCCGATGAACAAAACGACCTCTGAAGAGATTTCATTTGGCAAATGGCTGCGCCAGCGCCGTCACCTTCTGGATCTGACACAGCAGGAGCTGGCAGATCGGGCCGGTTGTGCGCGGATCACGCTGCGACGGATCGAGTCTGGGGGACTCAAACCATCCAAGGAACTTGCAAACGTTCTGTTGGAAAAATTGGGGATTTCTGCCTCAGAACGTCCGGCATGGATCCTCTTCGCCCGCGGACTGGCTGGGTTTCCGGATAGATCTGTCCCCAACGCTTTCCAGAAGGAAATAAAAACCAACCTGCCGATTGCCATTACCAGCTTTATTGGGCGTGAGAACGATATTGAGCGGGTCGAGCGGAGACTCGCCGAGCATCGTCTTGTGACACTGACCGGGGCAGGCGGCATTGGCAAGACACGCCTGGCTCAGGAAGTTGCCAGTCGATTATTCGCGGAATATCCGGATGGCGTGTGGTTTGTGGAGCTTGCCTCCCTCCGTGATCCTGCGCTTGTCCCACAAACGGTGGCTGGTGTATTTGGCATCCAAAGTCGGTCGGATCGCCCACCTGTTGAGATCCTCGTTCAACTCTTGCGCACCAGGACCACCCTGTTGGTTCTTGATAATTGTGAGCATTTGCTGGACGCCAGCGCGCAACTGGCCGACATATTGCTCCAGAATTGCCCGGGGTTGAGAGTACTTGCTACGAGTCGTGAAGCGCTAGGGATTGTTGGTGAAGCTTTGTATGCAGTACCGCCACTGGCAGTTCCAGAGATCGAAAAAATCGAATCGCTAGACAGGCTGAACGATTATGAGGCACTTCGCCTATTCGACGAACGTGCTCAGCTTGTTAACATGGATTTTGTCGTGACCATGGAGAACCTACCCTTTATCGCTCGGATTTGCGCGCGCCTGGATGGTATCCCGCTGGCTATTGAGGTGGCTGCCGCGCACATCCAAACATTTTCTCCCGAGCAAATTGCTTCGCAGCTTGAGGACCGCTTCCAATTGCTTACCACTATAAAGTCAAGTGAGTTGCCAAAACACCAATCACTGCAGGCTTCCATGGAATGGAGTTGGAATTTACTCACTGAGCCGGAGCAAAGATTCATGCGGCAGCTTTCGGTGTTCGCAGGCGGCTGGACCATGGAGGCTGCGCAAGAAGTATGCGAAGGTAATACCATAGATTTTATGAACGCACTTGTGAAAAAATCGTTGATCTTCGTAAGTCAGCGAAATGAACACGAGACACGTTATCGCTTCCACGAGATTGTCCGTCAATATGCACACGAAAAACTTATTGCAGCAGGAGAGGAAGATAGAATCCGTGCCCGGCATTTGAAATACATCCTGAAGCTTTCTGAAAATGTGGTGCCAGGTCTGCATGGATTTCAACACGAAGAGTGGTTTCCCCGCATCATCGCTGAGCGTGACAATTTACGCGTGGCCCTGGAACAGGCCACGAAAAACGATATTGAGTCCGGACTATATATATCGAGCAGGTTGGTAGAAATATGGGAGATCATAGATTTACGCGAGGGATCAGACTGGCTGGCTCGTTTTTTGCAAGAGTCGGAAACAGAAGAATATCCTCTCGCAAGAGCAAAGGCGCTGCGAGCACAGGGAGAGCTTCTGCTTTTATTGCATCAGTTTCGGCAAGCACATGCTGCGGCAACGGAGAGCCTGGCCTTGTCCATTGCTTGCAAGGACCAACAAGGCGAAATAAATGCTCTTATTACACTGGGGATCGCCCACGGATATTTAGGGGATCGAGCAAAAGAAGCTAAAGTTTACGAGCGAGCCCTGGCTCTATCTCGTTCCCTTAATGATAGATGGATGGAGGCAATCACACTTTATCATTTGGGCTGGATGCCTAACAATCACCTAAGCAAGCAATCCTGGGCAGAAGCAGCGTTCATATTTCGTGAACTGGGTGCCCAAACCTCCTTGATCAATGTACTCAACCAGCTGGCGTGGGAGAGCGCTCTCAATGATCAGGTTGACACCGCACAGAGATATCTGGATGAAGCAGAAACGCTGTGGGAATTGAACAAAGTTGGGAACGTCGGGGAGGACTTAGGGCACACGAAAAGCTTATTCGCCGTGATACGAGGAGACTATGTAGAGGCACGTTCGATCTTAGAAGCGATTGCACGGAGTACCCGAGATAGAGGAAATAGAATGGATTATCTTTGGGCGCGCACACGTCTGGGCTATGTAGCATTGTATGGAGGCAATATTGATCAGGCGCGTGAGATATTTATTGAAACCACTCGTAAGTTTCACATTGACAAAAACGTTATCGGAATAGTGTTTACATTAGAAGGAGTCTCGGGTCTAGACATTGCCACTGGCAAACCAGAACAAGCTTCTCAGCTGATCGGCTGGGCAGATATCATACGCCAGAAAATTCATGATACACGTCCGCGTCTGGAACAGGCTTATATAGACAAAGTCATCGCGGCATGTGTTGCGAAAATGGGGGAAGAGAAATTTTCCGAATTTTATGAAGAAGGCACGAGGATGACCCTCGATGAGGCCGTTAGATACGCGCTCAGTTAAAAATGATCATTCTTTCCTATCCCTCGCGCCCACCATAAAACCGATCGAGCCCAAAGATAGCCCAGCCACAGAGGCGCCGTAGGAGATGAAGTTCAATGAGAAGGTCGACTCCACCACCCGAATGCTCATTAGAAATGGCAGCACAATACCGACAATCATCAGGAAGACTCCGAAACGAAAGAGGAAACGCGGGGAGCTGAACATAGTTTAATCTCGGCTCTCAACTACACGTCCTGGCGAATAGCTGAGACTCTACTGTCTACCGTCTTGCTACCATTGGAATGCACAGGGCTAGCCTGGTACAACCAGCAAGCTACAAAGTGTTCGGGCTCTGGCTCGAAATCAGGCGGGGGTTTGACATCACACAGGCCCTTCATAATATGTGGACAACGCGGATGGAAGCGGCAGCCGCTCGGTGGGTTTACCAGGCTGGGCGGTTCGCCGGGCGGCACTTCTTTATACGACTCTGCGTTGATAGCATCCGGGTCGGAAGTGGCGGCGAGCAAAGCATGAGTGTAAGGATGGAGCGGATTTTCCAGCAGGCGGCGGGTATCCGCTTTCTCGATCAGGTTGCCGGCGTACATCACGAAGATGCGCCGTGAAAAATACTTCACGGTGGAGAGGTCATGTGTGATGTAGATCACCGAGAGTCCGTGGGCCTCCTGCAGGGCATGCATGAGCTTCAAGATTTCTACACGCACGGAGGCATCAAGCATGGAGACCGGTTCGTCGGCGACGATCAGCCTGGGCTCACGCAGCATGGCGCGGGCGATGACGATACGCTGCTGCTGTCCACCGCTCAACATGTGGGGGAACTTCTTCAAAAAATCCTCCACCGGATGGAGCTTCACCTCTGTCATCACTTTATGAATCCGCGCCAGCCGTTCCTCTCTGTCCATCAGGCCGCTGATGAGCAGCGGCTCCTCGAGGATCTTTTGCACATTCATGAAGGGCGGCAGCGCCCCATACGGGTCCTGCTGGACGTACCCGATCCGGAAGCGATACTGGCGTAGGCCCTCGCCATCCAGCTCGGAGAGACTCTCGCCGTCGAAAAGGACGTCGCCGCTGGTAGGGATATTCAGCCCAAGGATCGTTTTCATCAGGCTTGACTTCCCGCAGCCAGACTCCCCCACGACTGCTACCGTTTCCCCTTCGTCCAGATCAAAGCTGACGCCATCCACAGCCTTGACATAGCCGGCGTGACCCAAGCCCATGCGGCGGAGCTCATACCAGACGTGAAGCTTCTGGATCGAGAGCAGCGTGTCCCGTCGTGTTTTGCCATTCCTCCTTCCCGCGGATTCGGAGGATAGTAAGACTTCTTTGAATTGATCCAGCATGCGAATCGCTCCTTGTGAGAATTACTTCTCGTTCATAATTTCCAGCAGGTGCCCGTCTGGATCGCGCAAATATGCCGAGCGACCCCAGTAATAATCCTGCGGAGGGATCTCGAGCATGAGCCCTCGCTGCCTCAATTCCTCACAAGCCTGGTCGATATCTCCCACGTTGATGGCATGGTGATTCTCGGGCGGTAACTCTCCGTCCTTGGGAGCATAGACTTGATGGATAAAGATTCTGGCTTCCTGTAGCAGGAAAACCGCCATCGACTCCGACTTCGCCACCGGGTTCATGCCTAGCAAGCGGCGATAAAAATCGGTCATCTGAAAAACGTCCTCTGTAAAGAAAGCGATTTCGGTGAGCTTCATCTGGACCTGACGTTATTTCCTCTTCTCGGTCGCCGAGCCAAAACCCGTCTGCAGCCCCTTCAGGCATTCCATCATCCCCAGATGACGGCAGTCGTGGGTCAGGAACACCAGCAGGTTCAGACGGATCATCTCGATCTTCTTCTGGAGCTCTTCGTCTATATTTTCAAATGTCGGATACCTGCTATCGAGCAATTCGATAAAGTCTTCGATCGCCTGATAAGAGTTCCGCAAATAGCCGAGCAGTTCCGGCTTGGCGGGGATGGGCAGCGTCGCAGCATCTTCATCGGTTAGACCGGTTCCTACCGTTTTGTGCAGCTCTTCGGGGAAACCCCATTTCCGCGCAAGACCCTCTTTTTGCCAGATTTCCTTTCCGTCACCAAACTCGGGCATAAGCTCAGGCGTATGATGCAGGATGGCTGACTTAAGATAATCGGATTCACGCGCCAGGTGCCAGAGGTGGAACCCGATGGAAGTGCTGTAGCCTTCCGGTTTCCAGTTGAGCTGTTCGTCACTCAGGTCATCGGTGAGGGCAAGCACCACCTTGTGAATATCTTTGAAACTTCGGAGAGTATCGTAGAGCGCAGTAGTCGGCATGAAGACTCCTATGAAGAGGATTTACAAAACCATAAACCAACCATGAATAGAACCAAGCTGATCACAAACCAGAGACCGGTGAGAGCGAGTATCCTGCAATTAAGACCATCTACCCACTCCCAGGGAGCAAAGCCGGGAGGTAACGATTGCGACACGACCAGATACCCTCAAGATATTTCTTCATTCTGCCTCTGCTATTCATACAGCCAGCATTTGACCTTGCGCCCATTCTTTTCGAACATGGGAGGCTCCTGGTCGCACTTGTCATAGCGGAAGGGGCAGCGGGCTTTGAATCGGCAACCTTCCGGTGGAACGATCAGGCTCGGGGGCTGGCCAGTGATGAACATGGGATCCGATTCACTGCGCAGGCGCGGCACACTTGCCATCAACATCTGGGCGTACGGGTGCAGCGGCGCCGGGAAGAAGTCCCGGGCATGACCAACCTCCACGAGCTGCCCGGCATACATGATCGCGACCTCATCGGCAAGCTCGCTCGATGTGGCAATATCGTGCGTGATGAGTATAAACGAGGTGCCCAGCTCATGCTTGATCCGCTTCAGGACGTTCATGATATTGGCTTGCGTGAGTAGATCGAGAGCGGAAGTCGGCTCATCAAGGACAATCAGGCTCGGGCTGGTAACCAGCGCCATCGCCAGCGCCACGCGCTGGCGCATCCCGCCGCTCAGCTCAAACGGATAACGCTGCAGAAAGTCCGCCGGCACGCCCACGTGCTGGAACATGCGCCGCGCCAGACCGAATGCTTGCTCCTTCTTAATGCCTAAATGGATCATAGCGGGCTCCGCGACCTGGTCACCGACCTTGACGACGGGGTTAAGCGAGTTCATCGCCGCCTGCGGTACGAGCGAGATCTCCGTCCAGCGCACATTCTGGCGGAACTGCTCATCGTCGTATTTCATCACATCGGCGCCCTGCAGATAAACCTCACCGCGGTATTTCTCGATGTTGCGCGGAAGCAGGCGCAGGATCGCTCTGGCAAGCGAGCTCTTGCCACAACCGGATTCGCCAAGAACCACCACGGCGCGGTTTGTATCCAATTCGAAGTTCACCCCATCCACAGCCTGCACGGTCCCGGAACCGGTCTTGAAATGCAGAACCAGCCCCTCGATCCTGAGCAGCTTTTGCGAACTGGGCACCGAACTCAGACCGTTGATCATACATCCCTCAATTTTGGGTTGAAGACGCGGTCCAGGGCAAAGCCGAGCATGGCAAAGCCCAGGCCTGTGACCATGAGCAGTGTTGTCGGCTGGAGTATCCAGTAGTAATAGCCGCGATAAAGAGCGCCGTTGCGGTTTGCATCGTCGATCATCTTGCCCCAGGTCGGCAGCACCGGGTCGCCCAGACCAAGCACCGCGAGACCGGCTTCCAGGAACACAAATGACGGGAC
Source organism: Anaerolineales bacterium (assembly GCA_036781265.1). Taxonomy (GTDB): domain Bacteria; phylum Chloroflexota; class Anaerolineae; order Anaerolineales; family Villigracilaceae; genus Defluviilinea. Next base: position 34,867 of record DAIQBG010000018.1, on the reverse strand, counting down.
CGCCAGAACCAGGCTGGGGATCAGGAGCGGGATCATACGCGGGATTAAGTACATGAAGACAATCCGTGTATTGCTGGCGCCATAGGCGCGCGCGGCTTCGATATACAGTGACTCTTTGAGTTGCATGAAAATAGACCGGTACCCTAGGATGGCACCCGTAAAAATGCTCAGCAGGATCGTCGTGCCCAGAATCACCCAGATGCTACGCGAGTAAAACGTTCCAACCATGATCAGGATGGATAGAAAAGGCAGAACCAGATTGATCTCGGTAATACGCTGGATCAATTGATCCACCCAGCCGCCGTACCAGGTTCCAAGCGCCGAGATCACCATCGTCGACACAGCGGTACCCAGCGAGGCAACCAGACCGAAAGCCAGGGCAACCGGCGTGCCCCAGAGAAGAGGCACGATCAAATCACGGCGGGCATGATCCGTGCCGGCCAACCCGTAGACCTGCCCGTGTAATACAAATTCCACATTAATTTCTGAGTCAGGCTCAAAGGTCGCGCCAGTGACCAATAGTTGATATTGTCCCTTGACTAATTCTCCGGTTTCAGGGTCTGAGAATAAACTCGTAATCACATCCTCAGTTCTGAGTTTCGTTTTAAGCTTATCATCCTGAGAAAAACGGTAGGTGAGCTTCTTTCCGAGCGCAAGGTTCGCAAGCCTGATCGTCCTTCCATCCGGGGTCAGCAATTCCGCTGAAACGAACGGTTGTTTTTCTTCATATCGAGAGGTGAGATAAAGGATCAGATCCTGAGGATAGAAGTCGGATGAGAAGTCAAATGTATGGGATGTGGATAGCGTGGAGGTACCTTCCCCACTCGCCACGATTTCCGCGGGCATGGTCCCATCAGAGGTTCTGACCGCGAATGATTCGGCATATTTCTTGCTCGAAAAAAGGTTGATCCAGGCTGGCGCAGCGAACTTTGGGTTCTGGTACCAGACCTCCTCACCGCCGCGCCACAGCCGGATGGCCTCGCTGTAGGGTATCCTGACAATGGCATAAACGGCGGTAAAGATCAGCAGGAGCACAACCAGCATCCCTATCACTGCCGATGGATAATGCAAAAGGCTTCGAAATGAGCTTTTGAGTGCGTTCATGGCTAACGGCTGCCCAGCTTGACTCGGGGATCGACCAGAGCATAGATGAAATCCAGCAGGAACACGGTAAATGCCAGCAGATAGGCATAGATAATGGTCGAGCCAACGATGATGGGAATATCATACAAGCCTATGGCCTGGAAAAGAGTTCTTCCCAGGCCAGGCCAGAGAAAAACCGTTTCCGTAATCGTTGCGCCTGTCCACAGACTGATGATCAATAGCGCAAAATTCGTGATGATATTGGGTAGCGTAGGACGAAGGATGTAGCGACGCTCCACCTGACGCGCCGGCAGGCCCTTGGCTCTCGCCATTTCCACATAATCTTCGCTGGAATAGATCAGGAAGAAGGTACGATAATTATAGATACTTAAGAAGAAGGAGCTGAGCACCAGGGAGGAGGCCGGCAGGATTAAGTGCTTGGCCAGGCTGATCGAATAGTCAATGGGATTGCTCGGAGGAGGGGAATCCACCATGCCGCCGAATGGAAGGACTTGCAGCAGAGCAGAAAAAATGAGGATCATGAAGATCCCATAGAACCAAGGCGGCACCGCGGACGTGGGCGAGAGCGCTACCACTACGCGATCCCACAGATTCCCATAGCGACGGGAAAGGTTGAGCGCCAGGAATATACTGGAAAAGAACAAGAATAACTGAGAGATCCCCATGAGCAACAGTGTCGGCGGCAGACGCTCCAGGATGATGAGACGTACCTGCTTCGAACCGGAATCGCTTGTCATGTTCATGGCACGCCCCAGCTGGAGAGTCAACGCGTTGGAGAGATAACGAAAGTTGCGGATGGCAACAGGTATATTCAATCCGAGGCGCTCTTCCTCCGCTGCGATGGTGTCCTGGATCAATTTTTGCCGGACATCCGGGTCCATCTGGCGAGTACCGGGATTCGCTGCAATGGCTTGAGTCACGCGGTCGCGTATCTCGCCCCGCATAATCGTGTCAACAAAACCTCCCATGTTTGCGATCATGATCGTCAAATAGATGCCGATCACAACCGAGGCGAAAAGGGTGAACAATCGCACTGCAACATAGCGCGAGACACGCACAAGCGTACCCTCATGTCTCGCCCGTTTCTCCACTACATTTTCTGACGGCGTTTGAGCAGCTACAGCCATTGCTTCCTCACAATCGTGATTAGGTGGAGTGTCCCGCAGGCTCTGCCCTGACCGACGTGCTTCAGCAACACAAAAGCCTGCGGGACTCTCACAAACAACTACACTATGTTATGGCAAGGATACGAAATCCAGAGAGGTAAAGGCAGGTATCGCCACCGGTAGAGGTACGACTGCGATCTCGAGTCTTGCCGAACCGGTTGGAAGGTCTGTGGTCGTCTCCGAATCAAGGGTGACCTGATATTGGCCATCGCCAACCGGTGTGGCGTCGCCCACCGTGACAACACTGCCACTTGCATCGTACAGGATGTACTTCACGCCTTGGATGTCGTCTTGCGGATAGGGCTGATCCTTAAAGTTGATCGTCGCATCGAAGACTGCCTCTTGACCGGCCTGGACCTGTCCCGGACCGTCCAGGACGGCCGTAGCCAGCTGAGGCTCGCTAAAGATCGCCCAGCGGTCTGCAAGGTCGACGAACTCTTCGTTGTTCTTCAGGACGAGGGACTTCTCTGTGGTAAAGACTTGGTCCAGGTAATACGGACCCGTGCCTACCCAGAAGTGACCATGCTCTTCGAACCAGTTCTTCAGGTTTGCATAACGTAAATCAACTTCTTCTTGCGTAAGGTACTCGCCCAGAGTCGGCTCGAAGGGGATGTATGATTCGCTGGCAGCCTGGTCCAGGTATTGCTCGAGGATCTCAAGGCTGGGACCGCCCACCCAGCTTGTGTTCTCCACCTCAAGATCATCAGCCTTGGTCTGGGTATAGGCAAGCTCGCCGGCAGCTTCCGCCAGATTGGAGATCGCCAGGATCTGCCAGCTGTTCTCACCCGAGAGACCAAATGGAGATTGCGGCCAGAGAGGCGCGATGTTTAGCTCGGCATCGGTCACATAGGCATCTGTGTAGGACTCGATGGTCAGAGGATCGATAGAGGTGATGCGGTAGCCCTTGAAGGACTCGAGACCCGCGTTGACACTCAATGCCAGCGATGCATCATAGAGGGCACTTTCCTCTTTCCCGGGGTCAAAACCCTGGATCATGGACATTACGAAATCGGCTACCGAGATGGGACTGCCATCATGCCACTTGACGGTCTCGAACAGATCGTCGGGATAGACGACGACGCTCTTGATATTGGCAGTGAGACCCTCGGGGAATTTTTCCGCCGCTGTGATCCAGCGCTGTTCTGTAGCATCCCAGTCCACCCAGGCATCCTCTGGCACGACAACTTCCGGTTCTGTGTTGACGGTGAGCCAGTCCAGGTTCTGGGTGATCGGCAAGCCTTCTTTATATGTTAATTCCGCGCTCTCAATGCGGTGGGGATATGCCAGACCGGTATAAGGATCTGCCATTAGACCGCCGCCACCGCCGAAGTTCGAGGTGCCCATGGTTGTAGCGCGCATGATAAACGCGTCCCACACCCAGTTGCTTCCACCCACGGTGTTCCAGGGTTGTGTGAAGAGGTCGTTGGTGCCGATCCTCATCGTTCCACCTTCCTGGTCCACGAAGCGCAGGTTGTAGGGGCCCACGTTGGTAGATTCAGGGCCGGTGGCGAGGTCGTACGTCACCTGGACATTATTATTGTACGGCGCGTACACGCGCTGATCGATCGTCCATACAAAGAGGGAATCTTCCAGGGCAAGCTCCAGGGCGCGCGCCATCATCTGGTCGCGTTCTTCCTTGGTGGAGTAATTACCTTGCGCTAAGTCGTCGCCGAGCTGCTGGAATTCCTCGTCCGAAATATTGGAAATGAACGGCTCGCTGGCTTGAATACTCGTATTCAAATAGCTCTGCTGGATGTTGCCGCTCTCGTCGCGCAGGGAACTCAAGCCGGAAGGAATATAGCCGGCGGTGTACATATGCCACAACCCATCTGCCGCCGTGCTCCCCTGCCAGATCGGGAAGGCTTCGGAGGAAGTCTTGTACTGGCGGTCCACGGTGAAGCCGATGCTTTCGAGCTGGTTGGACACATAATCGCCCATTGGTTGGCGCGTACCGTCACCATCGTTTCGGATCAGGAAGATCAAGGTAATGGGCTCGCCATTAAAGCTCCACTTACCATCTACAAGCTCCGCGCCCATGGCCTCCATCTCGGCGTCGATGACTTCCTTGGCACGATCGAAGTCATAGGCATATTTGGTCTCGAGGGCGCGGGCGGTATCGATCAGGTTGGTATATTCGACCAGCTGCGTAGTGACCGGAAGAAGTTTCGGCAGAGAGCCGCCAGCGTAGATCTCCTGGTTGATATAGTTGCGGTCGATCAGCCAGTTCGTTGCCTCGCGGATCTTGCGGTTCGAGAACGGGTTCAGCTGAGTGGTATCTGAGAACACAGCCGGATTGAAGCTAATACCATAGTAACCGCCAAAAGCCTGAGAGTATGACAGGCCAGCGTCGCGAATGGCAGGGAAGGCATCTGAAGCCAGGTTAAACGAGTAGAAGTCGATGGCTCCGGCTTGCAGCTGCGAGATGGCTGAATCTCCCGAAACCACAGAAATGTTGATTTCATCCAGCCAGCCGCCGCGACGGGTGGTTGGCTCCGCCGTGGGTTCCACTGTCGGTTCTTCCGTCGCAGCTTCCGTTGGTTCCTCGGTCATGGCGGGTTCTTCAGTCTGCGCAGAGGGAGCTTCTGTGGTTGCCGCCACTTGCGGAGCGCAGGCTGCCAGGACTAAACTGAATGCGATCAGCAGACTGAGAACGTAATACATTTGCTTAATTTTCATCCTCTTCTCCTTGAAAAATGAATTATTCGCGAAAGGGACAATTCAACATGGATGTTTTGCCTACCGGATCACCTCCTTTCCTGGAACACGGAGGGAGGCGGAAACCAGGTTGCGTAGCCCTGGTGCCCGCCTCTCTTCCAACGGATTGCTTTCTTATGAGGAGAATTGTGAAAGCAAAGCAGATTAGTTTCCCTAATCTGCCATCATGATACGTTCGGGGAAGGAATCGGGCATCCGCCTGCATGGGTGTTTCACCCCCTTCGCTTCGATTGATTCAACTCCCTCTTCAAGAAGCGGGAAGGCAGCCGCCCCATGGGATATGCGATGGATAAAAACCCCTCCTTAGAGGGGTGTTAACAGTAAATGCATTGAACGGGTTCTGTACTATACTTTAGAGGTGAGTCAAATGATGAAACGACGGCGGGTCCTCCTCGTGGGACTGCTCCTGGTCATTCTTTCAGCGTCCTGCGCGGGTGGAGGCTCGCCCGCCGCCTCTAGGCCTTCCGGTTCTGCTGAGGACCTAGTTGTTTCCACATCCGTCCCCCTCCCCTTGAGCCAAGTCCCCGCCAACTCTCTTCCGCAGATCTGTAATTGCATTCTGCGCTTTGACCACATTAGCATTGAAGATGGTCTTTCCCAGAGTTCCGTGCAGGTGATCTTCCAGGATAGTCGTGGCTTCCTCTGGTTTGGGACGGAAGATGGGTTGAATCGCTACGATGGGTACAGCTTCAAGATCTACAAACCCGGCCCGCACGCGCCTCACAGCCTCAGTGACCGCTGGATCACATCCATCGTGGAAGATCGTGAAGGCTATTTATGGATAGGAACACGACAGGGTGGTTTGAATCGATATGACCCGCGCACCGAAGACTTTCTCCACTTTCTCCACGATGATACAAATCCCGACAGCTTGATCGACAATCATATCAACGTGTTATATATCGATAAGAATGATGATCTCTGGATCGGCACAGGCAGTGGGCTGGACCTCTTCGAGCGGACAACCGGTAGGTTCAAACATTTCGTGTACAGCCGGTCGCAACAGGATAGCATCAGCGGAAAAGCTATCACGGCCCTCTACGAGGATAGCCATGGGCGTTTTTGGGTTGGGACCGCTACCGGAGGCTTGAATCTCTTCGATCCGTTGAACAATAGATTCACCGCTTATCAACACAACCCTGATAACGACGGCACTATCAGCAGTAACCACGTCACGGCTATTGTTGAGCATCATAGATCAGTGCTTTGGGTTGGCACCTCGGCAGGCTTAAACAAGTTCCTTTACGACTCGGGAAGCTTTGAGCGGTTTACGCACTCGGATGACAATGAGCAAAGTATTGCCAGCGATATGGTAAATGACCTGCTGGTAGACAGCACGGGAAACCTGTGGGTTGCCACGTCCATGGGGCTGGATCGTCTAAGCGTAGCCGGAAAGCGTTTCATTCATTACAAGCACAATCCAACGTTTTCCCAGAGCCTGAGCAGGAATGAGGTGATCTCCATCTATGAAGATCGGGGCAGCATCCTGTGGTTTGGAACCTGGGGCGGTGGTGTCAACAAGTATGACCGGCGACGCGATCATTTTGCTTATTATCGCCATGATCCACAGGATAGAAATTCATTAAGTAGTAACTCCATCACTTCCATTTATTCGGACTCGAGGGGCTATACATGGGTGGGTACCCTTGGCGACGGGCTAAACCGCCTGACCAGATCGACAGGCCAGGTTAGTCGTTATCGTCACAACCCGGATCGGGGGAACAGCCTCAGCTCGAATGATGTTTACTCCATACAGGAGGATCAGAATGGGATGCTTTGGATTGGAACAGCAAACGGGCTTAATCGCTTTGACATAATTTCATCGACTTTCAAACGTTATCTGCGCGACCCGGGTGAGCCCAGCAGCTTAAGTGCAAATCGCGTCTATGAAGTATATGTGGACAACCAGAATAATCTCTGGGTTGGCACAGCCGCCGGGCTGGACCTTTTCGACCGGAAAACAGAAACATTCGTTCACTACAAGCATGAACCCGAAAACCCAAACAGCTTAAGCGGAACTGGGGTCAATTCCATGCTTGCAGACAGTGAGGGAAATCTGTGGGTTGGCACGTTCGAAAGCGGCTTGAACAAGTTCAGCCGGGAAACACAGCAATTTACGCGCTACCGCTTCAGCGCTAAGAAAAACGAAACAATCAGCAATGACGCGATCCTTTCCATTTACCAGGATACCAGGGGACGTGTCTGGATCGGCACAGGAGGCGGTGGTCTCAATCTTTATCATCCGGAAACCGATACATTTTCATACTATCTAGAAAGAGACGGCCTGCCTAACGGCGTGGTGTATGGCATCCTGGAGGATGCACAGGGATATCTCTGGCTGAGCACAAACTTTGGTTTATCGCGCTTTGACCCGGACTCAGAGACCTTTCGTAATTTTGATGCCGGTGACGGTCTCCAGAGCAATGAATTCAATTCCGGCGCACATGCCAAGGGCAGGAACGGTGAGCTTTACTTTGGTGGCATCAACGGACTAACCGTCTTTCAGCCATCGAGTATCAATGTCAATCCCTATCTGCCACCCGTAACCTTAACATCACTTACACAGCAAGACGATCCCATCGCAACGATTTCCAGTGTGGAGACCACGCATAACGTTGTGTTGAAATGGCCGCAAAATTCGCTTGAGTTCGAGTTCGCTGCCCTGAGTTATAACCAGCCGAGAAAGAATCAGTATGCGTACATGCTCGAAGGATTCGACGCGAACTGGCATTTCATTGGTACAAAGCGTGACGGGCGTTATACCAATCTACCGGGCGGTGAATATGCCCTGCTCCTGAAAGCCTCCAATAGTGATGGCATCTGGAATGAAAACCCGATGCGCATTCAAGTGACCGTCATCCCTCCTTTCTGGCAGACACTCTGGTTCCGTGTGTTGATGGCATTGACTGCCGTGGTCGCCCTTGCAGGCGGATTCCGGTTGCGGACCAAGACGATTCAGGACCGCAACCGCGCGCTGGAGCGCCTAGTTAAGGATCGGACTCATGCTCTCGAGAAACGCAGTCGCGAAATGGAAGCGCTGTACCAGGCAGATGAAAAAATCCTGCGTAATGTGAGCCTCAACCAGGTATTTCAAACACTCGTGGATGTGGCCGTGGATATGCTCCATGCGGACCGCAGTGTCGTCTTTGCCCGGGACGAAGAGCGGAAGAAGGTGGTCCCGCGGGTCAGCCACGGGTTTGCCCCTGAAACGCTCAAAGTGCTGGAGTTTGCAGAAGGAGAGGGAATTGTTGGCAAGGTATTCGCCACAGGCAAACCTGTGGTTGTCGCTGACTTTATCCCAGGGGATCTGCGCCCTGACGTACGCGCCGCGATCCGGGTTGAGGGTATCCAATCCTTTGTGCATCTGCCGATCATTGTGGATAATAAAGTTGTGGCGGTGTTCAATATCGGTTTCACACGGCCGGACTTCCTTCCTGAGGATACTGTGCGCGTCTTTTCGGCGCTGGTCAACCGGGCGGCGATCTCCATCGCCAATATGGAGCTCTTCGAGCAGACCAAAGACCTGGCTGTGATGGAAGAGCGCAACCGGCTCGCGCGCGACCTGCACGATAGCGCCAAGCAAAAGGCATTTGCAGCCTTGGCGCAGCTAGGCACCGCGCGTGGCATTCTCAACGGGCATGGGAACAGCGTGTCCATGCATCTTTCCGAGGCAGAAAACTTGGTGACTGATGTCATTCAGGAATTGACCTTCCTGGTACAGGAGATCTACCCGCTTGCGCTCCAAGAGAAGGGGCTGGTAAGCATTCTGCGCGAGCACATTTTTGAATGGGAAAACCGTAACGATACCACCGTCCAGCTGGTGACGCGCAATGAGCAGCGGCTACCGCTGGAGGTAGAACAGGCACTCTACCGGATTACACAGGAGGCGCTTGCCAACGTGGCGCGGCACAGCCATGCCCGGCGCGTGGATATGTCACTGGTGTACAATGGGGACTCGGTCCAGCTTTCCGTGTCGGATGACGGATGTGGATTTGATATCAATCGGAAGCATGGAATGGGCTTGCGCTCGATGCGTGAGCGGGTGAGCAGCATCCGCGGCACAATGCAGATCCAGAGCGCGCCCGGGCACGGCACCCGGCTCCTGGTCCAGGTGCCAATCAAAGGCGAAAATGGAGGTGGCAATGGCAAGCAATAATCACAGTAATAAGAATCGCGTCAGTATCCTGATCGTGGACGACCATGAAGTGGTGCGGAATGGGATTCGGTCATATCTCGAAACACAAACACAATTCCACGTGGTCGGTGAAGCGGCGTCCGGGCAGGAGGCGCTCAAGCTCATTTCGGAGTATATCCCGGACATTGTCCTGCTGGATCTGATCATGCCCGGCATGGACGGCGTGGAGACCACGCGACGCATCAAGCAGATCAGTCCGCGCACCCAGGTCGTGGTGCTGACGTCCTATCATGAAGACGTTCACATCTTCCCCGCTCTCAAGGCCGGCGCGATCTCCTACATCCTGAAGGACATGAAGATGGAGAAGCTGGTCGAGGCGCTGCATCGCGCCGCTCAAAAGGAAGTGACCTTGCACCCGCTGGTGGCGGCACGTGTGCTTCAAAACATCCGCAATGATAACAGCGACGAGCAGCCACTCTTCACCGAGCTGACCGAACGCGAGCTGGACGTGCTGCGCCTGATTGCCAACGGCATGACGAACAGCCAGATCGCCGAAAAGCTGGTGATCAGTGAATATACGGTCAAGGGCCATGTCAGCAACATCCTAAGTAAGCTGCATCTGGCAGACAGGACGCAGGTGGCGGTCTACGCCTGGCAGAGGGGTCTGGTCAACCGGGAGCAGATGAGTAAAAAGTAAATAAAAAGACACGGACAAAATCCGTGTCTTTTTATTTCCCATACTCGATGGGCCACAGCCCGGGCTCAAGCCCGGGTGTCATCCCGGGCAAGCAACTCGGAGATTTCATCACAAGTCTCCTGCGGGCTCTTCCCTTTGTTATAGAGGATGAATCTTGCCAGTGTGTAATTAGAAGGGTGCCGGATGAAATGCTCATTGATATTTGGCGACATCTCGCGCAGCCACGGCTCCCGCTCATTAAGCATCGCGATCGACTCATCCGGATCAGGCGATGGCAGCAGCAAGAAAACGTTCGGACAGGGCGATAGCGCACGCTGGACGCGGGCAAAGAGCGTCTCATCCTCGTAAACCGAATGACCGGCGCCAAAATCGATCACACAGTTTGTATGGCTTGCCAGGAGACGCTCGACTGCGTGAGCTTCAAACGGTTTCCAATAGTGAATGACGCCCCATAATCCTTCGGTTTCTCGCTTGTGCTTCGCAAATTCCGCGTCATAACCGATCTCCTGGTAATAGTCGAAACGAAGTTCATCCATGGAAACTTGTGGAAGATTCAGCTTCCCTGAGAGCAGGGCCGCGACGGTGGATTTTCCGGCGCCAATGGGACCGATCAGAATAATTTCCATTGCACTTGTCCTTATCTGGCGCGCCAGTACTCACCACCGCCGCCTTCACGCTGCATCAAGCCAAAACCGACCAGTTCGCGACGTAACGTTGCAGTGTCCTCGTGATAACCCGCCAGGATCTCGTTGACCTGCTTTTCGCTGTACCGCTTCCCTGTAGCGAACGCTTGCACTACGTAGCGCAGGATCGCCTCCAGCTTTTTCCGCTGCGCCGGGAGAGTTTTCAGGCTGCCATCACGCCGGGAATAATCCTTGATTACTTTCTTGTCATAGGCATCCGCATCCACGCCAGAGACAACGCTAGAAAGCTCTTGCTGCGAGAACATGCTGCGCGTCTTTGCCTCCAGAGCGGATTTGTCCAGCTCGTAGACGTTGTAATAACTCTCCGCATGGGATCTCACCAGGCCAGCCTCCACCAGCTTGGCAAGGTGATGCGAGACAGTGGAGGCCTTCAGGTTGAGCAGGGCTGCAAGCTCTTCTACACTATACGACTTTTCTGCCAGCAGGCCGACGATCTTGAGACGGTTGGAGTCTGCCAGCGCCTTAAAGAAGGTCACAAGTTCTTCGCTCATGGTGTCTCCTTACGGAGGCGCCAGTACCGCGTGCCATCACTTTCACGTGCCATCAGCCCATGGTCCACCAGGTAACGGCGCAGCGCCGCAGTATCCGGGTGGAATCGGCGCAGGATGGTATTGACTTCCTTCTCGGTATAGTTGGTGTCAAAGGTAAAGGCATCGACGACATAGTTGAGGATGATGAGCAATTGATTAACGCGCTTGGTCTTGGATCCAGGGTGGGGAATTTCCTTGATGGTTCCATCGGCATGGAGAAAATTCTTTAACACACGACGGACATCCTCTTGCAGGTTTTCGTCCGGAACATAGGCGGAACGCTTGCCTTCGAATTGTCCACGCGCCAGGGACTCGATAGTCTTCTCATCCAGGTCGTAGACGCCGTCCGTTTCACTGACGACACCCACATGCTTGAGGAATGCCAGGTGGTTGAACAGGTCTCGCACCGGCATATGCAATTGCCCGGCGATCTCAGTCTGGGTCGCCCGGCCGCGCGCCAGCACGCCTACGATACGCAGTCGTTCCGCTGATGCCATGGCTTTCACAAACGGTAGAATTTCATGTTCTTCGTTCATTTTCACTCACTTCTAACTAATTCGATGTTTGTCTAATTGGATTTTAGCAGAGAACGCCCTCTTGTCAACCCTTCACCCGCCGGATTCCATTCACTCTCGGCGCCCATGGATTTGAATCAGGTATAATTCCTCTGTAAGAGTTGGTCCTATTCCATAATTGGAGGTGTCTTAGTGGATCTCTCGAAGCATGCGTTTTTTGAGGGAAATATCGTTCCGCTTTCAGAAGCAAATCTTAGCATCGCAACACATGGATTTTTATATGGCACTGCCGTCTTCGGCGGCGTGAGAGCCTACTGGAACGAAGAGCAGAATTGTCTCTTCGTTTTTCGTCCTTATGACCATTTCCGGCGCCTGCTGCATTCGGCGCGCATGATGTCCATGAAGACTCACTACGACGAAGAGAGCCTGATCCAGCTGACGCTCGATCTTCTGCGCACCGATAACTGGCAGCAGGATATTTACATGCGCCCTACATTTTACAAGGCTGATCTGGGTATTGGTGTTCGGCTGCACGACCTCAGAGATGAGTTCTGCATGTTCGTGATGGCGTACGAACCGTACGTGAAGAATGAGACCGACGCGCACGTGACCATCTCCTCCTGGCGCCGCGTGGACGACAATGTGATCCCGGCTCGCGGTAAGGTCGCCGGCGCATATGCGAATTCGGCTTTGATCAAGACCGATGCAAACCGCGCCGGCTTCGACGAAGCCCTGGTTCTGGATAACAACGGCCACATCTCGGAAGGCTCGGCGATGAATGTTTTTATGCTGCGGGATGGTATTCTGGTCACGCCGCCCGTCACAGATAACATCCTCGAGGGCATCACACGCAAATCGGTCATCGAGCTGGCTCGTAGGGAGCTCGGGCTCACGGTCACCGAGCGCTCCATCGACCGTACCGAGGTCTATATCTGTGAGGAAATGTTCATGACCGGCACCGCCGCGCAGATCGTCGCAGTGACAAATGTGGACCACCACCCGGTGGGGAGCGGTGTGATGGGCCCCATTACAAGCAAACTACGCACTATGTATGAAGATGTTTTACGAGGGCGGAATAAGCATTACGAGCACTGGAATGTAGCGGTATAAAATGATAGGGCTCGGCAGCTGCCGAGCCCTATCATTTTATATTTTTCATCGATTCCTGCGGAACCTCACCAGCACCAGGTTCTCGCCACAATCCGTAGATGTCGTGATCTGGACCGGATCGGAAAGCGGGATATTTTGCTGATCTACCAACTGCACGGAAAGCGTGTTATTGGAAGCAACGGGGGCTGTCCCGAGCACAAACTCGAAACCCGAAGGACCATATTCTTTGTTAATGCCGCTCACCGTTTGCTGTTGGATCGTGCTTCCGTTTAGTGTGCCACGCAACACTACCACTGTCCCGATCACATGACTGCCATTAGCGTCCACCACAGTCCCACCTATGCCCGCCCAGTTACAGGCTCGCTCCGGGTGGACGATAGTGCTTTCTACCTGGCTGAAAGAACCACTGAAGGGGGCCCGTGCGGTTGTGGGAGTGGCACTAGGTCTGGATGTCCGTGTAGGCGGTATAAGGGAAAACGGGGTATTTGTGGGTAAAGGTGTGAAGGTAGGGCGCGGGGTATTGCTCGGCGTAGCCTGCAGGGTCGGGCTGGCTGTCCAGGTAGGCTGGAGCTGCAAGGGCGTTACCGTAAGCGAAGGGGCAGCCGCGCCAAACGGACCTCCCCCCGGCGGCAGAAGATTCAGAGAAGAGGCTGGATTCATAAAGACAATCGCAAAATATCCCACCAGGCACACAGTAAGAATCAAGACGAGGATGGAGAGCAGATCCCAGATCTGCATGGGAGCATCCGAACGTCTGGTTTGCACGCCGTCAAAATCAAAATCATCGTTCATCTATGGCACTCCGTCAGGGCTGCATGAAGACAATGGTTGCCTGCTGGCGTTGCTCCTGGATCCAGCTGTGCAGCGCCAGTTCCTGCAATGCGAGATAAGCATCCGGTGAAAGCGGGCGTTGCGGTTCGCGCCCGAGAATTCTCAGGATATGAAATCCTACATCTGTGGCGATCACATCACTGTGCTCACCGATGTTCAGACGAAACGCAGCTTCTTCGATACCCGGCTCCAGCAGGTAGCCGCGCGGTACCCAGCCAAGGTTCCCGCCGGTGAGTGGATCTGCTCTCAACGCCAGTTCATCGAAATCGGCTCCGCCGTTGAGCTGGTTCAGGAAGTTTTGAGCCGTGGCTTGATTATAGAGCAGAATTTGCTGGACGTGTACCTGTTCGGCAGTACTGGGCACATCCGCAAGGATTTTGTCACGCATCCAGGCGGCCTCCGCCGCCCGTTTGAGCGCGGATCGGAAGGACTGCTCGCTATAGCCGTGCTGAGACTGCCAGGCGGACAGCCCCTCTACGCCACCCACCTGCGCCGAAAGTGAGTCAATGCGCGCCTGTACGCCCACTTCATCGAGGATGAAACCATCTGCCCGGGCAGCCTGAGAAAGCAGCAACTGGGCAACCAGATCGCTCTGTACCACTTCGGAAGCAGCCTCCGGCGAGATGGTATTCCCGAGCCCGGTTTGCGAGGTCAGATAACGCTGAACCTCTGCGTTGAATTCCACCACAGAAATTCCCTCACCATTAACGGTAAACGCCATGGGCTCGGGCGTGGCAGTCGGAGGCTCGGGCGTAAAGGTGGGTTGAGGCGTCGCAGTCGGAGGCTCAGGGGTTAAAAACGAAGCGCACGCGGAGAGTCCGAGTGCGAAAATGAGAATCGAGAATATAGGAATGGTTCTGCGTTGACAGGCGTAGCCGTGCATCGCCCCGATTATACTGCTTCCAGCCTTGAACGATACATATCGTTCAAGCCCATTGCAGCACTTCGTAAATTAAAAAGCCGGGGCGGGTCTTTATGTAGCACCCGCCCCAGACAAACGTCAATTTTAGTAATCCATGCCGCCCATGCCGCCCGGAGGCATCGCAGGGGCTTTTTCCTTTTCCGGCATGTCTGTGATCAACACGTCCGTGGTCAGGATCATAGCGGCGATGGAGGCAGCATTCTCGAGTGCGCCGCGCACCACCTTGACGGGGTCGATGACGCCCGCCTGGATCATGTCGGTGTATTGACCCGTCAGCACGTTGTAGCCGATATTCTTATTCTTTTTCTCAACAGCCGTGCGGCGAACGGTATCGATGATGACCGAGCCGTCCTGACCGGCGTTTTGCGCCAGCTTGCGGATCGGGGCTTCGAGCGCCTTCTTGACGATGTTGATGCCGACCCTGGTTTCCTCATTATCCTCACCGTCGAGATTCTTCAGAAGCTTATCGAGCTTGCCTGCTGCGTTGATCAACGAGATCTCACCACCAGGCACGATGCCTTCCTCGACCGCTGCGCGAGCTGCCGAGAGAGCATCTTCCACGCGGTGCTTCTTCTCTTTCATCTCGGTCTCGGTCGCGGCACCCACACGGATGATCGCAACGCCGCCGCTCAGCTTGGCAAGGCGTTCCTGCAGTTTTTCCTTGTCATAATCGCTGGTGCTGCGATCGATCTCGGCGCGGATCTCCTTAATACGACCTTCGATGCCGCCCTTGACACCCTTACCGCCGACGATCGTGGTGTTCTCCTTGTCGGAGACGACCTTCTCGGCGCGGCCCAGGTCCTGCAGCGTGACCGTCTCAAGCTTACGGCCCGTCTCTTCGGAGATCACGGTACCGCCGGTGAGAACGGCAATATCCTGAAGCATAGCTTTGCGACGATCGCCAAAGCCAGGGGCTTTGACAGCCAGCACGTTCAGCATACCGCGCAGCTTGTTCAAAACAAGTGTCGCAAGTGCTTCCCCGTCGATGTCCTCGGCGATAATCACCAGCTCGCGCTTGCCAATCTGGACGAGTTTCTCGAGAATGGGGACGATATCCTGGGCAGCCGAGATTTTCTTCTCGTTGATCAGGATGTAGGGCTCGTTGATCACAGCCTGCATCTGGTCTGCATTGGTGATGAAGTAGGCGGAGATATAGCCGCGATCGAACTGCATACCCTCCACATACTCCTGCTCGAACTGCATGGACTTGGACTCTTCGACAGTAATCACGCCGTCTTTGCCGACCTTATCCATGACATCCGCAATCAGCTCACCGATCTCAGCGTCTGCAGCCGAGTTGGTGGCCACGGAGGCAATTTCTTCGCGCGAGTCGATCTTCACGGACATCTTGCGCAGCTCTTCAACGACCGTTTCGGTCGCCTGCGTAATGCCGTGCTTGAGCAGCATCGGGTTGTAGCCTGCTTCCAGCGCCCGGAGGCCCTCGTTAACGATCGCGTGCGCCAGCACGGTCGAAGTGGTCGTGCCGTCACCGGCGATGTCGTTGGTTTTGGATGCAGCTTCTTTGAGCAGCTGCGCACCCATGTTCTCAAACGGATCTTCGAGCTCGATTTCCTTCGCGACAGAGACGCCGTCGTGCGTAATCGTAGGAGAACCGAACTTGCGGTCCACAGCCACGTTGCGGCCCTTGGGGCCGAGGGTTGCGCCCACCGCGTTGGCGACGGTATTCATACCGGTCCTGAGCTTGCGGCGGGCGTCTTCTGAAAAGACAAGTTGTTTAGCAGCCATTTAATAATCCTCCAATTAGCCTTCAACTACGGCCAGAATGTCGCTTTCACGCAGGATGAGCAATTTTCTACCATCCATTTTCACTTCGGTGCCCGAATATTTGGCGTAGAGCACCTTGTCCCCAACCTGGACTTCCATGGGGATGCGTTCGCCGTCTTCGTCACGGTCACCAGGTCCCGCCGCCAGGATCTTGCCTTCCTGGGGTTTTTCTTTCGCGGTCTCGGGAAGGATGATTCCTCCAGCAGTCATTTCCTCCTGCTCGATCGGTTCGACGATCACGCGTCCGCCAAGGGGCTTGAGCTTCAGTTTGCCTGCCATCTTATGGCCTCCTGTTTGGAATTTTGGATAATCAAGGAATTAGCACTCAAGCTTACTGAGTGCTAATCGTATGATACCGAAACCCCGCAGGGAAGTCAAGAGGGTTGATGAATTTCTTATAAAGCTCTGATGTAAGAAAGAACGGAGCTCGCGGGATTCTCACCTTCGTCTATGAGGAGCCCTGGTAAGCGCTTCCTGTTATGGCGTCTCCTCATTCTCAGACATCTCCTCCCCCACCTCGGTTCCTACCTGGGTAGGCACCGTCAGGTCGGGTAGCGGCGTTCCGGACTCCAGCGAGGCACAGATCTCCTCCCCTGCCTGCACAATGCCGATGATGATATCCCGGCTATCGGCATAGTCATCCGGGTTCGCTTCAAGCTCGTCTCGCACCTCCTGCATGGTCCGCATGGCGTCGTCGCAGCGATTATTCGCAGGACGGCTAAGCGCAGCCAGCACCGAGCCGTAGATGTAGTAATAGACGATCGTGTTCGGTGAGATCTCCAATCCTTGCACGGTGACAGGATTTTCATTGAACTCGGGGAAACAGCGCTCCAGCCCGCGTCCGTGACACGACGCCTCACCTGCACAGCCATAGATCGCACACTCCAACGAGAAGATCGAACCCTCATAGTTGCGGGAGCGGAAATAGATCGTGCCCAATTGACCGTAGATATCGGCATTGGTTGGCTCATATTCCAGCGCTGTTTTCACATTTTCCGCGGCGATGAAGAACTCACCGAGCTGTGAATAGGTACGTGCAATGGAGAGATGGGGCCCGGGATCCTTGATCCCGAGCTGCTCGTTGATTTCTACGGCCTTAGCAAAATACTCCAGAGACTGCTCATAGATCGGACGGGCTGCTTCGAGATTGGGGTTTTGACCGGCGAGCGTACGGTAGTTCGCGCCTATCCGGATGTACAAGAAAGTAAAGTTCGGTTCAATGGCGACAGCCTTTTCGTACTCGGATATCGCCAGGTTGTATTGACCCAATGTTTCCTGCAAGTACGCGCTCACGCGGTACACATCCATCCACTCCGCGGCATCGGGCCGTTCCAGGGCCTGCCGGATGATCAATTCCGCCTGGTTCCACTTGCCCTGATCGAGAAGAATCTCGGCGTAATATGCCAGCGCGAGGGTGTTGGTGTTATCCAGCTGCTGTGCGATCAGCGCTTCCTGCTCTGCCTGCGCCAGAAAATCCTCCACCTCTTGCGAAGTATAGAAGTTCGAGTTGGCATTCCAGTCGAGCGTAAAGGCCCGGATAGCGCGCACTGTGCTGTTTTCGGGAGCGAGCTCTACCGCCTTGGTAGCAGATTGAAGTGCTTCCTGCAGACGGGCTTTTTTCTCGGGGTTGGTAATCAGGAACGCCGAGGAATAGGCTTGAATACGCGCCAGCTTCGCCCACGTCTCGGCGTCATTGGGATTCATCTCCAGCGCTTCCTGATACGCCAGGATGGCTGCAAACAGATTGCCGGCAGTAAAGTTCGTATCCCCCTCCATTAAGTAGGATTGGGGGGCGCGCGTCGGGGTTGGAGTGGACTCGAACAGGGGTTTGATCTCACCCCTGTCCATTTGCTGCAGCATCCAGACCCCGCCAAGCAGCATCACCACCCAGACGAACATGCGATAGATATTGGATTGCTGCCGGCGGTGAAAAAGAGGACGACGGTTACTGACGTTCATGGGGTCCCAGTCGGCTCGGGAGTTGCTGTTTCCTCCTCCACCGGTTCTTCAGAGGGCGTGACGTCCGGTGTATCTACCGGAGGATTATCAAGGTTTTCCTGGCAGATTTCGGTGGCACGATTGACAGCATCGTTGACAACTTCCATCGAGAGCTCGTCCAGGCGTACTTTCGACTGGATCTCCTGCCCGATCTGGAGCGCCTTTCCGCACTGGTTGGTGCGCGCCAGCGCCAGGGCGTAGGTAAAATAATACTCCACGATGCGGATATCGTTGGAGAGTCCCAATCCCCGGATCGGAAACCCGCTTTCGGTCTGACCCCCATTGATCGCAATGCCGAGCTCGCGAGCCGCTTCCTCATAAAAGAAATTCCGGTAAAACATCACACCCCAGTTTCCGTGCAGACTGGCGTCTGTTGGACGATCGTCCACAGCAGTCTCGGCATATTGGAGCGCCTTGGCATAATCACCCATGGTCGCGTAGGTGCGCGAGATGAACAGGTCAGGCTCCGGGTCTGGTGGATTTAATGTATTGGCGAGAGTAAATTCCTTAATGGCTTCCTCATAAACGCTCAAGAAACGCAGATTCCGCCCCAGTTCCATGCGCAGAACGGAAATGTTAGGATTGACCTCGATCGCCGAGCGATAGAACTGGATGGCCTCTTCATAATTCCCGGTGGCCTCCAGGAGGTAGGCTCGGGCGCGGCGGGTCTCGAGTGCGTCCGGCGCCATGGCAAGTGCAGTTCTGGACACCTCCGCCGCCGTCGCAATGTTGTCAAATGAACCCGAGTCGATCAGAATCTCTACTCGATAGGCGTGTGCAATTGCATTGTTCGGGTCGAGCTCCAGGGCTTTCTCGATCTCGCCCAGCGCCCGGCTGTTATCTCCCAGGAAATCCAACGCCCAGGCGCGGACGGCGTATGCCATCGAGCTCTCCGGGTTCAGCAGCAAGGCATTCTCTGCATTCGCCCTGGCTTCCTCATATTGCCCTGCCCAGACCTGGACACGCGCCAGGTCGACATACAGGGATGGGTTCTCCGGCGAGGCGTTGACCGCGGCTTCATAGGCATCAATGGCCTGAAGTAACCTTCCCTGCCTGAAGAGCTCCTCCGCCTCGCTGGCATGCGATTCGGAGGAGCGGGTGGCTGTCGGCGTTGCCACGAAGGGATTCGGCTGAGAAGGCAAATAGACCTGATTCAAGTAATAGCCGAAAAGGAGCACCAGCCCAAGAACGGTCCAGCTAAACATATTCGGTCGTTTGCGACGACGCGTCATGCTCCAGCGGCTGCTGCGAGGTAAATACATGGATTTATATTATCATCGGGGGCAGGGAGCCGCAAGCCAGTTCTTAGTTATCTCTTATCTTATGCTAGAATCTGCTCATGCAGTTCGAGGTATTTACACTCCTGCCAGAGGTGTTTCCCCCGTACCTTGAATCCAGCATGTTGTTACGCGCCCGGCAGCGGGGACTGTTAGATGTGCGCACCCACAACATTCGTGACTATACGCACGACAGACATCACACCACCGACGATACGCCGTATGGCGGAGGGGGCGGAATGGTGATGAAACCGGAGCCGGTCTTTGAAGCCGTTGAGTCTGTTCTCGGACTCCGCTCAACACCGCCGAACGCGGTCCCTGTCATCTTGTTGACCCCCCAGGGACGCGTCTTCACCCAGCGCGTGGCGGAAGAGCTCGCGACGCATGAGCGAATCGCCTTGTTGTGCGGCCGCTATGAGGGCGTGGATGAACGCATCCGCGAGCATTTGGTCACAGACGAAATCTCCATCGGAGATTATGTGCTCACGGGCGGCGAACTCCCCGCGCTCATTTTGATCGACGCGGTCTCACGCCTCCTCCCGGGAGTGCTGGGTGACCCGACCGGCGCCGAAGATGACTCGCACGCCATGGGCTTGCTCGAATACCCTCACTTTACGCGCCCGCCCGAGTTCCGCGGCTGGCAGGTTCCAGAGGTGCTGTTGTCCGGAGACCATGCCAAAATAAACAGGTGGCGCAGGGAACAAGCGCTGCTCAGGACGTTCCAAAAGCGTCCGGATATGCTGGAAAAAGCCGAACTGAGTGAAGCAGACAAGAAGTTTGTGCAAGGTCTGATCAAACAACAAGAACCATGATACCCACCATGGCGAGCTCCGCAGGGGCGAAGCAATCTCAAGGTCGCTACCAGGGGGTTGCTTCGTCGGGGGAAGACGCCCTCCTCGCAATGACATTAAAGTGGAGGCAACATGAAATTCAGCTACGGCAAGATCTTTCTGCTTGGGTTTGGTTTCTTTGGTGTAAGCGTGATCTGGGGTGTATATAACGCCTTTGTTCCCATCTTCCTGGCAAACAAATTCGGTCTCGAGGCCGCCTTCATCGGTTTCTTTATGACGCTCGATAACATCGCGGCCTTGTTCATCCAGCCGCCTGTAGGCGCGTGGTCCGACCGCCTGCGCACGCCTATTGGCAGGCGGCTCCCTTTCATTCTGATCGGCGCGCCGGTCACTGCCCTTGCGTTCGGACTCATTCCTCTGGCTGCGGTACTGCCCCTGTTTGTGGCATGTACGAGCACCCTGCTGCTCAGCGCTGCGTTATGGCGTACCCCGGTTGTGGCGCTGATGCCAGATGTAACGCCCTCAGAAAAACGCTCGCAGGCGAACGGCATCATCAACTTCATGGGCGGCATCGGCACGATCATCGCCCTGCAAACAGGGGGCATGCTCTATGAGCTGAGCCCGGCATTTCCCTTCTGGCTCGGGTCGGTCCTGGTTGTGATCGCGGCGCTCATTGTATTCCTCTTTATCAGAGAGCCCAAAGAATATGAGCAGAGCAACGAGCCTCAGCCAAGTATGCTGGCAAGCCTGCGCGAGATATTAGCTGATACCGACAAAAGCGGCGCACGGCTCTTGTTTGCGATCTTTTTCTGGTTCTTAGGTTACTCGGCGCTAGAGACATTCTTTACGCTGTACGCACAGGAGCATCTCGGTATCGGTCCAGGGGACGGTGCAACATTGCTTTCGATCTTCCCCCTGTTCTTTGTGTTGTTCGCTATCCCATCCGGATTCATCGCGGCGCGTATCGGACGGCGGGTGGCGATTTCAATTGGATTGATCGTGGTCTCCCTCATTCTCGCCCTGTTCTACCTTCTACCCGCGGGAAGGTTGTTGGCCCCCATCTCACCGTTGCCATTGGTTGGCATCCCGTTGACCGAAGATGGTCCACGCATGTTGACCATGGCAGGATTGATGCTGATCTTCGGCGGGATCGGCTGGGCATTTGTCAATATCAATAGTCTGCCTATGGTCGTAGAATTGACAACGGCAGCCCGGCTGGGAACCTTCACCGGACTGTATTATTTATTCTCTACGCTCTCTGCGATCGTAGGACCCAATATCAACGGCTGGGCGATTCAGCTGACCGGAAACAACTATAACGTGATCATGCTAATCGCCCCATTCTTTATGCTAACAGCGCTGGTGTTAATGCTTGGGGTACGCCGGGGAGAAGCAACAGTCGATCAACGCAGTCCACTGCCCATTGGACGCGAAGCGTAAAGCAGATAGGGTTGTCGACCCTCGTCTTGCCGTATGAATTGAGCAAATGTATACTACTGAAAGCCATTGTTTTCGCCCCTTCGTGACTGCACCCCCGAGGAGAAGTTGATGAAACCCTTGTCTCTCTTGCGCCTGGTGTTAATCGTGACTGCCTGCATCTTGCCTGCCTGTGCGCCGGCAGCCCCGGACTGCACGAGTGAAGAAGTTTTCTGTGTGGGTCTGGTGACTGACATCGGGAAGATCAACGACAGGTCCTTCAACCAATCCTGCTGGGAGGGTCTTCAGCGTGCTCAGCAGGAGCTAGGAGCGCGCATTGAATACATTGAGACCGCCGATTCCCGAGATCATAGTAAGAATGTTGCGACGTTTGCCGAGGAAGGATTTGATGTCATCGTGACCTGCGGGTTTGACGTCGCCGAAGCCACCACTGCTGCGGCAGAGCTCTATCCGGAGACCGACTTTATCGGGGTGGATCAATTTCAAACAGATGCCCGGGAAGGACTGGCGGGCTTAGTTTTTCCCGAGGATCAGGCCGGGTTTGTGGTGGGCGCTCTTGCCGCACTGATGAGCGAGACTCGTAAGATTGGCGCGGTATGCGGACCCGATACCGTTCCTCCTGTGTGGCGCCTCGGGGAAGGCTATAAAGCTGGTGCAGCGTATGCGGATGAAATTATCGGAGCTCCGACCGAGATCTTTGTTGTCTACCACGACGATGATAGCCAGGCTTTCCTGGATCCTGAATGGGGTGCAGAAATTGCCGGCTCCATGGTCGATCAGGGAGCGGATGTGATCTTCGGCTGTGGCGGTCTTACCGGAAACGGGGCAATTATTGCGGCCGCCCAGGCCGACGCCTATGTCATCGGTGTGGACACCGACCAATATCTAACCTTGCCCGAAGCCGCTCCTCTCATGTTGACCAGCGCCGTGAAACTCATTACCCCCGGAGTTTTCGAACTGATCAAGCTCTCCCGGGAAGGCAAGTTCCCGAGCGGTAACTACTTCGGCGATGCGGGCTATGCGCCGTTCCATGATATGGAGCATGAAATCCCTGTTGAAGTAAAGGCAAATCTGGAGCAGATTTATGCCGGCTTGCTGGATGGCTCCATCAGGACCAATGTGCCCTCCACCAAGCCATAAAGGTGACGCCCGCTCTCGATAAAGGGTGGAAGTGCTTCCTACTGTTTTACTGTTTGCTATTTTTTGTTGATATAATGCGAGAGGTTCATCGCAGTAGAAGTACTAAAACGTGTTCTCAGTGGCGCAACAGGCATCCTTGTCGAATTGTATGCTTCAATCCAAGGCTCTCTAGCTCCTGGATTTTGCAGCAGAGCTGGTTGTTGCTTCCCAGCAGCCAACGATAACCCTTATAGAGGAGGTGCCCTGACAAAGTTTTGCTACCCTATCAATCCGACCTAACCCAAGTGAATGACAATTTCCAACGAGGAGAAGAATTCCATGAAAAAGCTGTACTTTGCTATGGTTGCGCTGATCGTCATCTCGATGATCCTCGCAGCCTGTAGTCCTGCCCAACCTGAAGCACCTGCCACCACAGCGCCCACAGACGCTGCTACGGAACTGAAAATCGGCGTTGTCACCGATGTGGGTCAACTGGAGGACAAATCGTTCAACCAGGCCTCCTATGAAGGCGCTCAGGCTGCAGCGGAAAATCTCGGCGCCGAGGTGGATGTGATCGTGACCCAGAACATCTCAGATTACAGGCAGAATATCCAAACGTTCATCGATCAAGGCTTCAATGTGATCATCACCGTCGGATTTCTAATCGGGACGGACACCACCATCGCAGCCAAGGAAAACCCGGATGTCACCTTCATCGGCGTCGACCAGGGCATCTGCGTGGACGCTGAGGCTAACCCTGATCCGACATTTGCCTGCGCGGGTGATGCTGCGGCGCTACTCCCGAACTATCAGGGCATTGTGTTTGCGGAAGAGCAGGCTGGTTATCTGGCTGGGATTATTGCCGCCAGCATTTCCGAGTCGGGCATCATTGGCGCAGTAGGTGGCACCAACGTCCCGGCAGTCGTTGCCTATAACGCAGGGTATGTGGCTGGCGCGCAGTCGGTCAACCCTGACATTCAAACGCTTTACCAGGAAACCAACCCGGATCCGGCAAAGGGCTTCAACGATCCCGCCACCGGCAAAGCGATTGCCCAGCAGTTCATCGGCCAGGGCGCGGATGTGCTATTCCAGGTTGCGGGCCTAACCGGTCAGGGCGTGCTTGAAGCCGCCTGCGATGCTGGCATTTATGGCATCGGTGTGGATGTTGACCAGGTAGAGACGCTCCCGAATCTGTCCGGGTGCATCGTCACAAGCGCAGAGAAGAAGCTGAGAGATACCGTGCAGGCAGTTACGGAGAGCGTCGCGGCTGGCAATTTCGAGGCAGGCACCGTCGTTTACAATGCCGCTTCGGAACCCCCTGCGATTGGACTCTCCCCTTACCACGAATTCGAAGATCTAATTACCCCCGAAATCCAGGCGAGGCTTGACGAGGCCATGGCCGCAATGGCAAGTGGCGAACTCCAGCCACCGCGCGAGTAACACACGCTCCAACCGCTGAATGAAAAGAGGCGGCCGGCATGGCCGGCCGCCTCTTTTTTCATGAATACATCACTGTAAAGGACTCATCATGAGCGATGCACAACCCTCACCTCCCCGGCTGGAGATGCGTGGGATTACCAAACGTTACCCGGGTGTCATTGCGAACAACCGAATCAATTTGGATGTGAAGGCTGGAGAGATCCACGCGCTGCTCGGAGAGAATGGCGCAGGCAAAACGACGCTCATGAACGTTCTTTTTGGGCTGGCTCACCCGGATGAGGGCGAGATTCTGCTCGACGGCGAACCGGTGCAGATCGCCGATCCGGCGGATGCCATTGCCCGTGGGATCGGCATGGTCCACCAGCACTTTATGCTCATCCCCGTGCTGACGGTTGCTGAGAATATCCTCCTCGGGGCCGAGACGATGGCAAACGCGATTTTCCTGGACCAGCGTGAGGCTCGCCGCCGGATCATCGAGCTGGGCAAGCGGTTCGGCTTCGAGATCGATCCAGACGCAAAGGTGGAAACTCTCTCGGTGGGCTGGCAACAACGGGTGGAAATCCTCAAAGCTCTGTACCGCGAAGCGCAAATCCTGGTTCTCGACGAGCCCACGGCGGTGCTCACACCCCAGGAAACGGTGGAGATCTTTGCCGTGTTGCGCCGGCTGGCCGCAGAGGGTAAGAGCATCATCTTTATCAGCCACAAACTCTACGAAGTCCTTGAGATCGCCGACCGGATCACGGTCATTCGCCGGGGTGAGGTTGTGGGAACGCGACTTCCCTCGGAGACGAACGAGGATGACCTCGCGGCCTTGATGGTGGGGCGTGAAGTTCAGCTCGCTGTGGACCGCGGCGTATCCCACCCGGCTGAGCCTGTGCTCCGGGTCGATAATCTGACAGTCCGCTCGGAACGCGGCCAGGAGACCGTCCGGGGTGTAAGCTTCAACGTCCGTGCCGGCGAGATCCTCGGCATCGCAGGAGTCGCCGGGAACGGGCAGGATGAGTTGGTGGAAGCCATTACAGGTCTGCGCCGTCCTTCGGGGGGCACAATCCAGCTCACAGAGCAAGAGATTTCTACCTGGGGTGTACGCGAACGAAGGGAGTATGGTTTAGGGTATGTCCCGGGCGACCGGCAAAAATACGGCCTGGTGTTGAGCTTTCCGATTTCAGATAACCTTGTCCTCACCCGCTACTATCATCCTCCTTTTACTCGCGGAGTTCAAAGGCAAGACGCTGCGATCGAACAGTGGGCTCAAGAGAAGATCAAAGAATACGATATCCGAACACCTTCATGGGAAGCGGCTGCCGGTACCCTGTCAGGCGGCAACCAGCAAAAGGTCATTGTGGCTCGCGAATTCAGTCGCGATCTCAAAGTACTTGTCCTCGACCAGCCAACCCGGGGACTGGATGTAGGCAGCATCGAGTTTATCCATAAGCAGGCAATCCAGAAGCGGGATGCCGGCACCGCGATCCTGCTCATATCCGCCGAGTTGGACGAAATTCTCGAACTTGCTGACCGGATCGCCGTTATGTATCGGGGACAGATCGTAGCGCTTGTGGATGGACGCCCCAAGGCGAACAAGGAGGAGATCGGTCTGTTGATGGCGACCGGGGGCCGGGCGCCGGTTGCAGGACCATCCAATGGTGGCACATCGAGCCAGACTGAGACAACCCAAGATACGTCTATTCGAGGAGACACATCATGAAAAGATCACGCCCCAGAACGTATGTGGGTTGGGTGCTGGTTCCCGTGTTGTCAATTCTGCTTGCGCTGCTGGTTGCCGCGATTCTCATTATTGTCTCTGGTTTGATCGGTGCGGAGAGGAAATTTAATTTACTTCTCCCGTTGGTGGCATACCGCAGTCTGCTTGAAGGTGCGTTTGGGAGTGTCAGAAACCTGGCCAATATGATCGTGGCGGCGACACCTCTCATGCTTACAGGCCTGGCTGTAGGAGTTGGTTTGAAGGCCGGGCTGTTCAATATCGGTGCGACAGGTCAGGTTCTCCTGGGCGGTTTCGCAGCCGCCCTTGTCGGAGTATCTGTAGCTGACGCGTCCCCTTTTGTTGCCATCCCTCTCGCCATGCTGGGGGGAGTTCTGGCAGGCGCGCTCGCTGGCTTCATCCCGGGCTTCCTCAAAGCGTTCACAGGGGCTCATGAGGTAGTCACTACGATCATGCTGAACGCCATTATCCAGCTGGCAATATCCGGTCTCGTGAACGATGTCTTCCGCGCCCCGGGCTTCAGCTTTGCCCGGACCGCGCCGGTAGGAAACGCCATCCTGGCAGGAGCCGGCAACACGACGTTGCACATCGGTGTGCTTTTTGCCATCATCTGCATTCCACTCAGCTACTGGCTGTTGTGGCGAACGACCGTAGGATTTGAGATACGCGCTGTCGGGGCTAATCCAACAGCCGCCCTCTACGCCGGGATGAAACCGCGCCGCATGATGATCCTTACCATGTCTCTATGTGGCGCGTTTGCCGGTCTGGCGGGCGCGATCGAGATCCTGCGCCTGGGGTATTATCCTGCCGTCTTTGGTACGAGCATTGGCTTTGACGGCATCACGGTAGCCCTCCTTGGCCAGGCAAATCCCATTGGCATCATGTTCTCCGCACTGCTTCTCGGAGCGATGCGGGCGGGCGCTCCGCTCATGCAGATTGAGGCGCGAGTGCCCGTCGAGATCATCGATGTTATCCAGGGGGTGATCCTGATCTTCCTGGCGGCAGAAATCGTTGTCCGCCGGATCTTCCGGCTGAGATCCACAACGGGCTCCGGTGAACTGCAGACGATCACCCGTACCTACGGGGAAAAGGTAGCCGGCTGATGGATGCGATCTTCGATATCCCCATCCTCGGATTCATCCTGCAATTTCTGGTCTATCTCGTCAACGTGATTGTGAACGGGCATATCGCCCCGATCATCCTGGGTCTCGCCACGCCGATCGCTCTGGGCGCCCTGTGCGGGGTGATGAACGAGCGCAGCGGAGTGGTGAATATTGGCATTGAGGGCATGATGCTCTTCTCCGCCTACATCGCCTTTATGAGTGCGCTAACAGTCCATCAGGCGTTCCCGGCGGAACGGAGTGCCATCTTCGGTGCAACACCGGCGCTGATTGTGGGAGTCATTGCTGCAATCCTGGCAGGGGTTCTCATCTCGCTCCTGCATGCCTGGTTATCCATCAGTATTCGGGCCGATCAGATCATCAGCGGCACGATTATCAACATCACTGCCCTGGGCCTGACTAGCTATCTAAATCGCCTCATTCAGCCATTCGACAGCG
This sequence comes from Anaerolineales bacterium, assembly GCA_036781265.1. Lineage (GTDB taxonomy): Bacteria > Chloroflexota > Anaerolineae > Anaerolineales > Villigracilaceae > Defluviilinea. The sequence continues at coordinate 7,312 of DAIQBG010000018.1, read as the reverse complement.
CCGGGACATTCCAGTCGTTCCGCCCCCCGGCTGAGCTTGTGAACCTGCCGGCGGTCGGATGGTTGATCGAGATGTTCACGGCGGTTGGTCCGCTCGCCATGCTGGCTATTATCGCCGTGATCGTCATCCAGATCCTGCTCTTTCGCTCTCGTTGGGGTCTGCGGACGCGGGCGGTTGGAGAACACCCCAAAGCAGTCGATACTGTCGGTATCAATGTGATCGCGCTACGCTACCGTAATGTTTTGCTGGGTGGCATCTTTGCGGGCCTGGCCGGGGCTTACCTGACCCTGGAGGCGACGGGCTCCTTCCAGAATAACATGACAGCCGGTCGGGGATTTATTGCGCTGGCTGCCATGATCTTTGGCCGCTGGACCCCGCTGGGCGCATTTGGAGGCGCACTCCTCTTCATGGGATCGCAGGCCATCGGCGTAGCGATCCGGCTGGCCCCCCCCGCCGGGGATCTGGGTACGTTTCTAGCAGGTATCCAACAGGCATACCCCAGCCTCTATAACAACTTTTTTACCGGACTCCCGTACCTGCTGACGATCATTGTGCTGGCCGGCGTGGTGGGTCGGAGCGTCCCGCCAGCCGCAGATGGCAAGCCATACGAAAAAGAGAGCTCGACCTGAGCTCCGGAGGTAAGTTCGTGGCAGTGCGTCAGCGAGTCTGCAGGAAGTAAAGACGCTTCCTGAAGAAACATGGTACAGGTCAATTCCCTCTCCAGGCGATGCGCTGGAGAGGTTTTTCTGATATAGACATGAGGAACAAAGCAGAAAAAAAGACCGTCTGTATTCGTGTGCTCCGCACGCTTGTTGAAGCGTTTTTCTAGCCTGCGGGGAGTAAAATTGCCATGCCCAACGAGGAGAATCCAATGTTCAAAACCGCCCGAGCAGTATTCATCCTGACTGCCCTCATCTTCATCCTTTCCGCCTGTAACCTGCCATCCAATGCGCCCGTGACGCCCACCCAGGAAGCGAACGTGGTCCTGACTGCCGCAGCGTTGACCGTGCAGGCGCAGCTAACGCAATCGGTGCCGTTCAGCACGCCTACCCTGCCGCCGGCGCAGGCGACAAATACACCCCTGTCGATTGCCACCCTGCCGCCAGCCTCCACGCGCCCCCCGGCGGCAACCGCGACTTCGTTGTGCGACCTCGCCCAGTTCATTAGAGATGTGAGCATCCCGGATGGGTCGCAGATCGCTCCGGGAGCGTCTTTCACAAAGACCTGGCGGCTTCGCAATGCAGGGACCTGCACCTGGTCCGGGTACACGCTCGTGTTCGATAGCGGAGATCAGATGGGCGGCATCGCTCAATCGTTTGGGACCGTGGCTCCAGGACAGGAAGTGGACCTTTCGGTGAACTTTACCGCTCCCACCACGCCGGGGACGTATCGCAGCTACTGGCGCATCCGCAACGCTTCCGGCGTGCTGATTCCCGTGCTGGGCGGAACGCAGGGTAGGTCCTTCTTTGTCGAGGTTCGGGTCGCGGCAGCCAGCTCGGGGCTCGATCTGCACACCCGCGCCGTGGATGCCAACTGGGTCAGCACCGCGGCCACACTCACCTTCGGCGGCCCGGAAACGGATACGAACGGTTTCGCCATGCACCGAAATGGACAACGACTCGAAGACGGGACTGCCCCTTCCAAGATCCTGCAAATGCACCCGCATGTAGTGACGGACGGCGTGATCACAGGCACGTATCCGGCTTATACGGTGGTTTCCGGCGAACGCTTCAGAGCCAGGATTGGGTTTCTGGCGCTTAGCGACGGGACTTGCGGTGCCGGAAACGTCAAATTCCAGCTAAATTATCGGGAGGGAAGTGTGACCCGGCCCCTCGGGGAATGGACAGAAACCTGTGACGGAGCTTTGAGAGATGTGGATGTCGACCTGAGCGGTATCGCCGGGAAAACGGTCCAGTTCGTTCTTGCTGTCTTTGCCAATGGGACCGCCTCCCAGGATATGGCGGTCTGGGTCAGCCCGCGAGTGGCACTTCCCTGATAGAATAGCGAGCGCCCGGCGACGCCGGGCGCTTTTCCTGTAAAAGGTATAATTACGAGCCCTACTCGCTTAATGGAAAGGAAGTGTTAATGTTTGAGTTCCGCAACTATAAAATTTTCGCTCTGGTAGCTGTTTTTGTGCTGCTTGCCACCGCTTGTGGTCCGTCGCAGCCCCCGGAAGATACAATCTCGACGGCCGTGGCGCAAACGGTCCAGGCCCAAAATCCAACGGCGACTTTGCCGGTTTCACCGTCCCCCGCTCCCACCCACACCGCCATGCCCCTTGCCACGCTCGTCACCGTTACAGGCACAGCCCTGGCCCAGGCACCCGTCGAATTCTGTAGCGCCAGCGCCGAATTCGCCGGAGAGTCCCATCCCGATGGGACGATCATCCAGCCAGGCACAGTATTTACAAAGGTCTGGCAGATACGCAATACCGGGACCTGTACCTGGGACTCGCGCTGGCAACTCGTTTTTAACGGGGGTGACATCATGGACGGTTCTGCCGTGTATAACGTCCCGCAGCCAGCAGAGCCCGGCCAGACCGTTGAGGTTCCCATAATTTTAAAGGCCCCCGCACAGGGAGGCTCGTATACCGGCGAGTGGATGCTTAAATCCCCCTGGGGAGAGTCGTTCGGCGTCGGGCAATACAGTGTGCCTCTAGTTGTCTCTATCGTGGTCGGCAGCCTAACCCCGGAAAACCGAAGGACGGAAACCGTCTTTGATGTGACAGCGGTATCCTACACGGTAGACCGCCAGTGCGCCCCTGCCAATACCTTCTACACGATCACAGCCAACGTTACCACCAACGGACCGTTGAACGTCATCTTCAGCACTCTGCAAAGCGATGGTCATAGAGAAAACAATTACCGGCTTAATTTCACCGAAGCCATGACGAAATCCTTCGACTGGGAATGGTCTCAGCACAAGGACTCCTCTCCAAACCCGCGCTGGGCACAGGTTATCATGACCTCGCCGTATTACCGGGAGTTTCAGACGGTGGAGCTGCCGGAGCTCTGCGAATTCAACTAAAAAAGGAGCCTGTGATACTCACAGGCTCCTTTTTTTTTGGGAACTAGAAAAGCAGTTGAATCGTCTTATTGGTTGGCTTATTTATCAACTGGAGGAACACATGCATCGCATGCTTTTAAAGAAACTTTTTATCCCTGTGGTCGCTCTGGCAGTCATTCTGGCATGTAGCGGACCTTTTGTCTCGGCGACCCCGCAGCCGGCGGCCACGCTTAACGCGCTTTATACGGCGGCGGCACAGACGCTCGAAGCGATGTCCACACAGGCCGTATCTACCCAATTTTCGCCGACGCCAACGTTGTCTCTTGGCACAAGCCCTACGGTGACCGTGACAACATTCCCGACCTTTACCTCGGTGCCGCCCCTGTCTTCCCCGGTTCCGGTCAGCCGCTGTGATGCAGCCGCGTTCGTCAACGATGTGACCTATCCGGATGGCGCAGATGTAACCTTGGGAAGTACGTTCACGAAAATATGGCGGCTTAAGAACGTCGGTACCTGCACATGGACGACTTCGTATGCTCTTGTCTTCGTGACAGGAGAGCGATTCGGAGCCCCGTTAGCCATTTCGCTGCCTACCAATGTCGCGCCCGGCCAGACGATTGATCTGGCGGTCAATCTGACCGCCCCAAACCGGAGCGGCCGGTTTCAGGGTTATTGGCAGCTGCGCAATGCGTCGAACGTGCTGTTTGGGATCGGTAACAACGCCAGTTCAAGCTTTTACGTGGTTGTGGATGTCACCGGCTATACGGTGTCCGGCTATGATTTCATTGCCAATTACTGTCAGGCTGGCTGGCAGAACGATAGAGAGGATCTGCCGTGCCCGGGGACGCAGGGAGATGAGAGGGGCTTCGTGATCGTGCTGAACTCGCCGCAGCTGGAAGACGGCAGAGCAGCGCAAGGCAGCGCTCTGCTCACATATCCCGAAAGCGGCAGGGAAGGCATGCTCAGTGGCAAATATCCACCCATCCGCATCCAGTCTGGAGATCGTTTCCAGGCTCAGATCGGCTGTCTGTACAAAGCCAATGACTGTGACATTATCTTCCGTCTGCAATACCAGATCGGGACCGGACGCATTCAAACGCTGGGCCAGTGGCGCGAAGTCTATGAGGGGCAGTTCTATCCCATCAACATTGACCTGAGCTCGCTGAGCGGAGAAAATGTGAAGTTCATCCTCTCCGCTCATGCTAACGGATCCTCGCATGAAGACTTCGCTCTGTGGGTCAACCCGCGTATTGCACGGCAAAGCGCACAACCTGCCACCGCGACCCTCACGACTGCGCCGCCCACCGCCACCCCGACCGGTACCGTTGCACCGACACTGACTCCCACGGCTACGCCAACGCAGACTGCCACGGCGACAGCGACACCGACAGATACTGCAACCCCGACAGCGACCGAGACGAACAAACCCTGACGCAGCAGCTGCCTCAGGCTGCCCCGCCTGCTGTCCAAGGCGGTATAATGAAGCTGGAAGCGCTTATTGCGAGCGCTTCCAGCCCATGATTTCGACTGTAATCCTGGAGGTAACAAAATGCTCGTTCGAAAATTCCCGCGGCGACATCTTTTCATCCTGCTGATTGCCGCACTGACGCTGGCAGCCTGCAATGCGGGTGCGACCCCGGCTCCCACGGTAGATGTGAACGCAATCAACACGGCCGCCTTCGAGACTGCTGTAGCCCAGATCGGGGCCCAGCAGACGCAGACAGCCCTCGCCGCACCTTCGAATACGCCAGCCCCCACCAATACTGCCCTTTCCCTGTCGACAGCCGCCGTGCCCACCACCGGCACCATCGGTGCAGCCGCTCCGACAGCAGGCTCGGGCGCACTCCCGACCGTCTCATTCAACGTTACTCCTAATACCACTCCTCTCGCCGGCTTTACAGCGGTGGCCGGATCGCCAGTAGTGCCGGCTGCAACCGTATCGTTAGGGGACGCCTGCAATAACAATATATTTGTCGCAGATGTCACCATCCCGGACGGCACAATCTTTAACGATGACGCCGGGCGGGGTGGTAGGCCAGGCGATGAATTTCAGAAGATCTGGCGCGTACAAAATACCGGAAGCTGCATGTGGGATGAAGGCTATACCCTGGCTTTCGTCGGCGGTTCCTCCGCGTTGAATCCGAAGTCGGTTGTATTTGATTCTGCCGATGATTTCGTGGACCCCGGCGAAACCGCCGATCTCGGTGTAAACCTCACAGCGCCCCTGCAGCCCGGTGACTATACCGCCACGTGGCGCATGCAGTCGGATAATGGCGCGTTCTTCGGTACGCCGCTCACAGTGGTCATCAAAGTGGTCGAATAGTTTGCTATCTGCGCAACAATGGAAAGAGGCTCTATGAAATTCAAACTGACCATGGTGGTATTGCTTATAACGCTCGTCGCAACAGCATGTGCGTCGCCAGAGGCTCCCAGTCAGGACCCAACGCCTGATATTGCGGCCGTACGCACATCCGCAGCCGGAACAGTGATTGCTCAGTTTACCCTGACCGCTGCCGCATTCACCCCCACGCCAGCGCAACCTACTGAAACCGCAACGCCTGGAGTCACCGGGACAGTTACCACCGCAACGGCGACCGGGGCATTTGCCCAGGTCACCGACGCTTCAGGAACCACAATCGCGTTGTGCGACAGCCTGGAATTTGTCGCAGACGTCAACGTCCCGGACGATACCGATATGTCTCCCGGGCAGGATTTCTTGAAAACCTGGCGTGTACGGAACGCAGGCTCTTGTCCCTGGGGTGAAGGATACGAGCTGGTCTACGCCGGCTACGCCAACGAAATGGCAGGCCAGGCTCAGCCGATTGCCCAGGTAGTGCAGCCGGGACAGGAAGTGGAAGTCTCCGTGCAGTTTACCGCCCCCGAGGCGATCGGTGAGTATTTGAGCGCCTGGCAGATGTCCAACCCGGCCGGGGTCACCTTTGAGGACATCATCTTTGTAAGAATTGTTGTACAGTAAGTTTGTGAGCCGAGATTCCAACACATTAAAAGAATCGATTAAAGAAAAAGCACGCCAGCTGGGATTCATCCCCGTAAACTTGATTTGACCGCCACAGCTTATGTGACAGTGACAATATAATGGATTCGGGCCAGGCTTTAGACACCTTGCTAAAAGAGACCAATAGAGAAACGAAGAAGTCCGGCCTACTCGCTGGATTTCTTCGCTAACCATGTTTGTAAATTATGCCGGAACATAAATATTAGCTTCAAATCTCTAAAATTGGGATTTATCCAACAGTTCCCTTAAGGACCTACATGACCGCCGGCCGGCACTTTGGCTAAGCAGACGGCTCAGTTTCCAATGCATAGGCAGAAGCCTGCTCAAATGTCATCTCCCGGCCTTCAGCCCGCGCTATTGCAAATGCGACCTCACCAACTTGAGCCACCGCGCTCGCCACGGCACGCTGTATATATCGGCTCTCGGCTGCGTCCCAATAAGAGGCGCCGGCCTTGATTTGTGTATCGGCAGCACCCAATAGCTTAGCCGCACGCAGCGCCTGACCATCTGCAGCAGCAACCCCGGCTAATCCCATCAGAGCATTCGCGCGTTGCCAAATGGATCCGCCCTGTCGTCTCTGCACCAGGACTTGCTCCAAGAACATCTTGGCTTGCTGGTTATTACCCTCATACCCCGCCAGAAGCCCAAAATAGTAAAAACAGTCCACAAGCCAGGATTTATTGCCTGACTCTCGAATCAACTCGTAGCTCTCTTGAATGTAAGTTTTCGCCTGAATACCATCATCCAGGCACAGCGTCGCTTGCCCCAGATCGATCAACGAATTGGCCACTGCATTCTTGTTACCCAGTTTTCTCATGAGTGCAAGAGAATCAGAATAAGCACGCTGGGCAAGCTCGTAATTGCCCTCCCGCAAGGCAATGTTCCCACGGGCTCGGATTGCGGAGCCCAATCCGAATGGGTTTCCCAGATCTCTCCATAAAGTGATGCTCTCCTCGACAAATGAGGAAGCAAGGACAAAGTCCTCCTGATCGCGGACAGCCATACCCATGTAAGAAAGCGCCCAAGCCAGGCCCCAACGCTCATCTTGCTCTTGGAAGAGTATGATCGCCTCATTGATGAGGACGCGCGCTGTAGCCGGGTCGCCCAGGTTCCGCGTGATCTGTCCTAAATTGGAAAGCGTGTGAGCCAGACCGGTCAGGCCCGCCGATCCTAATGCTCGCCAAAGCTTCACACTTTCCTCTAGAAGGGTCTTGGCATCCACGCTGCCGCCGTCTACACCCGCTAGGCATCCAGCCCCATAAAGTGCCTTAGCGAGCGCCGCGCCTACGC